>JBJTCD010000055.1:0-57341 GCA_046091665.1 Hyphomicrobiales bacterium
CTATTATATTTTCTTTCAATTTTTGCTCCATGAAAGGAAGCCCAATTTAAATTCGTATTTGATAAATTCGAATCTTGAATTAATCCTCCCTCAAAATGAATATCTCCCATTTTAGCATTATTTAATTCGACGTTTATAAATGATGATCTTTCAAAACAACAATTATCAAATATAGCATATTCGAAGTTTAACCCACGAAAAGTCATTTTTGCTAACTGACAAGAATTCAGATCCAATCGATAATTAAGTTTGTGGTGAGATTTTTTGCGTAATTTTCGTTCCCAGTCGCGCTGTTGCTCGGATCTCCTTCCAATAACAATGAGTGCCGCTTGGATATCAACGCGAGGACCGTCTATTTGCCGATTATTGATAAGATATTCTGATTCTTCATCAAAATTCATGGTGGCATATGCAATCTGAATTTCTACTGAAGGTGGATTTAATTTATCGCAATTTTCCCTAATATACGCACATAGAATTTCCATAATGGGCCAATGTAATTGCTCATGCTCGCGCGCGAGCTTTTCGAGCAGATAAATTGCACCGAGTCTCACTTCGATGTTCGGCTTCGTTACCGAAACATCATCAAGCTTTTCCTCCTTCATCGCACCCAATTGCTCAACCGCTTTCGCCATTGTCGTCGAGTGGGTATTTTCTTGCGCAATTTTATTTTGATCCTGCGCGATCATCGTGCGCCAAACTAGAAATGGAACAGCTAATACGGCACCAATTCCCAGAAGTATCTTATTGAAAGATTCAGCTGTGATTTTTGCTTCATCACTTCCGAAGTCCAAAAATGTAATCAACAATCCGATCAGAGTACCGAAGACAATTAGAATTATAAGAAATAGAAAGAGGGCAGCGATTCGATCAAAAAGTGCGATTTGCCATTTTGGAAAATTTTGAAATTGCTCGAGTCGCGCAATGCTAAAGCCCTGCTTTTCTTCCTGATCTTCCGCCATCCAAACATCCCCTGCCGTTGCGGAAGCATAATGCAGGGGAAGAGAATTCGCTAGAATTTTAGCATTAAACTTGCCTCCCCCCATGAGGGGGTCGAGGGCCGTTTAAACGAAACGGAATGTTTCGTTAGGCCCGAGGGTTCCCGAAGGGATCGGAGGGGGGTGAATGCGAAGACCCCCACACCGATGTTGCGCATCGACCTCACGGCTAAAATGCATTTTGCATTTTTATATCGCCGTTCGACCTCTCTAGGGGGAGCGTGATTTTGATGCCAGCCCTTCCATCCGCTCCACTACCGCTTCAGCGTCCGTAAGTGCATCTTCCACCATTGAGCAGAAGAGATGCGCAGCGTTGAGGCTTGCTTGATCAGGCTCATCTCGAAACGCGGCTTCATCGCGCAAGGCCACCATCACGAATGCCAAAGCGAGCGCGAAATGTTGCAACGCGTTTTGAAAAGTCATTGGTTTTGAAAAATCAATGTACGGCGTGTCCATTCCCCGTCACTCCCTCAAAGAGAAAATGACCCCAGCGTGAGCCACGCTGGAGTCGGGGTGATAGAACAGCCACAACAAGTTGGCCGCGACGCTTTTAGTCTCGCGACCTGAACATAACGTCGCCACCCCGACGGGGAAGCGTCAGGGCAGTTTGATGACGGCAGATGCGCTGCCGCTTGTTGTGAGGAGTTCTACGTCCCCGAGTCATGATGTGCATGACCTAACGGAAGAGTATCAGCCCCACAGCAAAACTCAAACCCCCGACGCCTGAGCGCGAGAGGGTGAGTTAAGCGCTTCGCGGTGGATACAGCTTTAAGTTGAAAGGGAGGATTTTATATATTGGAAGGGTGTCGTGTGCAGAGAATCAGCTGTCGGCAATCGGCAATCGGCAATCGTAGTCCGTAATTGCGAGCGAACGCGTCCTCGACCGTCAAGGCAGGCCTTGTGCCTGCCATCCACGACTTAAGACACAACACAGTGACTCTAACAAAGTCGTGGATGACCGCCACAAGGGCGGTCATGACGGAATAAAATAATGCTCCCGCTCGCAATGACGATTTAGGAGCCTCACTTTGTATTCAGAGGATGCCAACTGTCGCCCTTACCCCCGTACGCCTTTCAACCGCTCTAGCGCGCCATCAAGCACCGCGCCGCCTTTGGCAAAACAAAAGCGCACAACGGTTTTCACGGCGTCTTCAGCATAGAAGGCGGAAACGGGAATTGCGGCGACGCCGTGGTCATTCACAAGGCGCATGCAAAAATCGACATCGTCTTTTTCACCCAAAGACGCGATATCGATATTGACAAAATAAGTCGCCGCACTCGGCAAGACATTAAAGCCCAAATCGATGAGGCCCTTCGTGAAGCGATCGCGGCTGCGCTCGAGTTCCGCACGCATGCCGGTGAAATAGTCGCGCTCTTTCTGCAACCCATAAGCCACAGCGCTTTGTAAATTCGGCGGCGTTGTGAATGTCAAAAACTGATGCGCTTTGGTGAGCACACGAAAAATTTCAGGTGCGGCACAAGAAAAACCCACTTTCCATCCGGTGAGCGAGAAGATTTTTCCGGCCGAACCGATCTTCACCGTGCGGTTGCGTAGCGTGGGGATTGATAACAACGACACATGCGCGCGCTGATCAAAGACGACATGTTCCCACACTTCATCCGAGATCACATAGGCGTTGTATTTTTCGCAAAAACGCCCAAGCAATTCTAGATCTTCGCGCGGCATCACACTCGCCGCCGGGTTCAACGGATTGTTCAACAACACGACGCGCGTTTTATCGGTGAAGGCGCGCGCGAGCATCGCTTCATCAAAACGCCAATGCGGCGGCTCAAGACGCACAAAGCGCGGCACGCCACCCGCGCGCAACACGAGCGGCAGATAGGCGTCATACATCGGCTGGAAGAGAATCACTTCATCGCCCGGGCGAATAAGCGCCAAAAGCGCACCGGCAATCGCCTCGGTCGCGCCCGAAGTGATCATCACCTCGCTTTCCCAATCGAGGCTCACGCCCTGATGCGCGGCATAATGCGCGGCAACCGCTTGGCGAAGCTCGGTCAAGCCGGGCATAGGCGGATATTGGTTGGAGCCATTGATAACCGCGTCGGCGGCTTTTTCGAGCACATCGCGCGGGCCGGGCCCATCGGGAAAGCCTTGGCCGAGATTGATCGCGCCCGTTTCCCGCGCGCGTTTCGACATGGTTTCGAAAATGGTGGTCGGGAGGTTTTGTAAGATGGGATTCATAATCAAAGTTTAGAATTTATTCGCTAAAGCATCAATCCTAACCGCGCCATCTGGACACAAGACGGGCCGCCATGCGATCAATTCCCCATAAGAAACATTTGGAACATTACAGATTTTAACCCATCACAACGTGACCTAAGCCCCTCCACCTCACCCTGAGCCGCACCGAAGGTGCGAGTCGAAGGGCGTGGTTCGACACGCCGCTGCGCGGCGGCTCACCATGAGGGACTAACAAGGTTGAATCATGGTCAACGATCGACATTAAAGAGGAATCACACGAATGACCGAGATCAAAGGCGCAATCTATCCCGATCTTGAAGGCAAAGCCGTTCTGATCACCGGCGGGGGCAGCGGAATTGGCGAATCAATCGTCCATCATTTCGCGCGGCAAAAAGCCAAAGTCGCATTCATCGACATCAATGCGGAATCGTCAAAAAAAGTCGTCGCCGATTGCGCGGCCAAAGGCTGGAACGTTCATTTTGAACAGTGCGATTTGACGAATATCGCCGCGCTGAAAGACTCGATTGCAAAAGCGCGCAAAGTCGTCGGCCCGATTACTGTGCTTGTGAACAATGCGGCGCATGACCAACGCCACAAAATGGAAGAGGTGACATCTGAATATTGGGATGATCGCTTCGCGGTAAATATCAAACATCAATTTTTCTGCGCGCAAGCGGTGATTGAAGATATGAAGGCTGCCAATCACGGTGTGATTTTAAACTTCGGTTCCACCTCATGGATGGTGGGCCAAGGCGGCATGGCCGCTTACACCGCCGCAAAATCCGCTGTGCTCGGTTTGACACGCTCGCTCGCTCGTGACTTCGGGCAATTCAACATCCGCTGCATGGCGATTGCGCCGGGCTGGATCATGACCGAGCGCCAAATCTCGCTTTGGCTCACACCGGAAGGTGAACAGGAATTGATGAATCGCCAGTGCTTGAAACGTAAACTCGTTCCGGCCGATATTGCGAAAGTCACCGTATTCCTTGCTTCCGATGAAGCCAGTGCCTGCACCAATCAGCAATATGTCGTCGATGGCGGCTGGATTTGATTTCGTAAACCCATGACCAAACCCGCGCTTGTTGGCATTGATTGGGGAACGACGCGTTTTCGCGCCTATCTTATCGATGAAACAGGCGCGGTGATTGATCGCATCGCAAGCGATGACGGCATCATGGCGGTCAAGCCCGGCGGCTTTCCCGCCGTGCTTGCGATTCGCTGCGGCATGTGGCTTGCGCGTGATCCAAATATTCCTGTGTTGATGGCGGGTATGGTGGGCAGCCGCAATGGCTGGGTGGAAGCGCCCTATCGCGCCTGCCCCGCATCGTCATCTGATCTCATAAATGCGATGATGCCGATTGATATTGGCAATGGTCGTATTGCTCATATTGTGCCGGGTCTTTCATCGCGCGATGAAACAGGCGCCCACGATGTGTTGCGCGGAGAAGAAACACTCGCTCTTGGCGCGGGACTTCACGATGGCGTTGTGATTTTACCCGGCACACATTCAAAATGGATCCGCATTGAAAACGGACTCATGAAAGGGTTTTCAACTTTCATGACGGGTGAATTTTACGCCACACTTCTAGGCCACACAATTTTAAGCGCCTTGCGCAAAGAGCCTGATCAGCAAAGCGGTTTTGAAAAAGGTTTGCGCGCAGCAGAGCGTGGCGGCGGTCTTACGCATCAAGCCTTCTCCGCGCGCACGTCGGTGCTGCTGGGCGATATGACAGGCGAAGAAGTGGGACCTTTTCTGTCTGGCCTTTTGATTGGTTCGGAAATCATAAACGCTGTTGCGCTTTATCCGCAAAGCAAAGCGATCACACTCATTGCCGAAGGCGTGATTGCGGAAAATTACAAAAAGGCGCTTCACGCAAAAAATCTTGACTGCACGGTGATGACGCCTGAAACCGCCTTCATCAAAGGTCTTTATCATTTACGTCCCAAAGGATGATCCCCGCATGACGGCGCTCGACCATTTCGACAAAGCCTTTGCTGTATGCCCGCTGATTGCGATTTTACGCGGACTACATCCTGATGAGGCGGTGTCGATTGGGGAAGCGCTTGTTGAAGCGGGAATTACGATTCTCGAAGTGCCGTTGAATTCACCCGAGCCTTTCAAAAGTATCGCTCTTCTATCTAAAGCGCTTGAAAGCCGCGCGATTGTGGGTGCCGGCACCGTCTATCGCCGCACCGAAGTCGATCAGGTGATTGAAGCGGGCGGCACACTGATTGTATCACCCAATGCCAATCCGGATGTGATCGCGCATGCGGCGTCTGAAGATTTGATTTCTGCACCGGGCGTCTTCACACCGACTGAAGCGATGAGCGCGCTTGATGCGGGTGCGCATGTTTTGAAACTCTTCCCCGGTGAATTGATGTCACCCTCAGGCGTGAAAGCGCTTTCCGCCGTGCTGCCAAAATCAACACGCATGGTGCTTGTGGGCGGGGTGAATGAAACAAGCTTTGCCTCTTACGCATCAACACCGCTGAAAGGCTTTGGCTTGGGCTCATCGCTCTTCTCGCCGGGCGTCGATGCGGTTGAAATCAAAAACCGTGCAACACGATTCCTTTCCGCCTATCGAGCATCAAAATCATGATCATTGTTTTCGGTTCGGTGAATGTTGATTTTGTCACGCGGGTTCAAGCGATTCCGCGTCCGGGCGAGACCGTATTAGGGCCGGGTTATGATGTGATCCCCGGTGGCAAAGGGGCCAATCAAGCGCTTGCCGCACGGCGCGCGGGTTCAGCGGTGGCGCTTGCAGGCGCTGTCGGACGCGATCCTTTCGCCGAGATTGGTTTGGCGCTTTTGAAAACCGAAGGCGTTGATCTTTCCGCAACTGAAAAAGTTGATGCGCCAACAGGTGCGGCTTTCATCACGGTTGATGCAAAAGGTGAAAACGCCATCACGGTCGCATCGGGCGCGAATGCGAAGGCGAGTGCCTCCTCGCTTTCAAAACTCACGCTCGGTGAAAAAGACATTCTTCTGATGCAACGTGAGGTTCCGGAGCGCGAGCAAATCGCCGCCGCAAATATCGCAAAAGAAAAAGGCGCGCGCGTTATTTTGAATGTCGCGCCCGCAGGCGTCATCGCTGACGAGCTTGCCGCGCTCATCGATGTGCTCATCATGAACGAACATGAAGCGGCTGTGGTGGCGAAAGGTATGGGTTTCCCCCCAGACACACCCGAAAACCATGCCCGCTTGATTGCGGAAAAGCGTAAGCTCACAACCATCGTCACGCTTGGCGCCGAAGGCGCTGTGGGGTGGACGGATGGTGTGAGACGACACATCCCTGCATTCCCTGTTGACGTCGTGGATACAACGGCGGCGGGCGATGCGTTTTGTGGGGCTTTTGCAGCGGCGCTTGATCGCGGCTTTGGGTTTACAAGCGCTCTTGCTGAAGGGGTCGCTGCAGGAAGCCTCACCTGCACCAGAGCAGGCGCGCAACCGAGTCTGCCTTCATCCATTGACATTGCTGCCAAACTCAAACACTGGAACGCCTAATGCGTTGCCTCGTCATGATCGAGTGAGTCTTACCCATGTTCCCAAAACCCGCTTCAGCACTCACGCCGAATAGTTATGCCTATGAAACAACGCCGCTTGTGAAGCCAACGGGTTTTCGCGAATATGACGCGCGTTGGCTCTTTGAAAAAGAATTGAACCTCATGGGTGTGCAGGCTTTGGGTTTGGGCCTTGGCACGCTGATCCGTGAAATGGGCGTGAAGCCCGAGATTGTTACCGGCCATGATTATCGCGGTTATTCAGCTTCTATCAAAATGGCCCTGATCAATGGGCTCATGGCGTCAGGCTGCACTGTGCATGACATCGGTTTGGCGATGTCGCCGATGGCCTATTTCGCGCAATTCGAATTGGACGTGCCTTGTGTGGCGATGGTGACCGCCTCGCATAATGACAATGGCTGGACGGGTGTGAAAATGGGCGCGCAACGCCCTGTTACCTTTGGCCCGGATGAGATGTCGCGTTTGAAAGAGATGGTTTTGAACGGTCTTGGCAAAGCCCATGCCGGTGGCACTTATCACTATGTTGAGAATTTTGCGGATCGTTATATCGCGGATCTTACCAAGCGCACACCTTACAAGCGCAACATGAAAGTGATCGCGGCCTGCGGCAATGGCACAGCCGGCGCATTCGCACCACGCATACTCGAAAGACTCGGCGTTGACGTAATCCCGCTTGATGCAGAGCTTGATCATTCCTTCCCACGCTATAATCCCAATCCCGAAGATATGGAAATGCTGCATGCGATGGCGCATGGCGTGCATGACCATAAAGCCGATGTGGCGCTTGGTTTTGATGGCGATGGTGACCGCTGCGGTGTCGTTGATAACGAAGGCAACGAAATTTTTGCCGATAAAATCGGTGTGATGCTCGCGCGCGATTTATCGTCACTTCACAAAAATGCGCAATTTGTCGTTGATGTGAAATCAACCGGCCTTTTTATGACCGATCCGGTTTTAGAAGCACAAGGCGCCAAGACCGATTATTGGAAGACGGGCCACTCTTATATCAAACGGCGCGTTGCGGATTTGAAAGCGCTCGCAGGCTTTGAGAAATCCGGCCATTTCTTTTTCAACGCGCCTGTAGGGCGTGGTTATGATGATGGGCTTGTGACCGCGATTGCGGTGCTTGATATGCTTGATCGCAATCCCGATAAAAGCATGGCCGATCTTTATCGCGCTTTGCCTAAAACATGGGGCACACCGACCATGTCTCCGCATTGCGCGGATGAAATAAAATATGGCGTGGTTGAGCGCGTCACCGCCGATATTCAAGCGCTCGCAAAATCAAACGCGCATTTTGCCGATCAAAAAATTCGTGATGTCGTCACAGTGAATGGCGTGCGTGTCACCAATGAAGATGGCACATGGGGCCTTGTACGCGCGTCTTCAAACAAGCCTGAACTTGTTGTTGTATGCGAGAGTCCTGTTTCGGAAGCGCGCATGCGAGAAATGTTCAAGGCGATCGATGGTTTGATTCGCCAAAGCCCCGAAGTGGGCGCGTATAATCAATCGATCTAATCGGCGTGCCGTTTCAATACATTATTTCGGCTTCACTTCATCTGCGGTGAGGCGGAAGGCTTTGCCAAAGCCGCCATTGAGTGATGCGCCAAGCGGCTTCAATCGAATGAAAATGAAATCCGGAAATTCGGCATAAAGCTGCGCTTTCGGATGGCGTGCGAGATAAAGCGTTTTCAAAAGAATCACATCGTCACTGTCTTTCGCAACCGGCTCGGCATGACATTGCACCGTCATACGCGCATGGGCGAGCGGATCGCCTTTGCCGGGTTCTCCCACAAGCAAAGCCGCGCGCGGATTGGCGAGCAAATGTTGCGTGTGGGCCGAGAGCCGCGACACAAACAGAAAGGGTATGCCTGCGCGATCAAGCGCAAAACTCACAAGGCTCGCGAAAGGATGGCCGTCTGCATCAAGCGTGGCGAGAGACGCAAAGCGCGTGTCCTTCAACAAATGATGCGCTGTGCGCAGCGCCTCTTCATTGGCGTCGCGGACGGGATCAAAAGGTTTTTTCGGCGTTGTGTTCATGAAACCGAAACAAACAATGAACAAGGGCTTCGTCAAGCCGAAACCGAAGGCTCAACGCTACCAATCGAGAGCTTTGCCACAATTTGGCCTCGCTATGTTCTAGGATCGGCGCTAAATATGAACCCCGTTTTCCGGAGTGCCTTATGCCGACAATCGCTTTGGTCGATGACGACCGCAACATTTTGACCTCTGTCTCTATCGCGCTTGAGGCCGAAGGCTATCGCGTTCAAACTTATACGGATGGCGCAGCCGCGCTTGAAGGCTTGAAGCAGTCGCCCCCGGATCTCGCGATCTTCGACATTAAGATGCCGCGCATGGATGGCATGGAGCTCTTGCGCCGCTTGCGGCAGAAATCCGATTTGCCGGTTATTTTTCTGACCTCCAAGGACGAAGAGATCGACGAACTTTTCGGTCTCAAAATGGGTGCGGATGATTTTATTCGCAAACCCTTTTCGCAGCGCCTGCTTGTCGAACGCGTGAAAGCCATTTTGCGCCGCGTGAATGCGAAAGATGTTCCGCAAACGAAAGAGAATGAAGCGAAGATTCTCGAGCGGGGCGCGCTTCGCATGGATACCGAACGCCATGCCTGCACATGGAAAGGTCTGCCTGTTGTTTTGACGGTCACTGAATTTTTGATTTTGCAATCGCTTGCTCAACGTCCCGGTGTTGTAAAAAGCCGCAATGCATTGATGGACGCGGCCTATGATGATCAGGTCTATGTTGATGATCGGACAATCGACAGTCATATCAAAAGATTACGGAAAAAATTCAAAGTCGTCGATGATGATTTCGATATGATCGAAACGCTTTATGGCGTCGGATATAAATTTGCCGAATGAATGCGCAGCGTCACGACACCGAACAAAAAAACTCGTCCGGGCGTCGTGAAGGCGGCTTTCGGCTTCGGCTTTTTTTTCGGTTGATCGCGCTTCGCGCGTCTTCAAGCCTTGTTCGTCGTATTGTTGTTCTTAATCTTGCAGGGCTTGTCGCCCTGCTTGCCGGTTTTCTCTATATCAACCAATTTCGGCAAGGCTTGATTGAAGCGCGTGTTGAGAGCCTTTTAACGCAAGGCGAGATCATGGCCTCTGCGGTTGCGGCCTCAGCGACAATTGAAATCGATTCAATCACGATTGATCCGGAAAAATTATTGCTGCTGCAAGCCGGTGAAAGTGCGATTGCTGGCGATGATTCAACCGAATTCTCCATCAATCCCGAAAATGTCGCGCCGCTCTTGCGGCGGCTGGTGACACCCACACGCACACGCGCGCGTATTTATGATCAAGATGGAGAATTACTAATTGATACGGCGGCGATGTATTCACGTGGCGATATTATGCGTTTTGATCTTCCGCCACCCGAAACCGAAGATCGTACCCTGATTGCACGCACATGGGATTTGATGACCCATAGGCTCGGCAATCGTGTGAGAGAGAGTAAAGAAGATTTCAATCCGTCTCACGGCCGTTCCATTGCTGAAGTTTCGAGCGCCTTTAACGGCGCTCCCGCAAGCATCGTTCGCGTGAATGGCGCAGGAGAAACGATCGTATCGGTGGCTGTGCCCATTCAACGCTCACGTGTCGTGCGCGGTGTGTTGCTTCTCTCGACTCTTGGGGGCGATATTGATGGCATCATAAGGACTGAGCGTTTTTCGATTCTGCGCGTCTTTGCGGTTGCGGCCGCGGCGATGCTGATTGTGTCCGCATTTTTTGCCGGAACCATTGTGGGTCCCATTCGCCGTTTGTCGTCAGCCGCTGATCGCGTGCGGCGCGGGTTACGTACACGCGAGGAAATTCCTGATCTCACAAATCGCAGCGATGAAATTGGTCATCTTTCCGGTTCCTTACGCGACATGACGCGCACACTTTATGATCGCATTGAAGCGATTGAAAGTTTTGCAGCCGATGTCGCGCATGAATTGAAAAATCCTCTCACCTCTTTGCGCAGTGCGGTTGAAACCTGGCCGCTTGCTAAAAATGACGAGAGCCGTATACGCCTCTTGGACGTGATCAAACATGATGTGCAACGGCTTGATCGTCTGATCAGCGATATTTCAAATGCCTCACGTCTTGATGCGGAGCTCGCGCGCGTTGATGCTGAGCCTGTTGATGTTCTGCGCTTGGCGGAAACCGTGGTGGATGTTGCCAATTCAATCCGTTCGGGTGAACAAATCAAAACGCATCTCATTCGTGGTGAGGGTCTTTCTTCGCCGCAAGCCGCAACCATCATCGGCTATGACTCACGCCTTGGTCAGGTCCTTAATAATTTGATCGATAATGCGAAATCATTTTCAGAGCCTCATGGTGAAATTCGCGTAACCGTGACGCGTGAACGAGACGCAATTATCATCACCGTTGATGATGATGGACCCGGCGTTCCCTCGCATGCTTTTGAGAAAATCTTTAATCGTTTTTATACCGACAGACCGAATGGCGGTTTCGGAGAAAATTCAGGCCTCGGCCTTTCAATCTCGCGTCAGATCATTGAAGCGCATCGCGGTCGCATTTGGGCAGAAAATCGCGTCAGTGCACAAGGTCAAGTTGAAGGAGCGCGCTTTACCGTGAGATTGCCTGCGGGGTCTGCATGAAACCGGATGCTGAAGAATGGGTACATGCCACATGCGTTGTCATCGAAGGCGCGGGCGTGCTCATTCGTGGTGTTTCGGGAAGCGGCAAATCCACTTTAGCCCGCCGGTTGATTGAGCAGGCAAAGGCACGCGGCTTGAACGCGGCTTTGGTGGGCGATGACCGCATTCATCTCATGCGTTACGGCACGCAACTCCTTGCGGAAGGACATCCGGCGATTCGGGGGCAAATCGAAATACGGGGGCTTGGCATTGGCCAAACAAATGTGGAAGATCGGGCCGCAATCCGGCTTCTCGCGGATTGCGTAACTGTGCTAGAAGCACGTCTCCCCGAGGCGGCAGATGGCTTAGGGGATCTTTTGGGTCTAACTCTTCGACGGGTCGCGGTGACACCAGACAGTGCGGACATTGTCCTTGTTGCGCTGGGAGTTGGTCCCGTCAAAGTGAGCGGATGAGCAATCAGGTGCATAAAGCGAAGCGCCCCTCTGTGTGTGTAAAACCGTGCCCCTCTGCGGCCCCCTTATCGCTTCAAGGGATGTGCGCGCGATGATTGGGATGGTGCTCGTAACCCATGGACGTTTGGCGGTGGAATTCTTGGCCGCTCTTGAACATGTCGTCGGGCGCCAAAAGCAAATCCAGACCGTCACCATTGGCCCCGAAGATGATATGGATATGCGCCGCGGCGAGATCATCGAAGCCGTGCGCGAAGTGGATAGCGGCGATGGCGTCGTGGTTCTCACCGATATGTTCGGCGGTACCCCTTCCAATCTGGCGATTTCCGTTATGGGCACCTGCCGCACCGAAGTGGTTGCCGGCATCAATCTGCCCATGTTGATCAAGCTTGCAAGCGTGCGCGGCGATTGTGATTTGAGCCATGCCGTCGACCAGGCCCAAGATGCCGGTCGCAAATATATCAATGTCGCCAGTCAGGTTCTGGCCGGCAAATAAATGAGCCAGAGGCCGTTATGAGTGAAGAGTGGATCCGGCGCGATGTCGAGATCGTCAATAAAAAGGGGCTTCACGCCCGCGCAACGGCGAAATTCGTACAGTGCGCCGATATTTTCAAAGCCGATATCACGGTGACGCGGTCTGGCGAGACGGTCGGCGGCACGTCAATCATGGGCATTTTGACGCTGGGAGCCGGTATTGGCTCGACGATCACCCTCGCCGCAAAGGGCGAAGACGCGGAGGCGGCGATCGCGGCTTTGGCGACGCTCGTGGCGGACCGCTTTGGCGAGGACGAATAATCCTTTCGGGGATGATATAAGGTTTTCTTTATATCACGATTGCTTTGCAGCGGGCCCGCTGATATAGCGGCGCTCAATACCGCTTTTCCCTCACCATCGCTGTTAGGAACACCATGTCCACGCATTTTAACGACTACCGCATTGCCGATATCGGTCTCGCCGACTGGGGCCGCAAAGAAATCAATATCGCTGAAACCGAAATGCCGGGTCTCATGGCCACCCGCGCCGAATATGGCGCGTCGCAGCCTTTGAAGGGCGCGCGCATTGCCGGCTCGCTCCACATGACGATCCAAACGGCGGTGCTTATTGAAACATTGAAGGCACTCGGCGCCGATGTGCGTTGGGCCTCGTGCAATATTTATTCGACGCAGGATCATGCCGCAGCAGCGATTGCGGCAGCAGGCATTCCGGTCTTCGCGATCAAGGGCGAGAGCTTGGAAGATTACTGGGATTACACCCACAAAATTTTCGAATGGGGTGACGGCGGCACGCCGAACATGATTCTCGATGACGGTGGCGACGCAACGCTCCTCATCCATCTCGGTATCCGTGCGGAAAACGGCGACACAGCCTTCCTCGATGGCGCGACGAATGAAGAAGAAGAAATTCTCTTCGCGTCGATCAAGAAGCGCTTGAAGAGCAACCCGGGTTGGTATGCACGCAATGGCAAAGCCATCAAGGGCGTGACAGAAGAAACAACGACAGGCGTGCATCGTCTCTATAACATGGCCAATGAAGGCAAATTGCTTTTCCCCGCCATCAATGTGAATGACTCCGTGACGAAGTCGAAATTCGACAATCTCTATGGTTGCCGTGAGTCACTCGTTGACGGCATTCGTCGCGGCACTGACGTGATGATGGCCGGTAAAGTGGCCATGGTTGCAGGCTTTGGTGACGTGGGCAAAGGTTCAGCCGCGTCGCTGCGCAACGCAGGTTGCCGCGTGATGGTGTCGGAAATCGATCCGATCTGCGCGCTTCAAGCTGCGATGGAAGGCTATGAAGTTGTGACGATGGAAGATGCCGCGCCACGCGCCGATATCTTCGTGACGGCCACGGGCAATCTCGACGTGATCACGGTTGATCACATGCGCGAGATGAAAGACCGCGCCATCGTCTGCAATATCGGTCACTTTGATTCCGAAATTCAGATTACCGGTTTGAAGAATTTCAAATGGCACAATGTGAAGCCGCAGGTTGATGAAGTCGAATTCCCCAATGGCAAGCGCATCATCGTGTTGTCGGAAGGTCGTCTTGTGAATCTCGGCAATGCCACGGGCCATCCATCCTTCGTGATGTCGGCCTCGTTCACGAACCAGACGCTTGCGCAGATCGAACTTTGGACGAAGCAGGGCCAATATGACCGCAAGGTTTATACGCTGCCGAAGCATCTCGACGAGAAGGTCGCAGCACTTCATCTGGCCAAGATCGGCGTGAAGCTCACGACGCTCAACAAGAAACAGGCGGATTATCTCTCGCTCTCGCCGAATGGTCCGTTCAAGCCGGAACATTACCGCTACTAAGCGGCGTCTTTCGCGCGACGATCTTCAAAAGCCCGGCTAATGCCGGGCTTTTTCTTTCGCGCGTTAACCTTTTACCCTCTTCCGCCGCGAGTCACGGCAATTGTATTGTGCAAGTGATTCGGGGCGCGCGCGCGTGAAGTCGTGAGGACGCCCGTCATGGGGCGATCGGGATCAGGCACAGATGATGGTGAGTGGCGAATGGACACGCCTGATCGGATGGGTGAGCGACAGCGACCTTTCCGGTGCGAGTTCTGTCGCGCTCGGTGCAGGGCTCGGTATTCTGTTTGGCACTTTGGCCTATGGAATTATTTCAGAACGCCGCCGTCATAAAGGCGCACTCACATCTCTCCAAAAAACGAATACGGAATTGCAATTGGAGCGCGACCGTCTCGCCGCTCTCCTTTTAACCGATGCGCCGTTGATCGTCACATGGACGACAAGCGGCGCCGACCCCGCTCTAACGGGTGATCAAAAACATCTGGCGGAGGCAACAGGCGGCAGCGCGCCTCTCGCCTTCGGACAATGGCTCGCACCGAAACGCGCACAATCACTTGAAGCCGCGATTGACGCCTTGCGCAGAAATGGCACGCCTTTCGAACTCGTGCTGCAAACAAAGACCGGCCGCTATATCGAAGCGCAAGGGCGCCCGCTTGGTGGGCGCGCGGTGATGCGTTTGAAAGATGTGAGCAGCCAGCGACAAGATTATCTTGATCTCGCACGCGATCATGAAAATCTCAAAGCTGAAACTTTGGGCTTACGCGCAATGCTCGACACGCTCGCGCAACCGATCTGGCTTAGAGATCGAAGCGGGCGTTTAAGTTGGGTGAATGAGCCTTATGCTTTTGCGGTGGATGCTGAAAACAGCGCGGATGCCATTGCGCGGCAGGTTGAATTGCTTGACGCTGGCCTTCGCAAAAATGCATCCGAAACCATAACACGCGGTGATGTTTACCAAACAAGATCTCCGTTAGTGATTGCGGGTGAACGTCGTATCTTTGATCTCGTTGAAACGCCGCTGGCCGCCGGTTCAATTGGATATGCGTCGGATATTTCTGATCTCGAATCCATTCGCAGCGATCTCGAATGGCAAATGGCCAATCATGTCCGCACGCTTGATCAATTACCCACATCCGTTGCGATTTTTGACGAGAAACAAAAACTCGTATTTTGCAATCTCGCTTATCGCACACTGTGGCAACTCGATGAGGCCTTTATCAAATCCATTCCAACAGATGGTGAAATTCTTGATCGGTTGCGTGATGCGCGGCGTCTTCCTGAACAGGTCGATTACAAAGGCTGGAAAGCTGCTTTACTCGAAAATTATCGGCAATTGGAAACACGCGAATCCGTCTGGCATCTCCCCGGTGGCCGGATGTTGCGCGCGGTCATCAATCCGAACCCGCAAGGCGGTGTTACCTATCTTTTTGATGATGTGACCGCTCAATTCCATTTGCAATCAAGCTTTAATGCGTTGACCCGCGTGCAAAGCGAAACGCTTGATTCACTTAAAGAAGGTGTGGCGGTGTTTGGCACTGATGGCCGCCACAAATTCAACAACCCCGCTTTCGAAAAAATCTGGACGCTTGATGCGAAGCGCTTGGAAACACATCCGCATATTGACCAAGTTATTCTTGACGCGCATCATCTTTATGCCGATGTCGATGTCTGGTCTTCAATCAAGGGCATGATTGCGGGGGTGACTGATAGTCGTGAAGCACAATTCTATCGCATGGAGCGGCATGACGGCTCGATTGTTGATTGCACATTGGCGCCGCTGCCTGATGGATCAACGCTTGTCACTTTCATCGATGTTTCAGCAATTGTGAATGTCGAGCGTGCGCTCACCGAGAAAAACGAAGCTTTGGAACGCGCCGCAAAATTGCGTGAAAATTTCGTGCATCACGTTTCATATCAATTGCGGTCGCCGCTGACTAATGTGATCGGCTTCACCGAATTGCTGGCGAGCGGGACAGCTGGACCTTTGACCAGTAAGCAATCGGATTATGCCGGTCATATTCTTCAATCCTCGCACGCGTTGATGGCGATCATCGATGATATTCTTGATCTTGCCTCTTTTGATCGTGGCGAAATTGATCTATCTCTCGGCGAAGTTGAGCTGCGTCCCATCATCGATGCTGCGGTGATGGGCCTGAAAGATCAGATGCGGGAATTGGGTCTTGATTTGAATATCTGGATTGATCCGGCAATTGGCGTTGTCTCGCTTGATGAAAAGCGGATCCGGCAGATCCTCTTTAATCTTCTCTCCAACGCGGTTGGCTTTTCCGATAAAGGTCAAACCATCAGCGTCGCGGCGCGTTTATATCAAAACGATCTGATCGTTGAAGTGCGTGATGAAGGGCGTGGCATTCCTTCTGATCTTTTGCCGCATGTGTTTGATCGCTTTGAAACAAGAAGCGGCGGCACGAAACATCGGGGCGCGGGATTGGGCCTTTCGCTCGTCAAAGCCTTGGTTGAACTTCACGGCGGCCATGTCACAATCGACTCGGAAGCGGGTCGCGGTACGCTTGTCACTTGTCATTTCCCGCAACTTCGTCCATCTGACGACGCCACCAAAGCCGCATGACACGGCAAAACTCCGCTTCTTCTTCCGCTTCCATGCAATGGCGCTTTGAAATTGTCGATGAACAAGACACGATCGCTTTTGCGCGCATGATCGCGCCCGCGTTACATCGCGGCGATCTCATCACATTGTCGGGTGATCTTGGCGCGGGGAAAACAGCCCTTGCGCGTGCGTTGATCCGCGCACTCACTGATGATGATCGGCTTGATGTACCAAGCCCCACTTTCACGCTGATCCAGACTTATGAAACGAAAAATTTTCCACTTCTCCATTGCGATCTCTATCGGTTACGCGATCCCGATGAACTGATCGAGCTTGGATTTGATGATCTATCGCATGAATCACTCACGCTGGTTGAATGGGCTAGTCATGCACCTGAAGTCGAGCTTCGCACGGTGCTTGATATTCAACTATCTTTAAATGCCGCCACATTGCCTGAAGGTCGAAGCCTTGTCGTCACGGCAAAAGCCACGATGAGTGAACGTATCAAATCTGTTATGGATGTTGTGACCTTGCTCGCGCCGATAGGGTGGCTGAGCGCCGAACGGCAAATGATTGCGGGGGATGCCTCCGGTCGTTTTTTCGAACGGCTGAGCAAGCGCGAGAAAACAGCCATTCTCATGAATGCGCCAAAGCCTATTGCTGGCCCTGTCTTGCGCGATGGAAAAACCTATCGCGCGCTGGCGCGCCTTTCCGACACACTGGCGTCTTTTGTTGTAATGGCGCGCGCTTTACGAAGTGAACAAGTCAGTGCTCCCGAAATCTACGCTGCCGATGTTGAAAATGGGTTAGCGCTTGTCGAAGATTTTGGCCTTGAAGGTATAGTCAAAGATCAAATACCCCTTTCAGAACGGTATCACGAAGCCGTATCGGTTCTTGCTCGCCTTCATTCCCGGACGCTACCAGAACGAATTCAAAGCGGCATTATGGAGTATTACTTTCTCCCTCTTTATGATCTTGAACCGCTTCTTACCGAGGTCGAACTCTTTCTTGAGTGGTATCATCCGGCATTTTCAAAATCATCGCTCTCTGATGAGGCGCGCGCGCAATTTATAAATATCTGGAAGGATCTCATCGAGCCCTGTCTTCGCGATCGGCAAACATGGACCTTACGCGATTTCCATTCGCCCAATCTCTTTTGGCTTGCTCATCGCGAAGGTGATCGGCGCATCGGTGTCATCGATATCCAGGATTCAGTTTATGGTCATCCCGCTTACGATCTTGCCTCTCTCTTGCAAGATGCGCGCGTGCCCATTCCGGAAACGTTGGAACTCGAACTCATCAAACATTATGCCGATATGCGCGAAGCGGCAGACCCTTCTTTCGCGCTTGATCCATTTCTTCATGCCTATGCGATTTATGGCGCGCAACGCGTGACAAAAATTTTAGGTATTTTTGTTCGACTTGATCGTCGTGACCATAAGCCTGATTATCTTAAGCATTTGCCTCATATGCGTGCCTATTTGAAACGCAACCTCTCTTATCCTGCTTTGGCACCGCTCAAAAATTGGTTCCTTATGTTTGTTCCTGATCTTTTTGAAGGGACGTCATAAAATGAAAACGATGCCACATTCAGCAATGATTTTATCAGCGGGTCTTGGCCTGCGCATGCGCCCTTTGACCGATATGCGACCAAAGCCCTTGATCGAAGTCGCAGGCAAAGCGTTGCTTGCTTATAATCTAGAATGTCTCACACATGCAGGCATCGATCAGATTGTTGTCAACATCCATCATCTCGGCGGGCAAATTCGCGATTATCTTCATGCGAAGAATTATCAACAGGTCAAAATTTCGGATGAGACAGAGCGCCTCCTTGACTCGGGTGGCGGCGTAAAAAAAGCTCTTCCGCTTTTGGGATCTGGTTCTTTTTTCATCATGAACGCGGATTCATTTTTTATCGACGGTCCGCAAAGCAATCTGCGACGTCTCTTCAATGCATTTGATTCCGACCAAATGGACGCTCTTTTATTGCTCGCGGGGGGCTTGCAGATGACAGGCTATGAGGGTCTTGGCGATTTTTTTATGGATGCCGAAGGCCGCCTCACACGTCGGGTTGAGCGCGTGGTCGCGCCCTTTGTTTATACGGGTGTCGCATTGATCACACCGTCTTTATTTAACGATACGCCTGACGGGCCTTTTTCACTCAATCTGCTTTTTAACCGCGCGATTGAGAAAACCCGGCTCTTCGGCTTGCGACTCGATGGCGAATGGCTTCATGTCGGAACACCCGAGGCGATTGCGGAAGCGGAAACTCAGCTCGCTTACGGGGTTACGACGAAGGGGCTTTGACACTGATGGCGACTGTCCGTCCGCGCGTTTTTACCATCGCTTCGGGGCTCCCTTTTCTGCCAACACTGACGCACTCTCTTTTAAACGGTGCAATCATTCCAGAGTGGCCGCGTGATGATGAACCGCTCGCTTTTGCGGATGCCACAATCTATTTGCCCACACGGCGCGCAACACGTGCGTTTCTTAATGAGCTCGCCACGCGATCACGCGCAGGAGCACTTTTGCTCCCGCGCGTTGTGCCGCTCGGTGGGTTAGAAGATGTTGAAGATCGTTTGGTACTTGAACGCGGCTTTGATGCCATTGATGGCGATACACGTCTTCTGCCTGATATGGATCCGATAAGGCGTCGTTTGATTCTCACGCGCTTGGTTCTTGCTTGGTCAAAACAGATTTCAGAGACATTGGCCAAAGGCGGATCAACAGATTTTAACACGTCTCTTGTTGAGGGGTGGCGTGAGGATCCGCAAGGATTCATCGTTGCAGCCACACCGCATGATGCCGTTGATCTTGCCGATGCTTTGGGCACTTTGATCGATACGCTCGTGATCTATGGTAAGACATGGGCAGATCTTCATGCTCTCGTGCCCAGTGAGAATGACGAGTACTGGCGCATCTCGAAACATTTTCTTGAAATCGCCGCCGCAACCTGGCCCGCTTTGAAAGAAGCAGAAGGCGTGATGGATATGGCGGAACGTCGTCATCATCTTTTGACGCTCGAGGCCGATCGTTTGAGTCGCGATCGACCGGCAACACCAATCATTGCAGCAGGTTCAACCGGATCGATGCCAGCAACGGCCGCGCTGCTTTCAGCCATTGCCCGATTGCCACAGGGTGCTGTCGTGCTACCCGATCTTGATCAAGGCCTTGATGAATTAAGCTTTGGACTTCTGACAGAGAGCGACGGCCATATCAAAGAACCGTCCCACCCGCAGGCACAATTGGCCCATCTCATAAAGCGTATTGGCATCAATCGGCAAGACGTTACCCCGCTTGGTCAAGCGTCACACAAGGCGGAAGCGCGAATGATGTTATTATCCGAAGCGATGCGGCCGGCTGAATCAACCGATTTATGGAAGGCAGCCGATCAACGCCTCACCAATGAGACTTTAGATCATGCGCTCACGGGCCTCACCATCATTGAAGCGCAGCATGAACGTGAAGAAGCGCTCGCCATTGCGATTGCGTTGCGTGAGGCAATCGAAACACCCGAATGCACAGCGGCATTGATTACGCCTGATCGAACACTTGCAACACGTGTCCGTGCCGAATTGAAACGTTGGAATATCGATGCGGATGATTCAGCCGGACAGGTCTTGAGTGACACACCTGCCGGTCTCATGGCCACCGCGCTTGGCTTGATGATGGCGCGTGATTTTGATGCCGTGCCGTTCATCGCTCTTCTCGATCACGCTGATGTAAAATTCGGATTTGATGAAATAACAATAATACGCGCGCGGACTCTGATTGATCTTGTATTGTTGCGACAACCCTTTCGGGGAACGGGCCTCGCGGGTTTAAAAAATGCCTTGGCGCGTGAGAAGGCTGACCTCAGAACATCCTTCAAAAAGCGTCCTCAACAGAGATTAGGCGAAGAGGATTACAAGGCTGCCTTGACGCTTCTCGATGCGTTTGAACTTGTACAACAAAAATTTCAAGCCGCTGGAAACGATCTCGCGCAGCAATTGGTGGCTCTCGCTGAAGCGCTTTTGATACTGGGGGCGACGCCCGATGATCAGCTTCATTTTGAAACGCTTAAAGGCGCTTCTGAACTTATTGATCTTCTTCAGGCGGCAGCGCCCATCTCGACAGGATTGATTGAAGCTTCGCTTTATGATCTTCCGCAATTTTTAAATCGATTGATGCAAGGCGTTGTGGTTGAAAGCCGCAACCGCCCTCATCCGCGTATCGGCATTTTTGGTTTGCTTGAAGCGCGTCTTCTTCATCCTGATCGCGTGATTCTTGCAGGGCTTGATGAAAGCATCTGGCCACCTCAGACACGCTCTGATCCGTTTCTGACACGGCCCGCCCGCGCGGCACTTGGTCTTCCTTCGCCTGAGCGACGCATTGGACAGACCGCGCATGATTTTGTTTCGGCGCTCGGTGTGAAAGACGCGATCATCACGCGCGCAAATAAGCGCGGCGGTCAACCGGTTGTTACGTCGCGCTTCTTGCAAAGGCTTCGCGCGCTCACGGGAGAAGAGCGCTATAGGACATTAACCCATCGCGGTGAGCACTATCTTTCATTGGCGCATCAAATTGATTCAGGGCCCGCAGCCCCATCTCTCCCGCAACCCAAACCCGTTCCGCCTCGCGCCTTCTTGCCGAAGCGCCTTTCAGTGACTTCGATTGAGACGTTGCGGCGCGATCCCTATTCGATCTACGCGCGTTACATATTAAAGCTTGATCCTCTCGATCCCGTAGGACGCGACATCAGAGCGTCCGATCTCGGAACAATGACTCATGAAGCGATCAGCGCCTTCACAAAAGCGTTTCCGGCAGACCTTCCTGAGCGCGCTCTTGAACATCTGATTGAGTTTGCAAAAATTGAATTCGCACCACTTCAAGGACGTGCGGATTTCGAAGCCTTCTGGTGGCCTAATTTTTGTTCCTCGGCAGCATGGTTGATCGATTGGGAAGTAAAGCGCCGCCTTGACATCACACCACCCCTACTCGCCGAACAAGAAGGCTTTATCGAATTTGACATCGGTAAAGGTGAATCGTTCCGCCTATCCGCCCGCGCGGATCGGATAGAAATTTTGAGCACCGGCAAGGCCGCTTTCATTGATTTCAAAACTGGCGAACCCCCCGGGCAAAAGCAAATCAATATTGGTCTCACCCCGCAATTAACGCTCGAGGCGGCAATCGCAAAACAAGCCGGCTTTGAGGCTCTCGGCACACGCGTAAGCCACGAACTTCTTTATGTGAAGCTTGGCGGAAAAAAGAAAGGGTCTGTGCTCACGGTCAAGCCGGAAAAAATGACTCTTGATGAGTTGATTGATCAGCATTTTTCAAACCTCAAAGATATAATCAACGCCCATTGGAATGAGAGCTATCCTTTTTTGTCGCGACCCATTGCTGAATTTGCGCGCCGCTTTGGTGATTATGATCACCTCGCCCGCGTGAAAGAGTGGTCGCGCGGCGGTGAAGAGGGAGGCGAGAGCGAATGAACGCCGAGTCTCTTCGTTATGATACGGACATCAAGCAAAGACGCGCGTCGGATCCGAAAGCGTCCGCCTTTGTGGCGGCCAATGCCGGTTCGGGCAAAACCCATGTTCTTGTGAAGCGTCTTTTGCGCTTGCTTGTTGAAGGCGTTGATCCCGGAAAAATACTTGCACTCACTTACACAACAGCAGCGGCCGCCAATATGGCCAATCGTGTCTTCCGCGATCTGTCGCGATGGGTCACGCTTGATGATGAGGCGCTTGCAAAAGAACTTTTTGCGCTTGATCAACAAGAGCCCAACACCCTGAAGCTGAAAGAAGCGCGGCGTCTCTTTGCGCGTGCGGTCGAAACGCCGGGCGGTTTAAAAATTCAAACCATTCACGCTTTTTGTGAACGCGTTTTGCATCTTTTCCCTTTTGAAGCCAATGTGCCAGCAGGCTTTGATATTCTTGATGAGAAAACCGTCGAAGCTCAGCTTCTGCGTGCGCGCGAGTCGGTGATTTCTTCCGCAGGACGATCAGATCCCGTTCTACGCGACGCTTTAGCCATGGTGATTGAAGCCACGGGTGAAAATGGTTTCAATAAAGTGATGACGCCGCTTCTTAAAGCGCGCACGGCGCTTCGTGCCCTTCTTCAAGAGAAGATCGGCAAAAGCACACTGGAGATTCGCATCAAACAAGCGCTCGGTTTGCGTCATGAAGACACATCTTTGTCGGTTACGCGCGAAATTTATGAAGGGCGACTCTCGGACGATCGCCTCCGCGCAATGATGGCGGTGCTGTCTCGGTCTGATGCGAAAACGGATGAGAAAACGATTGCCGCATTTTCAACGACCATGCAGCTCCCTTCAAGCGATGAATGGGAAAATATCTATTTCAATGTCTTTCTGACGGCCGAAAACACGGCTCGCGCCGCAAAAGGCCTCACAACCGTCGCGATTGATGAAATCGATCCAAGCGTAAGAGCGACTTTACTCACCGAGCAGCAACGCCTTGTTGATCTTTTAAGGAAAAGAAAAGCCACGGACTGTGCAGATCGTTCATGTGCGGCGCTTCGCGTGGCGGGTGCGATACTCGCTCACTATGAGCAGGAAAAAATCAAAGCCGGATCACTCGACTTCGATGATTTGATTGAACGCACCAATGCGCTTTTCACACGCGCTGGCGCACGGTGGGTGCTTTATAAATTGGATCAAGGCATTGATCATTTACTCGTTGATGAAGCGCAAGATACAAGCCCCACGCAATGGGATATTCTCCACGCGCTCACGGAAGAATTTCACGCCGGCGATACGGCGCGTATGGTACGACGCACAGTCTTTGCTGTCGGCGATCCGAAACAATCTATTTATAGTTTTCAAGGCGCGGAGCCGGAATCATTCTTTCTCAGTCGGTCTTTGTTTCAAAAGCGCGTTGACGACGAAGGGCGCTCATCCTTTCACGCGGAGGATTTGACGCTCTCCTTCCGCTCATCGCCAGTGATCTTGGATGCGGTGGATTCGGTCTTCTCCGTACCGCATCGCTATCAGGGTCTTGAGAAAGAGCCACGCCCGACAAGCCATGCGAGCCAAAGAAGCACGGCTCCCGGCCTTATCGAGCTTTGGCCCTTAATTGCAGAAGAAAAAAGGGATCCGCCACAAAATTGGATCGCGCCGCTTGATGAACCAAGCGCAGGCAATCCGTCGGTACGGCTTGCAATGCAGATTGCCGATCACATCAGAACGCTTATTGATCCTTCATCGAAAGAAATGATCCATGATGAGAAGGACCAACCCCGTGCGATCCGTCCGGGCGATATTCTGATTTTGGTACGCAATCGAAATATATTTTTTGAAGCGGTCATTCGCGCTTTGAAAGATCGCGGCTTACCGGTCGCCGGTGCCGATCGTTTGAAATTGCAAGATCACATTGCCGCGATGGATCTTGCCGCCCTTGGTTATGCGATGTTGACGCGTGACGATGATCTTTCACTTGCCACTTTATTGAAAACACCATTGATCGGACTTGATGATGACGCGCTGATGAAATTTGCGCCAGAGCGGAGTGATTCGCTGGCCGACGCGTTAGATGCAGTCAATGAGCATGAACCTTTGATCATCGCACGCGATAAAGTGAAAACGCTTCGCGATGCGGCTTTGCGTCTCTCGCCTTTTGAATTTTATGCTTTCGTTCTTGGACCTTTTGGCGGGCGGCACGCGTTTCGCGCAAGGCTTGGCACAGAAGCCGAAGATGCGCTTGATGAATTTTTGCGGCTCGCGCTCGATTTTGAACAAAAATCAATACCGTCTTTGCGGGCGTTTCTCGCTGAGTTTTCGGCAACGTCACTCGAAATCAAACGCGATATGGATATGGTGCGCGATGAAATCCGCGTGATGACGGTTCATGGCGCGAAAGGTCTCGAGGCGCCGATAGTTTATTTGCCTGATACGGCTGCGCCTGCGGTTCGCGCGCAACGCATTGGTCCCATTTTTGATCTTGGACAGGGGCATGGAGAAGAGCTTCTCGTCTGGTCGCCGACAAAATCGGATGACCCAGAAATTGTGGAAGCTGCTCGCGAGGAGGCGAGCGCGCGTGAAGCTGATGAACATCGCCGCTTGCTTTATGTCGCGCTGACGCGTGCACGGGATCGGCTCTATATTGCAGGCACAACAACAACGCGCGCGCGCGGTGAAGGCAATTGGTATGACATGATCGCGGAAGGACTCGCTGATCGCCTCCAGCCGGTTAAAGGTGCTTATCTGCTTGAAGGCGCGCTCCGTTACGCGCAAGGTGCGTTGACGATGGCGGATCAAAAGGCGGCGGCAAGCGCGCGTGAATCGACACCGCTTCCGCAATGGCTCTTCACCAAGGCCATACCCGAAAAAGCACCCCTCCCGCCGCTAAAACCCTCAAACGCTTTTGATGCGGCGGATCGACCCGATCGCCCGAATGATCGCGCGCTTCATTACGCGGCGCGGCGGCGCGGGACGCTGATCCACGCGCTCATCGAACATCTTCCCTTGCTCGCCCCGGATCAAAGAGAGGCAGCCGGTCAACGCTGGCTCGCCGCCAAAGCGCCTGATCTTGATGACACAGTCCGCGCTTCCGTCCTCAAAGAGTCTTTGGCGCTGATGGCGCTTCCTGTTTTGGCGACGCTCTTTGGGCCAAAAGCACGGGCGGAATGCCCCATCGCCGGAACGGTGACATTGCAAAATGGCGAGACGCGCGCGGTCTCGGGGCAGATCGACCGGCTCTTTATGGATCAAGGCCGCATCATTCTCGCAGATTTCAAAACCTCTGCCCTGCCGCCAAAATCCGTGGATGACATCCCAGAAAAGACTGTGCTGCAAATGGCGCTTTATGCCGAATTGCTGCGAAAAGCTGCTCCGGAAGCCTCGATTTCATGTCTTGTGATCTATTCGGCATTGCAAATGGTCTTTGAAATTGGGAGCGCCGCTCTTACAAAGGCGCTTGGCACGATTGCAAGCGGCGCTTCCCTTGACGGAGGCAGTCGGCATTCATAGGTTCCGCCCGACATGGAGACCGATTCTTGATTTGGGCTCCTCCCCTTCACGGACTTTCCGTCCATCGCTTCACAAAGGCCTCATGCCATGACCGCTCACGTCACAGACCAAAGCTTTGAAAATGATGTTTTGAAATCGTCAGAACCCGTTGTCGTCGATTTCTGGGCGGAATGGTGCGGCCCCTGCCGGATGATTGCTCCGGCGCTTGAAGAAATCTCGAATGAGATGGCCGGCAAAGTGAAGATCGTTAAATTGAATGTTGATGAGAATCCGCGTGTCGCGGCTCAATTCGGCATTCGTTCAATCCCGACCCTGATGATTTTCAAAAGCGGCCAACTCGCCGCACAAAAAGTCGGCGCCGCTTCAAAAGGCGATCTCTCCAAATGGATTTCCGCTTCCGTTTGATCTTTCAACGATCAGCGAAAGAAAATCAAACTTGTCAGAACAAAGGTCGGGAGCAACACAGCGCCCGACCAGAGCATATAGCCAAAAAATCCTGGCATCTTCACGCCGCTTGATCGCGCAATCGCATAGACCATGAAATTGGGTGCGTTACCGATATAGGTGTTCGCACCCATAAACACAGCGCCGGCCGAAATCGCCGCCAGTGTGAGCGCACCTTCCGTCATTAATTGTTGCGCATTGCCACCTGCCAATTCGAAGAAGACGAGATAAGTCGGCGCATTATCAAGGAATGACGAGAGGCCGCCGGTGAGCCAAAAATAGGCCGCGGGATTGGGCGTGCCTTCCGATGTTGTCACAAGCGATACGAGAGGCGCGAAGGCACCCTCTGTTCCCGCCTTCAACATCGCAAGCACCGGAATCATCGTAACAAAAATACCTGCAAAGAGTTTTGCAACTTCCGTCATCGGTCCCCATGAAAACCCATTCTCGGCACGATCATCCGCTCGTGTGAGAAGAAGCGACGCGATGACAACAAGGATCATCACAAGATTGCGCAAGAGATCTTGTCCCTCGAAGGCAATACCCATGAGTGTAAAGAAGGTGCCGGGCTTCCAGATCGCGCTCATCAACACGGCGGCAATCACAATGCCGATCAAAATCATATTGATAAATCCGGAAACGGAAATGGGTGAATCAGGGGTCGGGTCGCGTGTCACGCCCTCTTTGCGATAGAGATAAAGATCAAGAGCATAAAAGAGCGCCAAGACAACGCCGCCAACAAACAAAGTCTCCGGAAAAATATGTGTTGTCGTCCAAAAAAAATCGACACCTTTCAAGAATCCCAAAAACAATGGCGGATCGCCAAGCGGTGTGAGTGAGCCACCGATATTCGAAACAAGAAAAATAAAAAAGACGACCACATGAACATTGTGACGACGATTATCATTGGCGCGTATGATCGGTCTGATCATCACCATCGAAGCGCCGGTTGTGCCAATGAAACTCGCAAGCACCATACCGATGACAAGCAAGAAAGAATTGGTAAGCGGCGAGCCATGAATGTTACCACGAATGACAATGCCGCCCGCCGGAACAAATAAAGCCATCAGCAGAAAAATGAAGGGCACATAATCAAGACCCATCGTATGAATGAAGGCGATGGAAGTGGATGCGACACCCGCACTCATCATCAAAGGCACAAGCAAAATAAGCGCCCAGAGTGTTGCAATCTTTCCTTGATGATGTTCCCAAAAATGTGGCGCTAACAACGGCCCAAGCGCAATCGACAACAACATGCCGATAAAAGGCAACGCCCAGACAATATTAAAATCACGTCCGTTAAGCGCTTCAGCCGCAAAAGCAGGCGAAGTGATAAACAGCAACCCAAATGAAAGAGGAAGAAAGAGACGAGCAACCCGGCTTTTGGCTCTACGCGTATGGGCCATTATATCAATCCTCCCTTTACTCATGCGATTAAAGAAGGAAATTGATGTCTCTGTCTAGCGCGATTGCGCGATGTCGGCGAAATGTTCGGCGAGCGGGAAGCCGAACCCCAAAGGATCATTCTCTTCAATGATGAATTCGCCACGCCCGGCGTAAAAACTCCTCCCGCCAATTTCAACCGTGACAGAATTCGGCATAGGGCCCGCAACTTCACCGCGCACGAGGCCGGTAAAGGCTTCGCCAGAAATGCCGCGAAACACGCGCTTCACGCCGGGTTTCACGAGACCTTTCGCGTGATCAAGCGCCATGCGCGCTGTCACACCAGAACCTGTCGGACAACGGTCGATTTGTTGCTCCGCGAAGATGCAAAGATTGTAACTTTCATCATGTGGCGAAGCGTCATCGGTCAGGATTGTGCCATAAAGAAAACCAATATCATCGGCATCGGGATGTGAAAGCGGAATGGTTGCGCGCACACGATCCGTCAACGCCGCAGCCGCATCAAGCAAGCGCTCCACTGGCGTTTTGAAAAAATCGAGTCCGAAACGTGACGAGGGCAGAATGCAATAAAATGCACCACCATAAGAAATATCGGTCGTGATCGCGCCATAATGCGGCACATCCACCACGAGATCCCGTTTTACCGGAAAAGCCGGAACGCTTTCAAAAGTCACATCGCTCACTTCACCTTTTTCAATTCGACATGTCAGACGCAAAAGACCGCAGGGCGCCTCAATCGCGAAAGAGGTGATTGGTTCTTTCTTCTCGACAAGACCGTGATCAACAACATAACGGCCAAGCGCCAAAGTGGCGTGACCGCACATGGTTGAATAACCTTCATGATGCGTGAAGAGCACGCCAAGCACGGCTTCTGGATGCGAAGGCGTAACCGGAATCACGCCATACATTCCCGCATGGCCGCGCGGTTCAAAATTCATCGCGCGTCGCAACGCATCATGATTGTCCCGCGCGTCACGGCGCTTTTCGAGAATCGTTTTGCCTTTCAAGACGGGATAATTTCTAGTGACGATACGCACCGGCTCACCCGCCGTATGCATATCAACATAGCCCAATGTCAAATTCATCTGGGGCTCCCTTTGAAAAGCACTGATCCCTTAGTGCGGCGGCGTTCCATTCGCAGCCAAAATTTCACCAGCGAGATAAAGCGATCCGGTGATCAAAATTCGTAAATGTTGACCACCATGTTTTTCAACAAGCGCATGCAACGCTGACGCTGCATCATCAGCAATCGTCGCTTGCAAACCAACAGTCTGCGCGAGTGCACAAATCTCATCTGGCGTCCGCGCCACTTTCTGGGAAGGAATCGGAATCGCCGTCAGACTTTCAGCCAGTTCTGCAAATGCACCTAAAAACGCCTGCGCGTCTTTGGTGGCAAGCATGCCCACAATCAGGTGAAGCGGTTTGGCTTCAATCTGATGAAGCGCTTTAAACGCGCTTGCAATCACCTCTCCGCCTTCAGGATTATGACCCCCATCGAGCCAGAGCTCTGAACCTTGTGGCACCAAGTCAGCAAGCGTGCCGCGCGAGAGCGGTTGCATACGCGCGGGCCATTCGACGCGACGCATGCCGCGTTCATAGGCTTCATGCGAAATATCAAATCCGGACATACGCAAAGTCGCAATGGCTGTTGCGGCATTGTTGATTTGATGCGCGCCAATCAAACGCGGCATCGGCAAATCAAGAAGGCCTCTCTCATCACGATAAATCAAACGACCATCTTCATGATGCGCATCGAAATCTTGCCCGGCCGCAAATAACTGTGCGCCAAGGCGTGCGGCTTTGCGCTCGATCACCGTTTCTGCATTTGGAAAATTTTGCCGTGCGACGATGACAGGGCTCTTCGCTTTGATGATTCCCGCTTTTGCAGAGGCGATCGCTTCAATCGTATTGCCAAGATATTCGGCGTGATCGATTGAGATCGGTGTGATGACACTCGCTTTGACTGTATCAATCACATTGGTTGCATCAAATTCGCCACCCAGTCCAACTTCAAGCAGAAGAACATCAGCCGGATGCTCGGCGAAAAGTAAAAACGCCGCTGCCGTTGTCATTTCAAAAACGGTAATCGGCGCACCGTAATTGGCACGCTCGCACCTTTCGAACGCATCAACAAGCGTTCCTTCATCAACGAGTTGGCCGGGAGCATTTTTTTGACCCAGTCTTATGCGCTCATGAAAGCGCACAAGATGCGGCGATGTATAGACATGAACAGAAAGACCCGCCGCTTCAAGAATGGCACGCATAAAAGCAACGGTTGAGCCTTTTCCATTTGTGCCCGCAACATGAATAACAGGCGACAAGCGTTTATGCGGCGCGCCAAGCCGTTCAAGCAGCGTGGTGATGCGCCCGAGTGATAGGTCGATCAATTTAGGATGGAGCGCTAAAAAGCGCTCCATATAGGTTTCAGAGGTCAATGCCACGCGATGTCACTCAGCGTGCAGCCGTCACCATGATTTCAACCGTGTATTCAGGCGAAGCGAGTTTGGCTTCAACGGTTGCGCGTGCCGGTGTGCAGCCGGGAGCCACCCACGCGTCCCAAGCCGCATTCATTTCAGAAAATTTTGAAATGTCGGCAAGCCAGATATTGGTGGTGATGAGTTTCGTCTTGTCGGTTCCCGCTTCCGCGAGAAGCGCATCAATCTGCGAAAGGATGTCTTTGGTTTGTTCGCCAACGCTTTTGCCTTTGGCCGTATTCGCCACTTGGCCAGCGAGATAGACCATATGGCCGTGAATGACAGCCTGGCTCATGCGCGGTCCAACACCGATGCGTGTAATGGTCATGTGAAGTGTTCCTTCCCTCGTCACAAAAACTGGTGGGCCGCATAGGTTCAGGATTCGGCGCCACAATGCGTGTTTGCCCTATCCGTGATTGTCGCCTCGCGCAACCCATCAGGTGTTGCTCCCGACGACAGAGCGCGATAGGACACGGGGCCTCACCCTATACCGGATCTTTTCTCATGGCGCTCACCCCTGATTATCTCATTGAAAGACGGCGATTAGGACAGCGCGTCAGTTTTTGGCGCTGGATGACCGCCCTTGTGATCGTCATCGCGCTGGTCGGTGTTAGCGTCTATGCGTCAGGCGGCGGCGATTTTGAACGACGCTCCGCCCATATCGCAAAATTGAAAATTACCGGCATCATCACGGGTGACGAGGAAACACTTCGTCTCATCCATGACGTGGAGGAAAGCCGTGCCGAAGCGGTGATCATCACCATCGAAAGCCCCGGCGGCACAGTCACGGGTGCGGAAGCGCTTTATGACGCACTGCGTAAGCTCGCGGCGAAAAAGCCGACAGTCGCTTTGGTTGACGGTATGGCCGCCTCCGGTGGTTATATCGCGGCACTCGGGACAGATCGTATCTTTGCGCGTGAAACATCAATTGTCGGTTCAATCGGCGTCCTGTTTCAATATCCCGATATTGTAGGCCTGCTTGATCGTGTCGGTGTTAAAGTCGAGAGCATCAAATCATCGCCGCTTAAGGCCGCCCCGAGCCCGATTGAAAGCGCCACACCAGAGTCACGCGCCGCCATTGCGGCGCTCGTTCAAGAAAGTTTCGACTGGTTCAAGCGCCTCGTGCGCGAACGTCGCGGCCTTGACGATGCAGGCCTCGCCGCGGTTGCCGATGGACGGATCTTTACCGGCAAACAAGGGGTAACGCTGGGTCTGGTTGATCAAGTTGGTTCGGTGGACCAAGCACGAGACTGGCTTGAGAAAGAGAAGAAGGTCTCACGCGATCTTCCCCTCCGTGAATGGCGGCCTCATAGCTTCCCTGAAAGATTCGGCCTTTCCGGACTGGCGCGATTGAGCGGATTTGATCGCTTGGCAAACCTCATGGACCGGTTTGCGGCGACGCCCGAAACGCAACTCCTTGACGGTGTGCTGGTCCTCTGGCACCCTTCGGCGCCGTAATTTAGTCACAATTGAACCGAGCGGCCCGGCTAAGACGAGTCCTATTCGAACCAAACAAGACTGAGCGAAAAGAAACGTAAACAATGATCAAATCAGAACTCGTCCAGAAAATCGCCGAACATTATCCGGATCTTTATCAGCGTGACGCCGAAAATGTCGTGAACGCGATCCTCGATGAGATCATCGCGGCTTTGTCGCGCGGCGACCGCGTCGAAATTCGTGGCTTTGGCGCTTTCTCCGTAAAGAAGCGCGATGCGCGTATGGGACGGAACCCGCGTACGGGCGAAAAAGTTTCTGTCTCGGAAAAAGTCGTTCCGGTTTTCAAAGCGGGTAAGGAAATGCGCATCCGTTTGAATATGGATGGCGCCGACGCCTGATGTGAGAAAGGGGCCTCCGTGAAGACGCTCCTCAAGACAATCCTGATTGCGCCTTTCGCTCTTTTGGTGCTGGGCTTTGCTTTGGCCAATCGCAGCGCGATTACGATTTCTCTTGATCCTTTGGCGCTGTTTGATCCGCCTTTGATTTTTACGGTTCCGGTATTTTTGCCAATCTTTCTAAGTCTGATCCTTGGCATTTTACTCGGTGGTATTGCGATGTGGTTTTCCGAAGGGCGTCATCGCCGTGCAGCAAAAATTCATCTACGTGATCTTGAGCGGCAAAGACGCGAAACAGAAGAATTGCGTCGCGAGAAAAATCTCCCGCCTTTGCCGCCCTCAACCATGATCGGCTAAGCCAACAGAAATATGCGAAACGGATCTTCACGATGAAAGTGATTTCAGCCGATGAAATTGATGCGACACTTGAGCCAAGAATGCTCGCCGATGCACTGAAAGCCGCGTTTCAAACCGATATCGTCGTACCTGTGCGGCATCATCATGACATTGCGCGGCCTGATGCAGATGCCACGCTTCTCTTGATGCCCTCGTGGACAGGCTCCTCAGCAGAAGCACCCTATGTCGGCACAAAAATCGTGACCATCTATCCGGCGAATGGATCAAAATCCCTGCCCTCTGTTATGGGCACCTATCTCTTGATCAAGGGCGATACAGGCGAACCGTTAGCCTCACTTGATGGCGCGCGTTTGACCTTGTGGCGCACAGCCGCAGCCTCTGCCCTCGCTTCACGTTATCTCGCCAAACCGGAAGCCTCTCGCCTTGTGATGGTCGGAGCGGGTGCGCTCGCACCTTTTCTCATTCGTGCCCATTGCGCCGAAAGCCCGATCAAAGATGTGGCACTTTGGAATCATCGCCCCGAGCGAGCAGAGCTTGTTGCGCGAGAATTAAAAGCGCAAGGCCTGCCCGTGCGCGCAGTTCAAGATCTTGAATCCGCCATTCGTGACGCGGATATCATCTCGTCAGCAACACTTTCAAACACGGCGCTTATTCGCGGAGCTTGGCTGAAAGAAGGCGCGCATCTTGATTGTGTCGGCGCGTTTAAGCCTTCCATGCGTGAAACAGATGATGTTGCGATCACACGCGCGAGTCTTTTTTGTGATACGCGTGCCGGCGCTTTGAAAGAAGGCGGTGATTATGCGCAACCGCTTGCTGCAGGACTCATTTCTTCACATGACATCAAAGCCGATCTCTTTGATCTTTCACGCGGCACGCATCGCGGTCGTTCCGATGCCAAGGAGATCACGATGTTCAAATCAGTGGGAACCGCGATTGAAGATCTCGCTGCGGCCATTGCGGTATGGCAACGGGTGAAGTGATACGCTTGAAGCGAAAGATTGGACAGGCGCCACTCGGTCGTGCGACAGACATCCCATGTCCCTCATCATCAAAATCTGCGGCCTGAAGACCCAAGAAACGCTCGAAGCGGCCATCGCCGCTGAAGCGGATTGGGTCGGATTCGTGTTTTTCCCGAAATCGCCGAGACATGTTTCGCTCGATGAAGCCAAAGCACTCGGCCAGATTGTCGGCAGCCGCGCCAAAAAAGTAGCGCTTTCGGTCGACGCGGACGATGCCGCACTCGAGGCAATCGAAAAAGCACTTCATCCCGATCTCCATCAGCTTCACGGCCATGAGGCGCCTGAGCGTGTGGCATCCATCCGTGCCCGCTTTGGCCGACCCGTCATCAAAGCCATAGGCATCGCTGAAGCGGTCGATCTTGAAGCCGCCCGAACTTACGATACTGCGGCAGACTGGCTCCTTCTTGACGCCAAGCCGCCCAAAAACGCTGAACTTCCCGGCGGAAATGGGCTTCCCTTCGATTGGCACCTTCTCTCAGGGCTTGACCTGCAAAAGCCCTTCATGGTCTCAGGAGGGCTCGACCCCTCGAATGTGGGAACGGCCATCGCCATCTCTCATCCGGCGGGGGTTGATGTATCATCCGGCGTTGAGACCGCGCCGGGGGAGAAGGACTCCGCAAAGATCCGGGAATTTATTGAGGCGGCGCGCCGCGCCAGTTGAGGATTTGAGGAAGAAAAAAATGACCATTCAACAGTCGCTCAATTCCTTCCGGACGGGACCGGATGAAACCGGCCATTTCGGAAATTTCGGCGGACGTTTCGTCGCTGAAACTTTGATGCCGCTAATCCTCGATCTTGAGAAAGCCTATGCGGAGGCGAAAGCCGATCCGGCGTTTGAAGCTGAACTCAAAAGCTTTCACACGCATTATGTCGGCCGCCCGAGCCCGCTTTATTTTGCCGAGCGTCTCACCGAACATGTTGGCGGCGCGAAAATCTATCTGAAGCGCGACGAGCTCAATCACACCGGCGCGCATAAAATCAATAATGTGCTTGGTCAGATTTTGCTCGCGCGCCGCATGGGCAAGACACGCATCATTGCGGAAACCGGTGCGGGTCAACATGGTGTTGCCACCGCAACCGCTTGCGCGCGCTTCGGCTTGAAATGCGTTGTCTATATGGGCGCTGTCGACGTTGAACGGCAAAAGCCGAATGTCTTCCGCATGAAAATGCTCGGCGCTGAAATCGTGCCGGTCGTCTCGGGTTCCAAGACTCTCAAAGACGCGATGAATGAAGCGCTACGTGATTGGGTGACGAATGTGCATGACACATTCTATTGCATCGGCACATCCGCAGGCCCGCATCCCTACCCGATGATGGTCAGAGATTTCCAATCCATCATCGGTAAAGAAGCGCGCGAACAAATGCTTGAGCGCGAAGGCCGTTTGCCTGACTCACTCGTTGCCTGCATCGGCGGCGGTTCGAACGCGATTGGTTTGTTCCATCCATTCCTTGATGACAAATCAGTTGAGATCTATGGCGTTGAAGCCGCAGGTCACGGCGTTGCTTCCGGCATGCATGCGGCATCGCTCAATGGCGGCAAGCCCGGCGTATTGCATGGCAATCGCACCTATCTCCTGATGGATGGCGACGGACAGATTGCCGAAGCGCATTCAATTTCAGCCGGTCTTGATTATCCGGGCATCGGTCCTGAACACGCATGGCTGCATGATACAGGCCGTGTGACCTATCTTTCGACAACAGACCAAGAGGCGCTTGATGCGTTCCAGCTTCTCTCAAAACTCGAAGGCATTATTCCCGCACTTGAACCGGCGCATGCGATTGCGCGTGCGGTTGAAATTGCGGCGAAAAAACCCAAAGACCATCTGATGATCGTCAATCTCTGCGGACGCGGCGACAAAGATATTTTCTCAGTGGCCGAGCATCTCGGAGGAATGGCGTGACAACCCGTATCGATACGCGCTTTGCCGCGCTTAAAAAAGAAGGGCGCGCCGCGCTTGTTACCTTCTATATGGGTGGCGATCCCGATCCTGAAACATCGCTCAAAGTGATCAAAGCGCTGCCCAAAGCGGGCGCCGATCTCATCGAAATCGGTATGGCGTTTACGGATCCGATGGCGGATGGCCCGACGATTCAAGCGGCCGGTTTACGCGCGCTTTCAAAAGGCATCACGCTTGAAAAGACACTTCATCTCGTGCGTGAATTTCGTAAAGACGATGATGAAACGCCGATCATTCTGATGGGTTATTTCAACCCGATCTTCATTTATGGCGTTGAAAAATTTCTCATTGATGCAAAATCATCCGGCGTTGATGGATTGATCGTTGTCGATTGTCCGCCAGAAGAAGATGATGAACTCTGCAAACCCGCTTTGAAAGCCGGATTGAATTTCATTCGTCTGGCAACACCGACAACGGATGAAAAGCGTTTGCCGAAAGTGCTGCAAAACACTTCGGGCTTTGTTTATTATGTTTCAATCGCTGGAATCACAGGCGCGGCGCGTCCCGATCCGCAAAAAGTGGCCGCCTCGGTCGCGCGGATCAAATCACATACTTCGCTTCCGGTTGCGGTGGGCTTTGGTGTACGCACCGCAGCGGATGCAGCCGAAATCGCGAAAACGGCCGACGGTGTTGTTGTCGGCTCAGCCCTTGTCGAAGCCGTGCGGCAATCGCTTCATGCGGATGGACGCCCGACCGAACTCACGGTGGGTGCGGTCACCTCCATTGTCGAAGACATCGCCAAGGGTGTTCGCTCGGTGAAAAGATAATATTCAGGATACGGAGACCAAAATGGATTCGATCAACTGGATTTCCAATGTCGTCCGGCCGAAGATTCGGTCATTCCTGAAGCGTGATACGCCACAGAATCTCTGGATCAAATGTCCAGAAAGTGGCCAGCTTGTCTTCTCGAAAGATGTTGAAGCCAATCTGTTTGTCATTCCCGGTTCGGGCCATCACATGCGCATGGCAACCAATGCGCGTTTGGCCTCCATGTTTGATGACGGTGCCTATGAAGAGATCGCACTACCCGAAGTGCCGCTTGATCCTTTGAAATTCCGCGATGAGAAAAAATATGTCGATCGCCTGCGTGATGCGAAGGCCAAAACATCTCTCGTTGATGCGGTCAAGATCGCTTATGGCAAAGTCGAAGCATTACCTTTAACCATCGGTGTGCAGGATTTTGATTTCATGGGCGGCTCGCTCGGCATGGCCGCGGGTGAAGGTGTCATCAAAGGCATGGAAACGGCGATTCAAAAAAAGACGCCGTTCGTTTTGTTCGCCTCGTCCGGCGGCGCGCGCATGCAAGAAGGCATGTTCTCGTTGATGCAAATGCCACGCACAACGGTCGCCGTGCGCCGTCTGCGTGATGCGCGCCTGCCTTACATTGTTGTGCTTACAAACCCGACAACGGGCGGTGTCACCGCGTCTTATGCGATGCTCGGCGATGTGCACATTGCGGAGCCCGGCGCGCTCATCGGCTTTGCGGGGCCGCGCGTGATCGAACAAACGATCCGCGAAAAATTACCGGAAGGATTCCAACGCGCGGAATTTCTAAAAAGCCACGGCATGGTTGATATGGTCGTGCACCGCCATGAGATGAAAGCCACAATCGCAAGGCTTTGCCGCATCCTCACAAAATCCGACAAAAAAGCGGCCTGAGGCCGCTCCCGACCTTAACCGCCGCTTAAGCGCATATCGCTAATTGTTGCCAAAGCAGGCATGCCGCCTGTACGGGGTTAAATCATTTATGAGCGAGCGGCGCGGCGCGGGTCGAGGACGGCACGAGCCCTATTTCGATGAGGATCAGCCCGAAGCGGCGCCGAAAACACGGCGGCGCGGCGCGGCGCCTGTGCGCGGTCTCACTGAGGAGCATGAGCCGGAGCGCACACCGCAGAAGCGCCCTGCCCGCAGCCAAATGCATCGCGATCAAGAAAAATCGCATCGTGACCATGAAAAGCCACGCGCCACAAAGCCGCGCCGCTCTCTGATTGGGCGCTTGTTCTATTGGAGTGTGGTCATCGGCCTTTGGGGCATCATCGCGCTCGGCGTGCTTGTTGCCTATCACGCATCAAAACTTCCGCCGATTGATCAATTGGCGGTTCCCAAACGACCGCCGAACATTGCGATTTTAGGATCAGACGGAACGCTTCTCGCCAATCGCGGCGAGACGGGCGGACGTGAAATATCACTTTCCGAATTGCCTCCCTATCTGCCGCAAGCGTTCATCGCCATTGAAGATCGCCGTTTCTATACCCATGCGGGCATCGACCCCATCGGCATCGCACGCGCACTCGTTAGAAACATCATGCGCGCGGGCGGTGGCATGCAAGGTGGCTCGACGCTCACGCAACAACTCGCCAAGAATCTTTTTCTGACGCAAGAGCGCACCGCCTCACGTAAAATCCAAGAAGCGATTTTGGCACTCTGGCTTGAGCGCAAATATTCGAAAAATGAAATTCTCGAGCTTTATTTAAATCGCGTCTATTTCGGTTCGGGCGCTTATGGTGTTGAAGGCGCAGCGCAGAAATATTTCGGTAAATCTGCGCGTGAGGTGACAATTGCTGAAGCCGCCATTCTCGGTGGTCTCGTGCAATCACCTTCCCGCTTAGCGCCAACGCGCAATCCTGATGCGGCACATGCGCGCGCTGCGCTCGTGCTTGCCGCGATGCTGCGTGAAGGCTTCATCTCCGACGCACAAATGAAAGAGGCACTTGCACGCCCTGCTGATGCACAGAAATCAAAAACCGCAAATTCGGTTCTCTATGCCGCTGATCACATTATTGATCGTCTTGATGATTTGATCGGTTCAATAGAAGGCGATCTCATTGTCACCACAACATTGAATCCGATGATGCAAGCCGCGGCTGAAAAAGCATTAACAGATGAGCTTACGGCCAAAGGTCAAAAATTCGGCGTGAGCCAAGGAGCGGTCCTCGCAATGGATCCTGACGGCGCCATTCGCGCCTTTGTTGGTGGTCGCAATTATAGCGAAAGCCAATTTGATCGTGTCACGAATGCACGACGTCAACCGGGCTCTGCCTTCAAAGCCTTTGTCTATCTCGCAGCGCTTGAGAAAGGTTTGACACCCGACACAATGCGTGAGGACGCACCGGTCAATGTCAAAGGCTGGCAACCTGAAAATTATGCCAAAGACTATCGCGGCCCGGTGACGCTGACAGAAGCGCTTTCGCAATCTTTGAATACAGTCGCAGTCAGACTTGGTCTCGAAGTCGGCCCACGAATCGTTGCAACAACAGCGCAAAGATTAGGAATTCGTTCAAAGCTTGATGCCAATGCCTCAATCGCTCTGGGTACATCCGCCGTCACTCCACTTGAACTTGTGTCTGCCTATGCGAGTTTTGCAAATGGCGGCGTGAGTGTTGAACCCTATGTCATCACTGAAGTAATTACACGCGAAGGTGATCTTCTCTATACGCGCCCCGATGCAACGCCTCATCAAGTGATTGATCCAACGATCCTTGCCAATTTCAATGTCATGATGCGTGAAACAGTGAAGAGTGGCACCGCAAAAAAAGTTGACCTTCCTGGATGGGATGCAGCGGGCAAGACGGGAACGAGTCAGGATTTCCGCGACGCATGGTTCATCGGCTATACCGGCGCACTCGTCACCGGCGTGTGGCTTGGCAATGATGATAATTCACCGACAAAACATGTGGCGGGGGGCAGTCTGCCGGTTGAGATTTGGTCGCGCTTCATGAAACAGGCGCTTGCAAAAACAAAACCTGTGATACTGCCCGCAAGTGATTTGCCGCAGTCAGATCTTTTCTCTGTGCTTGGCCGCGCACTGTTTGGTACGCAATCGCAAAATAACAATGCGCTGCAAAAAGGGCCGTTGGTCTTGCAACCACAAACGGATGCAACGCAACCGCAATAAATCAAATATAGCGATGAAGACTCGCGCCGTGGCGCTTCAACCATGCTTCGGCTTTCTTGTAATCAGGATAAAGCGAAGCGACAATCGACCAAAAACGTGGTGAATGATTAAGCTCTTTCAAATGCGCCACCTCATGCGCAGCGAGATAATCAAGAATTTCCGGCGGCGCGAAAATCAAACGCCATGAAAAGTTCAATCGTCCATCGACCGAACATGATCCCCATCGACTTCTTGTATCCTTAAGCGCAATGCGGCGCGCGGGGATTCCGAGTATTTTTGTGTAACGCTCAACCGCTTGATCCAAGGCGAGGCGCGCTTCTTTTTTCAAAAAATCACGAACTCGTCGGGGCGCATGGTCAACTCTACCCGCGACGACCAACTGATATGAGCCTGCTTCGTCACATTCAGCACTCACAGTGCCACGCTTTTCACCGCGATGAATAATGCGATGCGGCACGCCACGAAAAGGAATTTCAACGTTCGGCGCGATCTGCACATGATCGTCAAATTTATTGAGACGATCAGCAATCCATCCGCCATGGCGCGAAGCAAAATCAACCGCCTGATCGAAGGAACTTCGCATTGGCATTGTGAGTGTCACAACACGCGTTGCTGCCGACACGCGCAAAGTGAACCGCCGTGCTTTCGCCATGCGTTTGACGGCAACGCGATATGTTATCTCGCCATGGATAATGTCGAGATGCGATGGAAGGGGCTTTTGCCGTGCGCGGGTGAAGATCAGACTCATACAGTCGGTATGATGCCTTGATGAGCGCACGCTGTCACGCGCGCTTCATCTTAACTCACAAGCTTCAAAGTTTTGCCGGATGATGTTTTAGCGTCATGAACGCTGTTCGCCATGAAATCGGCGATGCGCGGCGCCACTTCGGCGCGGAAACGCGAGCCGTTGAACACGCCATAATGGCCAACCTTCGGCTGCAGCCAATGAACGCGGCGCGACTCGGGAATATTCACGCAAAGCTTGTGTGCGGCGCGAGTCTGACCAACGCCCGAGATATCGTCATTCTCGCCCTCAACCGTCATCAACGCGCAGCGTTTAATAGCCGTCAAATCGACCAGTTGATCACGATGCCTCATCTCGCCATTCGGCAAAGCGTGACGCACAAAGACCGTATCCACCGTTTGTAGATAGAACTCAGCCGTCAAATCCATCACAGCGAGATATTCATCATAGAAATCGCGATGTTTCTCAGCAGAGTCACCGTCGCCATGAACGAGATGCGAAAACATTTCGCCATGCGCTTCGATATGACGATCAATATTCATCGCCATAAAACCGGAGAGTTGCAAGAAGCCCGGATAGACATCGCGCATAAAGCCGGCATTCGGCAATGGCACTTTGACAATGCAATTGCGCTTAAACCATTCGGTGCCACGATCTTGCGCAAGAAGATTGACCTTTGTGGGACTCTCGCGTGTATCAATCGGCCCACCCATCAATGTCATTGATAAAGGCGCTGCGGGATCACCTTCCGCCTCCATACGCGCAATCGCAGCGATCACGGGAACAGAAGGCTGGCACACGGCCATCAAATGAACATCCGGTCCCAAGAGACGGATCATCTCGATTACATAGTCAATGTAATCATCAAGATCGAAACGACCGGTGCTCAAAGGCACCGTGCGCGCATCAATCCAATCGGTAATGTACACATCATGCGTGGGTAAAAATGTTTCAACCGTGCCGCGCAGCAATGTGGCGTAGTGGCCGGACATCGGCGCAACCATCAGAATCTTTGGTTGATTGAGGGGCCGCCCCGCACTCATCTTGCGGAAATTGACAAGATTGCAAAAAGGCTTTGACCACAAAACGTCTTCGACGATTTCAGTCTGCACACCGTTCACGCTGATACTGCCATAGCCGAATTCGGGCTTGCCGTAACGGCGCGTGGTCCGCTCGAACATTTCGCATGCCGCTGCAACGCCGCGGCCAAAAGGCGAATGGCTCAACGGATTTGCGGGGTTGTTGTAGAAAAGTTTGGTGGATCCTGCGAGGGCGCGCGCAGGGCCGAGCATGGCATGCGTGGCCTCATACCACATATAGAGCGGAAGCTTCATCACCTGACCGTCCTTCGACCAGCTTGGGCTGGGCAATTTTTGCAGTGCACAAAAAGCACTTTAGTCTCATCCGGCCTGATTGTGCAATGCTTCTAAGGTCATAGACGCATAAAGCTCTTAAAACTCTGTGATGAAGACTTTTATTCGCCCATTTGCATGAGCGACCCGGCTTCACGAGCCTTTTCAAGAAGAAAGCGAAAAGCAAGGCTTGCGGCAGCGAAAAGCACAATATTGAGGGCAAAGGCCTCGGCCATGAGATCAAACCGGATCTGATGATCGATCAGCAGCGCGCGAAGCCCCTCAAACACATAGGTCGGGGGCAAGCTCCACGCTACGGGCTGCAACCATGTCGGCAAAATCGAGACAGGATAATAAACCGAGGTCAACGGCAGGAGGACGAACATCACCGTCCAAGCCAAGCTTTCCGCGCCCAGTCCAAGCCGCATCACAAGGCCAGATACAAAAAGCCCGACCGCCCATCCGGTCAAAACGAGATTGGCAAAAAACAAAGCGGCGCTGACGCCGAGGGAAAAATAATTGAACCCGAAAAAGATCGTGGCCATCACCGCAACGGGTCCCAAGCCAATCGCCAAACGCACAAGACTCATAATGATGAGCGCTGTGATAAATTCAGAAGGGCGCATCGGACTCATCAACAAATTGCCGATATTGCGCGCCCAGATTTCTTCAAGAAATGAAACAGAAAATCCGAGTTGGCTGCGAAACAAAACATCCCACAACAACATCGCGCCAATCAATGTGCCTGCGGCGAATGCTGCACGTCCTGATGCACCTGAGATATAGACTTGAATAAAGCCCCAAGTCAGCATTTGCACGGTAGGCCAATAAACAAGTTCAAGCAAACGCGGCCATGAAGAGCGCAACAAATAAGTGTAACGTAAAATCAGCGCGCCAACACGCGTGAAAGAGAAACCTGAATCATATCGATAATTTTTCGTACTCATTCGGCAGCCCCTTGTGTTTGAGGCGCTCGCGCGACATCAAGGAACACTTCCTCAAGCGAATGACGACCATATTTTTCGATCAAATTTTGCGGCGTGCCTTCATCGGCAATTGCACCCGCTTTCATAATGATCACGCGGTCACACAAGCGCTCGACTTCCGCCATATTATGTGATGCCAGAAGAATGGAAGCACCATGCGCTTTGCGATAGGATTCAAGGCGCGTGCGCACCCAATCCGCAGTATCCGGATCAAGTGAAGCGGTCGGTTCATCCAGCAATAAAAGATCGGGCTCGTTGATCAAAGATTTTGCGAGCGCGACGCGCGTTTTTTGACCCGCAGACAAAGCGCCTGACTCGCGATCAAGAAACTCTTCAAGATGAAGGTCACGCGCGAGTTCAATGATGCGCTCTTTGATGTTTTGCACACCGTAGAGACGGCCGAAGACTTCGAGATTTTGTCTCACCGTCAACCGATGCGGCATATCCACATAGGGACTTTCAAAATTCATTCGGGGAAGGACGGCATAGCGGTCTTTCGCCATATCGACGCCAAAGACTTTCACGCTCCCCGCGCTCGGCAAAACGAGCCCCATAATCATGCCGATCGTTGTTGTTTTGCCAGCGCCATTGCCACCCAAAAGCCCAAGGACTTCCCCGCGTGCGAGGCTGAAACTGATCCCGCGCACGGCCAGAACGCCCGAATAGCGCTTCTGAAGCTCGCGAATCTCGATGGCGGGCGGGGAATTTTCGGTCATTTTCGCAGGACCTTCGTAGCACTTTCGCAGGATTCGGACGGATCAGACCTTATAAACGCTAAAATCCGCCCCGTCGCGCATCTTTCCGGCCCAACGCGCCAAGTTGTCGCGCGACAAGTGAACCAAAAAGACCGGCGCGCCGTAACTTGGGCTGGACCCCATCAGGCGAAAGGCGCCAGCGATGAATGACGTTTCAAGTGCGAGCAAGCTTGCCGACCGATCGCTTCTCATCGTCGACAGCGAGCGAAATTTTGTCTCCCGCTTTTCGCGCGAGATGGAACAGCGTGGCTACCGCGTTGCGGTGGTGGAAAGCGCCAAAGAAGGCATCGAAGCCATCCAATCGAGCCCCCCCGCTTATGCGGTTGTGGATTTGAAGCTCGGCGATGGCAGCGGACTTGATGTGATCTCGGCGCTTTCAAAAAAACGCCCCGACGCCCGCGGCATCATCGTGACGGGCTATGGCAATATCGCGACAGCGGTTGCGGCCGTAAAACTCGGCGCGGCCGATTATCTCGCCAAGCCGGCAGATGCGGAAGTTATTGATCGCGCGCTGCGGGCTGACGGTCCTTTGACCATTCCGCCGCCGGACAATCCGATGTCGCCCGATCGCGTGCGCTGGGAACATATTCAACGCGTTTATGAGCAGTGCGGCCGCAATGTTTCGGAAACGGCGCGTCGTCTCTCGATGCATCGGCGCACTTTGCAACGCATCCTTGCGAAACGCGCGCCGCGCTAAAGCATTTTGCGTGTTTGTGGAAGCCGGTTAATCGAAACAAAATGCGATAGCGAAAAGAGATAGAGCGCGTTTTATGCCGTAAGACCCGCAGGCTCGGGCAGACCGAGACTGCGGCAACACGCGGTTAATGTATTCGCTAGCAGACACGCAATCGTCATCGGTCCAACACCGCCGGGCACAGGCGTAATCGCACCTGCGACCTTTGCAGCGCTTTCAAAATGAACATCGCCAACCAATTTGGCTTTGCCGTCGCGTTCAATGCGATTGATGCCGACATCGATCACGGTGGCACCGGGCTTGACCCATTCACCCGGAATCATTTCAGGCCTTCCCACAGCGGCTACAAGAATATCCGCTCGGCGACACACGCTTTGAAGATCGCGCGTGCGGCTATGCGCGATGGTGACTGTGCAACTGTCATTCAACAAGAGTTGCGCCATCGGCTTGCCGACGATGTTCGAGCGTCCGACAATCACCGCCTCAAGCCCTGCAATCGAGCCATGATGATCACGCAGCATCATCAAACAGCCAAGCGGCGTGCAGGGCACCATGCTCTTCTGCCCCGTGCCCAAAAGACCCACATTCGAAATATGAAATCCATCGACATCTTTTGCGGGATCAATGGAATTGATCACGAGATCGGAATTTAAATGTTTCGGCAAAGGCAATTGAACGAGAATGCCATGAACTTTCGGGTCGGCATTGAGTTTGGCAATCAAGGCCAAAAGATCCGCCTCAGAGGTTGAGGCATCGAGTTTGTGCTCAAATGACGCCATGCCGACTTCAAGTGTTTGCTGGCCCTTGTTGCGGACATAAACCTGACTGGCCGGATCTTCGCCCACAAGGACCACGGCGAGGCCCGGCGTAATACCTTTGGCCTTCAACGCTGTGACGTGCTTCGCGACCGACGCCCGCACTGTGGCTGCAAAGGCTTTCCCATCAATGATCTTGGCCGTCATGCTCACGGTCTCCTGATATTGTTCCCATCTTTTTTCTTATCTTTCGCAAAGTCGGGGCAGGGGTTCTAGCCTTTGCGCGACCCTTGCGTCGGTTTTTGCGCCGCCTCGCCCCCGGATGCCCGCCTCGAGATTGCCGAAACGGGCCGGATCAGCTAAGAACAGATCGTCAAGAAGCACCCGTAGCTCAGCTGGATAGAGTGCTGCCCTCCGAAGGCAGAGGTCACACGTTCGAATCGTGTCGGGTGCGCCAAAACTCTATTTTCACCTATGCGGTTGGTTGATTAGACGTTCCCTTGAAAGCGATGCGTCTCTTATAAATTTTCCAATATACTCTGCCGAAACTTGATTTCGGGGCGCGTTGGTGGTCCATCACGGATCAATGACGCGTGGCAAAAACACGCAACGTGACCGAGATGGGAATTTTGTAAGAATGTCGTCCTGGCCTGCCGATGCCTTCCGCTTTGCGCTTGTGGGCAATCCGAATTGCGGCAAAACCGCTCTCTTCAATATGCTCACCGGCAAACGCCAGAAGGTTGCCAATTATCCGGGCGTGACGGTCGAGAGCAAACGCGGGCGGCTGATTACGCCTTCAGGCCGCAAGATGGTCGCGGTCGATTTGCCGGGCACCTATAGTTTGCGCGGACGCAGCCCCGATGAAGCGGTGACGCGTCGCGCGATCACGGGCGAGATGGAAGATGAGCCAAGACCCGACCTCATCATCTGCGTCGTTGATGCCACAAATTTGCGTTTGAGTTTGCGCTTGGCGCTTGAACTGAAAGCAACCGGCGCGCCGGTGATGATCGCGCTCAATATGGTTGATATTGCGAGAGCACGCGGCATCACGATTGATGTCGAAGGTTTGGCGCGCGATTTCGGTCTCTCGATTGTTCCGACCGTTGCTGTTGAAAAATCGGGCGTCGATGTGTTGATCAAATTCATCGATCAAGCGGCTCAAGAAGCGCGCGATTATGGCCAAGCGCAATGGCATGAGCAAAGCGCAGAGGAAGTGCGCGCGGCACATCGCTTTGTTGATGAAAGCGTGAAGCGCAATGTTTCAAAGCCAGCGCATGCCGACCGCTGGACGCGCCGCATTGATGCTGTGTTGCTCCATCCATTCTGGGGCATTCCGGTTTTGCTCTTGGTCTTGTTTTTGATTTTCCAAGCCGTGTTCAGTTGGTCGATCCCAGCGATGGATGCGATCAAATCCGGTTTTGAATTTTTGGGCGAACTCATCAAAACCAATTTGCCTCAAGGCATGTTATCGAGTCTTTTGGCGGATGGTGTGATTGCCGGTGTGGGCAGCGTGATTGTTTTCTTGCCGCAAATTCTCGTGCTGTTTTTCTTCATCGTTCTGCTTGAAGATTTCGGCTATATGGCGCGCGCGGCTTTTTTGATGGATCGCATCATCGGCGGTGTGGGTCTTCATGGCCGCTCTTTCATTCCGCTTCTCTCAAGTTTTGCCTGTGCGATTCCCGGTGTGATGGCCACACGCGTGATTGATAACAGACGCCAACGTTTTGCGACGATCATGATCGCGCCTTTGATGACCTGCTCGGCGCGCATACCCGTCTATACTTTAATCATCGGCGCCTTTATTCCGAATACGAGTCTTTATGGCTTTATCAATGTGCAAGGGCTCGTGATGTTCGGGCTTTATGCGGCTGGCATTATTTCAGCCTTTCTTGTGGCGTGGGTTTTCCGTGTGATTGTGTGGAGCGGCAAAAGCGAACCCTTCATCATGGAATTGCCGAGCTACAAACGCCCTTCATTGCGCAGCGTGATCATCAATGTCTTGCGGCGGGGCTTTGTGTTCTTGCGGCGCGCAGGAACAACCATTCTTGCGATGATGGTGTTGATATGGTTTTTAGCCAGCGTCCCTGGCGCGCCGGAAGGGGCAACAGAGCCCGCGATCAATTACTCACTTGCCGGCATGATCGGACATTTGTTGCAACCGCTTTTGGCGCCAATTGGATTTAATTGGCAAATCGCAGTGGCACTCATTCCCGGCATGGCGGCGCGTGAAGTGGCTGTGGGTGCGCTTGCCACTGTTTATGCTATTGGCTCTGACGAGGGCGCGCTTTCACAAGTGATTGCCCATCATTGGCCCATTGCCACAGGTTTGTCCTTGTTGGCATGGTATGTCTTTGCACCGCAATGCGCTTCAACTTTGAGTGTGGTCAAACGCGAAACCAATTCTTGGCAGTGGCCGCTTGCGATGTTTCTCTATCTCACAGCGCTTGCCTATCTTGCCGCTTTGATTGTTTATCAGACAACGATCTATATCACCGGGTGAAAGGACGAGATCATGTCCGCATTAACTGAAATGGTGATTGTCTATGCGCTTGTTGCCGGCGCGCTTCTCTATGTGACGCGTGGTTGGATCATGAAGATCCTCTTCAAGAAAAGCACGGCATCTGATGAAGCGTGCAGCGCGTGCGAAAGCGGCGGCTGTGCCACATGCAAAATACACACGATGACTGATCCGAAAGCGCTTTGAATGAAGCGCGAAGCGCGTCAGTCTTTACACGCCACACATGTTGTCGCTGTCGGCACCGCTTCCAATCTCTTTCTTGCGATGGGCTCGCCGCATTTGACGCAGATGCCGTAAGTGCCTGCCGCGATCCGACCAAGCGCCGCATCAATCGCGCCTAATTCTTTCAGTGCCGAGGCTTCTAGCCTCTCAAGCTGCTCCTGGCCTTCGAGATCGCCCGCTTGCTCTTCGAAATCGGCGGAGAGCGGCGCTTGCAGCGTAGCATTAATGGAAGACACCCGCGCGGCGAGCTCCTCGCGTCTTGTTTTCAGCGCTTGTTTGGCAGAATCAAAATCACTCATCCTGGACCCCTGACTTAGTTCAAAAGTGCGACAGGGATCACTCTAGAGACAAGTCCACGCAGGCGATTTGTGTTAGATCAAATCTGTAAAACAATCAGAAAGCGGAACGGAAAGCCCCGCCATCAACGAGTAGATTTTGACCCGTGATATAGCCGGCATGGGCGCTCGCCAAAAATGCCGCAATCCGCCCAAATTCCTCGGCTGAGCCCAGACGTTTAGCCGGAATTGAATTCATCCGCTGTGTGCGGATCTGATCCTCAGAGACGGATTGTTGCGCCGCTGCGCGGGCAAAATTGCTCTTGATCCGGTCTGTATCAAACATGCCCGGCAAGACTGCATTGATGGTGACATTCGCATGCGCGACATCACGCGCAACGCCTGCCAAAAAGGCCGTCAACCCCGCACGCGCACCCGAAGACAAATCAAGACCGCTGATCGGTGTTAATACAGATGCGGACGTAATGTTGATAATACGTCCGAATTGACGCGCGACCATGCCATCAATGACGCGTTGAATGAGTTCAATCGGCGCCACCATATTTTGAACGACGCCATTGACCAAAGCGGAGCGATCAAGTTCACGAAAGTCACGCAAGGCAGGACCGCCATTATTGTTGATGAGAATATCGGGCTCGCCACAAGCATCTAACAAACGATCTTGTGTCGCGCGCTCGGAAACATCGCCGATAATTTCCGTAACCTTAGCGCCTGTTGCTTTTCTGATTTCTTCGGCCGTGGCGTGAAGAACTTCGGCGTTGCGGCCATTCAAAACCACTTCGCAGCCTGCTTCTGCCAATGCGAAAGCGGTCCCTTTGCCGAGCCCTTTGCTTGACGCGCAGATGATGGCTTTGCGTCCTTTAATTCCAAGATCCATCGCGTATTTCCTTTATCTTTATAATTTCAAATTGGGCCAAGCGCTTGCCGTCCCAAACGATAGGATGCGGCGCGACGATGGCCTTCCATGCCTTCTGTCGCGCTTTGCCGCGCGGCAGGTGGCGCAACAGCGGCAACACCTTTTTCATCTAACCATTGATGCGTACAGATTTTCAAATAGGACCCGACCCATAGACCGCCGGTATAACGTCCGGCCGCCATGGTGGGGAGCGTGTGATTGGTGCCGCAACATTTGTCGGAGTAAACAACGCTTGCGAGCGAACCAATGAAGAGAGAACCATAATTGCGAAGCTTTTTTGCAAGCGCATGGGCATCGCGCGTGTGAACTTGAAGATGCTCCGCCGCAATCACATCCGAATAGACGATCATCGTCTCTTCATCCGGCACCACAATAATTTCACCATAATCACGCCACGCAGCACCCGCGACATCAGCGGTTGAAAGAGTGACAAGTTGCCGTTCGATTTCTTTGAGTGTCGCCTCAGCCAAAGTGCGGTCCGTCGTGATCAAACCTACACGCGTGCGCACATCATGTTCAGCTTGCGCGAGGAGATCGACCGCAATCATCTCGGGATTGCCTGTCTCATCGGCAAGTGTGAAAATTTCGCTCGGGCCCGCAAGTTGATCAATCCCGACAAGACCAAACACCTGACGTTTCGCTTCATTCACATAGGCATTGCCGGGACCGACAATTTTATCAGCGGCCGGAATCGACTCTGTGCCGTAAGCCATTGCGGCAATCGCCTGCGCACCACCGACGCGGAAAATTTGATCGGCCCCCGACAAATGACATCCGGCAATCATCGCGGGATGCGCGTTTGGAGGAAGACACGCAACGATATGATCGCAGCCCGCGACTTTCGCCGGAACGAGCGTCATCACAGGAGCCGACAAAATCGGATAGCGACCACCGGGCACATAACAACCAACCGTTTCAATAGGAATCGCACGGTGACCAAGATGAAGGCCGGGTAGCGATTCAATTTCAAGCGGCAAAATTGTGGCCTTCTGCGCTTCCGCAAATTTGCGGACATTCTCAATCGCAAATTCCGTATCCGCACGCGTTTGCGGATCAAGTGCCTCAAGCGCGGATTTCTTTTCCGCTTCGCTCACTTCGAACCGTTCAAGCGTCGCGCCATCGAACCGCTCGGAATAATGGCGGACAGCGTCATCACCTCGCTGACGCACATCGGAGAGAATATCTTTCACAAGTGTTTCGATGGTCGCATTATCACTCGCTGCATCGCGCTTTGGCGCTTTGATAGAAACGAGAGACAGTGGCTTTTTTTCAGCGTGGCGCATCATAGCGGAATATCCCAAAATCTAAAATCACTTATGATAGGGTTGAAGCATTGCCGGTGAGGATTAGCAAGTCACGGCGTCTCAAGAAACCTACGCCATGCGGCAAGTCCGGCCTGCATCTATCGCATGGCGAAACGTTTTATCCCCTCGGCTGACAGGAGATAAAGAGCGATAATCACGGTCAGCGCGAGATAGACGGGCATCGGCAAAATCGCAAAGCCAAACCACGATCCAAAATGGGAAAGCGGAATCGCGAGCGCCGCTCCAAGCGCTAAAAAACTTGTCGAAATCAAAGCCCAATGCGGACGATCTTAAAACAGCGGACCGCGCGTCCGGATGATAAAGATCACAAGAATTTGCGTGGCAATCGACTCGATAAACCAACCCGTGCGGAAAGCGTCTACATCAAGTCCAAATCCGAGATGAAGACTTGCAAAAGTTGTAAGATCGAAAAGCGATGAGAGTGGACCCATCACCAACGCAAAGCGAATGAGCGATGACATCGACCAGCGCTGCGGTTCTACAATCATATCAGGTGCGACACGATCAAACGGGATACCGATCTCTGACAAATCATAAAGAAGATTATTGAGCAAAATTTGCGTCGCCAGCATCGGCAAAAAGGGCAGAAAGAACGCCGCTGCGGCCATCGAGAGCATATTGCCAAAATTCGAACTTGCTCCCATGCGAACATATTTCAAAATATTTGCAAAAGTTTGGCGGCCTTCTTCAATACCATCAGCCACGACCGCCAAATCGGATTCGAGAAGAATCATATCTGCGGCCGCGCGCGCAACGCCTGTGGCACCATCAACCGATAGGCCGATATCAGCAGATTTAATTCCAGGCGCATCATTCACACCATCGCCCATAAAGCCGACGATTTTTCCGTTCTTCCGTAAGGCATCGAGCACAAGAACTTTTTGATCAGGCGACAATCGTGCGAAAAGATTGACATCACGCACCTGAACCGCAAGCGCTTCTGGTGAAAGTGCGGCGAGATCATGTCCTGTGATCACTGTGCGTGAGGCAATGCCGACCAACGAACCAAGCCGTCCAACCACAGCGGGATCATCACCCGATAAAATAACAACACGAACACCGAGCGCGTGTAAGCGTTCAAGCGCGTGGGGCGCGCTTTCTTTCAGAGGATCAGCGAAAGTGCAGAGCCCCTGAAAATTAAGTTCGCACTCATCGTCAGCAGTCGGGTCACGAAAGGAATCGGTCCAAGGACGAGAGGCCACTGCAATCGCGCGAAACCCATCAGAAGCAAATGAATGGACGCGATTTAAAATGTCTTCTCGTTTCGCATCATCAAGCGCCTGCCCCTCAGAGGTCGAACAAATTTTTAGAACGGCTTCTGGCGCACCTTTGACAATCAAGATCGGGCCTGAAGGCCCCTCTGCAATGATGGCACCAAAACGTCTTTGATAATCGAAGGGATAGCGACCACGCTCTTTCCAGTCTTGCACATTGTCAGACGCAGCGCTCATAAGCGCAAGGTCAAGCGTTGTTTTGTCGCCTCCTAGTTTTGCAGCAACGGAAGCGAGTGTATGCACAGAAGGATCATCAATGCCTTCCGCATTGATCGATCGTGACAAAATAATTTTTGCTGAAGTCAGCGTCCCCGTTTTGTCAGTACACAACACATCCATCGCACCAAGATCATGAATGGCGGATAATCTTTTTACGATAACCTGTTTCTGGGCCATGCGCAGAGCGCCACGAGAGAGAGTCACAGTCGTGATCATTGGCAAAAGTTCGGGCGTTAAGCCCACCGCGAGTGCCACTGAAAACATTAGCGATTCAATGAGCGGCCGCCCAAAGCCGATATTGGCGGCAAGCACGGCGAGCACGAGCACCGCAGCCGCCCGTGCGATGAGAAAGCCTAAACGGCGTAAATCCAATTCAAAAGGGGAAAGCGCTTGCGCGTCAGAAAGCGCGCGCGCGGCTTTGCCAAATAAAGTGGATTGCCCCGTCGCCACCACCATGGCGGTGGCCGAACCCGTGATGACGACTGATCCACGAAACAACGCATTCGATGCATCCGCAGGATCTGATGAAGTCACGACTCCCGGCGCTTTCACAACGCCATAAGGCTCACCTGTCAGAGCCGCTTCATCAACCGTCAAGGAAGAGGACGTGAGAAGAACGGCATCAGCTGGAACAATATCACCGACATCGACTTCAAAGACGTCGCCCGGCACCACCTGATCAACGGGTACCGATTGAAAAACGCCATCGCGTTTCACCCGTGTATCCACCGCCACCGATTGGCGGAGCGCCTCGGCTGCCCGTTTCGCCCGACCTTCCTGAAAGAGATCGAGGGCAATCGACGCGCAAAGGATGACAAGGATGATCAATGCGCTCGCTGCATCCCCCGTGCCCGCCGACACAAGCGCCGCAAAAGCCAGAAGCAGGCTCATCGGTTCCAAAGCGCGCCGGGCGATCAGCCTCAAAAGCCCTGCCTGAGCCGCCTCAGGATCCCGGTTGGGGCCATAGAGGCGAAGGCGCTCTTCAATATCTGTTGAAGCCAAGCCGTTTTGGGCCGAACGAAGCCGTTCTTCTAAATTTGAAAGATTTTCGAGCCAGAAAAGGGGTTGGGTCATGGTCAAAGACCTATCACGTGCCGCCCGCCGATCCCATGCGGAAGAGACATCATCTTTCGGCTAAAACAGTCCTCGCCCGCCACGGGTCGATGTGGACTTCACAAGCCCCAGCCCGTGGCCCTAAAACAAAGCCCATCTTGCCCGCTAACATAGAATGAGAGTGGCCGGGAATCCGGACGCATAGAGATTTAAGGGAGCCTGAAACCATGAAAATGACGACCGAAGAAGCCTTCGTCAAAACCCTCCAGATGCATGGCATCGACAATGCTTTCGGCATTATCGGTTCGGCCTTTATGCCGATCTCGGATCTGTTTCCGAAAGCGGGCATTACGTTTTGGGACTGCGCGCATGAAGGTTCGGGCGGCATGATGGCCGATGGCTACACCCGCGCTTCCGGCAAAATATCGATGATGATCGCGCAGAACGGCCCAGGCATCACCAATTTCGTGACTGCGGTGAAGACTGCTTACTGGAACCATACGCCGCTTCTCTTGATCACACCGCAAGCGGCCAACCGCACCATCGGTCAGGGCGGTTTCCAAGAAACCGAACAGATGGCGCTCTTCAAAGACATGGTCGCCTATCAGGAAGAAGTACGTGATCCTGTTCGCATCGCCGAAGTGCTGAACCGCGTCATCATGAATGCGAAGCGCTTGTCGGCACCTGCTCAAATCAACATCCCGCGCGACGTGTGGACTCAAGTCGTTGATATTGAATTGCCGATGCCGGTCGAGTTCGAACGCCCATCAGGGGGTGCAGATGCGATTGCCGAAGCCGCCAAGCTTCTCTCGGAAGCAAAATTCCCTGTCATTCTCAACGGCGCAGGCGTTGTCATCGGCGGCGCGATTCCTGCTTCCATGGCGCTTGCTGAAAGACTCGATGCACCGGTCTGCGTGGGCTATCAGCACAATGACGCTTTCCCCGGTTCGCATCGTTTATTCGCCGGCCCGCTTGGCTACAATGGTTCGAAAGCGGCGATGGAATTGATTTCGAAAGCGGATGTTGTGCTTGCGCTTGGCACGCGTTTGAATCCATTCTCGACCCTTCCCGGTTACGGCCTCGATTACTGGCCAAAACAAGCCAAGATCATTCAGGTTGATATCAACCCGAACCGCATTGGTCTCACAAAGAAAGTCACGATTGGGATCATTGCTGACGCCAAAAAAGTGGCTGAAAGCATTCTTGCGAAATTGTCACCGAATGCCGGCAATGCTGGTCGCGATGAGCGCAAGAATTTAATCTCAACAACAAAATCGCGTTGGGCGCAGGAACTCTCGTCGATGGATCACGAGGATGATGATCCGGGCACGACATGGAACCAACGCGCACGCGCTTCAAAGCCTGATTGGATGAGCCCGCGTATGGCATGGCGCGCAATACAATCGGCACTGCCGAAGAATGCAATCATCTCGTCAGACATCGGCAATAATTGCGCGATTGGCAACGCCTATCCGACCTTTGAAGAAGGCCGCAAATATCTTGCACCCGGTCTCTTTGGCCCTTGCGGTTATGGTCTGCCCTCCATCATCGGCGCGAAGATTGCGTGTCGCGATGTACCGGTTGTCGGCTTTGCCGGTGATGGTGCATTTGGAATTGCTGTCACCGAACTGACTGCAATTGGCCGCAAAGAATGGCCGCCGATCACGATGGTTGTGTTCCGCAATTATCAATGGGGTGCGGAGAAGCGCAATTCAACGCTCTGGTATAACGACAATTTCGTGGGCACGGAACTTGATCCGCAAGTCTCTTATGCCGATCTTGCCAAAGCCTGCGGTTTGCAAGGTGTGAAAGCGCGCACGCAAGATGAATTGCGCGATGCGCTCGCCAAAGCGGTTGAAGATCAAATGAAACATGGCAAGACCACATTGATCGAAGCGATGATCAATCAGGAACTCGGCGAGCCTTTCCGTCGCGATGCGATGAAAAAACCGGTTGAAGTGGCCGGCATCAGCGTCAGCGATATGCGCCCGCAAGTTCTCGCTTAATCAAAACGGGATTTCAAAAACACATAAACCCCGGATCACAAGATCCGGGGTTTTTTGTTGGCATGAACAAAGCCATCGAAAAGCACTGTCATCAAAATTTAACATGAATCCGCTTTGGCAGAGGCGAAAAGATCGAATCGCGCCCGTTAAAAAGCGAGGCCTCATGCGCGTCCTGATTGTTACCGATGCTTGGCGTCCACAAGTCAATGGTGTTGTGCGCACTCTTGAACGATTGAAGGTTGATGCGAAACAATTTGGCGTTGATATCGATTTCATTACGCCGGCTGATTATCCTTCGACACCGTTGCCCGGCTATCCGGAAATTCGTCTCGCATTAACATCGCCCCAAGTGGTGAGCGAAGTGATTGAGGACCAAAACCCCGATGCACTTCACATCGCGACCGAAGGACCGCTCGGATGGATGGCGCGCCATGCTGCGTTACGAATGGAACGGCCTTTCACCACTTGTTATCATACACGTTACCCGCAATATGTCGCGGCACGTTGTCCCATTCCGCCCGCTTTGACTTATGGTGTGTTGCGATATTTTCATAATGCTGGCGTCACCACGATGGTCGCGACGAACGCCTTACAAAAAGAATTAATGGATCAAGGCTTTCGATCTTGCTCTTTATGGTCGCGCGGCGTTAATGCCGATTTATTCCATCCTTTGCCGGATGCGCCCGACAATCATCCGCGGCCGATTTTTCTTTGCGTATCGCGTCTCGCTATCGAGAAAAATCTTGATGCGTTTCTTTCGTTAAAATTACCTGGCACCAAAGTCATGGTGGGTGATGGGCCTGATCGTGCGCGCCTTGAAGTCACCTATCCGGATGTAATCTTTACCGGTGCGCTTTATGGCGAAGCCCTCGCTGCAGCCTATGCCTCGGCCGATGTTTTTGTGTTTCCGAGCCTCACCGAAACTTTCGGCAATGTGCTTCTCGAGTCTCTTGCCTGTGGGACACCGGTCGCAACTTTCCCGACTGCGGGTGTCGTCCCATCAATTCTTGAAGCCCAAGTGGGCGTTGCGCATGAAGATCTTCGAAAAGCTGCAATTGCTGCGCTCTCGATCAAGCGCGAGTCTTGCCGAAATTTTGCACTGCTCTATTCGCATGCGGCGGCAACGCGGCAATTTATCGACAATGTCAGCCGCGCTGTTAGCCCGCAACTGTCCCAAGCGGCTTGACCTATAGAGCGCGTTTTCCACCGTCATCATCCTGTCATGAAAATCATGTGACAGTTTTATTATGGAACAGACTCGCTTTTCTTATTCAGAGCCCACGCAACCCCTTCTGCAACAAATTGCGATTCGCGCGGTCGAAAAAATAACCGGCCAGCCTGAATTGAAACGGCTTTATGAATTGAACCAAACAAATCCGGTTCAAGGCGAAAGTTTCTGGCAAGCGGCGGTGCGTTTGCTCGACTTAAAGATTCCACTCGACGATCATGAATTAAATGCAGTGCCAAAGACAGGGCCCCTCGTTGTTGTTGCCAATCATCCCTATGGCGTGCTCGATGGAATTGCGATCTGCTGGTTGATGGAAAAAATCCGTAAGGATTTTCTTGTTCTCACACATGCCGCCTTGCTGCGTGCCCCAGAAGCCAGACCTTCTCTCTTACCTGTTGACTTTTCTGGCACCGCTGAAGCGACCGCTGCCAATCTTGAGACACGCAAAAAGGCCCGCACGCATCTTGATCAAGGTGGTGCGATTGTTGTCTTTCCAGCGGGCGCGATTTCAACATCACCGGATCGGCTCGGTCAAAAGCCAGCGACGGATTGGCCGTGGCAGCCCTTCACCGCGCAACTCATTCAGCGTTCGGGCGCGCATGTGGTGCCGGTTTTTTTCCACGGGCAAAACAGCCGCCTCTTCCAAATGGCAAGCCATATCAGCTCTACATTGCGCCTCGCTTTGATTTTCAAAGAAGTATACGACCGAATGGGCTCCACACTTGATATCTCGATTGGCGCGCCTCTATCGCCTGATTTCATCGCAAGCTTTACGGATCGTAGCGCGCTCACGGAATTCTTACGCCAAAGAACTTACGCGCTTGGGTTGGCTACTAAACACGGGCCCACCCCGATGTCGTGGTCAAACACATCCTCTTGGCCTGAACTTGAATCAGTGCCCGCGACCTCGTGATTATAGTCGGGGGTTTTTATTGCCGATGATCGGCGCGGCAATTAAGCCTTTGCAGAAAGACTCGCAGCGCTCTAGGACTTGGGTTGTATTCACAACTGTCCGTGAGAGCGTTGTCTTTTCGTGTCGCCCCTTCTTGTCAGCCATCCGGTTTTTCATACGCCGCGCCACACGGGTCGCCATCCGCTTGCCATTCGTCGTGTGGGTGCGCTGATTGATGTTCTCAACGCTCTTAACTGGTTACCGCCCGATCAATACCACGAAGGTGAAGCCGCAACGCGCGAAATGATGCTGGCTTTTCACGATGCCGCCTATCTCAACGCACTCATCCATGCGAATGATCCCGATTGCGATCAGACTCTGTTGCGTGAAAGATTCAAAATCGGCACGCTTGATAATCCGATTTATCCCGGCCTTTTCGAGCGCACGTCTTTGCTTGTCGGTTGCGCCACGCTCGCTGCCGATCTCGCGCTTCAAAAACGCACCGTATTTTTCTCGGCAGGTGGCACGCACCATGGAAGGCCTGATCGCGCGAGCGGTTTTTGCTTCACCAATGATCCTGTCTTTTCGATCAAGCATTGGTTGAATAATGGCCTTGAGCGTGTGGCCTATATTGATTTTGACGCGCATCACGGCGATGGCGTTGAAGATGAGTTTATGGATGATCGGCGCGTTCTTACCATTTCAATTCACGAGCAGAAACGCTGGCCGAATAGCGGATTAAATTCAACAGAGAGCGCACTCAATTTTCCGGTTCAAAAAGGGTTTGGTGATCAGGAATTTTCAATGCTCCGGCGCACGAAGATTCATCCGGCGCTTGATCGATTCAAACCCGAAGCCGTGTTGGTGATGAGTGGAGCAGACGCTTTGCAAGACGATCCGCTTTGCGGTTTGGCGCTTTCAATTCCTTCACTTCGTAACGCGATCCTATCGATACTCGATCATGCGCCGATCCGTATGATCGTCGGGGGCGGTGGATATAATCCTTGGAATGCGGTGAGACTCTGGGCTTCGCTTTGGGCGGTCCTCAATGCGTTTCCGATCCCCCATCCGCTTCCC
>JBJTCD010000056.1:0-55827 GCA_046091665.1 Hyphomicrobiales bacterium
TCGGGCTCAACAAGAAATCTTTAGCTGTCGGCACAAAAGCCACTTTGTTTATACGTCCTGAAGCGATGCAATTTGGTGCACAGGGCGAAAACAATTTGTCCGGCACAGCGGCCGATGCGGCCTATGAAGGCATGACAACGCATCTGACGATGAAGGCCCATGATGGCTCGAGCATTGTTGCGACATTAACGGGCGCACCGGCGCGTGAATTTCCTCCACAGGGTTCGTCTGTGTCATTTGCCTTCGCAACGCGCGATGCGCTCATCTTGTCTGCATGAGCGATTAGATCATGTTGAGTTCAACCGGACATCCTTTCATCTTCCTGCTCCCGGTTATCGCGATTGCGATTTTCGGGGTGATGGCGAAATTTGAACCAAAGCCGGTCGGCGTTACGAAGAAATCTTTTTTTGAACGCAACGGAACACCGGTTGCGATCTATCTCATCGTAGCTGTGGCCTTCTGGTCTCTCTTCATGATTGTGCTGCCGCAGCTTTTCATGGTCGAGATGTCCTTCCGTCCGAAATTGCCGCCAATTGAAATGGGTGGACCGAAAGATCTCTATACATTCGAGAATTATCACTACTTCATCTATGGCTCGACCACGAGCAGCGACGCGATCAATTGGGTTCACATCAAGGCTTTCTTTCTGACAATCTTCGCCAGTCTTTTGGTTGCGATCTTCAATTTTGCGCTGTGCTATCCTTTGGCTTTCTATATGGCGCAAGTGGCGCGCCCCGCCCGTGTTCGCTTTTTGCTCTTGCTGTTGATTGCGCCTTATTGGGTGAATGAGATTCTCAGAGCCTTCGCCTTCAGAATCATTTTTTCGAGCGGCGGCCTTATCAATAAAATACTTCTTGGAATGGGATGGGTTGATCAGCCCTTCGACTTCATTGGCAACGACATCGCGCTTTATGCCGGTCTTGGCTATGCCTATATGCTGATGATGATCTTCTCGCTTTATAATGCGATTGAAACGCTTGATCATGCGCAGATTGAAGCCGCACGCGATCTGGGTGCGCCGTGGTGGCACATTCATGCTTTCATCGTGATTCCCTTCGCGAAACCCGGTATCGCGTCGGGGTGCACACTTGTGTTCATGTTGAGTGCAGGCTCGCTGGCAGCACCGCTTGTGCTTGGTGGCCCACGGTCATTGTGGTTCACGCCCATTCTTTATGACCGCTTCTTCCAAGCCTTCAACTGGCCACAAGGAGCAGCCTATGCCTTTATCTTGTTGCTCGCCTGCGTGAGCTTTGTTCTTCTTGTCTTGCGCTTGGGTCGCCTCTCTCTCGGGGAGATCGCGAAATGAGTTCAAAGACGGTGATGAATGTGATGCTGGCCTTTTACATGGCCATCTTCTTCGGCTTTCTGTTTGGCCCGCTTATTGTAATGGGCGTATCGGCCTTCAACACATCCACCTATCCGCAAGTCTATCCGATTGAAGGCGTAACTTTGTCGTGGTTCGATAAATTGTTGAATGATCGCGACATGGTCTATGGTTTGAAAAACAGCCTCTGGATTGGCATGTGGGTGGTCGTACTCTCCGTGCCGCTCGGCCTCGCGGCCGCGATGATGATGAGTCAGATCTACTCAAAAGCGCGCTCTTTCTATTATGTAATTGTTGTTTCGCCGGTGCTCACCCCCGGCGTAATTATCGGGATCTCGACCGTCGTTTTCTGGCGTGATCTGACAACAGCCACGAATTCCAAATTTCTTTATGATGGTGTGTTCATGGCCGTGCTCGGTCAATCGAGTTTTATTTCGGCCTATTGCATGCTGATGTTCATGTCACGCTTGAACCGTTTCGATCGCGCGCAAGAAGAAGCGGGACTTGATCTTGGTGCTTCGCAAACACAAGTGTTTTTTCACATCTTGTTGCCCTTCTTGCGTCCGGCGATTTTCTCATCCGCCGTTTTGGCGTTTCTTTCATCTTTTGAAAACTACAACACAACGACTTTCGCCATTCTCGCCGATAAGACTTTGACCACAGTTCTGGCCGGACGGGTCCGCCAAGGAACAACGCCCGCAATCAGTGCTTTGGCTGTGTTGATTATAGCGGTCACAATTGTCGGCGCGATCATTTATGAAATTGTCAAACGTCGCGAGGATCGCGAGCGGCAGGCACGCCTTGATGCCGCGCATGCGGCGGAACTGCGCGAATTGGAATCAATCGAGAAGGCAACGCATCACGCATGAAAAAAGCCCGCTATCAGCGGGCTTTTTATTTTTCCGATAAAGATGCCAAAGTCTATTTTCGCTTCGCGCGCGCCGTTGCCAACACGCAGAGAATTTCAAACAAAATATTCGCGCCGCATTGCGATGTGATCGTGCCATTGTCAAATGGGGGCGAGACTTCGACCATGTCCGCGCCAATGAAATCAACCCCATCAAGTGCGCGGATTAATCGTTGCGCTTCGATCATCGTAATGCCACCAGATTCAGGCGTGCCCGTTCCCGGCGCAAAAACCGGATCGAGACTATCGATATCAAAAGAGAGATAGGTCTTGCCGCTGCCCGCAATACGCTTTGCCTCTTCCGCGGCCCAGCGCCAACCTTTGTCGTTGAATTCTTCCATATAGACAACGCGCATGCCACTCTCATGGCTGAACTTCCACATATCCTTGCTGTTGATCGAGCCGCGAATACCGATTTGAATCACGCGCTTCGGATCAAGAAGCCCTTCTTCCACCGCACGCGAGAAGGGTGCGCCGTGATGAAATTTCGATCCGAGATAATCATCACCCGTATCGCAATGCGCATCGATATGAATCATGCCCACCGGACCATCTTTTGCAATCGCGCGCAAGATCGGGAGGGAGATCGAGTGATCGCCGCCAACACCGAGTGTTGTTACTTTGGCGGCTTTGAATTTTGCTAAATAATCTTCGATTTCCTTATGCGCAGCAATTAACTCATAAGGACCTTCAAGAAATGCATCGCCGCAATCGGCGACGCGCACGAGATCAAAAGGTGTTATGCCCGTAGCCTGATTGACGCGACGAATGAGCGTTGTCTGTTCACGCACGGCGCGTGGCCCGTGGCGCGTCCCTGTGCGGTTAGTCACGCCGCCATCAAACGGAACGCCAATCACACCGATATCCACATCGTGAAGTGAATCGACGAGCGGTGTTCTGAAAAAAGTTGAAACTCCTGAATAACGCGGGCGGAGTTGCGGTTCGCTCATTTCAGGATAGCGCTTCAAATCTTTCAACGTCATAAGTGTAACTCCTTAAAGATGAGGCAAGAGAGACAAAGTCGCACGCGCGATCAATGCCTCTTCATTCGTTGGAATGACAAAGGCCGCCGGATGTGTCGAGCTGCTGATCTGATGATCGCGTTTGCTATTGGCGCTTTCATCAAGCGCAAGACCGAGATGGCTTAATCCTGTAATGACTTCGGCGCGCAATTGGGAATCATTTTCGCCGATGCCGGCGGTAAAGATCAGCGCATCAAGACCATTGAGCGCTGCGGCAATTGAGCCGATCTCACGGATGACACGATAAGTGAACATGGAAAGTGCCAAGCGAGCATCGGCATTTTCTGCAGCCACTTTGCGAAGCGTACGCATGTCATTTGAAAGGCCGGAGACACCCAAAAGACCTGATTGATTATAGAGCAGTTTTTCAACCGCCTCAGGGCCTAATTTTTCTTCACGCATTAAATAGAAAATAACTGCAGGATCAATACTTCCTGTCCGCGTACCCATCATCAACCCGTCTAAAGCGGAGAAACCCATTGTGGTTGCAACGCTTTGTCCGTTGATCATACCGCAAAGCGAAGCGCCATTACCGAGATGCGCAACAATCACACGACCTCTTGCTCTTTCTGCATCGCGTGCCGCAAACGCCTCCGCAATAAAGTGATAGGAAATACCGTGAAAGCCGTAACGCCTTATGCCCTTTTCTGTCAGGGCTTTCGGCAGAGCGAAATTACGCGCGATATCCGGAATCGTTGCATGGAAAGCCGTATCAAAACATCCTATTTGTGGTAATTCCGGCAGTAATTCAAGAAGCGATTCTATCGCTGCAAGATTATGCGGTTGATGCAAGGGCGCGAGTGGAATGAGCTTTTTAAGTTCAGCGATTGCCGCGGCATCAAGTTTTATGGGCTTTATGAAATTCGGACCGCCATGCACAATGCGATGGCCGGCGCCAACGAGAGCCTTTAATCCATAAATATCATCAACCGTTTTGAGGAAGAGACCGAGTGCTTCTTTATGTGATGTCTTCGTGCCAGACGACATCACCTCTTTGATGTCTTTATGTCCGTCTGCAAAACGCATCCAAAATTCAGCGTCGCGGCCGATGCCATCCACTTGTCCGCGTGCGCATTCCTGAACAGAGCCTTGCGCATCAATCGTCATCAATGCGCATTTCACGCTCGATGAGCCTGCATTGATGATGAGAATAAGACGCATTAAAAACCCGTTTATAGATCGCGATAGGCTTCGGCAAGCGCGGCAATACCGGACTCAATTCGTTCTTGCGGTATGGAGGCAAAGCCAAGTCTGAGGAAATTCTTAGGCGGATGATCCTGCATAAAGAAAATATCACCCGCTTCGACGAGTACGCCTTTTTTCTCGGCGCTTGCGGTGAGTGCCGTGGCATCCAATGTCGAAGGCCCTTCGAGCCAACAACTTGAAACGCCTGGACCAAGTTTCACGCGGAAATCAGGTAAATGTTTTTGTAAAGCGTCGCGTAAGAGATCGCCTCTCTTGCTGAGCGCTGCCCCTAAACGTCGCATATGTGCTTTGTAATGACCTAAGCCCAAAAACAAAGCGGCCGCGCGTTGATTGTTTGAAGGTGGATGACGCAGCATCAGGCGACGAAGCGCTCGCAATTCGCGGATGACGGCTGCCGGTGCGATGATATAACCAAGACGCAAACCGGGAGCGAGAATTTTCGAGAGTGAGCCAACATAAAGTACACGACCCGAGTGATCAAAACTTTTAAGTGCCGGCGTTTCACGACTGTCAGGCGTTAATTCGGTTTCGTAATCATCCTCGATGATGATGAAATCTTGATCAATCGCCTTTTGCAAAAGATCCATGCGTCGCTTTAACGGCATCGTCGCTGTTGTCGGACATTGATGACCCGGCGTCACATAAAGATAATCGCAACGGTCGAGTTCGTCGGAAAGAATGAGCCCCTCTTCATCAACGGGGAACGGCTCCACATGATCCGTCATCGTTGCAAAAATATTGCGTGCATCGGGATAGCCGGGATCCTCAACGCCGATGCGTGTTTCATTTGACAACAAAAGACGCGCGAGAAGATAAAGCGCTTGCTGCGCACCGATCGTGACGATGATCTCGTCAGGATTGGCCCAAATGCCGCGCCGCGGCAAAACATGAAGACGCAATTGATCGATCAATTCGGGATCATCGCCATCAACGAGATCGCGCGCCCAATTGAGAATCTCGAGAACACTCAAGGCCCCGCGCGCGCATTCGCGCCAATCATTGGTGGGGAAAAGTCCCGGATCAAATTGGCCATAGAGGAAAGGATAAGGATAACGCAACCACTCGCGCGGTTTGACGATGTTGCGCCGTGTCGAGGGTCGCATCGTAAAACGCTCTGCCCAATTCGGATCATTCGGATGATCGGCGCGGATCTCGACCGATTCTTTCGGCCTTCCCGAGGCAGCGCCCTTGATGAAATAGCCGCTGCGTTCGCGGCTTTCGAGAAAGCCTTCATCGACGAGCTGCTGATAAGCGAGCACCACCGTATTGCGGGCAACACCGAGAAGCGTTGCGAGATCACGGCTTGACGGCATCCGCGCATTGCGGGGGATGCGGCGCTCTTCGATGGCGGCTACGATCATCTGACGGATCTGAACCTGCAGCGAACGCCCTTGATGCGAAAATTTCCGGAAGAGCGCTTCCCAAATGATCGGTTCTTCGCCGCTCAAGCTTCTCGGCGCAGGATGCTTTTGCGGCTCGGCACGGTTCACTAGCGTATGGTCCTCTGGCGCCCAATAATTTTTCCGCATGCTTTTTACGATTAGCCGGCTTCCACCTAATCGCAGCATGCTCCGTTCATGAGGCCAGACGAGCATGATGGAGCCAGTTTGTCAAAACTGGACCAGTTAGGGCTCCGCTTTTACATCGGCCAGGGGAGGGAATAGGTCTTCACATTGGTGAAGAATTTCATCGCCTCCATCACGCCTTCTTTCACGCCATTGCCCGAATCCTTGATGCCGCCAAAGGGCGACATTTCGATCCGATAGCCCGGCACTTCCCAGATGTTTACGGTTCCAACATTCAAGCCTTCAATGAAAGCGGTGATGCGATCAAGCCGATTGGTGCAGACGCCGGAGGAGAGGCCAAAAGCGGTTGAGTTCGAAATCTCAATGACCTTTTCGACATCATTCGGCACGCGGATGATGGGAACAATTGGGCCGAATGTTTCCTCCATCACGAGTTCAGAAGAATGGGGAACATGGTCAACCGTAATCGGCGGCAAAAGCGCGCCTTTGCGCTCCGGGTGATAAAGAATTTTCGCACCTTGCTCAGCGGCTTTGAGAACGCGTTGCTCAAATAAAGCGGCGGCTTGTTCATGAACAACGGTGCCTAGATCCGTATCCGGATTCATCGGGTCGCCGAATTTGATCTTTTGCACTTTCTCGAGAACTTTTGACACAAACGCATCGGCAACTTTTTCCATGCAGAGAATGCGTTTCACGGCTGTGCAGCGTTGGCCCGAATTTTTTGTAGCGCCCGCCACCGCAAGCTCAGCGGCTTTATCAAGATCGCTGTCAGAAAGATCATCGCAAATGATCAAAGGATCATTGCCACCAAGCTCAAGTGCCGCGCGTTTATATCCCGCTTTTGTGGCAATCAATTTTCCGACCGTTACACCACCCGTAAAAGTGATAAGCTCGATATCAGGATTCGTGACCATCTCATCGCCAATATCATTGGGCAAACCGGTCACGATTTGAAACATTTCCGGCGGAAGCCCCGCTTCATAAAGGATATCAGCCAGCGCAATCGCAGTCAGCGGCGTGAGCTCTGTCGGCTTACAAACCACGCGATTATTTGTTGCAATCGCAGGCGCGATTTTATGGGACACCATATTCAACGGATGATTGAAAGGCGTGATTGCAGAGATCGCGCGTACCGGCTCACGTTTTGTATAGATCTTTCGGGACTTGCCATGTGGCGTGAGATCACATGAGAAAATCTGCCCATCATCCAGAATGGACAGTTGCCCCGCGAGCATGAAAACATCATAGGCGCGGCCGCATTCGTAAAGTGAATCTTTGAGCGAGATACCCAGCTCATGCGTAATTAACGGAGAAAGCGTATCCTTGCGCGCATTGATCAGCTCTGCAGTACGAAACAAAATTTTTTGACGCTCATAGCGTGTGAGTTTGGGTTTAAACTGCGACGCAATCGAAAAGGCTTTGCGCGCATGTTCCGCCCGCCCGGCTGGCACTGTGCCCATCACCTCATTTGTGTAGGGATAGTGAACATTCACAACCTCATCGGTTGAAACCTCTTTGCCACCAATGCGCATTGCGCCTTTGACGATTCCGCTCATCATTCACTCCGCCGCTGAACAACCGACAAAATAAGCATCGAAATTCCGCAGATTTTCCGGAAGTGCAGCTGATTTTGTATTGATGAAAAATGGAACAACCTGTTCCGTGAGCCCGCCATGCGAGCGCAAAGGTGCATCAAGTCCTGAAAGATCATGTTTTGATCGCGATGTGCCGATGACTTTGCTTTTATTTTTTCCGCCTGAAACAGCGATCACATCACCGGTGCGATCAGGGGGCAAACCGAAACGCGCGCAGGCCTCGGCCTTTTCCAATACGGCATCCATACCTTCAAGCGTTGCAATATGATGTGCAACAGCTTTCGGATCAGCACCATAAGTATAGATGGCCGCATAAGAGCCAAGCGCGCCGTGATGTACAACATAAGGATCGGTGATCGGCAAAATAACTTTGGTTTTGCCTTCGCCAAAACGAAGATCAAGATCATCCTGCAAATAGAGAACATCAGGCTCGCCATTTGAGAAATGCTTATCAGTCATGCCATGATCGGCGGTGATGATGAGGGTGACGCCAAGCGTATCAAGCTTGCCGATATAGGCGTCAAACATCTTGTAGAAATCGAGCGCGCCTTTTTCAGTGGGTCCATATTTATGCTGAATGAAATCGGTCGTTGAAAGATAGGTAATATCGGGTTTGAATTCTGGAATAAGTTTCACACCGGCTGCAAAAACAAATTCGGAAAGATCGGCGGAATAAACATCGGGCAACGGCATGGACCATTGCGCGCATGGATTATCAATCCCGTTCTCAGCCTGTGTTGCCTTGTCAGCCTTTTCAGAAGAAAAAGCGAGGGCCGATCCATCATAGACAAGTCCCTTTGACAAAAGCAGGCGTAATTTGTCTTTGGCTGTGACCATTAAAATCCGTGCGCCCGCTTTTTGAAACTCTGCAAAGATTGTTGGTGCACGCAACCATTTCGGATCATTCATCATGGTCTCAAGACCCGTATCGGGGTCAATGAGATAATTGCCGCAAATACCGTGTACTTCCGGAAGTCGCCCCGTGGCAATCGATAGATTGTTTGGATTGGTAAAGCTTGGGACCACGGAATGCGCGCGAAATTCGCCACCCTTTTCAATGAGGCGTTCAAGATAAGGCATCAAACCACGTTTGCGCGCTTCATCCGTATAAGCGGGTTCCGAGCCATCAAGGCAAATCACAACAAGCGGTTTTGCAGGCCATGAGTAAGTCCGACCATTGACGGAAAGAGTTTTTTTGTTTGTCATGATTTAATCACTCGGCCGGTGTCAGATCTTTGATATTCATGGCTTTAAGCGTGGCTTCTGTTGCCTCAACAAGCATTGCCATCACTTCATGATTAAGCGCGCCCATATTACCAACGCGGAAGCTCGGCTTCTTTGTGAGCTTTCCGGGATAGATGATAAAGCCGCGCTGTTTCAAGCCTTCGTAAAAGCGTGTGAAATCAAAATTCGGATCGCGCGGTGTCGCGAATGTCTGAATGATGGGGCCTGTTTCATTATCACCTAATAGCGGTGTGAGCCCGATGCGACGCATGCCATCACGAAGTGCTTTTGCCGTTTTCTTGTAACGTGCAAGACGTCCCGGAGCCCCGCCTTCTGCTTTATGTTGCTCAAGCGCTTTGGCAAAAGCGACAAGCGTGTGTGTTGGTGGCGTGTAACGGAATTGCCCGCTCTTTTGCATATAGGCCCATTGCTCATAAAGATCGAGCGAAAGCGAGTGCGATGCGCCTTGCGAGGCTTCAAGCAGATCACGCCGCGCAAGAATATAGGTAAAGCCTGGCACACCTTCGATACATTTATTGGCTGATGAAATGAGTACATCGATGCCCATGCGCTTCATTGAGAGATCCATCGCACCAAAACTCGACATCGCATCGAGGATCACAATGCATCCGGCTTTCTGCGCAACAGCGGCGATGTCCTCAATCGGATTCACGATACCGCTTGTGGTTTCACACTGAACAAGAAAAACGGCTCCCACATCAGGATTGGATTTCAAAAGTGCCGCCACTTCGTCGGCTAAGGGCGCTTCAAGCTCATCGGTTTCGTAAGAGATGAAATCGCGATTCATATAAGAGAGCGCTTTGATCGCGCGCTCGCCATAAGCGCCATTCGTAAGCATCAGCGTTTTTTTGTTCTTCGGCGCGAAACTTCCAAGCGCGGCTTCAACGCCATAAGAGCCTGAGCCTTGCAGCAGCACACATTCAAAGCCCTGTGAAGCGTCGGCAATATCAAGAAGGTCAGAACGGATTGAAGCCACGACTGCGCGTAAATCCGCGTCCCATGATCCCCAATCGCGTAGCATCACTTCTTTGACGGCGGGCGTTGTCGTCAATGGGCCGGGAGTCAAAAGATAGGGGGTGGTTTCCTGTCCAGCCGGACCGCGAAATTGAATGGTCATGGAAAAGCTCTTCGGAAAGGGGCAGGGGAGTGGGGATAAGGTCTTAGTACTTGGCTATTGTGACCCTTATCTAAAACCACAAATTCAGTCAATAAACCACAAATACTCATGTTTTGGATCCAGCCACTTTTATGGTCCAGCGGCGGGCTGAGGCTTCGACAGCGGGCTCGCCTTTTGGCCGACGATCAGTGATCAGCGCGGCAATCGGTGAGCTGATCGGGATGGTCACCGGCGTGCGTTTCGAGAATTTCGTATGGTCGGCGAGCACATAGGCTGATTTTGCAGCAGCCGCCATCCGCGCCCGTTGCTCGGCGGCGAGGCGGGAATAATCGGTAAAATCGCCTTGTTCAGAGATGCCCCCCGCGCCGATAAAGGCGAGGTCGACGCGGTATTTTGCAATGAGATCAAGTGTATCAAGCCCAAAAGCGGCCTCGTCATTGGCCTCGATCTCGCCGCCGAGAAGAACTGCTTTGATGGTCTTGGTGCGCGCGAGCAAAAGGCCGATGGGCAGGGAATTCGTGAGAACCGTGAGATCGCTCCGGTTCGTCAGCGCTTGGGCGAGGGCTAAAGTCGTTGAGCCTGAATCAATCAGAATGGCCATGCCATTTTCAACGAAATCTGCCGCCGCGCGGCCAATCGCGGCCTTGCCTTCGGCATTCTCGATGTTGCGCCGGGAGAGGGAGGGTTCATTCGCGAGCCTATGTGCGCCGCCATGGACGGTCACGAGCCGACCCTCTTCGGCCAAGAGCTTCAGGTCACGCCGGATCGTCTCCATCGACACATTAAACCGCTCGGCGAGATCAGCGACGCTCACGGAGCCTTGCGCCTCAAGCGCATGAAGAATTTGGCCGTGGCGATCAACAGCGAGGGGGCGTGACATGGCGAGCTCTTAATGTGACTTTATGTGGCTTTTTAGATGAAACGTCGCTCAAGGCAAAGAAAAACATCATCATGACCTTGTCGGGCTCCGCTTAAACCGTCACTCTGCGGGATGTGTTGTTTTTTCTGATCTCAAAATGTCGCTTGCTTATCCGCCTCCCAATCGAACGCTTCTCGGGATCGGCTATGCGCTGATCGGCTTTTCAATTTTTTCAATTCAAGACGCGACGGTGAAATGGCTCGTGGCCACTTTGCCAGTGTGGCAGGTTTTGTTTTCCCGTTCGATAATAATTGTTGTTTTGTGTTTATTTCTTTTGGGCCCGCAACGTGCAGTCGAACTTGCGCGTGGTTCTAGTCGCACACAATTGCTCATTCGCTCATCACTCATCTTGATGGCGTGGCTTGCTTATTTTACCGCGTCGCGTTCATTGCATCTTGCCGAGATGGTGACGATTTATTTTTCGACACCAATTTTTGCGGTCATCATGTCGATTTTTATTTTAAAAGAAACCGTCAGCTTCGCGCGTTGGGCTGCGACCATTCTCGGATTTATCGGCGTAATCATTGCTGCAGGTCCTGCAGGCGCGAATGATTTTATCCCTGTGTTGCTTGTGCTTTTTGCCGCACTTTGTTGGGCCGCAACAAATGTCCTTGTGCGTCTCATTGGACGCAAAGAAGGATCACTGAGTTTGATGCTTGCGTCCAACGCAATCGTCGTTCTTGTTTGTGCTGTAATATTGCCTTTTGTCTGGATCACGCCTTCGCTGAATGAAATAATTCTAATTTTGATGCTTGGTATTGTTGGCGCATCTGGTCAATATTTTATGTTTGAAGGTTATCGCCTGGCTCCCGCCTCGGCGATTGCGCCTTTTGAATATATCACTTTGATTTGGGCTTTTGGCTGGGGCTTTTTGATCTGGGGTGATTTTCCGCCCTTGCCGGTTTTTATCGGCGCTGCGCTTATTCTCACAAGCGGCTTTGGCCTTGTCATCGTTGAAGCGCTCACGGAACGTCGGCAGCGTCTCGCTTAAGTCTGCCGTTCACTTATAAATGAAACTGACTTGTGCAGCGCATGAGCCTGTGATGGATTTAGAGGGCGAGTGATTCGGGTTTTGGCGTTTGACCATTTCAGGAGGCCACTATGCCGCGGCTTTTTACGGGCCTCTCTCTCCCCGATCCGATTATCGATATTTTGTCATCTGTGCGGGGTGGTCTAGCGGGCGCGCGATGGATCACGCCTGAAAATTTCCACATCACTCTGCGTTTTATCGGCGATATCGATGACTCAACAGCGCGCGATGTCTTTTTGATTTTAAGCCGCATCGAACGCGCGGCGCTCTCTATCACGATTGATGCCATCACCGTTTTTGGTGGTGATCGTCCACGCGCGCTTGTTGCCAAGATTGTTCCGACACCTGCGCTTATGGAATTACAAGCGGAACATGAACGGCTGATCCGTCGGTTGGGAGTGCCGGCAGAGACACGCAAATTCACCCCTCATGTAACGCTTGCACGATTGCGTGACACATCACCTTTCGAGCTTGCAAATTTTCTCGGTATGATTTCACACATCCCCCGCTCAACCTTTAAAGTGGACTCTTTTGAAGTTTTCTCTTCTCGCGCGTCGGTGGGTGGCGGTCCTTATGTCATTGAAGCGTCATATCCATTTCGTGATATGCAGACTGATGTTTTACAACGCCGAACGGCGTGAGGAGAATTTATGGTCACCACCGCTCGTCTTGAAGGCGCTGCACGAGAGCAGGCTTTAAAAGCTCTTTCCGCCTGGCAAAATGTTCAGGGTCGCGATGCGATTGAAAGACATTTTCGTTTCAATGATTTCAGCGCGGCCTTCGCCTTTATGACCCGCGTCGCTTTTATTGCCGAGACGATGAACCATCATCCTGAATGGTTTAATGTGTGGTCGAAGGTTCACATCACACTCACGAGCCATGATGTGAGTGGCGTGTCATCACGCGATATCGATTTGGCAAAAGAGATTGATCGCTTGGCGGAAGATTGCAGCGCTTTGTCGTGATGCGATGATCACCCGGCGTCGATGACTCCATTCGCTTCGAGCGAACGTCTTAGCTTTGTAAATGCCAATCTGATTCTTGATTTCACCGTGCCAAGCGGTAGGCCCGTTTTCTCGGCAATTTCACTATGAGAAAGATCATCAAAAAAGGCCATGCGCACAAGGGATAATTGTTCCTCGGGCAAGCCTTCAAGCGAAGCGCGGATTCGATCTTCGCGCACTTGCATATCAATCCGGCGATCAGCGCCTTCATCTTCAGCGGCAATTTCCGGCGCATCCATCGGATCAAAAAAATCGAGTCGATCACGACGCAGCGTGTCGATACGACGGTTGCGCGCAATCCGATAGAGCCAGGTCGCGAGTGAGGATTTGGTGGGATCAAACAGATGGGCTTTGGTCCACAAGGTGGTCATCACATCTTGCAGGATCTCCTCGGCCGAGCCGGCATCGGAGCCAAGCCGCAGCAAATAGGCATTCAAGCGCGGGCCGAAATGGTCGAAGAGCCGGGCAAAGGCTTCCCGATCACGAGACCTCGCCACAGCCAAGACGAGTTGACCGAGCTCTTCCTGCGTCGACACTCCAATTACCCCGAAATTCTGCGATCCTGTGTCGCGCATAAGGTCTCATCCCAGTGGGATGCGACAGTTTGGCACATTCTGCCGGGGATTGAAACGGCGCTTCGTCCGAATTCCGAATGATTTTTGTTTTCACTCCGAACGGATTAAGGTATCGCGCTTTGACGGGATTCGCCCGTTTTTGGAGCCTTGGCTGCCTATGACTCGTCGCCCCATCCGTACCCTTCTCGTTGGCGCATTCCTCATGGCCAGCCTCGTCATAGCTATAGGCCCCGCCTCGGCTCAAACCAAAAAGCCGGAAGCGACGAAGACCACGGCGCCTGCGAAAGCCAAACCCGCGCAACCGGCGCCTGCCGCCGAGACGCCTGCGCAGCCGATCCAGTTGGGCAGTTTCGGGAGCTGGGCCGTCTATGCATCCGACACCGCAAATGGCCGCGTGTGCTATGCGCTGGCCATGCCGAAGGATCGCCAGCCCGCCGGCCTCACACGCGATCAAGCCTATCTTTTCGTTTCGTCGCGCCCGCAAGAGAATGTGCGTGATGAGATCAGTTTCGTGCTCGGTTTTCCACCAAAAGAAGGCGCTGATGCGCAACTCGTTGTCGGCAAAACCACTTATGTTGTTTCAACCAAAGCGCAGGGCAATGCGTGGTTGAAAACGCCAAAGGATGACTCAGCCGCCATCGAGCTTATGAAGAAGGTGCCGCAGATTCAATTGAAGGTCACATCCAAGCGTGGCAATGCGTTGACCGATATTTACGTCACCGCCGGTTTAGCGCAGGCGCTTGATCAGGTGAAAAAGGCCTGTCCGTGAACCAGAGCCCCGTCGCACACGCGGACGACGGAATCGAAAAGACTGCTGAGATTCTGACTCCGGCTCCGGCTCCGGTAATCACCGGCGGTAAACTTTCTCTTGTCGGGTTCGGTCGCGCAGCACTGCAGGAAAAACTAGCCGAGATCGGTGTGCCCGCGCGCGAACAGAATATGCGCGTCAATCAGCTGTGGCATTGGATCTATCATCGCGGGGCAACGTCCTTCGATGCCATGTTGAATGTCTCGAAAACTTTGCGTGCGGCGCTCGATGGCGCGTTCACGCTTGATCGGCCCGAGATTGTCTCCGAACAAATTTCAAAAGATGGTACGCGCAAATGGTTGATCCGCATGCCGCCCGTGACCTCTCATGAAAGGGGTACGCATGATAAGGGCGCTGAAATCGAAACCGTTTATATTCCCGAAAGTGATCGCGGCACTTTATGTATTTCCTCGCAAGTCGGATGCACGCTCACTTGTTCTTTTTGCCACACAGGCACGCAACGTCTTGTGCGCAATCTCACCGCTGCTGAAATTGTCGCACAAGTGATGATCGCGAGAGATCGATTGGGCGATTGGCCGGGCGCAACGCGGCCAACCGACGGTCTTGTACCTGATGCCGATCGCGCGGTTTCAAATATCGTGCTCATGGGCATGGGTGAGCCGCTTTATAATTTCGATGGCGTGCGCGACGCGATGGCGACTGTTATGGATGGCGATGGACTATCGCTCTCCCGCCGTCGCATCACGCTTTCAACATCGGGCGTTGTCCCGATGATCCCGCGCGCAGGTGACGAGATTGGCTCCATGCTTGCGATTTCGCTTCACGCGGTGCGTGACGATCTTCGCAATGAGCTCGTGCCTTTGAACCGTAAATATCCGATCCGTGATTTGCTTGATGCGTGTCGCGCCTATCCCGGTCTTTCAAATGCAAGACGTATTACATTCGAATATGTGATGCTTGATGGTGTGAATGATTCACTCTCTGATGCACGCGAATTAATCCGCTTGCTGAAAGGCATTCCTGCAAAGATCAACCTCATTCCGTTCAATCCATGGCCGGGCACAAAATATAAATGCTCCTCATGGGATCGTATTGAAGAATTTTCCGATGCGGTGTTTCGTGCGGGCTATGCCTCACCGGTGCGCACGCCGCGTGGGCGTGATATTCTAGCGGCCTGTGGACAGTTAAAAAGCGAAACAGAAAAACTCCGCGCGCGAGCAAGGTTGATGCTTGAAAGCGGTATCGGCGCGGAAGGTGTTTATGCCGTGGGAGCGGGAGAGGAATAATTATTCCAATCCCGCAATCGCGCGGCCAAATTCCGCGGCATCAAAAGGCTCGAGATCATCGATGCCTTCGCCAACACCGATGAAGTGAATTGGTAAACCAAATTTTTCTGCAAGAGCGACGAGAATGCCGCCACGCGCGGTGCCATCAAGCTTTGTCATCACAAGACCTGTAACGCCCGCTGTTTTACTGAAAATTTCAACTTGCGACAATGCGTTTTGACCAACTGTCGCATCCAGGACGAGCAACACCGCATGGGGTGCTGAAGCATCTTTCTTCTTGATCACGCGAATGACTTTTTCGAGCTCCGCCATGAGTTCGGTTCGATTTTGCAATCGACCTGCGGTATCAATCATCAAGACATCGCTGTGGTTTTTACTCGCCTCCTCAAGCGCGTCGAACACAAGCCCCGCTGCATCAGCGCCTTGCGAACGCGTGATCACGGGCGCACCTACACGCTGACCCCACACTTGCAATTGCTCGATTGCCGCTGCGCGAAATGTATCGCCTGCGGCGAGCATGATCTTGAATCCTTCGGATGAAAATTTTGCCGCGAGTTTGCCGATGGTTGTTGTTTTGCCCGCGCCATTCACGCCCACCATTAGCAAAATAAAAGGCTTCTTCTCGCGATCAATCACAAGCGGTTGCGCGACAGGCGTAAGACTTTTTGTAACTTCATCGGCGAGAATGGCTTTCACTTCATCGCCGCTGATCTCTTTGCCATAGCGGCCTTTGCCAACCGCTTCGACAATCCGTGTTGAGACCGCAAGCCCGAGATCTGCGCGGATCAAAACATCCTCAAATTCTTCGAGCGTCGCGGAATCCAATTTGCGCTTGGTGAAAAGATCCGTGATGCCTTGCCCGATAGACGCCGACGAGCGCTGAAGACCCGCTTTCAGCCTGTGCCACCAGTTGGTTTTTTGTGGTTCCGGCACGGGTTCATCACCGCCGCCAAAAAGGCGCGCGATCAGGCCGGGCTTTTTCTCGGGTTCGTCACTCATGCCTCTCGATAACCCTTTCCCGCCAAAGAGGAAAGAGATAGAGCATGATCCCGAAAAGTGGGCACCGGTTTTCGGAGAAGATCATGCGGTATTCAAATAACTTCTCATGACCCCTGAAGAAATCCAAGGCCGTATTCTATATCGCGACGCGATGATGTTGGTGATCAATAAGCCCGCAGGCATTGCCGTACATGAAGCGCATCCGAATGCAAAACATCGCGGCCACCATATGGAGCAATTTTTTCCGCATCTGATGTTTGGCCTGCCGCAGCCGCCGATGCTTGCGCATCGTCTTGATAAGGATACATCAGGCTGTCTCGTTCTCGGTCGGCATCGAAAGGCGCTTGATGATCTCTCCAAACTCTTTCGCGAAAGCAAGATGGAGAAAGTCTATTGGGCGATTGTGAAAGGTGGCCCCGCAGAAGAGCAAGGCCGCATTGATTTGCCGCTCGGCAAGATGGATCGCTCTAGGGGCTGGTGGATGAAGCCTGATCCAGAAGGCCTGCCTGCGCAAACGGATTGGATCGTTCGTGGCCGAGGTGCTGGATTCACTTGGCTTGAATTAAAACCGGAAACCGGACGCACACATCAATTGCGCGTTCATTGTCAGGCCATGGGATGGCCGATCCTCGGCGATCCCATCTATGGTGACGGCAAAGAAACGGGCGAGATGCTTCATCTTCATGCGCGCGGCATCACGATTCCGTTTTATAAAAATAAAGCGCCGATTACCGTGGAAGCGCCCCCACCACCTCATATGATCGAGCGATTAAATGCCTGTGGCTATCGTGAAGCGTGAAGTGCTTTACGCGCTTTATTAAGAACGTAATTAAATCGTCAGTCTTTTGCCGTCATGCGCGGCAATTTTGACTGTTGCAAATGTGCCTGCTTCAAAGTGATTCCCGACATGAACGGATGTGAAACATTTTGTTCTCGCAAGGCCACCACGCTCGATAAGGACTTCTTGGGTTGTGCCAACAAGCCTTGCGAGATGATCCGACAAAACCTCGTCACCTTTTTCACGCAGACGTTTTGCACGGCTCTTTATGATTTCAGATTTTATTTGCGGCATTTTTGCAGCCGGTGTGCCAAGGCGTGGCGAATAAGGAAAGACATGTAAAAAGGAAAGCCTGCACTCGTCAACGAGGCGTAATGAATTTTCAAAAGCCTCATCACTTTCCGTAGGAAAGCCGGTAATCATATCAGCACCGAACACGAGTTCGGGACGTGCCTTTTTTAAGTCTCGGCAAATTCGAATGGCGTCATCACGCAAATGACGGCGTTTCATTCTTTTCAAAATCAAATCATCACCTGATTGCAATGAGAGATGAAGATGCGGCATCAGGCGATTTTCAGTAGCAATCGCTTCAATAAGATCTTCATCCGCTTCAATAGAGTCAATCGACGATAAACGCAGTCGCTTCAAATCGGGCACATGTTTTAAGATCGCTTTGACGAGCTGTCCGAGTTTGGGTTTGCCTGGCAAATCGGGTCCATAGCTTGTGAGATCAACCCCGGTGAGTACGGTTTCTTTGTGACCCGCATCTACTAGTTTTGCGATTTGATCGACAACATCGCCCATGGGGACAGAGCGCGAAACGCCACGCCCATAAGGGATAATGCAAAATGTACAACGATGATCGCAGCCATTTTGCACTTCAACAAAAGCGCGTGTGTTTTCCGAAAAGGCCGAGACAAAATGCGGTGCGTGTTCAGTCACGGCCATAATATCCGCAACTTGTACACGCGGATAGGGTTGATCCCTCATGTTAACTGTATCAGCAAGCGCGGACCATGTTTCGCGCTTAGTTTTGGCATCATTGCCGATTACGAGCGAGACTTCATCAAGTGCCGCAAAGCGCTCGGGTTCGATTTGTGCCGCACAACCGGTCACAATGATTTTTTTATCCGGTGTCTCGCGTTTTATTTTACGGATCGTTTGCCGCGCTTGCCTCACCGCCTCGGCTGTCACTGCACAAGTGTTGATGATCACGACGTCAGAAAGACCGCTCGCAGTGGCGGCGTCTTTCATTGCCTCCGATTCAACAAGATTGAGGCGGCATCCCAGCGTCACAAGTGTGACACTCATGAGCGGCTCTCAGCAAAGAGTGAGGCTTCAAGCGTGCCTTGATGTTCGAATTCAACCGGACCTGTCATCAACACATGCGAATCCGACACACGATAATCAATTACAAGATCGCCGCCCGGCAGGGAGACGCGCACGCGGCGTTCAGTGAGACCACGGCGTGAGGCCGCGACAACCGCGGCACAAGCGCCCGAACCACAAGCAAGGGTGAGACCCGCGCCGCGTTCCCAAACTTTTTGAATGATGTGATCATGGCTCACAATCTTCACAAGCGAGATATTGGCGCGCTCGGGAAAGAGCGGATCATGTTCGAGAAGCGGACCGTTCACATCAAGCGCATAGGCTTCAACATCATCGACAAAAAAGATTGCATGGGGATTGCCCATATTCACGCAAGCGGGATTATTGAGCGCTTTGCCATTGGTTGTTTGATAAGAAAAATCGATGTGATCGATATTTTTTACAGCGCGTGAAAGAGGAATCTCTTGCCACTCAAATCGCGGCACGCCCATGTCAATCGTGAATGCAAATTCTGCCTCGCGACGACAGTCTAAAAGCCCGGCAGATGTTTCCAGCACCAGATGATCTTTGGGGCGATCACGCAGCATGTGCCAGCTCACACAGCGCGTCCCATTCCCGCAGGCGGAGGATTCGCTGCCATCGGTATTGAAGATGCGCATAAAGCCATCACTGTCTTTCGAGCGTGGATCGAAGATCACCATCAATTGATCGAAATGTGTCGCCTGATCATGAGCGATCGCCCGCGCTTCCGCAGCCGACACAGAAAGCGTTGTGCCGCGAAGATCCAAAATCGTGATCGCGTTACCGGCGCCGTTCATTTTCACGAAAGGCCGACCGGCGAGGGGGCTCGTCATCATTTCCTGCTCCTGACGCGCGCGGGCATAGCATAGGCCGGTGGCGTGAGGCGAGGGGTTCAGTTCTCGCACCAGGCTTGTCTCACAAGGCTCGACCCTTTGCCCATGTCTGGTTTATCGTCGGCGCGAATCAGGGCGGGAAACCCTGAAAGAGGAGATGCGTCCCTGATGGCCAAGCGGTTTGTCCCCCTATTCGGACTTTTCCTTGCTCTCGGCATGGGTGTTTTGCCCCTCAGGGCTCAAACCATCGACTCGACGCCCTTGGCGCCGCCGCCGGATCTCCCGCCACCCGTCGTGATGCCGATTGAAACGCCGAAAGGCGCGCTTGAGGCGCCAGCGGCTCCTGCGCCTAGCGAACCTGCCGCGCCCGCAAGCGCCACCGCGGTTTTTAAAAGCGTCGCTCCCCCCGCGTCCGAAGTGATTTTGCCTGATCGGCTTACGCTTGAATCACGCCCGGCTTTGATCTCGCATGGCAAAGGCGAATGGGAAAAGGCCTATGATCAACTCCGTGAAGCGGTGACTAAGCTCAAAGCGACGGCTGAAAAATCAAAACTGTCAGTTGTCGGTTATCCGCTGACAATTTTTATTGAGACCGATAATTCCGGTTTCACATACGATATCATGTTGCCGATTGCTGCTGCGTCACCACCGCCGCCCGATTTGGCAAGTGATGTTAAACTCGGTGAAACGCCGACCGGTAAAGCGATCCGCTTCGTGCATCTTGCATCTTATGATGAGATTGATGGTGCCTATGAACAAATCACGGCCTATCTCGATGCTAAAGATATTGTTGTGAAAGATGCTTTCATCGAAGAATATCTTGCCTTTGGTGATAAATCCAATTCACCCGAAACAATGATCAACATCCTCGTTCAGCCGAAAAAATAAATGGTCTTCTAAGCGTTCAAAACTTCGCCCGGGCGAAGGACAACGAATTTCTTTTCATCCACTTTATGTGTGGCCAAAGCTTTTTTTAAATCCTCTGGCGGACGCGTGACACCTTCATTTGTCAATTGAAAAGTACCCCAGTGATGCGCGACCGCGCGTTCGGCACCAAGCGCAATAAGCGCACGAACGGCTTCATCGGGATTCATATGTTGCTCGGCCATAAACCAGCGTGGTTCATAAGCGCCAATCGGGAGAATTGCTAATTTTAAGCGCCCATGTTTTTCACGCGCAGCCGGAAAAATTTTCCCGTCATGAAACCCTGTATCACCGACATGATAGATGCGTCCGGCTGGCGTCTCGATCACAAAGGCTGCCCATAATGCACGCAGACGATCACGAATGCCGCGCGCCGACCAGTGATAGGCCTCTTCGAAATGAACAGCGATATTAGGGCCAAGCTCAACACGCGCGCCCCAATCATGCGCTTCAGCACGAATGCCCGCATGAGCGTCGCGAATGATCGTGTCATTGCCAAGCGGCGTTACTATGCGCGGCGCATGTACCGCATGCAGGCGACGCAGCGTTGGAATATCGAGATGATCATAGTGATTATGGGAAACGAGTACGACATCAATCGGCGGTAGTTTCTCAAACGGTATGCCGGGCGGATTTACACGTTTCGGCCCCACAAAGCGCAAGGGCGATACGCGCTCCGACCACACCGGATCGATCAGAATATTGAGTCCGCCTGTTTGCAAAAGAAAACTCGCATGACCCACATAAGAGAGCCTGATGTCACGACCCGGCACCCGATGCGGGGGAGCGTCCATGTAAGGGCTCGGATGTGAGGCGGGCCAGCGTTCCGGCTTCCGCTCCATCATCCAGCGCAAGAGATCGCCGGGGGATTTCTGCCAGCGGCGTCCCGGATTGAAGAAATGTTCGCCGTCGAAATGGTCGCTGACAGGCCCCTGATAATAGGGGTTACGGCTTTTTGCGGGAATATTCACGTGATCATTCATGGAGGTGCGGACTATGGCGAGCGACGCTTCTCCTGTCAAAACAATAAGACCGTTTCATGAACGGGGTCGGAGAGAGTTCCCCGAAAGTCGTTCTTGTTCTTCTCGGAGCGGAGCTTTACTTAGGCGCATGAGTTTGCGCATTTTTCTGCATAAAAGGCAGGTCACCAATGAATCTCAAGGCCATTTCGCTCGGGAAAAATGTTCCCGATGATGTCAATGTTGTGATCGAGGTCCCGATTGGCGGCGAACCGATTAAATATGAAATCGATAAGGACGCCGGCGCGCTTGTTGTTGATCGGTTTCTCTATACATCCATGCGCTATCCGGGTAATTATGGCTTCATTCCGCACACACTCTCCGATGATGGTGATCCCTGTGATGTGATCGTCGCCAATACAAGGGCGATTATACCGGGTGCGATTATGAGCGTGAGGCCTGTGGGCGTGCTCATCATGGAAGATGAATCCGGTGGTGATGAAAAAATAGTCGCTGTTCCCAGCGCGAAACTCACAAAGCGCTATGAGAAGGTCATGAATTACACGGATCTTCCGGAAATCACGATCCATCAGATTGAGCATTTCTTCGCCCATTACAAAGATCTCGAACCCGGCAAATGGGTGAAGATCGTGCGTTGGGGTGACGCTCAAGAGGCGCGGCGGTTGATCCTTGAAGGAATCGAGCGCGCCAAACAAAAGGCGTGAGGCCTCGTCAAAGACACGCGCTTGCCCCTTTTGCGTTGATCCGCCTTTGCGTGACTGACACTTTCGCGTTACGGAGACATTCCGTTGGTCATCGCCCGATGATTCGGGTGAAGAGCGGAGGGCTTAACGCATGGCGGCACTCATTGTGAGCTTTCTTCGACAAAACCGCTCCTTTGTTGTCTCTCTCCTGACTTTTGTTCTTTTGTTTTGGTCGGCTGCGGTCAACGCGCAGGATCAAACCAATGTCCGCGCACAACTTGACGCGTTGCGCCTTGAACTTGATGGGATTGAAACAGCGATCACGTCCCGCCCCTTGGGCGACGCATCTTTTCAGGAAAAGCGGCAACGCATTGAAGCCATCGCCCAATCGGTGAAAACGATCACCGATGAACAATCGCCGCGTGCCGAAGCGATTCGTTCGCGCTTGAAAGAATTAGGTCCGAAGCCCGATGATAAAGCGCCACCTGAAAGCCCTGATATTTCGAAAGAGCGCGAGGATCGTGAAAAAGCACTCAAAGAATTTGATGATACCGTAAAGCTTGCCCGCACTTTGTCGGTTCAGGCTGATCAATTGCAAACAGCGATCTTCGATAAACGGCGCGCGCTTTTCACACAGCAGCTCTTCACGCAATCGGCAAGCGTCCTTTCGCCTGGGCTTTGGTCAGATATCGGATTTAACTTCTCGCATGATGTGCGAGCGCTTGGCATTGTGGCACGCGATACAATCGAACGTGCGGTTGATCGCGCAGGTCTTCTTGGCGGCTTGTTGATCGCGTTGGGGTTGGGCCTGACGGCCTTTGCAACGACTGTTGCGCGGCGTCACGTGATTGCGATGATCGAACGTTCGACGCGTTTCGGAAATCCCACAAGATTGCAACGCGCTCTTCGTGCGGTGGCCGTGGGTGCCATCGGTTTCGTCATCCCCTTCTTTGGCATTTTTGCGATTGAGCAGGCGGTTGATGGAGCCGCTCTTCTGCCGAACCGTGTTGAGCCTGTCATGGTGGCGCTATTACGCGCCGCAGTGTTCATAAGCTTCATTAGCAGTCTTGCGGGCGGAATTCTTGCGACCGCAAAACCCGAATGGCGTGTTCTGCCTTTGGGAGATCGGCAGGCCGAAAAGCTTGCAGCACTTTCGCGTCGCATCGCGATCATCATTGCGACAGGTCGCGTGATTGAATCCATCAATCAAGCCATTGTTGCGGGTCTTGGCCTCTCGGTTCTTTCAAAATCACTGATTGCGCTTCTGGTTGCGGCCACGCTCACCATTGGCCTTTACAGATTAAAGCCAGAAGATCGAGGTGATGTATTTGGTGATCAGCGACCCTTCTGGATTGTGATTGCGCGCCTCTTTGGTTGGGTGATGATTGTCGGCATTTCGATTTCGGCAATTTTTGGTTACCCGGTTCTCGCAAGTTTTCTTGCCGATCAACTCGTGACGATCGTGATCTTGACGGTCCTCACTTATATTGGTCGGCAGATTGCGGAGGATTCATTTGATTATCTGATGTCGCCGAGCACAAAGGCGTTTCGTTCCATTCAATCTGCATCAGGTCTCTCGCGTCCCGCGCTTGAACAAATTGCTGTCATTCTCTCGGGCGTGTTGCAGCTTTTGGTTTTAGGTCTCGGTGTCACTTTGGCGCTTGCACCTTGGCGTGTTGATTCAGGTGATATTCTTTTACCGCTTAAAGCGGTTATTTTCGGCTTCACAATTGGTGAAGTCACGATTTCATTCGGCGCCGCCTTCTTTGCGATTCTTCTTTTCGGGGCAGGCATTCTTCTCACGCGCGGATTGCAAAGATGGCTCACACAAAACTATTTGCCCCGTACACATCTTGATTCCGGCTTACGAAATTCAATTGTGACCGGCATTGGCTATGCGGGCTTTATTGTTGCGGCCGCTGTCTCACTGAGTGGCTTAGGGTTAAGCCTCGAGAAAGTCACCATCGTTGCCGGTGCACTCTCAGTTGGTATCGGTTTTGGTCTTCAATCCATTGTCAATAATTTTGTTTCGGGTCTGATCCTTTTATGGGAGCGCACCATTCGTGTGGGCGATTGGGTGGCTGTTGGCGCTGAAGAAGGACATGTCAAACGCATCAATGTGCGCGCCACAGAGATTGAAACATTTGACCGCTCAGTTCTGATCGTTCCGAACTCATCGCTTGTTTCAGGTGTCGTGAAAAATCGCGTTCATAATGATCGCACAGGCCGTGTTGTGATTTCCGTTCCGGTTGCGCGCGATGCCGACCCCGATCTTGTTCATCGCTTGATGAGTGAAGCCGCGCAGGCAAATGGCAAATTGCTTCGCGATCCCGCACCACATGTTCAATATAAAAAGTTAGGCGAGACCGTAAAAGAATTCGAGCTCACAGGCTTTGTCGCCGAAGTGGATGATGCCGGACGCGTGAGCTCCGATTTGCTTTTTGTCATTGATCGCGCTTTACGCGCGCATGGATTAGGCGAGATTTTAAGTCGTACTGTGATGGTGAATGAAGAGAAATCCAAATAAGAGGCAAAAAATTTTTCGTCTCTTATTTCTCTTTGCTTTCGAGTTGCGACTTCAACGCCAATAATTTTGCAAAAGGCGAATTGGGATCGGGTGCACGATCTTGCTCACGCGGACGCGGAGGGTCTTGCCAGCCGCGATCTGGTTTACGGGCTTGATCTTTTTTGCCGCCTCGCCCTTCAAAGCGCTGCCCACTACGACGCTCATCGCGGCCACCGTCATGTTTTGAATAAGGCTTGCGTGATGGGCGATTTTCACCATCCTCTTGTGTAGTTTTATCAGGACGGCGATGGAATGATTTCTTCTCACTCGCTTGCGAAGTGTTTGAGTCAGCGGATGCAGCCGCTTCCCCTTCGCGCGGTTTATTGTGATGAGGCTTGCGACGCTCATGCTTTTGGCCTTGCGGGCGGTGGCTATGTTGCCGCCACACTTCAATCATCACAGGTTCAGCAGCTTCGGTCGTTGTGGCCTCAGGTGAGGGCGTCTCAATTCCACCGTCGGGAGTGGCAATTTGTGAGTCACTTGAAACAGAAGACGCTTCACTTGATTCGGAAGGTTGGGTTGCCTCAGGATCAGCTGCCGCTTCTGTCGTCGTTTCAGCTTCAACCGCTTCATTCGCTTTTGCAAGCGCAACAGTGATTGCAGGTCCCGCACGACGATCCATGATGTAACCAAGCGATTTCAAAATTGAATTGAAATCTTCGCCCGCACATCCGCAAAGCGATGTCATCGCAACGGTGACAACGAATCCTTCACCATCGGCAGCGCCTGCAGCAGGTTCACCCGGCGTGATGCCCGGACGATATTGAATCGCGGGGCGAATAAGATCGGCCAGTCTTTCAAGAATATCGACACGCACGGCGCGTGAACCACAGACGCGGAAACCGGCAGCACGATAAAGCGCCTTCGGTGTATCGGGATTAATTGGAATCGATGTGCGGCCCGAAGCGGCAAGATGAAGAATGTCATCAAGCCCCTTCACTTCTGCGCCACCTTCTTTCAACGCCCAGAGTTGGCATGCAAGAGCGCGTGGGGCCGGTTTCAACAAAGCAGGCACAGTCAAATGATAAGCGCCAAATCTTACACCAAGGCCGCGCAAAGCCGCGCGCGCTTCTTGGTCAAGCGTTTTCATGTCTTCATTGACTTTGGTGCGATCAAGCACACCCAGCGCTTCAGCGATTTGAAAACCGATACCACGCGCCATGCCGGTGAGCGATTCCGGTTCTTCCAATTTCAAAAGAGGTCCAAGAAGTTTTTCAACATGCGCTTTGAGCCAGAGATCAATGCGGTTTTGAACTTTCTCGCGATCTGCTGATTCGAGATGTTCATCAGCAAGAAGGCGCAAACGCGGGGCAAGAAGTTTTTCGCCAGCAGCCAAACGCGCAATCGGTTCGCCTAAGAAGCGCAGGGCACCGTCGTGACTCAAAGTAAAAGCTTCATCGACGGCATTTGAAACACGTGTGGCACGGCTCGCAAATTCACCGGCTAGGGCTTTCAAAGCGGCAGCGCGCAAAGCTTTTCCTTCGGGCGAACCTGTGTCCGATTCAGGCACAAATTGAAAACCGATCAATCGGCCGACGGGGTGTGACTCGACAAGGACTTCGCCCGTCGCCGTGATATCCGCTTCCAGCATCGCGTTCTCTCTCAGCCGACGCATCAGCACGCTGGTGCGGCGGTCAACAAATCTTTGGGCCAGACGCTCATGGAGCGCGTCTGACAATGCATCTTCTACCTGTCGCGTGGCGTCCTGCCAATGCGTTGGATCCGCGAGCCAGTTCTCACGATTGGCCACAAAGGTCCATGTCCTGATCTGGGCGATCCGGGCGGAGAGTGTGTCGATATCGCCATCGGTCCGGTTTACCTCGGCGATCTGGCGGGCGAACCAATCGGCCGGGATCCGCCCTTTCGTCGCGAGGTCGAGATAAAGAGTGGTCACGAGATCGGCATGGGCTTGCGGCGAAACCTTACGATAATCAGGCACTTGGCACACCGCCCAGAGCAATTCGACGGCTTTCTGTCCTTTGGCCGCGGCCATAATTTCCCGATCCCGCGAAGCCGCCTCAAGCGCTCGGAGATCATCGGCCAAGGGCGCGCGCGTGAGCCCGTCTTCCTCTGGGACACGGTCAAGCGCATGGATCAGCGCGGAGACGCTTGAAAAATCAAGCTCAGCGTTGCGCCATTGCAACATCGGCAAAGGCGGAAAGACGTGGGATTCGAGCGCTTCGACAAGCTCATCTTCAAAGGGCGCACAACGACCCGTTGATCCAAATGAGCCATCTTTCAAATAGCGGCCGGCACGTCCGGCAATCTGTCCGAATTCACCCGGCACAAGGCGACGAAATTTTGTGCCGTCATATTTTCGATCACCCGCAAAAGCGACGTGATCGACATCAAGATTGAGACCCATCCCAATCGCATCTGTTGCAACAAGATAATCAACATCACCTGACTGATAGAGTGCGACTTGTGCATTGCGCGTGCGTGGTGAAAGCGCACCAAGAACAACGGCCGCACCACCGCTTTGACGACGAATGAGTTCCGCAATCGCATAAACTTCATCTGCAGAAAATGCGACAATCGCGGAGCGGCGCGGCAAACGGCTGATTTTGCGATCCCCTGCAAAAGTCAATTGCGACAGGCGCGGACGCGTTGTTGTTTGCAATCCGGGAATGAGTTTGAGCAAAAGCGGTTTGATCGTTTCTGCACCGATCAACATCGTCTCATCGCGACCGCGCATATTGAGAACACGATTCGTGAAAACATGTCCGCGATCAAAATCGGCAGCGAGTTGGCATTCATCAATCGCGATGAAACTGACATCGACATCACGTGGCATCGCTTCAACCGTCGCTACATAATAACGCGCGCCTGGCGGTTTGATTTTTTCTTCACCGGTGATGAGTGCGACCGCCGGTGCGCCCACGCGCGCAACGACGCGTTCATAGACTTCGCGCGCGAGCAATCGCAACGGCAGACCAATGATGCCGGAGGGATGCGCCAGCATGCGTTCAATGGCGAGATGAGTCTTGCCGGTATTGGTCGGCCCGAGAATGGCGGTAACGCCACGGGCACGCTGGGAAGGGGGAAGTGAGGGAGAACGCATGATCAACTTCAAAGAGGCGCTGGAACCTGCCCGACCCTCTGTATCAAAGTCAAACCGATTGTCGCAAAATGAGACAAAGTTAGAGAGGAAATGACAGGGAAATCGAACGATTAAGGAACGAATCGCGTCCGAATCGCTTTTGGTGTCGTAAGCGACCAGAGACGTGAAAAATCGATTAAGCACGCTTCTTTGGCAGATTCACCTTTCGTCAAGATTTGGCGCAAAGCGGGAACGAATCCTGCACGAATCAGCGCTTTTCGCACTCATCCTGTCGTAATTTGAGACAGATTCAGATGAATTAAGGGGTCTCAGCGGTCGCGGTGTCAGAGGGTTTTTCGAAGCCCTCGATTTTCGTGGCTTCGATCCGCAAATCGCCGATCATGGTTGCGATTTGAATATCAACGGGCACGAAATAAGATTGCCCGGGTACTTGTGCGAGGCGCACCGAAATATCCCGGTTATTCTCCATATAGGTCACATTGGCGCGTTTCTCGCGATGACCGGACACGGGCATATAGCGCACATAACAATCAACCGTCGGGCCCTTATAACCGGTGATGCTCAGCGTCCGCTCCTGGTCAGGAAGTAAAGTGATGTCGAAGCGCCCGGCGCCATCGAACACTTTGAGCGTTTGTGCGCAGACATCACTTGCGGTCGACTCATTCTTCAATGGGATCAGGAAGGCGGTGAGGGGATCGATAACGCCGCGTTTTTGTTCGGGGAGAACGGGCACACGGTCCGGCCTCTCGGGCAGAGGCGGGGTGAGGACGGCACTTGTGACCGTGCCGCCCGACAATGTCATATCCACGCGTTGGGGATCGTCTGGATGATCAACCGCGAGACTGTAGCGATTGCCGGAGAACTTCCCGCCGCTCTCAATGCCCTCGACATCGGCGATGAGGCGGGGCGCAAAGAAATAGCGGAAAATACCGAGGAAATCGGCGCCGAGATGAAGTTTATAGCCCGAACCGCGCCGTGTTTCAGAAAAACGTGCCGTTCCGATTGAGATAAAGGCGATCGAAACCGAATAATAAACCGAATAGGATTTTGGCGCCGCCAAGGCAGGGTTGGAAAGGCCGGTCAAAAGCGAACCAGCCACGATAAGAGAGGTCAGGGGCCGCTTAAGGGCAGAAAAAGAGGCCATAAACGCGTCCGGCAGGATCAAAGAGGGGCGAATCGTCAATTTATCTCTACATTGCGGTAAGCGATTTGTCTGGACTTGATCTGGTGATGCCTGAAAAAGGCAGGTTTCGCTTGACGCTCTGGCGGCTTCTCCCCTATAGACCCTCGACCCAATTTTTGAGGGTGCGCGTGTCGATGGGCGGCTCTGGCCGCCCTCCGTCTTTAGGGATGGCGGCGAAAGCGGACCTGATACGACCAGTAAGGACGAAATCCATGTCACGCCGTTGCGAATTGTCGGGTAAGGCCGTGTTGAGCGGGCAGCTTGTCAGCCACTCGAACCGCAAGACCAAGCGGAAATTCCTTCCCAATCTTTGCCAAGTCACGCTTCAATCGGATGCGCTTGGCCGCTCTGTAAGCCTGCGCGTTTCGGCCAATGCCTTGCGCACGGTTGAGCATCGCGGTGGTCTTGATGCGTTCCTCGTGAAAGCCCGCGCTGAAGATCTCTCGCCGACCGCTCGCGACTTGAAGCGCGACGTCGAAAAGAAACTCGCCGCTCACTAATCGCGTTTCTATTTTTCTTGCTTTCTGCCTGTGGGCGTCGGCCTCTGCCGTCTGCCTTTCGTGCGTAACGAACTCTGCATCGGCCTCTGCCGTTAGCTTCAAAGGACTGCGAGATGCTTTCTCTTGCCATTCACCGGCTCATTCTGCCGGTTGTTGCGATGACCTTGGTGGTCGTTGCGTCAAACATTCTCGTTCAATATCCCTTCGAGCCTTTTGGACTTGGTGATTATCTCACTTGGGGTGCTTTCACTTATCCGGTGGCGTTTCTTGTGACCGATCTCACCAATCGACGTTACGGTCCGCGCGTTGCGCGCCAACTTGTTATCGTTGGTTTTGCCCTTGCTGTTGTGTTGTCGATCTGGCTTGCGACACCCCGCATAGCGATGGCTTCCGGCACTGCCTTTCTCGTCGGCCAGTTGCTCGACATCACCGTGTTTAATCGCTTGCGTCGCCAAGCCTGGTGGCGCGCGCCCTTCGTCGGCAGTGTCATCGGTTCTGCACTGGATACCGCGCTCTTCTTCTCGCTGGCTTTCGCGGGTGATCCCGACATGTCGGGCCTCGTCAATTTGTTCGGCACTGATGTGATGCTTTGGCAAAGCCTGGCCGTGTTTGATTTCACGGTGAAGATGATCATCGCACTCATCGCGCTATTGCCTTATGGCGCGCTGATGAGCGTCATTCTTCCCATGGAACGCGCAGAGAAAGCCGCGGCGTAAATTTACGCCGCGCGGCGTTTGTCGCAAAAATCTCATTGACAAAACGTGTCAAAAATGACACGAATATCTTATGGTCTCGCTGCCGAAAAAAGTAACGGCGCGTTTTTATCAAACTGCAGCGGGATCAAAGCCGGTGCGGGAATGGTTGCTTGATCTTTCAATCGATGATCGCCGCATCATCGGGCAAGATATTCAAACTGTTGAGTTTGGATGGCCTATCGGCATGCCTGTATGCCGTTCTTTGGGTCGTGGGATTTGGGAAGTAAGAAGTTCGCTAGACAGAGGTCGTATTGCTCGTGTTCTGTTTGTGATGATTGAGAACGAGATGATCTTGCTGCATGGCTTTATGAAAAAGACACAAGCCACTCCGCAGCACGACATTACGCTCGCAATCAAGCGTAAAAAGGAGTGTGAAGATGCGTAAAAAACATAAAAACATCAGCGCCGAAACATTCGATGAATTTCTCGATGAACAAGGCCTTCGTGCGGAAACAGAAGCTGTTGCAATTAAGCGCATTCTCGCTTGGCAAATCGAAGAAGCAATGAAAAAGCAAGGCGTCACAAAAACAGAGATGGCAGCACGAATGAAAACGGATCGTCGTCAATTGGATCGTTTACTCGATCCTGAGAACCAGTCTTTGACGCTTGGAACATTATCCCGCGCAGCACAGGCGCTTGGCCGTCAATTAAAAATCGCGATTGTTTGAAACGAGTCTCACGCCGCGCGGCGTTTGTCGCCGGGCGCGTTATCGTCGAACAACTCGGCCAATTTTTCGGTCATCGCGCCACCGAGCTCTTCGGCATCAACGATGGTGACGGCGCGCTTATAATAGCGCGTCACATCATGGCCGATGCCGATCGCGATCAATTCGACCGGCGAACGATTTTCAATTTCATCAATAACAAAGCGTAGATGTTTTTCGAGATAATTGCCGGGGTTCACCGAAAGCGTTGAATCATCAACTGGCGCGCCATCTGAAATCATCATCAAAATTTTTCGCTGCTCGGGGCGAACAAGCAATCTCTTATGCGCCCAATCAAGCGCTTCGCCATCAATATTTTCTTTGAGCAATCCTTCGCGCATCATCAGTCCTAGATTTTTACGCGCACGACGCCAAGGCGCGTCTGCGGCTTTATAGATGATGTGACGCAAATCATTGAGGCGCCCCGGCATATTGGGTTTGCCGGACTGCAACCAGAATTCGCGTGATTGTCCGCCTTTCCAGGCACGTGTGGTGAAGCCGAGAATTTCGGTTTTGACACCGCAACGCTCAAGCGTGCGCGCGAGAATATCGGCGCAGGTTGCCGCCACAGAAATTGGACGACCACGCATTGATCCTGAATTATCGATCAGAAGTGTCACGACCGTATCGCGGAAATTTGTATCCTTCTCGCGTTTGAACGAAAGTGGTTGATGCGGATCGATGATGATGCGCGGCAGACGTGCCGGATCAAGTGCGCCTTCTTCCAGATCAAATTCCCATGCGCGATTTTGTTGCGCCATCAAACGGCGTTGCAGACGATTGGCAAGACGCGCAACGACACCTGAGAGATGACTGATCTGTTTATCGAGATAAGCCCTTAACCGCGTGAGTTCTTCTGCGTCACAAAGATCTTCTGCGCCAATCGTCTCATCATATTTGGTAGCAAAAATGCGATAGTCTGAAACAGGTTTTTCAGGACGAGACGGTGGCGGCGGGCGAGGCGTATTATCAGACTCATCCGAATCCGGCATATCGTCTTCATTCATCTGATCATCGGTTGGACCATCTTCAGCGTCGGCCATACCTTCTTCGGTCTCAGCGTCAGACTCTTCGGCTGCGCTTGATTCCGTCTCTTCGGTTGACGCTTGTTCTTCCTTCTCGCCGCTTTCTTGATCTTCGCTTTCGCTCTCGGATTGTTGCTCGTTGTCCTCGTCGTTGTTGTCACCTTCAGCGTCGGCGTCTTCGGCCATATCGAGTTTGACAAGCACTTCGCGAACAACGCGCGCAAAAGCACGCTGATCATCAATATGATTTTCAAGCCCATCGAGACTTGCGCCGGCTTTCGACTCAATAAAGGGACGCCAAAGTTCAACAAGTTTTTGTGCTGCAGGCGGCGGGGCCGAACCCGTTAAACGCTCGCGCACCAACATCGCAAGCGCTTCCTCAATCGGCGCATCCGCAACATCGGTCAATTGGCTAAAATTGCCGCGGTGATATTTGTCATCAAGCATGGCTGACAAATTGGCCGCGACGCCTTCCATGCGGCGTGCGCCAATGGATTCACAACGCGCTTGTTCAATCGCGTCATAGACAGAACGTGCCACTTGTCCACCCGGCAACAACCGACGATGAATTGAATCATTATGGCACGATAAACGAAGTGCCATGGAATCAGCATGACCACGCAACACAGCCGCATCTTGTGCCGTCATCTTGCGAGGCGGTTCGGGAAGACGTGCGCGATCGCCTAACAAAGCCGGTCGATCATTTGCAAAACTTACGTCCAGTTCGGTCTTCCCCGAAATGGCGCGCATCGTTCCGATCACCGCGCGCTTAAACGGCTCAGCGGGTGCTTTTTTTGGTGATGCGGGTTTGCGATTGGATGTCGACACAGGTCCTCGCGATGATCCTTAGCTCAACGCCACATTCAACGCGCTTTCCGGTAAATCTTCACCGAAGCTGCGTTGATAGAATTCGGCGACCAGAGGACGCTCGAGTTCATCGCATTTGTTGAGGAAGGTCAGACGAAACGCCATGCCGATATTGCCGAAGATGTCAGCATTCTCGGCCCATGTGATGACGGTGCGCGGGCTCATCACAGTGGAGAGATCACCATTCATGAAGGCTTGCCGTGTGAGATCAGCGAGGCGCACCATGCGATTGATCGTGTCGCGACCTTCCTTGGTTTGGAAAGGCTTTGATTTCGCCAAGACGATATCGACTTCCTTATCATGCGGCAGATAATTCAGCGTTGTCACAATCGACCAACGGTCCATCTGGCCTTGGTTGATTTGTTGCGTACCATGATAAAGGCCGGATGTATCACCAAGACCCACAGTATTTGCTGTCGCAAAAAGTCTGAACGCCCCATGCGGACGGATCACGCGTTTTTGATCAAGCAAAGTGAGCTTGCCGGAAATTTCTAATACGCGTTGAATAACGAACATCACATCAGGGCGGCCTGCATCATATTCGTCAAATACAAGCGCGATGTTGTTCTGCAAAGCCCAAGGCAAAATACCGTCTTGGAATTCGGTGACTTGCTTACCGTCTTTCAACACGATCGCATCTTTACCAACGAGATCGAGACGCGAAACATGGCTGTCGAGATTGATGCGCACGCAAGGCCATTTCAAACGCGCGGCCACTTGTTCGATGTGAGTTGATTTACCCGTGCCGTGATAGCCTGACACCATCACGCGGCGATTGCGCGCAAAGCCCGCGAGAATGGCGAGCGTTGTCTGGCGATCAAAGAGATAATCAGGATCCAGATCAGGCACATGCGGATCGGCAACCGAATAGGCCGGCACTTTCATATCCGTGTCGATGCCGAACATCTCGCGTGCGGATACGGTGATATCGGGCATACCGGGGGTCACAGGGGCGCTTGTCACGTAAAACCTCGCATCGACTACTGGCACGGTAGGCCGTTTCCGGCTGCCGCTGGATGACCGCTAACGATCGTCCTTGTTGGGAAATGGCGGGTTCATTACGAACCCTCGGGCTTTTCTTTATCAGGCGAGGCCTGCCGCTTTCAATGTATTATACGCATGGATGATCTCTCTTAAGCGATCTTCCAGAGAGCGATCCCCGCCATTCGCATCCGGATGGAAGCGCTTGACCAGCTCCTTGTAGCGGAGCCGAACGGTCGCGGAATCCGAACCAATCTCGAGCGAGAGCGTCTCATAGGCCTTCTGGGCAAGCGCACCGACCCGCGGCCCCTCGGGCTCGGCTTTCTTGCGCGGCTTTTTGGCCCCGGCATCGTCAAAGAGGTTGAAGGGGTCGATAAAGACCTCCTCGGGCTTCTTTTGCTGCGGGCGTCTTTTGCCACTCGCGGCATTCTCGCCCATCTTCCAAGTCGGGCGGTGGCCGATCATCGCGTCTTTTTGGTAGGAAAGGATCGCAGAATCGCTCATTCCGGCGAAATAATTGTAGGATTGGTTATATTCCCGCACATGATCGATGCAGAATTGCCAGAAGCGGCCTTCTTCGTGACGGCCCTTTGGTGCGCGGTGAGGCCCCGGCTCGGCACATCCCGGATGCTCGCAACGCGGCGGTTCCGATTCGGGGCGTCCCCGGCGGCTTCGCGGCGGTATGCGGATCTTGTCAAAGAGTTTCGATTTCGGGTTCATAGCGGCTTAATAATCGCTCCGGCAGTCTGGAAACAAGTCTTGCGGAGAGCGGGCGAAGTGACGCAGATAGGGCGGTTGAGGCGCTGATCACATGACCGACATCCCCATCCGCGACCGCATAGAAACAAAATTGCGCGAGGTTTTCGCGCCCACGCATCTTGTGGTGACGGATGATTCCCATCGTCATGCGGGTCATGCGGGTGCGAGACCTGGTGGGCAAACGCATTTCTCCATCGAAATTGTGAGTGCAGCGTTTCAGGGTAAGTCCCGCGTGGAGATGCACCGCGCCGTCAACGCGCTTCTTTCAGAAGAATTTGCAGATGGTGTCCACGCGCTCGCAATCTCGGCACGGGCACCTGCCTGATTTTTATTTGTTTGATCGCGAAGCCTGAACATAGGCCTTCAGAATATTTGCCATACGAGTCAGATGTCCTGGTCCCTGATTGCGAAAATGGTCTAATATTTCTTGGTCGACTCGCAAATGAATGGAGGTCTTTCGCTTCGGCTTTTCATTCACGAATGTGGCCGCTTTCCAGAATGAGTCATCAAGTTCCAATGTCGGCGCTCTGCCTATTTGCCGCGATGAACTACTCGCCGATTTCATCCGTTCGATGTCGTCGTGCGAGAAGGTCGCGATATCGTTTAGCGCTTCGTTTGCCGACCTTCCACGCCGTGATAATGTGGCGGACTTGTCCTCGCCACGTATAGACGATGAAATAGAGCGTTTTGTCCGTGGTGCCGAGCGCTTGGAACCTTTCTTCGCCATAATCAATCCGTGTATCTGGTGCTTCTAAGCGATCAGGATCGTCAAAAATTCCAACCGCGACGGCGAAATCGACTTTTCTGATCCGCCAATTCTCGTCCCGCTTCGAGCGGCTCCATGAAAATGCTGGTAGATCATCCGGCATCGACCATCATCTCATAAAATATGTACCTGATATGTGTACACAATTCAAGCCCAGTTATGAAACGATGTCTAATGCGTTAGGTAAATGAAACTGTCACATGTAACAGTATAGATGATTGAGGGCTTCGAAAGCCTTAACCCACGATCAACAAAGCTCCGACGCCGATGAGGATTAGCGCCATGCCTATGAGTTCGCGTCTGCTTGTGGTTTCACTCAATAATTTGCGCGTGACGATTTGCGCAAAGAACACTTCGACAAGGCCGAGCGTTCGAACATTGGCGGCGGCGGTTAACGAGAAGCCAATGAACCAGAATTGCGAAGCGAAGGCGCCCATGAATCCTGCAAAAAGCGACGAGCGCCACACGCCGATGCTGGCGGTGAGTGCGCGTCGAACAAAGAGCAGCATCCAGATGATAAGGATCAGTGTTTGAAGACCAAGAGACCATGCGAGCATCGTTGAAGCGCGTAACACAAAACTTTGTTCTCCAAGCTCGAGAATACCCCCGCGAAAAAATATGGCCGCAAGCGCGAAGAGTCCGCCCGCGGCAATTCCGGCGAGTGCGGGGCGAAGGCCTGCGGCAGTGAGCTTTTCTCCCGCTTTCACGGCCATTAAAACAACGCCGACGGTTGCTAAAATGATTGCACCGATAGCCGTGAGGGAGAGGTGGTCGCCAAGCACTAAGGAACCAAAAATCGCCACTTGAACGGGTTCCGTTTTTGTATAGGCCGTCGTAACCGAGAAGGAGCGTTCTTTCATCGCCAGCAACATCAAAGCGGTTGCGAGAATTTGAGAGACCGCCCCGCCAAAGGCAAAGCCAACAAAAGCGAGATCGGCGGCAGGAACGATTTCACCGCTCACGCCTGCAACAAGACTTAAAAACAAAAGTGCAAACGGGAAGCCGTAGAGAAAGCGAACTTGTGTTGCACCAACAGTTCCAATTTCAGCAGTCAATTTCCGTTGCATCGCATTGCGCGCGGTTTGTGCGGCGGCGGCAATGACGGCGGCAAGTGCCCATAACATCTGAAGTCTGTCCCCGGTATGCTTTTCTTTAAAGTCCTTTATTTGCGTGTATTTTGTTGAGGTCAACCAAAACTGCACAGTGGCGATGCAGCTTCCGAGGGTTGAGCTTCTCAGATACCCCGCGTATGTGTCTCACACAAAAGAAGAAGCTTGTTCAGGCGATTTTGCCTTGAGTGCGGGAGTAAACGCGTGGAGTCTCAACAAACCGGACGGGGGATCGGCTTTGCCTTGGCCGGCGCGTTTTTCTACGGGTTCAATATCACTTTCGCAAAAATCTCATCGGAGATGGGCGTTCAAGGTCCGATGATTGTTGCTGAGCGTGTGCTCGTGATGATCGCGATTGGGCTTTGTTTTGCCGCGCTCACACGCAGTGCGATACGCATCGCCAAAGGCGAGATTATGCCCATGGTGCTGCTTGGGTTGGGCAGTATGGGTGTGTCGATAGGTTATCTTTCTTCGGTTGCGTTTATTCCTATCACTGTTGCGGCAGTGATCTTCTATACTTTTCCAATCCTGATCGTGATTGCGAGCCCACTCGTTGACGGCAAAAAACTCACGCCAGCCATGCTTGGTATCGTGGCCCTTGCATTCATTGGCGTTGTGTTGGTGCTCGGCATGGCGGGCGGGGATCTTGATGTAAGAGGTGTGGCGCTGGCTCTGCTTGCAAGCGTTTCTGCCGCTATGCAGTTTTTCGCGGGCACGAGATGTCGTGTGACCCCAAACGCGGCAAAAATTGTTGTCACGCAAGCGATTGTTCTGCCGGGCGCGCTTGCCTCCGTGTGGGCGACAGGCGGTGTCTTTACAATTGAAACGCAAATAACTGCGGCAGTACCGATCTGGTTGACAATTGGTGGCTTTGTTCTCGGTTTTGTGTTTCAAATCTTGGCCCTCGCGCGCATCTCGGCTACGGTTGCAGGCTTGGTTTTTTGTCTTGAACCCGTCGTTGCGGCGATTACTTCGGCGATTGTGCTTGGTGAGCGATTACAGGCAATTCAATATTTCGGAGGCTTTCTCGTGATTGTTGCGATTGCTCTGACCATGGTGGCCGAACGACAGGCAGCCCGGTAAACTCATGCCGAGTGCGCCGATTCCTGTCACGATCATCACAGGCTTTCTTGGTGCCGGAAAGACCACGCTTCTCAATCGATTGCTCAAAGATCCGGCGCTCGCCGATACAATTGTGATCGTCAATGAGTTTGGGGAAATCGGACTCGATCATCTTTTTATAGAGACCCGAGATGACAATATGATCCTGATGGCTTCGGGTTGTCTTTGTTGTACGATTCGTGGTGATCTGATTTCAACGCTTGAAGATCTCATTAAAAAATATGATACGGGCTCTCTAAAAGCTTTCAAGCGCGTGATCATCGAAACAACGGGTCTTGCCGATCCTGCACCGATTTTACAATCGCTTATCGGTCATCCGATGATCCTCGTGCGCTATACGCTTGATGGCGTTGTCACTCTTGTTGATGCGGTAAATGGATCATCAACGCTTGATCATCATCGTGAAGCGGTAAAGCAAGCGGCGATTGCGGATCGTATCGTGCTGACCAAGACGGATCTTCAAACGGATACGGACCCCCTTCGCGCACGGTTGAAAAAACTTAATCCTGCGGCGCTTGTTATTGATGTGCAAAGTTCCAATACCGATGTGGCGCATCTCATTGGGGCAGGCGCCTTTGATCTCTCAATAAAAACTCCCGATGTGGCGGCATGGCTCAAATCCGAAGCCTATGATGATCATGACCATCATCATGACCATGATCATCACGCACATCATCACGACATCAATCGTCATGATGATCATATTCGCGCCTTTTGCCTCACAACGCATGAGGCAATTCCCATCGTAGCGTTCGAAATGTTTTTGACCTTGCTTCAATCAGCGCATGGTCCAAATTTGTTGCGCATGAAGGGGATCGTGAAGCTTGCCGAACATCCGGATCACCCGGTGATTCTCCATGGCGTACAGCATGTTTTTCATCCGCCGGTTAAATTATCGTACTGGCCTGACGATGATCACCACACAAAACTTGTTTTTATCACCAAAGACCTCGATGAGAGTTTTGTATCGCGGCTTTGGGACGCCTTTCTAGATCGCCCGGGGATTGACACGCCCGACCGCTCCGCCATGTTTGAGAACCCGCTCTCTTTAAGGCGGGAGTAAAGACGGGCGGAGGGAAATAAAAATGTGGACCGTGTCGGTGCTCTTGAGCGAGATTGCTTATCTGCGCGGGGCTTTGCGCACGCTCAATCGTGTGAAGCCGGTCAAATCGACCCCGAACCGTACTGTCCTGGATCGTCTTGAAGACGTGATTGCCGAAAATCACAATCGCGTCGCGTTGATTTCGGATGAAGAAACACTGACCTATGGCGAGATGGGCAGCCGAATCAACCGTATCGCGCGATGGGCGCACGCAAATGGCATCGGTAAAGGTGATACGGTCGCGCTTTTTCTGCCGAACCGTCCCGACTATCTCTGCATCTGGCTTGGTATTGCGCGCGCGGGCGGCGCAACCGCTTTGCTGAATACGTCACAAACCGGCCAAGCGCTGATGCATTCTGTGACCATCGTCAAGCCCAAGCTTGCCATCGTCGCGCGTGATTTGCGCGAGATCTATCATCACGCCATGGACAATGTGTCCGATGCACCGCGCGTTTTCGCCCATGATGTTAAAGAGTCGGAATTCGATCAAGCACTGCAGAATTATTCCGACGCGCCTCTAGACCCTCATGAACGTGTGACGCTCACGCTCGATGATCGCTGTGTCTTTGTTTACACGTCGGGTACAACAGGATTGCCGAAAGCGGCCAATATCAATCATTATCGCGTAAGTGCCATGGCGTTAGGTTTCTCTTCCGTCATGGAATCGGAAAAGTATGATCGGCTTTATGATTGCCTGCCGATGTATCATTCCAATGGCGGTATTCTCGCCACCCTCGGCGTTCTCATTCGGGGCGGCAGTGTCGTGATTCGCGAAAAATTATCGGTGCGGGAATTCTGGTCTGATATCATCAAACAGAACTGCACTTTGTTTTTCTATATCGGTGAAGTGTGTCGTTATCTCTTGAATGCACCGCCCTCTCTGCTCGATCGCCAACATCGTATTCGCTTGATTTGCGGCAATGGTTTGCGGCCCGATATTTTTCAAGCGTTTTCAAAACGTTTCGGTATCAAACATGTTCGTGAATTTTATGGCGCGACCGAGGGCAATATTGCGCTGTTTAATTTTGATTCACGTCCCGGTGCGATTGGTCGCATTCCGAAATGGGCGGAGAAACGTTTCGTTGTCAAAGTTGTGCGATTTGATGTCGAGCATGAAAGACCAATGCGTGATGGGTATGGACGGTGTATCCCTTGCAAGCCGGGCGAGATTGGCGAAATCATTGGCGAGATTATTGATGATCCGAATGCGCCTGCGAACCGTTTTGAAGGCTATGCGGATACAAATGCGAATGAAACAAAAATTCTGCGTAATGTGTTTCGTGAGGGTGATGCGTGGTTTCGCTCAGGCGATCTCGTGACGCGTGACGGGCGCGGTTATTTTTATTTTGTTGATCGCATCGGTGACACGTTTCGGTGGAAGGGCGAGAATATTTCAACGAATGAAGTCGCAGAAACCATCAACACCCATCCGGGCGTTGCATCTTGTGCGGTTTATGGCATTGCGATTGCAGGGCATGATGGTAAAGCGGGCATGGCGGCGCTGCATCTCTCCGAACATGAACCATTCGATCTTGATCGCCTTTCGAAACATCTTATCGACAATCTGCCACCCCACGCGCGGCCACTGTTTTTACGTCTGCGTCGTGAGGCGGATATGACCGGTACATTCAAAATCCGCAAAGTTGACCTAATGAAAGAAGGCCTCACGCCGCGCGATGCAAGCGAGCCTCTTTATGTGTTCGACAGTGAAACGGGACGCTATCGCATCGTGGATGATATGATGCGTCGAGATATTCTTGACGGTCGCGTAAGGTTGTAATCGTCATTGCGAGCGGGAGCGAAGCAATCCAGCTGATGATCGTCGCGAGAACGCAATAGCGCCGTCGCGCCTCTTCTTTTGACTCCAACTAGATTGCTTCGCGTTCGCTCGCAATGACGGTTTAGGAGACTCACACTCGTAATGACGAACGTCACCCCCGCGCGCGCAATTCTCGCCTTATAATCTTCCCCGTAGTGGTCATCGGCAAGCTTTCAACAAATTCGATCTCGCGTGGATATTCATGAGCGGACAAACGCTCTTTCACAAAGTGGGCGATGTCGTTTTTGAGTGCGTCGCTTGGCGTAAAATCCGGTCGCAAAACAACGAAGGCTTTGACGATTTCGGTGCGCAGCGCATCGGGTTTTCCGATAGCGGCAGCAAGTGCAATGGCGGGATGTTTGATGAGGCAATCCTCAATCTCGACGGGGCCGATGCGATAGCTTGATGATGTGATCACATCATCATCGCGGCCGATGAATTTGATGTAGCCTTCATCATCCATCACGCCTTGGTCGCCGGTTGTCATCCAGTCACCGATAAATTTATCGTGACTTGCCTCGTCGCGATTCCAGTAACCCAAAAACATCACGGGATCAGGGCGTGCGATAGCGATCTGACCCACTTCGCCACGCGCGCATTCTGTACCGTCTTCATGAATAATGGCGACGCGGTGGCCCGGAACAGGTTTACCGATAAAACCCGGTTTCACCATCGCGAGCGCGTTGCAAGACCCGATCACAAGATTGCATTCGGTCTGCCCATAGGCCTCATTGATCGTGAGGCTCAATTCCTCACGCGCCCACAATAGAGTTTCAGCGCCGAGTGCTTCCCCAGCGGACGCAATGGTACGTAAATGTAAATCATATTTCGCGCACGGGTTTTTGACGGTGCGCAACATGCGCAGCGCGGTCGGGGGCACAAAAATATTGCGGATCTTGAAATTCTGCATCAAACGATAGGCTTCATCCGCATCAAATTTTTCAAACTTACGCGCGACAACCGGCACACCATGCGCAAGCGATGGCAATAGCCCGTTCAACAATCCGCCGGCCCATGCCCAATCCGCAGGCGTCCAAAGAAGATCATTCTCGCGCGGAAAAAATTCATGCACCAATTCAAAGCCGGGTAAATGACCCGGCAATACGCGATGGCCATGCAACGCGCCTTTTGGTTGGCCGGTTGTGCCGGATGTGTAGATCATCAAAGCCGGATCATCGGCTAATGTATTAACCGGTGTAAACTCAGGCGAACACGCACTGAGTGCTTTATAAAAATCTTTTGCGTCGCCTTCATCGCCATCAACCGAAAGCAAAAATTTGAAATCGGGGAGAGGTTCTTTCGCGCTTTTTAATTTTTGTAAGCTCGCAGAATTGGTGATGAGCCCTGTCACACCGGCATCATGCAAGCGATAAAGCAGCGCATCGACACCAAAGAGCACCGCAAGCGGCAAAGCCACCGCACCAGCCTTGTAAATCGCGATATGGCTCTCTGCGACTTCGCGCGATTGCGGCAATAAAATCGCAATGCGTTCACCGCGTTTCACGCCGCTTTTGATAATGAGATTCGCAAGCTGATTGGAGCGTGTGCGCAAATCTGCAAAACTTATGCGCTCTGCCTTGCCAGAAGCATCGACATCAAGAAGCGCTAAACGATCAGGTTCACGCGCGGCCCACATATCGCACACAGCCACACCGATATTGTAGCGCTCCGGTACATCCCACCGGAACGCCGCGCGCAGGCTCGCTTCATCAGGGCTGAAAGGAAGCATTGTTTATGGGCCACTCAAGAAAAGCGGCGCATTTAGGCAGAGCAGGGCTCTTTTTGCAATGCAGCAAAAGCCCAACCGCGTACGGCATTCAAACCGGCAGGGCTCCGTCCGATTTCACTTCTTCCATCACGGCAAAGGTCCGGCTTTCTTTCACACCGGGCAGAGCCAAGAGCACATCACCCAAAAAGCGGCGATAGGCGGCCATATCTTCAACGCGCGTTTTCACGAGATAATCAAAGCCGCCCGCCACCATGTGGCATTCTAGAACTTCAGGCGCGGTTTGAACGGCATCGCTGAATCGGGCGAAGACATCGGGCGTCGTTTTATCGAGCGTAACTTCGACGAAAATCAAAAGGCCCCGGTCGAGTTTTTTCGGGTCGAGCATGGCGCGAAAGCCCGTGACATAGCCGTCGCGCAGCAGGCGTTTTACGCGTTCGCTTGCAGCTGTGGGCGAAAGCCCGACCTTTTCGGCAAGATCGACGGTGGTGATGCGACCGTCCTCTTGCAACCATTTTAGAATTTTCCGGTCAATTCGATCGAGATCAGACATATTCTCTAGATTCCATCTATTATGTAGCTGATTACACTATCAATTAGCAAAAATTACGAATTAAAGCACTATAAATTTTGATATATAGTGGAAAAAATCAAATCAATTCGTGGAAAGTCGCTCTCATGACCTCCTTTGCCCCCTTCCGCACCGATTTTGCCCCCCATGACGAGGAGATCGCCGCGCGCTTGCTGCTGACGGGTACGCTTTCTTCGGATGCTGAAAAGCGCGTTGATCAATCAGCGAAGGGCTTGATCCATGCGATCCGCACCAAGACATCCGGTCTCGGCGGTGTCGAGGAATTGCTCCGCGAATATTCGCTCTCAACGCCCGAAGGTCTCGCTTTGATGGTCCTTGCCGAAGCCCTGCTTCGTGTGCCGGATGCCGCAACCGCCGACAGTCTGATTGAGGACAAGCTGGGCCAAGGCGATTTCCTCAATCACGAAACGCAATCGGATGCGATTTTGGTGTCAGCTTCGGCTTGGGCTTTGGGCCTCACCGCGCGTGTCATTCAACCGGGTGAAACGCCCGAGAGCATGATCGGCAAACTCGTAAAGCGTTTGGGCTTGCCGACAGTGCGCACAGCCACGCGTCAGGCGATGCGCGTGCTCGGTAGCCATTTTGTGCTTGGTCAAACGATTGATGAAGCACTTGAGCGCGCACGCTCCGGCACCGGTAAACTCTTTCGTTATTCTTTCGATATGCTCGGCGAAGGCGCGCGCACGCAAGAGGATGCCGATCGCTATGCCGCTTCATACAGCGCTGCGATTGCGGCCATTGGCAAAGCGGCGGGCAATGAGCCTTTGCCATCGCGCCCTGGCATTTCGGTGAAGCTCTCGGCATTACATCCGCGGTATGAGTGGCTCTCGCGCGAACGCGTGATGCGCGAGCTTGTGCCGGTGCTCTTGAGCCTCGCACAAGAAGCCAAATCCTATGATATGAATTTTACGGTCGATGCGGAAGAAGCGGATCGTCTTGAACTCTCGCTTGATGTGATCGCGGCTGTATTTGCTGACCCCTCGCTTGCCGGTTGGGATGGTTTTGGTCTTGCCATTCAAGCCTATCAGAAACGCGCGATTGAAGTGATCGACTGGATCGACAGTCTCGCTACCCACCACAAACGCCGCATGATGGTGCGTCTTGTGAAGGGCGCTTATTGGGATACGGAAGTCAAACGCGCGCAAGAGCGTGGACTTGATGATTATCCCGTCTTCACGCGTAAAGCGATGACCGATCTGAATTATATTGCGTGTGCGGAGCGTATGCTCAAAGCGCGGCCGCGTATTTATCCGCAATTTGCAACACATAATGCGTTAACGGTTGCCTCCATTCTGGAACGTGCAAGTGGCGTTGAGGGATTTGAGTTTCAACGTCTGCATGGCATGGGCGATGCGCTCTATCAGCATCTTTTGAATGAGCGCGAGGGGCTCGCTTGCCGCACTTACGCACCTGTTGGCGGGCATTCCGATTTGCTTGCCTATCTCGTGCGCCGCTTGCTTGAAAATGGCGCAAACTCTTCCTTCGTGTCTGTTGCAGCGGATCCGAATGTTCCGGCTGAAACACTGCTCACACGTCCGCAGAAGATCATTGGCAATGCAGGTGCCGCGCGTCATCCGAAATTGCCGATGCCTTCGGAGATCTACGCACCGAAGCGTTGCAATTCGCAAGGTGTCGAGCTCGGTCACGCCGCAACGCTTGATGCGCTGATGGCGGAAATTAATTCAGCTTCACTAGCAAAGATTGTTGCGGCACCGAAGATTGACGGTGAAGTCTTTGTGCGCTCAACACGGGCCATCATGTCACCGATTGATGGCATTACACTTGTTGGCCATGTGAGTGAAGCGGATGCGACGCTTGCCGATAAAGCGATGGAAGCCGCAAAGCGCGGCTTCCCTGCATGGGATCGTACGCCTGCGGCGACACGTACCGCAGCGCTAGAAAAAGCAGCCGATGCGCTTGAAGCGCAACGCGGTTTGTTTTTGCATCTTCTGCAAGTTGAGGCCGGAAAAACAATTGACGATGCGCTTGCAGAACTTCGCGAGGCGGTTGATTTCTGCCGCTTCTATGCAGCAGAAGCACGCGCCATTTGTGGTGAAGGCGAAGTGTTGCCCGGTCCAACCGGTGAAGACAATCGTTTGATCCGTCGCGGCCGTGGTGTGTTTGTGTGCATCAGCCCGTGGAATTTTCCGCTTGCGATTTTCTTAGGGCAAATCACAGCCGCGCTCGCGGCTGGTAATTCTGTGGTTGCAAAGCCTGCGGAACAAACGCCGCTTATCGCGTTTGAAGCGATTCGCGTGTTGCATGAATCAGGCGTGCCACCATCTGCGTTGCAGTTTGTTCCTGGCGCGGGTGATACGGGCGCCGCACTCACATCGCATGCGCTCGTTGGCGGCGTGGCCTTTACAGGCTCGACCGAAACCGCATGGCGAATCAATCGAACACTCGCCGCAAAAGACGGCCCGATTGTACCGCTCATTGCCGAAACCGGCGGTATCAATGCGATGATTGTTGATGCCACCGCTTTGCCGGAACAAGTCTCCGACGATGTAGTAATGTCGGCTTTCCGATCAGCAGGGCAACGTTGCTCGGCTTTGCGCCTTCTGTGTGTGCAAGATGACGTCGCCGATAAGATTATCACAATGATCAAGGGCGCAGCAGAAGAATTGAAGCTCGGCGATCCGCGCGATACCGCGATTCATATCGGTCCCGTGATTGATGCGGAAGCGAAAGCCAATCTCGATGCTTATATCGCGACGATGACAAAGACTGCGAAAACGCATCATGCCGGCAAAGCGCCGACACAAGGCACTTTCGTCGCGCCGCATATGTTTGAGGTGAAATCCGTGAGTGATGTGAAGCGCGAAGTGTTTGGCCCAATCCTTCACATTGTGCGGTGGAAATCGGGCGGGCTCACGGCGCTTCTCGATCAGATCGATGCGCTAGGCTACGGTCTTACACTTGGCGTGCATACGCGCATCGATGCCGTGCGGGACGAAGTCGTTGATCGGCTTGATGCCGGCAATTGCTATATCAACCGCAACATGATCGGCGCGGTTGTTGGCACGCAACCTTTTGGGGGCTCGCGTCTCTCTGGCACGGGTCCGAAAGCGGGTGGTCCGGATTATTTGCGTCGCTTCACGCTCGAGCAGACGGTTACGGTCAACACTGCAGCGGCAGGCGGCAATGCAAGCCTGATTGCGATGGGGGAGTGAGGCAATGATTTTCCGTGCCCCTCGACTCGACAGGGGCGGGGTTTTTCTGTATTGACCCCACTTCAACTCACAACAGCGCGCCGAAACGCTGGTTTGAGGGGGTTTCTGGGGCATCATCCCGAAAAGTTGATCCCGGTTTTTGGGCCAAGATGATGCCCAAAACGACAGAAAAACCATCAAATCCATACGGCAGGAGATCAAAATGGATATTATCCAGCAGCTCGAGAAAGAGCAGGCTGAAAAGCTCGCCGCCGCCCGTCCGATTCCGGATTTTGAGCCCGGCGATACGGTTCAGGTCAATGTGAAGGTTGTCGAAGGCGACCGCACCCGCGTGCAGGCCTATGAAGGCGTGTGCATCGCGCGCAATGGCGGCGGCATCAATGAGAGCTTCACGGTTCGCAAAATTTCATATGGCGAAGGCGTCGAGCGCGTCTTCCCGATCTATTCGCCGCTGATCGACTCGATCAAGGTCATCCGCCGCGGTAAAGTCCGTCGTGCGAAGCTTTATTATCTGCGCGACCGTCGCGGCAAATCGGCCCGCATCGTCGAGCGTAAGACCGGTCACGGCACGGAGCAGTCGGAAGGCTGATCTTGTGGCCGTTAAGGTCCTTTGACGAGTTTTGGCGGGCGCGGCGGATAACGTCGCGCCTTTGCCGTTTTTAACCTTTAGGTTTTGATCGCTAACTTTGATCCGGTTGATCCGGTCGCCAGTCGCAGGAAGAGCAATCCGATGGTTCACGCCGCAGCGCCCCGCACTCTCTATGATAAAATCTGGGACGACCATGTCGTCGACACGCAGCCGGATGGCACATGCCTTCTCTATATTGATCGCCATCTCGTGCATGAGGTGACAAGCCCGCAGGCTTTCGAAGGTCTGCGCATGGCGAAGCGCAAAGTGCGCGCGCCGGAAAAGACGCTGGCCGTTGTCGACCACAACGTGCCGACAACCGATCGCTCGAAGGGCATTGATGATCCGGAATCGCGTACGCAGGTTGAAACGCTTGCCGAGAATGCGCGTGAATTCGGCATCGAATATTATAACGAACTCGATAAGCGCCAAGGCGTTGTGCATATTGTTGGTCCTGAGCAGGGTTTCACATTGCCGGGCACAACAATTGTCTGCGGTGACAGCCATACATCGACGCATGGCGCATTCGGTGCGCTCGCGCATGGTATCGGCACGTCGGAAGTCGAGCATGTGCTCGCCACGCAAACGCTCATTCAGAAAAAAGCGAAGAACATGCGCATCACGGTTGATGGCACATTGCCTTCAGGCGTGACTGCGAAAGATATCATTCTTTCCATCATCGGCGAGATCGGCACATCTGGCGGTACAGGCTATGTGATGGAATATGCGGGCGAAGCCATTCGCGCGCTTTCCATGGAAGGCCGCATGACAATTTGCAACATGTCGATTGAAGGTGGCGCACGCGCAGGTCTCGTCGCGCCAGATCAAAAGACATTCGATTATCTCAAAGGCCGTCCGAAAGCGCCGAAAGGTATGGCGTGGGACATGGCAATGAAATATTGGGAAACACTCGTGACGGATGCGGCTGCGCATTTCGATCGCGAAGTGAAACTCGACGCGGCTAATCTGCCACCCATCGTGACATGGGGCACATCGCCGGAAGACGTCGTGTCGATCACCGGCACTGTACCGATGCCGTCGGCCGCACCAAGCGAACAAAAGAAAGCCGCTATCCAGCGCGCGCTTGATTATATGGGCTTGAAGGGTGGCGAGAAGATCACCGATATCAAGCTTGATCGCGTGTTCATTGGTTCTTGCACCAATGGTCGCATTGAAGATCTACGCGCAGTTGCAAAGGCTGTTGATGGCAAGAAAGTTGCCTCAACTGTCAGCGCGATGATCGTGCCAGGTTCGGGCCTCGTGAAATTGCAGGCGGAAGAAGAAGGTCTCGACAAGATTTTCAAAGCCGCCGGCTTTGATTGGCGTGAGCCGGGCTGCTCGATGTGCCTCGCGATGAATGCCGACAAACTCGCACCGGGTGAGCGTTGCGCATCAACATCAAATCGCAATTTCGAAGGTCGTCAGGGTTTCAAAGGCCGCACGCATCTCGTGTCGCCTGTCATGGCCGCCGCTGCAGCGATTGAAGGTCACTTCGTCGATGTACGGAAATGGGCTTAAGCGATTTCAACTTTTCTTTTTTGAAACGAGTTCACTGATATGCATGCTTTCAAAACATTAACCGGCGTTGCCGCCCCGCTCGACATTATGAATGTCGACACGGATATGATCATCCCGAAGCAATATCTGAAAACAATCAAGCGTACGGGGCTTGGCACCGGCCTCTTCTCGGAAATGCGCTACAAGGAAGATGGCTCGGATAGTCCGGATTTCGTGCTGAATAAACCCGCTTATCGCAAGGCCGAAATCCTTGTCGCTGGTGATAATTTCGGTTGCGGCTCCTCGCGTGAACACGCACCGTGGGCGCTTCTCGATTTCGGCATTCGGTGCGTGATCTCCACGAGCTTCGCCGATATTTTTTATAATAACTGTTTCAAGAACGGCATTCTCCCGATCACGGTTTCACAAGCCGATCTCGACAAGTTGATGGATGATGCGCGTCGCGGTGCGAATGCGACGATGACGATTGATCTTCCGGCGCAGGAAATTCGCGGGCCGGATGGCGGCGTTGTGAAATTCGAAATTGATGCCTTCCGTAAGCACTGCCTGATCAATGGTCTCGATGATATCGGCCTCACAATGGAAAAGGCGAATGCGATTGCCGATTTTGAAAAGCAAAACGCAAACGCGCGGCCTTGGGCTTAATCTAAATCTGTTCTTTCTCTTCGCGCCGCCTGATCCGGGCGGCGTTCTTCTTCAAAAGGTGCAGCATGGCGACGCAAAAACTGCTTCTTCTCCCCGGCGACGGTATCGGTCCGGAAGTGATGACGGAAGTCGAGAAACTCATCAAATGGATGAACAAGACAGGGATGGGTTCGTTCGAAACCGAACGTGATCTTGTTGGCGGCTCGGCCTATGATGCACATAAGGTTGCGATCACAGATGCGGCGATGAAACTCGCGCATGAATCGGATGCGGTTGTGTTCGGTGCGGTCGGTGGTCCGAAATGGGACAAGGTGCCTTATGAAGCACGCCCCGAAGCGGGTCTTCTTCGTTTGCGCAAAGAGCTTGAGCTTTTTGCCAATTTGCGTCCAGCCATTTGCTATCCTGCGCTTGCAGATGCGTCCTCACTGAAACGTGATCTCGTTGAGGGTCTTGATATCGTCATCGTGCGTGAGCTTACCGGTGGTGTTTATTTCGGCGAGCCGAAAGAAATCGTTACGTTAGAGAATGGCGAGAAGCGCGGCGTTGATACTCAAGTTTATACGACTCATGAGATTGAGCGCATTGGTCGCGTTGCGTTCGAAATGGCCCGCAAGCGCAAGAACAAAGTGACCTCGTCTGAGAAACGCAATGTGATGCGTTCGGGCGTCTTGTGGCATGAAGTGATGTCGGCGCTTCATAAGCGCGAATATCCGGATGTAATGCTCGAGCACCAGCTTGCCGATGCGCTCGGCATGCAGTTGGTGCGTTGGCCAAAACAATTCGACGTGATCGTCACAGACAATCTCTTTGGCGATATGCTTTCAGACGTTGCCGCCATGCTCACGGGTTCACTCGGTATGTTGCCGTCAGCGGCTCTTGGCGCGACCAATGAAAAAACGGGAAAACGCAAAGCGATGTATGAACCCGTGCATGGTTCCGCGCCTGACATTGCGGGCAAAGGCATGGCCAATCCGATTGCGATGTTTGGATCATTTGCAATGACGCTTCGCTATTCTTTCGGCATGACGGATGCAGCTGATAAACTTGAGAAAGCCATCTCCGATGTGCTCGATCAAGGTTTACGCACGAAGGACATTGCCGCCGCAGGTCAAAACGCTGTGAGCACCGCTGAAATGGGTGAAGCTGTTCTGAAGCAATTGCAGAAGATTGCAGGCTAAGGAATTCGACGATGGCGCTCCCTGTATCACGCGACGCCATCACCGAGGCGCATCAGCGTATCGCACCCTATATCCGGCGCACACCGCTCATGAAATTGAATGATCGTGCCTTTGATCTCGAATGCGCGGTGACGTTCAAACTTGAGTATTTGCAACATGCCGGCAGTTTCAAATCGCGCGGTGCGTTTAACACATTGATCAAGAAGGCAACGTCCAAGACCGCGGTTACCGCAGCATCAGGCGGTAATCACGGTGCGGCAGTTGCTTTTGCTGCCCGGGCTCTCGGACTGCCTGCAAAAATCTTTGTGCCGGAAATTTCAGCGCCCATCAAAGTGGCGACCATTCGCAATTTTGGTGCAGAAGCGGTTGTTGGCGGTGCGATCTTTGACGACGCTTATGCGGCGTGTCTCGATTATCAAAAACAGTCCGATGCGCTTCTCGTTCACCCTTTCGACGCGATTGAAACCTTGGAAGGACAAGGCACGATTGGGAAAGAGTGGGAAGAGGATGGTCCGCTCCCCGACACGGTTTTGATCGCGTGTGGCGGCGGTGGATTGGTTGGCGGTATTGCCTCATGGTGGCACGATAGAGTGAAAATTGTCGGTGTTGAGCCCGAAGGATCACGTTGTCTTCATGCCGCGCTTGAAGCGGGCGCGCCTCTACCGGTTGAGGTGAAATCAATTGCGGCTGATTCTTTAGGCGCGCGCACTGTTGGCCGTTACGCTTTTGAAATTGCCAAAGAAGCGGTGGATCATGTCGCTCTCGTTGATGATGCTGCTATTCGTAACGCTCAACAAATTCTGTGGCGTGACTTCCGCATTATGAGCGAACCTGGTGGTGCCGCGGCATTGGCTGCTTTGTTGTCGGGTGTTTATAGACCTAAAAAAGGCGAGCATGTCGGCGTGTTGTTGTGTGGAGCCAATGTTGATCCGGCGACGGTGGTCTCATGACAAATAGTTTTCCGCAACGATTGCAAGAGGGCTATCGTGCCTTTGTGGAAGGGCGCCTGCCGCGCGAGCGTGAGCGTTTTGAAGATCTCGCCGCAACCGGACAAAAACCTGAAATCATGGTGATTGGCTGTTGCGATAGTCGTGTCTCGCCCGAAGTTATTTTTGATGCGCGGCCAGGCGAACTTTTTGTTGTGCGCAATGTTGCCAATCTCGTGCCGCCTTTTGAAACGGGCGGACAATTTCATGGCACATCTGCGGCGCTTGAATTTGCCGTGCAAGCGCTTCGTGTCAAACATATCGTTGTTTTAGGTCACGGTCGTTGTGGTGGTATTCGCGCTTATGCCGATGAACAATCGCAACCGCTCTCGCCTGGTGATTTTATTGGGAAATGGATCAGTCTCATTGATCCTGTAGCTGCAAAACTCGGCATGCGGAAAGACGAGTCATTTGACGATTATGTCGAGAAACTTGCTCATGCTTCTATTGAGAATACACTCAGCAATCTGATGACATTTCCGTGCGTGAATATTTTAGCGGGCCGTGGCAAGATTCAATTGCATGGCGCTTATTTCGACGTGTTCTCCGGCGCGCTCAGAATTCGTAATCCGGAGACGGGCGTTTTTCACGCGGCCATTGATAACGTGCCCGGCCGCGTGTCGCTCTTTCAAGCAGCAGGTGTTTAGCCTTTTGCCTTCAACAATTTGCGATTGTTGAGCGCCTCGGCGATTTGAATGGCGTTCAACGCCGCACCTTTGCGCAGATTGTCGGAGACGCACCAGAAGGCAAGACCGTTTTCAACGGTCGAATCTTCGCGGATGCGCGAGATGTAGGTTGCATCTTCACCCGCCGCTTCATGCGGCGTGATGTATCCCCCCGGTTCCCGCTTGTCGATGACAAGGCATCCCGGAGCCGAACGCAGAATGGTGCGTGCTTCATCTGCAGAAAGGGGCTTTTCCAATTCGATATTCACCGCTTCCGAATGCGAGATAAAGACAGGCACGCGCACGCATGTAGCAGTCAGTTTGATTTTCGGATCGAGAATTTTTTTCGTCTCGACCGTCATCTTCCATTCTTCCTTGGTGAATCCGTCTTCCATGAACACATCAATATGCGGAATCACATTAAACGCGATGCGCTTTGAAAATTTTTTAACTTTGACTTCGCTTGCCGAGAAGATCGCGCGCGATTGGTTGAAAAGCTCATCCATCGCGTCTTTGCCCGCACCCGACACGGATTGATAAGTCGAGACCACAACGCGCTTAATGGTTGCGCGATCATGCAAAGGCTTCAACGCCACAACAAGTTGCGCGGTCGAACAATTGGGGTTCGCGATGATGTTCAAGCGGTTTGAATCCTTCATGAAGGGTTCAAGCACATGCGCGTTCACTTCTGGCACGCCAAGCGGCACACGCTCGTCATAACGCCAGCAGGATGAGTTATCGATAACAAGGCAGCCCATCGCGCCGATCTTTGGCGACCATTCTTTCGAGACGCTCGAGCCCGCAGACATCAAGCAGATATCGGTCTTCGAAAAATCATGATGTTCAAGATTCTGAACTTTCAGAATTTTGTCGCCATAAGAGACTTCAGTGCCGAGGCTGCGTGCAGAAGCAAGCGCCACCACTTCATCCGCGGGGAATGAACGTTCCGCGAGGATCGACAACATTTCACGACCCACATTGCCCGTGGCGCCGACAATTGCGACCTTGAAACCCATTTTTGAAATCCTTGCTGCTTGAACTCTTGATCCGCTCCCCTGACGACACCCGACCCTGGGTGGTTTGCTCTCATCCCCTACCGGGGGGAGAGACCGGAGCAGGGAGACTTTACGCGCGCGTTTTCACGCCGCCTGTTTTGGCGGTTTTCGTTTTCTTGAGCGAAGTTGTGAGCGCGTTAAAAGACATGAGGCCCGTCACAAATAAAAAGATGACGCCGCCACAAATACTGATCTTCACGTCTTGTCAATCATTGCTTCTGGCGGGGCGTGTTGCATGAGCAGCACTCGACCCTGCAAGAGCGATCCGTTATCACCCCCAGACGCTTTTTTCAGGGATCCGCTCTTTTGTCATCGCCCGCTTCCTCCAGCCTTCTTTTGCGCGCCGCTCCGATCATTTTCGTGGTCATTTGGTCGACCGGCTGGGTCTCGGCCCGCTATGGCGCCGATTATGCCGATCCTCTGACATTTTTATCGTTGCGCTTCGCTTTGGCTTTTTTGGCTATGGCCGCGATTGCCATTTTTAGTCGGGCGCAATGGCCAAAGGGCCGCGCGGCGCTTCATGTGATGATGTCGGGCGTTTTGCTTCACGCGCTTTATCTTGGCGGCGTGTGGTATGCCATTGCACATGGGGTGCCCTCGGGTATTTCGGGCTTGATCGCCGCGATCCAGCCGATTCTCACCGCAGCGCTCGCGCCGCTTCTGTTGCGAGAGCGCATCGGATTTTTGCAATGGCTTGGCATTGCCGCCGGCTTTGTCGGCATCGCCTTGGTGCTTGAGCCAAAACTTGCGACGGTCGATCTCGATCATTTGAACAGCGTGGTTGTTCCTTTAGCGATCAACGCTTTCGCGATGGTTTCGGTGACAGCGGGAACATTTTATCAAAAACGTTTCATCCCGCAGGGCGATCTGAGAAGTATCACGGCGGTTCAATATATTGGTGCATTTTTGGTTGTTACACCCATCGCATTGTTGACCGAACCTTTGCATGTGAGCTTTACGCTCGGCTTTTGGCTTGTCATGGCCTGGTCAGTCTTTGCTTTGTCGCTTGGTGCTATTGGGCTACTTTTATTGTTAATCCGGCGCGGGGCTGTGTCCCGCGCGGCCGCATTGATTTATCTTGTGCCGCCAAGTGTTGCGATCGAAGCCTATTTCGCCTTTGGCGAAACGATGGTTATCACGCAGATGCTGGGTATGGGTCTAACTGTCGTCGGCGTCGCGCTCGCAACAAGGCGTTGACGCGCTCCGAACAAGATAACGCGCATCGTAGATCTACCGACATCCGGAACGATGAGGCTTGAGAGATGATTATCTCTCTGCGTGTGTGATCATGCATATTTTTGTATGACTGTTTAGAAAAGAGTTTGTGATGGGACTTCCCCTTCTTTCAGCCGGCACACATGTTCTTATTGGTGACGGCAAAAAAGCTTTTATTCTTTTTAATGAAGGCACGGCCGAGCGTCCGAGCCTTACGGTTGAGACGATACTCAATCACCCCGATCTTCCCACCCGTGATTTGGGTGCCGCGCGTCCCGGTCGTGTTTTTGAGAGTGCTGGCTCGCGACGCGCATCAACCGATGAGACGGATTGGCATCAAAGAGAGGAAGATCACTTCATACGCGATGTGATGACGCATCTTGTTGATCTGGATCGGCGTGCAAGATTAAGAAAACTTGTTCTCGTCGCGCCTCCGCGTGCGATGGCCGAACTTCGTCGCGTGTTGCCCTCTTCTTTCGCTTCGCTTGTAACGGCTGAGATTACCAAAGATCTGACAAATCATTCAGTGACCGCGATCACTGAATTATTGCAAGCCGAAGAACCCTAATTTTAACGCCCTTCGATGTCTTGCATCACTTCATTACGACGCCAGAAAAAGGGCTTCCATGGCGGATCATAGAAGGCATAGGTGGCTTCGCCTTTTGGCTTCAAAGATTTCTTTGTGATGATCGCCGCAAGTTCTTCGCGACGCGCGTTCAAATTGCCTTCGGTCCAAAGCCCTGAGAATTTAAGAACCGCAACGCGTCGGCTTTTGATTTGTCTAAGCGCAATTCTTTCATCATCAGGTTTCGGCAATGTGCTCATCGTATAGGTTTGTGGCATTATAAACCGAATGACCCAGGAAGAACCGTTCCCTGTTTGTGTAACGGGCGCGGTCATTTCAATTTTCTCACCCTTCGACTGCGTTACGGGCGCTGTCATTTCGATCTTTGATTGCGACGTGTTGCCACCAAAAATATAACCCGCCAGAACGCGAAAGCCCGTATTCACCGCGCTGTCGCGATCACCTTCAATGACAATTTCGGCGACAATATAGGGTGCATAATCGCGCAACTCAAAATCACCCTCACTCACGATGATTTTATACTGAGGCTCTTCAATTTGCGCCATCGCAGGTCCTGTAATGATCAAGCCGAAGAAGAGCAGCGCGCTCCAAAAGATCGAACATTTAAAACTGAGCGCGCTTCTCATCGCTCAATAGACTCCAAGGAAATCGCGTTTTGTAAGTTCAACGCCATTATGGCGTAAAATGTCATAGGCGGTTGTGGTGTGGAAAAAGAAATTCGGCAACGCACCGTGACGGAGATAGATAAGCGCATTGAACACGCGTGGCTCCGGCCGCATCGGTACGGTTATGTCACGGCTTTCAGCGCCAACAAATTTTTCCTTCGGGATTGAGGTGATGAACGAGATTGTTTTAGCGATACGCGCATCTAAATCTTCAAAGCTCGCTTCGGTATCCGCATAACTCGGGACTTCGACGCCCGCGATGCGTGCCGCGCCGCCTTTGGCAAAATCAGAAGCCAACTGAACCTGTCTTGTGAGAGTGAACATGTCGGGAAAGAGGCGAGCCGAAAGAAAGACTTGCGGTTCGATCTTGCGGGCCTCGGCATGGGCGGCCGCTTTTTTCAACACGGCGGCGAGCGCCTCAAGTGATTGCACAAAAACCGGAACGGAAAGATCATAAAGGCTAAGCGACATATTCAAACTCCTTGCTGTCGAGCGCTGACATTGTCATGGAATGATACGCGCGAACAGGCCCTTGGACGCCTCTTTTATGAGCCAGTCCGCGCACGGAACCGGCTTGCTTTTGGCGCTGAAAGACACTATCCCGACGCCATCCACAGGGTCTGGCGGAATAATGCCGCCCCAGGCCTCGGGGGGCTGTAGCTCAGTTGGGAGAGCGCCTCGTTCGCAATGAGGAGGCCAGCGGTTCGATTCCGCTCAGCTCCACCATTTTCTTCAATAAAATCAAAGTTTTTGAAAATGGCATCTTTCTCGGATTGAGTGCCGAAAAAGTTATAAAGAGTTATA
>JBJTCD010000057.1:0-2623 GCA_046091665.1 Hyphomicrobiales bacterium
GCTCCATATAGTCCCGCACCGACGATTAGAATTTTCATCGGAAGCCGTTCTCCGAATTATCTTAAAATTTCGGGAGCGAAGAAATTGAATTTCACCTGAAATGAAAATTCGTCCCGCTCTGTTGCAATCCGTGCATGATAAATTCGTTGCGCTGAAAAGGCCTTGTCAGGATCCAAAAGTACTTGTTTCACGCGCTCATAAAGCGATCCATTCGACACATCCGTTGATGTAAAGAGAAAAAAGCGATCAAGCGGATGATCCAAATGGAAGGCGGCTGCGCCACGCTCATGCAAGAAGACAATATTTCCTGAAAGGGCCGCTTCCCGCGGGACGCGGTCTTTGCCCGGATGATGACCGAAATCGATATAGATTTGCGATTTCCTTAGCGTTTCATGAACGGAATCAGGCGTCATATTTTCAACCGGCACCCGATTAAGCTCGGGATGTGAGTCAAAAAATACGGAGGCCAAGGCTCCGCCTTTCCGAGGAAAATAAGTGATTGATTGATCGCGCGTGACCGTTTTTGAGGATTGATGAAACCGCGCCGCTGTATAATCAGCGAGCGGATAGATTTTTTTGGCGCCCCCTTTTGTCAAAAAATCCCGCGCATAATCAGATTGATAAAAATGAATAAGATGCGGCGTTTGAAAAAATTGTTGCCGATGACTCTCGTAAGATAAAGCGGGCGACTTGATCAAAGCATTGTCAACCGAGAGCCACCAGATTGCTTGCGTGAACGGACGGTGCGGCATTGCCCATCCAATCACGGGCTCCGGAAAAATAACCAAAGACCGAGATGTCAAAGGGATGCGCGCAGCGGTGAATGAACGATAATCACGGTAAGCCGACGGCGTTGGCGATCCGCTGTAAGAACACGAGATTAATGCGTCTTCAAGGGAAATGCCCATTTGTGCGCCGTAATAGGCGATCACCACTTCGCCCCCGAGGCCTGCGATCGCATCGGACAATTGGTGGATGGCTTCCGGACCACCGGAAACGGCCATGGGGCACAACAGCACAACCCGATCATAAATAGGCTTGAGGTTCGAATCAGAAATGGGACTCTCCTTACGCTAAAAAAGCTTCCCTAGCGTCAAGAGAGTCCGTGGTCAAGAAATCGAAAAAACTAGCGAGTCGAGACCAGGGACGTTTAATGGCGTGTCGCGCTCAAAAATTGCTTTAAGCGCTCGGATTTTGGTGCGCCGATGACCTCGCGCGGTGGACCCTTCTCTTCGATTTGTCCTTTGTGGAGAAAGACGATTTCACTCGCCACATCGCGCGCAAAACCCATTTCATGGGTCACAACAAGCATGGTCCGTCCCTCTTCGGCAAGCTTGCGCATCACCTGCAAAACTTCGCCGACAAGTTCGGGATCAAGCGCAGAGGTTGGTTCGTCAAAGAGCAGAACACTTGGTTCCATAGCAAGCGCGCGAGCAATCGCGGCACGCTGTTGCTGCCCGCCTGAGAGATGATTCGGATAAAAATTGCGCTTTTCCGCAATACCCACTTTCGCCAACAAAATCTCGGCGCGCTCAATCGCTTCTTTGCGCGGAAGACCTAACACATGGATCGGCGCTTCAATGACATTTTCTAAGATCGTACGATGGGTCCATAGATTGAAACTCTGAAACACCATTGCAAGTTTTGAACGGATCCGTTCCACTTGTTTCATATCTTCAGGCTTCGCAGTGCCGTCTTGAAGCGGCTTCATCCGGATCAATTCACCATTCACATAGACGCGACCCGAATTCGGCGTCTCAAGCAGATTGATGCACCGGAGCAAAGTTGATTTACCCGAGCCCGATGACCCAATCATTGCGATCACGTCGCCTGTGCGCGCTTCAAGTGAGACGCCTTTTAAGACCTCAACGGCTCCGAATTTTTTATGAAGGTCTTCGATCTTTAACGTCGTATCCATCGCCACGATCCTTACGTCGGTGCCAGTCGATGGCGATTGATGCGGCGTTCAACCACCATCATCAAGCGCGTCAATACAAAAACCATCAGAATATAAAGAACACCCGCTGCAATGAGCGGCTCATAAACGCGGAATGTCACTTTTTGAATTTGTCGGGCGGTTCCCATCACTTCCCATACCGTGATCAAAGACGCGAGTGATGTCGCCTTTAAAAGGAGTATCGTCTCCCCCGTCATTGTAGGGAGACAAATCTGGATCGCACGCGGCAAAGTTACGCGCCAAAAAATAAGCGCAGAGGAAAAGCCGAAAGCGCGCGCCGCTTCAATTTCACCTTTTGGCACAGCCATAATCGCGCCGCGTAAAATTTCGCCGGTGTAGCCTGCCGTATTCAAGGAGAAGGCGAAGATCGCGTACCAAAACCCGTCGCGCAAATAAGGCCATAAAAAACTTTGCTGCACCCATGTTCCGGGAAAGAACTCACCAAGTCCATAATATATCAAATAGGTTTGTGCGAGCAGCGGCGTTCCCCGCATCACAAAAATATAAAAAAGGCTCGGATACCGTAGATAAAAATGGGGCGAGAGCGAACCCACCGCAACCGGCAAAGCCAGAGTGTAGCCAATCCCAGCGGAGAAAAATGTTATACTTAGCGTGACTGGAACAGCAGCAAGAAGAGTGGTAACAATTTGGAGAAATAGATCCAGC
>JBJTCD010000058.1:0-30445 GCA_046091665.1 Hyphomicrobiales bacterium
GCGCGTGCGCGGCCTCGACGGCTTGCGCGTCATTGACGCCTCCGTCATGCCGCGCATCGTCTCGGGCAACACCAACGCGCCGACCATCATGATCGGCGAAAAAGGATCTGATCTCATTCGCGGTCGTGAGCCTTTGCCGCCTGTTACCTTTGCACATGAGAAGAATGATCAACGCCCGCGCGCGCGTCAATTTGTGATGTAGGATTTGGATATCACTCTTCATAATGAGTTAGTTTTGATTTTGAGGGCCCCATGACGAATGAAAACGCACTTTTATTTCCCGCCGGAATCCAGATTTCTGGCCTCACCGGTGCGGTGTCGCCGGCAACGGGACATTATGAAAAGCGGTTAAGTGAATTGCGTGAAATATTTTTTGATAAAGCTGCGTTCGATCATGCAGTCAAAGAGCAAAATGATCCGCTCGTCTATCGGGTGGTTGAGTATCGGCCACCGCAATCGGATATTTTTTTCGGAACAACAACCATGTTTCCCGGCCATGTTGGCGAAGAATTCTATATGACGCGTGGCCATTTTCATGCGCGTCGCGATATGGGCGAGATTTATTATACGCAATCCGGCAATGGTCTTTTGTTGCTTGAATCACGCGAGGGCGTCTCACGCACGGTCGAGATGAAGCCGGGTGTTTGCGCTTTCATCCCGCCTGACTGGGCGCATCGCTCGATTAATGTCGGTGATGATCCGCTCGTTTTTGTCTGGGCATGTAATCCTGAAGCCGGGCATGATTATGCCGAGATCCTGAAACGCGGCATGCGCAAGCGCATCATGAAAGACGGTGATGCGATTCGGATTATCGATAACGCGGCCTATGCGTGATATTCGCAATGAATCATACGGCGTCACCCTTGATTGTTGTTTGTGGCGAGGCGCTCGTCGATTTGTTTGTTCGTACTGAAGCTGATGGTTCACTCGATGTGAGTGCCCGTTTGGCCGGCGCGCCGTTTAATTTGGCGATAGGGATTGCGCGTCTCGGAGGTCGTGCGGCACTCGCGGCGGGGTTCTCAACCGATATGTTCGGGCAGTCTTTTAGCCGTCACTTAGAGGCCGAGAAGATCGAACGGGATTTTATCGAAATCTATGAAGCGCCGACCAATCTGGTGATTGTGGGACGCAACGCAAAGGGTGACCCGACTTACGATTTTCCGATCAAGGACAGCGCTGATCGTAAACTCAATTTGCAACACTTGCGCGATACATCGTTGCCCATTGCCGCAATAACTATTGGCTCATATTTAATGGCATTTCCAGAAAGTCAGCAGGCACTGATTTCCGTTTTGTGCCAGCGACAAAACCAATCACTCATCTGTCTTGATCCTAATATCCGTCTTGGCATGATCTCGGATCCGCTTGTGTGGAGGCACGCTTTTGAACTTTTTGCGCCGCTGTGTGACATCATCAAAGCAAGCGAAGAGGATATCGAAGCGCTCTATCCTGAAAAAAATCATGATCAGGTGGCCAAACATGTTTTGGATCAAGGTCCAAAACTCTTCATCATCACGCGTGGAAAAAAAGATGTCTTGGCCTGGCAGTATAATGGCACAAAACTGACAAGTGAGAGCCAGAAGATTGACGTGAAAGATACGGTTGGTGCCGGAGATAGTTTTTTCGCTGCCTTACTCATTCATTTGCAAAAATGCGGTGTTTTAGAAAAACATAAATTCGCAAAACTTTCGAAAGAAGATCTTCATACCGCTTTGAATTTTGCCAATCGCGCAGCAGCGATTACATGCAGCCGTTTCGGCGCGGATTTGCCCCGGCAAGCGGATCTCGTCGATGAATTATTCGAGGCTTCGGCCGATCAGAGTCTTGACCAATCGCTGCAGACTGACGGCCAATAAAATGGCAGGCATCGCCATAAAAATTGCGGCCGCGGCCACATGCGCGATGTCCTCCGAACCGCCGCCTGTTTGCGCTTCTTTTAAAGAGAGCTGACTGACCACCCATGGCGTTAAGGTCTCCGCGTCATGATAGGTCAGATAACTCGCAAAAAGATATTCATTCCAACTCAGTAGAAACAGAAACAATCCAATCGTCGTAAGATGTGCTCGGTTCATCGGCAAAAGTATATCTGTGATTATTCTCAGATGACTTGCGCCCTCGAGGCGTGCGGACTCTTCTTCTACGGTCGGACGCCATCTTAAGACCGGACTGACGAGAAGAAGCGCAAGCGGATAATTGAATGCTGAATATAGGCCAATCAAAAGACTGTGTGTATCTATGATATGAAGTTGCGTCGCGAGAAGATATGCGGGCAAAGCGACAAGAGCAGGAGACACCAGGCGCAACGCAATGACAACAAGAAAAATCACAGATCGATATCTGTCAGTGAAAAAGTGTGATGAACGATATCGTGTCATCCCGTAAAAAGACAATACGGCCATCATGACTGTGATGATCGCGGGGCCCGCGCTAATGACCAATGAATTGAAAAATCGCGGGATGAGACTTTCTACGGGATCAAGCAGAATGAAACGCCAAGCGTAAAGATCGGGTATAAAATCGATAAGAGGAAGAAAGCGTGGCCTCCCGTCAAGATCGGTCACCGATTTCAAAGACGCGAGGGTCAACCAATAAAGAGGGATGATACAAAGGAGAGACCAGATTGCGAGAGCGAAATAGATTGCTAGGCGGGTCAAACTGAGGCGTCGATGTCGTGAGGGCAAAGACATCATATCAGTTCATTATCCTTGAGCTTTTATGAACGAACAAAACCAATCCACCCTGTTTCGCCGCGAGAGGTTGGATCGGGCTCATCAAAAAACTCAAGAACCACATTCCCCCAGTTCACGAATGCGACATTGACCGGAGTTCCGCCGCCATCAAGCCGATAGGATGCGATGAGTTTCGCATCGAAATTCGAGATCTCGTTCATGGCCTCAGCGATCGATGAGCGCCGCACACCGATATGGCTATGGCCAAAATGATCAAGATGCGGTCGCCCCTTGATCTCACAAAATTCGAGAGGCGCGTTATCGGGTCCGTTGAAGAAGATATAGCGCACGCCCTGTTCCCAGAATTCAGCAATTTCGCGCGGACCGTCGGGCGTATAGTCTTTCGAAAGGGTTGCACCTGTCGATTTAAAGCGTTCTGCATGTTTGTCGATGTCGGATGCGGCGATGGCAAGATGATCAAAGGGAAGAGCTATAAAATGGTCGGGCACTTCGCCTTCTGCAACGAGTCTGATAGATTGTTCGCCCAGTTGCCATAAAGGTCCGAACGGCTCGCAGCCAAAATTTTTATGAAGAAGCAAACCCGCAGATATTGGATCTTTAACGCGCAATACCGGTATCATGGGTTAATTTTCTCCCTTGCCTTTTTCGTATTCGCAGCGTCAAGCCTATCAAGATCAACATAAAATGATTTTGAGTGTTCATAAAGGCGTGCATAGATCGGCATCATTTTGTCATAGAGTTCGACATATTCGGGATCAGGCATGATCTCGTCGGTGTAATGCACCATCGCTTTTGCCGCATTTTCGAAATTTGAGTGTTCACCCAGAGCAACAGCCATCGACATCGCGGCACCAATAACCCCGCATTCGGCTTCCTTGGTCATGATATAGGGAGCGTTATACATCGATGATTTAATCTTGAGCCATAAATTCGACTTTGCGCCACCCGATGCCGCGACAATCCGACTGGGCTTCGCTTTGCCCGGTACCAAATAATCGAGCTTGAGACGAACAGAGAACGCAACACCTTCGAGGACTGCACGATGCAAATCATGCATGGTGTGTTCGGCTTTCAAACCGAAATATTGCGCGCGTGAATTCGGCTTTTGTGCTACGCGCTCACCCGAAAGATAGGGCAGGAAGAAAAGACTATTCGAGCCTGGTGGAGACTGCGAAGCGCTCACCTCAATATCATCATAGCTGAGTTTATTCTCATGCATGGCGCGACGCGCCCATCTGATCGCATCACCACCCGCATCGACTAAAGTCATGACACCCCACTTTCCATTGGGCATCAAAACATTCGCAGCTTCATCGTCAAGAATGATGTCATCGCGCAAAATCGTGATGATGCTTGATGTGCCGGTGACATCGGAGCCCATGCCGCTTGTAATCACACCAGAGCCAAGGAGTGCCATCGGATAATCACCAGCCCCAACAAGAACGGGAATACCATCAGCAAGGCCGAGAAGCGCTGCGGCTTCGCGCGATAATCCGCCCAGCACATCATATGAATTATGTAATTTCGGAAGAAGGGAGCGCGGTACGCCGGTCAAATCACATAATTCATCAGACCATTCACGCGTTTTCCAATCCATCAGAAAGCTTAGCGAGGCTTCGGTGTAATCTTGCGCAAATGCGCCGGTAAGTTTGAAATTGATCCAGTCTTTCGGCATCAAAACAGAGCGCGCGCGGTTGAGCGCATCAGGATGGTTTTCTTTGATCCAGATGAGCTTGAATGCCGGCCATGCGGGCGCAGGACTATTGGCGGCAATCGATAATGATTTGGATTGAGACACGCGTCTTTTGAAAGCGTCTACTTGTTGAACCGTACGCTTGTCATTCCACAACGGAACAGCATCAAGCAGGAGTTCGCCATCGTAATCGACGAGAACGGTGCCATGCATCTGTCCGCACGTGCAAATAGCGGATATACGCTTGGCAGCATCTGGAATCTTTTCAAGGACACGCCTTATCGAGGCGATTGTGCCGGTCCACCAGTCCATGGGGCGTTGTTCTGACCAGCCAAATTGCGGAACGATCTGCTCATGTTCCTGATGCGCATAGGCCAAAATATGGCCGTACCGATCGACAAGTGCGGCACGCAAGCCGCCGGTCCCCACATCGATTGCAAGGTAAAGATCACCCATCACTGCCCCTCTATCCCTCGCATTCGCTGTGGGGTTGTTTTAGCGCTCGACCAGTGGCCGGGAAGCCCCGAGAAGCAGGATCATCCACCTTGTTCGGTGGATCAATCTATTTGTTTTTCCGAAATATCAGGATCGATGAATTTTCCCACCACTGACTAAGGGAGCGGGTTGTCAAAAATTCGATCCATCAAGGTGGACTCTTCGGGTTATGCCGAAATGGGAGATGCTGGCGTTGGATTCACGAAGCCAAGTTTTATCTAAAATACTGATTTTATTTAAATTTTCATCATTTTGGAGTATAAATGAGTGGATGCTAAAGGACCTTAGGGGATGACCTTTTGACGCAGGGACAGGTCGCGAAGATCTTGGAAAACTTCAAAAAAATTGACCCATCGGAAGATAACCCAGATCTTATGTAAGACTATAGAAACACAACGTTTTTTTTTGGAATAGGTTAAATTTTACAGATTTGATTTGGGTCTTTGCGGCAATTTTGCTCGCTCTTTGATCTTGAACCCTTAAAGCGCTTCACTAAACTGCCTCGCAATCCGGCTATGTTCGGAGGGGGTCGACGAACAAGTCGACGAAACGGGAGGTATGAATATGAAGTTCTACAAGAATGCTGCCGCTGCGGCAGTATCCGCAATCATGTTGTCTGGTTTGGCATCAGCCGCCAGCGCGGGCGAGTTTGACGGCGTAACCGTCAACATTCTCACCCGTCCGGGCCCGGTCATCGCTGGCCCGTTGAAAGAGCGCGGCCTTGCCTTTGAAAAGGCAACAGGCGCGAAGATCGTTGTGAACGAGGTTCCTTTCGCTGAAATCTTCCCGAAGATTCAGAATGACTGGACCACAAAGACGAATTCGATTGACGTCGGCGTGTTCGCGGCCGGTTGGGGCGTTGAGCTCGATGCCGCTGGTTTGCTCGAAGATCTTGATACCTATATCGCAAAGGATAAGAAGATCGACGCAGCAGATATCGCTCCTTATTTCCGTGAATTCGGTCAGAAGATCGGCGGCAAGACAAAGCTTCTCATGGTCGATGGCGACTTCCAGATGGTCTATTACCGGACGGACGTGTTGAAGAAGGCTGGTTTGCAGCCGCCAAAGACATGGCAGGATTATGTCGCGGTCGCATCCAAGATCCATGGCCAGGACATGAATGGTGACGGAACGCCGGATTACGGTTCTTGCATCTTCAAGAAGCGTAACGCGCAATCCTATTTCGCCATTCAGACGATTGCTTCTTCATTCGTGCAGACCAAGGGCACATCCCAAGGTTTCCATTTTGACAACACAACGATGAAGCCAATCATCAACAATGAAGCTTGGAAGAAGGCCTTCGAACTCTACAAAGAAACCGGCAAATATGGTCCGCCGGAAGAACTCAATATGGACATCGGCGATACCCGTGCGGTGTTCAAAGCGGGCCGTTGCGGTCTCTTGATCGAATGGGGTGATCCGGGCACGCTTCAGCTCGACGACGATGCTGCCAAGGTTAAGGGCTTGATCTACGCCGTGTCGGCAGTGGGTTCGAAGGAAGTGCTTGATCGCAAGACTGGCAAGCTCGTTCCTGTGACCAAGGAAAATGCTCCGAACTCGATCGACGGCATCAACTATGCTCCGTTCGCTGCATTCGGTGGCTGGGCTGGTGCTGTGAATGCTGCTGCAGACGCGAAGAAAAAAGCTGCTGCATACGCATTCTTGTCCTACATGAACCAGGCTGCACAATCGAATGTGGACGTGACAATCGGTTCGACGGGTTACAACCCGTATCGTAACTCGCAGCTCAAGAGCACGGATCTCTGGGTAAAGGCAGGCATGCCGAAGGAATTGGCCGACAATTATCTCGGTGCAATCAACGGCGCGCTCAACAACCCGAACATGGCTTCTGACATGAAGATCCCAGGCGCTCAGCAATATACAGGCGTTGTTCTCGATACAGAACTCGCTCGTTATCTTGCTGGTGAAATCACGGTCGATCAGGCTCTCAAGAACATCGAAGAGGGCTGGGAAAAGATCACCGAAGATTTCGGTCGCAAAGAGCAGATCAAGTCTCAAGCACTCGCTCTTGGCCTCTAATCTGTTGCGTCAATGAACAGTTCAAACTCTTTCCAACCGGGGACCTCCCCGGTTGGAATTTCAAGAACACGCTCTGATCGTTTGAACGAATGGCTTGATCGCCATTCGCAAACTTTTTTTATTGCACCAGCGGTTGTGCTGCTTTTGGTCTTTGCGATCTTCCCGACATTTTATTCGATTGTCTTTGCATTAAGCCGCGTGAAATTTACCGCGAATGGGTTGCGGTTCCGTTTTGTCTGGTTTGACAATTTCCTCGCGCAATTCAGCGGCAATGAGCAGGCGCATTTTCTTGGCCGCTTAACAAATATCAGTGTGCTCGGCTGGGTGTTCTTTGCCGCGGTAACAGCAGCGACGCTCTACTGGCTATATAAATCTTTCCGTAACGGTGCTTCGGTCGTTGGCCTGATCGGCCGTTTCATCTCCGCCGCGATGGCGATTTTTATCGCCTTCCTGCTAGGCGCTACTTTGCTTTCTGGCAATCCGTGGGGCACGTTGATGACGACGATGTTTTACGTCGTTGTCGGATGTACGGTTCAATTTTTTATTGGAACCGCGCTTGCCTTTTTGTGTTCGCAGCCGATCTCGGGCAAAAATTTCTTCCGTGTTTTGTTCTTCATCCCGTTGATGATCACACCGCTTGGTGTCGGTTACGCATTCAAAATGGTGCTCGATATCACCAAGGGTCCGTTACAACCGCTATGGGACGCGATTGGGTTGCAAAATTGGGCGTGGTCAACAGATGCTTGGGCCGCACGCTGGTTCGTTATTCTTGGTGATTCCTGGCAGTGGATTCCGTTTATCTTCATCGTGATGCTTGCTGCGCTAGAGAATGTCTCGCGCGATCAGGTTGAAGCCGCTGAAGTTGATGGCGCATCCAATGTGCAGATCTTCCGCGAGATCACTTGGCCACAAATCATGTCGGTCGCGGTGACTGTCATACTCATCCGCATGATCGAAGCGTTTAAGATTGTCGATCTACCGAACATTATGACATCCGGCGGTCCGGGTATTGCGACCGAGTCGATGACGCTGCACTCTTATTTCTTGTGGCGCGCAAATGACATGGGCTCATCCGCAGCGGTTGCTTATCTCTTGCTGATCTTGACCGTTGTTGTGTGCTCGTCCTTCTTCAACTACATCGTCCTCGGACAATTGAGGAAGACAAAATGAGCGATTTATCTTTAAAGCTTGAGAAATCAGATCGCTCTCTCCTGCAGCGCCTTTTTGAGGCACCTGCCATTGGTAAGATGTCGCTTACAAGTAAGCTTCTCTCTTACAGTGTGTTATGGTTCTGGGCGATCTTTGTGATCTTTCCTATCTATTGGGTCGTGATCACGGCGTTCAAAGATGCGGCCGCAGTTAATCAGGGTCCGTTTTATATTCCCTTTGTCGATTTTCAGCCTAATCTCAATGCTTGGCGCGTGCATTTGTCCGATCCCTATTGCGACGCTTATGCCATCGGCCGACAATTGATCTTGCTCGTCTACAACACCTTCGCCTTCATCGTGTCGCCAGCCGTCTCGTTGCAGGCGATGGAACCGCAGATTTGCAAGACCTATCTTGCTTTCACAAATTCGGTTGTAATTGGTGCGGCAGCCACAGTGCTCTGCGTCTCAATCGGCAGCATGGCTGCTTATGCGTTGGCGCGTGTTCAATATAAGCCGAAATTCGGTAACATTCTCGTTTTCGTTTTGCTCGCGCTCGGCACAATTGTCGCGACAAGCTATGCGGGCATTCCTTGGTATGTCAGCACGGCGGTCGGCCTTGTGTTGTTCTTCCTTCTTGCCCGCGCGCTTGGCAAAAGATTTACGAGCACTTTGGGCAATGGCGATATTCTCTTCTGGATTATCTCTCAGCGCATTCTGCCACCCATCGTCGTGATCATCCCGATCTATATGATGTTCCAAGCGGTGGGGTTGCTCGATACGCATCTCGCGCTCGTTATCGTTTATGCGGTGGCCAATCTGCCGATTGTTGTTTGGCTTATGCATGATTTCTTCGTGGGCTTGCCGATTGAACTTGAAGAATCGGCGCAGCTTGATGGCGCGAGCCGCTTCGGCATTTTCTGGGACATCGTGTTGCCGCTGACGCGCCCGGGCCTCGCCGCAACAACATTGCTGACTTTGATCTTGAACTGGAACGAATATCTCTTCGCTGTTTTTCTCTCGACATCGAAATCGCAGACGATGCCGATCATGGTTGCGGCGAAAAATGCGGGTGAAAAAGGTATTCTCTGGTGGGAGATGTGCGCCATCATCGTGATCATGATCATTCCGGTGATTTTGATGGCGATTCTTTTGCAACGTTTCATCGCGCGAGGCGTGTTGCTCGGCGCGGTCAAAGGTTAAGAAATAAGGATAAGGGATCTCACAATGGCTTCCACATCGGGTGTGCCCGTCAAATTTGACAAGATCGCAAAATCCTTCGGCGCGGTGCGCGTTCTGGAAGAATTGTCACTCGATGTTCAACCGGGTGAGTTTCTGGTTCTGCTCGGCGCATCGGGTTCGGGTAAAACAACCGCATTGCGGATTCTCGCCGGACTTGAGACCGCAAGCTCGGGCCGGATCACGATTGGCGGCAATGATGTGACGGACGTCTTGCCGAAATACCGCGACGTCTCGATGGTGTTCCAATCTTACGCGCTTTATCCGCACAAGACGGTGGCTGAGAATATCGGCTTTCCTCTGAAAGTGCGTAAAGTGCCGCAGGCTGAACAGGATAAAGCCATTCGCGAAGCTGCGGCGCAGGTGCAGATCGATCAATTGCTTGATCGCTACCCGCGCCAATTGTCGGGCGGTCAAAGGCAACGTGTGGCGCTCGCGCGCGCCATGATCCGTCGTCCGTCCGTGTTCTTGATGGACGAACCGCTCTCCAATCTCGATGCGAAATTGCGCGGCCATATGCGCGCTGAATTGAAGCATATGCAGTCGGAACTCGGCATCACAACGATCTATGTGACGCATGACCAGATCGAAGCGATGACGCTCGCGCATCGCGTTGCCATTCTTGAAAAAGGTGTGCTGCAACAACTTGATACACCGGCGAAGATTTATAATGATCCGGTCAATCTTTTCGTCGCACAATTTATCGGCTCGCCGCCGATGAATGTCGTGCATGGCACGCTTGAGGCAACGACTTTCAAGACGCGAAGCGGCTCTGTGGATGTGCCGGTCGGTGGCCGGATCGAGAAAGCCATTCTCGGCGTTCGCCCGGAAGATTGCACCATTGTTTCGCCAGACTCGGCGCAATTAAAAGCCGAGATCTATACGATCGAACTCATTGGCGATCATACGCTTGTGACGGTGAAAACGGGCGATGATTACATCACGGTAAAAGCACCGAAAGATTTCTCCGGCAAGACCGGCAGCCTCATCGGTGTGAGCTTCAGCAAAGAGCGCATGTTCGTCTTTGATAAGGATACTGGCGCCCGCATTCGTTGATTGTGAATTAGTCCCTATATGCGATAAGATCAGGGTCATGACAGGGTCGTGAACCTTTTCATTTAAGCGGAATTATTATGTATCAGGACCCAAGCGCTCATCACATCAATTCCGCAACCGGTGCGATGAGTGATGCAGGCGGGCTTTACATCAAGCGCTTGCGTGACCTCGAAGGCCTTTATCTCGACACGGCCGCTTTCCAATCGGCGCTTGCCACTTCGGCAGACATAATCGTTTACACGGTGCATGAGCAACGGCCCACGCAAAAAATTGGCGATCTCATTTTCGGCACGACGATGATGGAGCCCGGCCGCATCGGCGACGAATTTTATATGACGCGTGGTCATATTCACGCCTGCGCCAACCGGCCCGAAGTCTATTATGGCGAGAGTGGCGAAGGTTTGATGCTGCTCGAAACACCGGAAGGTGACGTCCGCATTTTGGAAGTCAAACCGCGCGTCGCGGTCTATGTGCCGCCCTTCTGGATTCACCGCTCGGTTAATACGGGCGCAACGCCTTTGGTGATGAGTTTCTTTTACCCAAGCGATTCCGGTCAGGATTATAACATCATCGCGAAATCGGGCGGCATGGCGGTGCGCATTATGGCGCGTGGAACCGGATGGGAGGCGGTGAAAAATCCGACTTACACACCGCGCAGCGCAAGCGATATTGCCGCCGTCCACGCATCGGCCAATTGAAAAGTTGAGTGCAGATGAACCTCATTCCGGCGACACAACCAACGCTCTATTTCATCGGCGTAACCACAGCGAGTTCGATGATCATGAATGTGTTTCCGAAATGGGCAGAATTTCTTGGGATTCATGATGCCGTTATAAAAGGCATTGATCTCAAACTGCATGATGAGCCCGCGCGCTATCGTGAAGTGGTGAATTTCATAAAACATGATCCTTTGTCGCGTGGAGCGCTTGTGACAACGCATAAGCTTGATCTCTTTCATGCGGCATCCGACATGTTCGATGAGATCGATTTTTATGCAAAGCTCATGGGCGAGACGAGTTGCATATCAAAGCGTGCTGACAAACTCATCTGTCATGCGAAAGATCCGATCTCATCGGGGCTCACGATTGACGGGTTTTTGCCCAATAACCATTTCAACACAACAAAGGCCGATGCATTTATCATCGGTGCGGGCGGTTCGGCGATTGCGATCAGCTGGCATTTGATGACGGTATTAGAAGAACAAGAGCGCCCTCGAAATCTCTTCGTCGCTGATCGTGATCCCGCGCGGCTTCATCATATTCGTGAAATCCATTCCAAGGCCAAAACAACAGTTCCGATCACCTATCATCTTGTTGATCGCGCAGAAGACAATGATGCGCTCATTGCAGAGCTCGCGGCGGGCTCTTTGATCGTCAATGCCACGGGCCTAGGCAAGGATGCGCCCGGTTCGCCGATCACGGATCATGCGTTCTTTCCGGAGGGTGCGATCATCTGGGAATTGAATTATCGCGGCGATCTTGTATTTCTCGATCGGGCCAAAGCGCAACACACTGCACGTCATCTGCAAATCAAAGACGGCTGGAATTATTTCATTCATGGCTGGACACAGGTCATTGGTGAGGTGTTTGATGTCGCTATTCCCACCGAAGGCCCCATCTTTGATGAGATCTCAAAACTTGCAGGGCAAACCTCCAGTGCGAGATTGAAATGATAAAGAGTATTCATTCATGATTTTGGAATTGGTACGATGAGCGGCAAAGAAACGAAAAGGCTCAAAATCGGTGTGCTCGGATGTGGGCAAATTGCGCAGGCCGCGCATTTTGAGAGCTGCACGAAAGCGCGCAATGCAGAGCTTTATGCCATTTGTGATCTAGCCGATGATTTACGCGCGCGCATGGCCGCAGCGCATGCGCCGCAAAAATCCTACGCCGATTATGACGCGATGCTTGCCGACCCGAATGTCGAAGCCGTGATCATTGCAACCGCCGATCAATGGCATGTGTCCATGTCCGTGCGTGCTTTGGAGGCGGGTAAACATGTTTTATGCGAAAAGCCGATTGCCACGTCGATTGATGAAGTGCTCGCCCTCGAAGAGGCGGTTAAAAAATCAGGTAAAATTTTACAGATCGGCCATATGAAACGGTTCGATGAAGGTTTGATGGCGGCAAAGCATTTCATTGATACGGACATGGGCAATCTTATTGCCTTGAAAGCATGGTATTGTGACTCGACCCATCGCTACGCGATGACCGATGCGGTGCAGCCTTTGATCGTGACAAGTGCTCATGCAAAGAAACCGGCAGGCAATCCGAAAGCGGATTTGAAACGCTATTATATGCTCGCGCATGGCAGTCATCTTGTCGATACAGCGCGCTATTTTGCGGGTGATCTTGTTTCTGTCACTGCAAAACTTTCCGATCAACGCGGCATGTATTGCTGGTTTGTTGATGTTGAATTCGCCAATGGCGCTTTGGGTCATCTCGATCTTACTGTGGCCGTGCGTATGGATTGGCATGAAGGCTTCCAGATTTATGGCCAACAGGGCAGTGTGATCGGCAAGACCTATAATCCCTGGTATTATAAATCGAGCGATATTGAAATCTTCCGCGAGAAAGATGCGGGCAGTTTTCGTCCTCTCGGGGCTGACGGCCATTTCTATCGCCGCCAAGTCGAAGCTTTTGCCGATACGATTTTGAATGACGCACCCATGCGTGGCGCAGATATAAATGATGGGATTGCCTCAGTGCGGGCGATGATCGCGGTTGCGCGCTCCGTTGAGACGGGCAAGACCGTGCGTCTCGATTCTGTTACAGGCGCGCTTTGATGCAGCTCGGTATTTTTGCCAAAACATTTTCAGGTACAACGCCTGATCATGTTTTGTCATCCGTTGCAAAAGCCGGCTTTCATGCTGCGCATTATAATTGGGCGTGTTCAGGAATTGCTTCAATGCCCGACGAGATTCCGGCGGGTTATGCTGAAGAGGTCACGAAGGCTGCGGTGAACCATCAGATCAAAATTGTCGGACTCTCGGCAACATGGAATATGGCGCATCCGGATCCGTCTGTTCGTCAACAGGGTCTCAGACGCCTTGAGGCGATGGCTTCAAAAGCGTCAACGCTTGGCACGAAACTCATTACACTCTGCACCGGCACGCGCGATGCGGATGATCAATGGCGTTATCATCCTGATAATCAATCGGCTGATGCCTGGCGTGATATGATCGCCTCCATGCGTGATGCGGCTTTGATTGCAGAGCGGCATGATCTCTTGCTCGGAATTGAACCTGAGCTCGCCAATATCGTCAACACGATTGACGCTACAGAACGGCTCTTCTCTGAAATCGGTGCGCCACGATTAAAGCTCATTCTTGATCCGGCGAATTTGTTTGAATACGCTTCGCAAAGCGAAGTGAAAGGTCTTGTTGAACGTGCGATTTCAAAGCTTGGCTCGCACCTCGCTATGGCGCATGCGAAAGATCGTAATGCACAAAGTGAATTTGTGGCTGCCGGAAACGGAATTGTCGATTTCGATCACTTTATCAGAAGCTTGAAAGAGACAGAGTTTGATGGCCCACTTGTTACGCATGGCCTGACTTCAGAGGAAGCGCCGGAGGTCGGTAATTTCCTGCGTGACATTCTTCTTAAACACGGATGTCTGACATGACATCACGCGTCTTCATTACGTCCGATGGGGTAAAACTCGCGCTGCATGAGCGTGGCGACGGTGAGACTCCTTTCTTCTTCCAGCATGGACTTTGTGGCGCAGTGGTGCAGCCCGCTGAAGTGACGCCTGAATTAAATCATCTTCGTTTGCTCACGCTCGAATGCCGTGGTCATGGACAATCTGAAGCAGGCGATTCCACAAAATTTTCAATCGAGCAATTCGCCGATGATGTCGCCGAGGCGATTTCTGAACTTGGTCGTCCTGTCATCTTAGGCGGCATCTCGATGGGTGCGGCGATTTCCTTACGCCTTGCCATCAAACGGCCTGAGCTTATATGCGCTTTGGTCCTCGCGCGTCCGGCATGGGTTACTGAGAGTGCGCCGGAAAACATGAAGCCGAACGCGCTTGTTGGTGCGCTGCTCTCGAAAATGAGCGTAAGAGACGCTGAAGCGCACTTTCTCAATTCTTCAATCGCGCGGCACCTTGAAGCGGAAGCGCTTGACAATCTTCAATCCCTAAAAGGTTTTTTTCATCGCGCGCCGCAGCCCATTACCGCAGCACTTTTATCACGCATTTCAGCGGATGGTCCCGGCGTTGATCGCATGCAACTCACAAAAATCTCAGTGCCCACGCTTGTCATAGGGCATGAGGAGGATCTTATTCATCCTCTGTCTTATGCAAAAGACTTGGCAAATTTCATTCCGAATTCCGAACTCGTCCTCATCACATCAAAGGCTCGTGATAAGGCGCGCTATGTCTTGGATTTCCAAAATGCTCTGTCACGATTTTTAACGAAGGTGTCTCATGCCGAAGCCTCACCCTGATTGGTTTTTGAATTTGCCGAAAGACCGGTTGATCGCCGAATTCTCGATGTGGTCAGCGGATTTAGTTCGTTTGGCGGATGATGCCGAGAAAATCGCTCCTTATGCGGATATCTTGCATATTGACGTTGCTGACGGAAATTTTGCACCGGCGCTTCTCTTCTTTCCTGATCTTGTCGCCCGCATGCGTCAGGTGAGCGCAACGCCGATTCACATTCATCTGATGATTGCCGACGAGGTTTTGCTTTCGCAGATTGATCAATTTGCAGAAGCCGGTGCCGATCTCATTTCAATTCATTGCGAAAATGCGAATGCGGTATCAGCGCTTGATCATATCAAGACTCTGGGTATCAAAGCGGGGATGGTCTTGAAAGTGGATACGCCGGTCGCGCGCGTAAAATCATTTCTGCCGCAGCTTGATTTTGTCACTTTGCTCGGTACAGCCATTGGCGTGAAAGGGCAGGGGCTTGACCCTTCCGCAACAATACGCTTGCAAGAGGCGAAAGTATTGATCGCAGAAACGGGACGCCGCATTGTGCTTGCAGCGGATGGCGGCATTCGCGAAAACACCGTTCCTGATTTGCGCAAAGCGGGTGCAGAAACCGTTGTGCTCGGCTCGCTTGCTTTTGGCGCGCCAGATCTTGTGGCACGAATGGCATGGTTGAAAGCATTGTAAGAGACTGAGCGATTATGGACAGCGGTATTGATGAATTAATCTTGGCTGTTGATTTCGGCGGCACACAATTGCGTGTCGCGCTTGTTAATCATTCAGGTCAAATTCTCGCACGTGAGGCTTTACGCACTGACATATCGGGCGGACCTGATGCTGTCATCGCGCAAATTGCCGAATTGTCACAACGTTTGTTATCCGCAAGGCCAAAGAGCAAAATTACATGCGCGGGCATTTCAAGCCCCGGACCGCTTGATGCAAAAAGAGGGCGCACATTCAACCTTGTCTTGCTCCCCGGATATGACGGCTATCCTATTGCAGAGCGCGCACAAGAAAGACTCGGTGTTCCCGTTGTGTTGGAACATGATGGGCATGCGGCCGTTTATGGCGAATGGAAAAATGGCGCAGGGCGCGGCTTTGATGATTTGATCTATCTAACAATTTCTACAGGCCTTGGCGGTGGTGCGATTGTGAATGGTCAATTGCTGCGCGGTGCCGGTGGTATGGCGGCGCATGTCGGTCATATGACCGTTGATCCCGATGGCCCATTATGTGGTTGTGGCAATCGCGGCTGCTGGGAATTATTTGCTTCAGGAACATCATTTCTTGCGCGCGCGCGAGAGCGCGCAAAAGCAAAGAATGTTTTGATCTTAGGTCGCCAAGCAGATGCGATCGAGACGGTTGATATTTTTGATGCTGCGCGTGCGGGTGACTCTTTTGCGCAAGCTCTTGTTGAAGAAGAAGCGGAGTGGCTTGGTCGCGGCATCGTCTCTTTAAGCCATATATTCAACCCCTCTCGTTTTGTATTAGGCGGCGGAGTATCGAATAATCTTGATCTTCTTTTACCGGGTATTACGAAACAGACTGAACGTCACGCCATGAAGCCATTTCAAAGTTTTTCAGTAGTGAAGGTTGAATTGGGTGATAATGCCGGCCTTGTTGGTGTGGCCTTTTTGGCTGCAGAGTCGTCGCATCGAAAAGCAGGATTAGAAAATGAAGGAACCGCACATGACGGCTCCTTACATATTTCTGATTATTTTATTTGGGCATCAAAACCGTGTCGATGACATGAATGACGCCATTATCGGCCAACACATCGGCTGCCTCAACCGTTGCGTTATCAACCTTCACACGCATGCCTTTGGCATCGATCTTTAATTTGCCGCCTTCAACCGTTTTTTCTTCCATGATTTTCCCAGCAAGATCGGCGGCCATCACTTTTTTGGCAATGACATGATAGGTCAAGATCTTCGCAAGTTTTGATTTATTTTCAGGCTTTAAAAGATTTTCAAGTTCACCGGCGGGCAATTTTTTGAAAGCATCGTCTGTCGGCGCGAAGACCGTAAAGGGACCTTTGCCTTTGAGCGTCGTCACAAGATCCGCAGCTTTCAATGCGGCGACAAGCGTTGAGAAGTTTCCTGCTGACACAGCCGTATCAACAAGATCGGCCGCTTTGGCGCTTGTCATGGTTGCTGTTGCCAAAACGGCGAAGGCGAGTGTGGCACTTCTGAGAAGATTTGAGATGTTCATCGGTCTCTCCATGATGATGTGAAAAAATTTCATTCGCATCAAACCTACGACGATCCTCAATTCACAGACGATCAGTGTGGTTACGAAGAGGGGAGTCCCTCATGGGTCGCTACGCGGAAATTTATTGGCGCCGTTCGTGAAGCGGTGGCGTTGCATTTATGCGCCGGGCGCATTTGGGGAAGTCGCAGCGAGGACGCCACATCGGCAGAGCAGCGGTATCGTCTTGAAATTTTATATGTAAATCATATATTTACGTGCTGATTGGTTCATTATCCGGGATGCTGAACAAACGTCGCTTTAAGCGATCGGGGAAGGCATCCGACCTGTCGCCCCCCGTGGTTATTTGTCGCATGGAAGGATGTTTGATTAACTATCTGATATTATTATCAATTTTATTCTACGAGATAGTGGTGCTGAACCTGATTTTGGCGTTGTGTCACTCATTTCAGCCGATCACGGATGGTCATTTTTCCGTCGAAAAGTTGTTGCCTCTTTTCTCGGCTTGAAACCGGGAAATTGGCGACTAATAATCGTCAAAGGGAGTTTGAAGCCTGAAGTAAAAATAATGAGGCTCAATCGCGCACATTGTCTTGTGTTTTGATAAAGGCCTTGAATGATGTTCATCGTAAAACATGATCATCAATTTGGTGCGGCAAGTTCCTGAATAAAGAGAACACGTCACAATCTTGGTTTCAAAAACCAGTGAAAAAGGTGAGGAACAAATGAATAGACGCGAAACACTCAAACTCATGGGCGCAACCGCTCTTGCTGGCATGACCGGTTTGCCGCAGCTCGCTAATGCTGCCGGTCAAGAAATGGTCGTGGTCGTCAAGATCGCCGGTATTCCGTGGTTCAACGCTCTTGAAGTGGGCGTGAAAAAAGCGGGCGGCGAATTCGGCATCAACGCCTCGATGGTTGGTCCTTCAGCCGTTGACCCCGCGCAGCAAGTGAAACTCATCGAAGACTTGATCGCGAAGAAAGTCGCTGTCATCGGCCTCGTGCCACTTGATGTGAAGGTCACCGAACCCGTGCTGAAGCGTGCGCAAGCCGCTGGCATTAAGGTCATCACGCATGAAGGCCCTGAACAGGCCGGCCGTGACTGGAACGTCGAATTGATCGACTCGATCAAGTTCGGTGAAGTGCAGATGGAACGCCTCGCCAAGGATATGGGCGAGGACGGCGAATATGTCGTCTATGTCGGCACGCTGACAACGCCGCTTCATAACATCTGGGCAGACGCAGCGATTGCCTTCCAGAAGAAGAACTATCCGAAGATGAAACTCGCGACCGACCGTTTCCCCGGCGCGGACGTGACGGATGACGCCTACAAGACCACGCTCGACGTGTTGAAGGCCTATCCGAACCTCAAGGGTATTCTCTGCTTCGGTTCGCAGGGTCCGATCGGCGCAGGTAACGCTGTGCGCGAAAAGAAACTCGGCAAGAAGATTGCCGTTGTCGGCACGGTTCTTCCGTCACAGGGCAAGTCGCTCATTGATGACGGCATCATCCGTGAAGGCTTCCTCTGGAATCCGACAGATGCCGGTTACGCCATGGTTGCAGTCGCCAAGCTCGTTCTCGACGGCAAGGAAATCAAGGACGGCGTCGAAGTCCCGGGTCTCGGCAAAGCGGCTGTGGACGTCGCCAACAAGCAGATCAAGGTCGACAAGATCATGCGCATCAACAAAGAAACTGTTGATGCCTTGATCAAGGGCGGTCTCTGATCCGCACTGACTAAATAAACACTGCGCCCCTCTTGCATGGAGGGGCGCAGTCTTTGTCTCTTCACATGTGTATTTTGTGATTTGCGCGATTTAAGGACCACAAATCGTGGCGACATTTCTTGACTTGAAAAATATCTCGAAGCGCTTCGGCGGCGTGCAAGCACTGACCGATGTCGATCTGACTCTTGAAGCGGGCGAGGTGCATTGCCTCGTTGGTGAAAACGGCTCGGGCACATCGACGCTCATCAAAATCATTTCCGGTGTGCAACCGCCCGAGGCGGGCGGCGTCATCACCATTGAAGGCCGCAATTACACGCATCTCAATCCGGTCGAGAGCACGCGTGCCGGTATTCAGGTGATCTATCAGGATCTCTCGCTCTTTCCGAATTTGACAGTCGCGGAGAACATCGCTGTCGGCCAACATCTTGGCGGGTTCCATCCGGTCGATTGGGCCGCGATCCGCAACATCGCCGAAGCCGCGATGGCGCGCATCAATGTCCATCTCGATCTCGACGCCAAGGTCGAAGATCTCTCGATTGCCAACCGTCAGCTCGTCGCGATCTGTCGCGCCATGGCGGCCGACGCAAAGCTCGTCATCATGGACGAGCCGACAGCGTCGCTCACCCGTCACGAGGTCGACGCGCTGTTGTCGCTTGTGCGCGAGCTCAAGAAGAAAAATATCTGCATCGTCTTCGTTTCGCATCGTCTTGATGAAGTGCTCGAAGTCGCCGAGCGCGTGACCGTCTTACGCGATGGTAAAAAGGTCGGAACTTATGATGCCAAAGATGTGAATGACAAAAAACTTGCTGTGCTTATGACCGGTAAGGAATTCAGCTATGATCTGAAAGAGACGGATCTTTCGTCTCGCAAGACCATACTCTCGGTCAAAAATCTTTCGCGCACGGGTGATTATAAAAACGTGAGCTTCGATCTGCGCGAAGGCGAAATCCTTGGTATTACAGGACTTCTGGGCTCTGGCCGAACAGAATTGGCACTTTCGCTTTTCGGCATGAACCCGCCGGATGACGGCGAAATCAAGCTTGATGGCAAACCACTTGCTTTAAAATCCAATCGCGAAGCCATCGATAATGGCATCGCCTATGTATCGGAAGATCGTCTAACGCTTGGTCTCGTTCTCGAACAGCCGATTGCATCAAATGCCATCGTGACAATTCTCGACAAGCTCAAAGGCGCGATGGGTCTTATTCCGTTGAACGCGCGTGAAGCGACTGTTGATCGGTGGGTCAAAGATCTTTCGATCAAAGTGTCGAATACAGCAAATCCGGTGAAGACTCTTTCGGGCGGCAATCAACAACGTGTTGTGCTTGCAAAATGGATGGCGACAAGCCCCCGAGTTTTGATTCTCGATAGCCCCACTGTGGGCGTTGATATTCTCGCTAAAGATGGCATTTACGAAATTGTTCGCGGCCTTGCTCAAAAAGGCGTCGCCGTCATTATGATCTCGGATGAAATTCCGGAAGTCCTCTATCACAGCCACCGCATTCTCGTGATGCGCAATGGCCGCCTCACCGGCGAGTTCGAGCCGCATAAGAGCTCGGAAGATCAATTAAGGGTAGCGGTAAATGCATGACCTGTTTCAACGCCTGAAGCGGCGCCATGAATTCTGGCTCGCAAGCGTCATCGCCGTACTCGTCGTCTATCTGTCGATTGCGACACAGGGCTTTTTGACCCTGCAAAATCTTTTTGATCTTCTGACCTCTTATGCGTTCTTAGGCATTCTTGCGGCGGGCCTGCTCGTCGTTTTGATTTCAGGCGGGATCGATATTTCCTTCACCGCGACCGCATCAATTGCTCAATATATCACGATGCTGCTTGCCAATAAATATGGCCTAAACTGGTTTTTGGTTTTTGCACTTGCGATCGGTGTCGGTGTTTTGCTCGGTGCGATCAATGCGATCCTGATTGATCGATTGCAAATCTCATCCATCATCGTCTCGATTGCGACGCTGAATATTTTTTATGGCCTTCTCGTTTTCGTTACCGGCGGCAAATATATTTACTCGCTGCCCGACTGGTTTTCGAAAGGCATTTACTGGTTTGAATATGTCGATGCGGATGAAATCTCATACGGTCTCAATCTTCAGATTCTCGCGCTCTTTGTGATGTTCACGCTCACATGGCTGCTTCTGAACCGCACCAATATTGGTCGTCAGATTTATGCGCTCGGTGGTAATCGTGAAGCGGCGCAACGGTTAGGTTTTAACGTTTTCCGCCTCAACATCCTCGTTTATTGCTATATGGGATTTACCGCGGGCGTTGCGTCCCTCATTCAAGCGCAACTTGCACAATCGGTTGCGCCAACCGTCCTTGTCGGTAAGGAGCTTGATGTGCTCGCGGCCGTTGTGCTCGGCGGCGCAAGTCTTATGGGCGGCGTTGGCACGGTGCTTGGCACGGTGCTCGGCTTGGCACTTCTTGCCATCATGCAAAACGGTCTCATCCTCATCGGTGTTTCGTCCTATTGGTCGCAATTCTTTGTCGGCTTCATCATTCTTCTTTCGGTCAGCGCAACAGCGCTCTCCGCTCGCCGCAAGCGCAAGGGAAATCTCGTCGAATGAGCAACACTCCCTCCTCCCTCAATAAAGGCCCAGACGCGGCCTTGATGCGGCTCATCAATGGTTTGACGCATGATGTCACCAATCGGCGACTGATCATTCTTCTTATCGCGCTTGTTGCGGTGTTTGGTCTTTTGATTGGCGAACGCTTTTTCTCGAAAGCCACTGTCCAGTCGATGGCATTCCAATTGCCGGAGCTCGGCATTCTCTCGCTGGCGATGATGATCACACTTGTATCGGGTGGTTTGAATCTCGCGATCATCTCGACCGCCAATCTTTGTGCGCTGACGATGGCTTACATCATGACCACGCAGGTTCCGGGCGCTGAAGGCTTTATGTGGGTTGGGTGGCAGGTGATTGCCATTCTCGCAGGGCTTGGCGTCGCTGCGATCATCGGTCTCTTGAACGGCTTTGTGATTGCCTATCTCGGCGTGTCGCCCATTCTCACAACGCTCGGCACGATGACGATGGTGAAGGGCATTGCGATTGGCATGACACGCGGCAATGTGCTTTCGGGCTTGCCTGAGCCGATTGTTTTTATCGGCAATGGTACGGTCTATGGCATTCCGACAGCGATGCTTGTCTTCGCTGCGGTCGCGATCCCTGTTGCGATCATGCTTGGGCGCACACCGACAGGCGCTGCGACTTATATGATCGGTTCGAACGAGAAAGCGACGCGTTATTCAGGCATCGATACAAAGCGCGTGATCTTGCGTGTCTATTTCATTTCAAGCTTGCTCGCAGCTGTTGCGGGACTTGTGATGATGGCACGGTTCAACTCGGCGAATGCGTCTTATGCAGAAAGTTATCTGCTTGTCACGATTCTTGCCGCTGTGCTTGGTGGCGTTGATCCGATGGGCGGTTTCGGGAAAATCGCGGGCCTCGTTCTCTCGCTCATCATCCTGCAAGTCATCTCCTCGGCGTTTAATCTTCTCAACTTCAGCCAATTCTTGACGCTCGCAATTTGGGGTACGATCCTTGTCGCGGTGATGGCAGTGCCGAATATCAGGCGGCGATTAGGCTTTGCAGATTAGCGATGAGCGACGAGGGCAAAGAGGCCAGTCATGACTAGTATCGATACCGGCGAGCGCGTCGCGGTTCTCGATCTTGGTAAGACGAATATCAAAGTGCTTGTCGCTGATGACAATGGTGCGCCCATCGAAGCGCTCTCTTATCCGAACGCACCTGATTCATCTGGTCCTTATCTCGCGATTGATTTGAAGCGCATCGAAGCACTGGTGATTGACGCGCTCGCTGAACTTAAAAAGCGTCATAACATCCGTGCGATCGTCGGCACCGCCCATGGGTGCGGCGGAGTCCTCGTTGACGATCACGGTCCCGTTATGCCTGCAATGGATTATGAAGCCACGCCTCCTGATTGGCTCGCTGGCTCCTATCTCGATATTGGTCCGACTTATGAAGAAGTTTTTTGCTCTGTCTCTGGCGGCGCGATGCGTCCCGCACAAGGATTGCTTTGGCAGGAGCGTGAATTTCCGGATGCGTTTTCACGCGCGAAACATTTTCTTCTCACGCCACAATATTTTGCCTTTCGGTTTGGGGGTCGGCCTGTCACCGAAATTTCATCATTGGCTGCGCAATGCCATCTTTGGAATCCGCTCAAAAGCGAATTCTCGAGCATTGTTAAAAAGAAAAACTGGTCGCGCTTTTTTCCTGCCTTCGCGCGGGCGGGTGAAGTTGTGGGTCATCTCTCGCCTGAGTTCCAAAAGCGCACAGGGCTTGCTGCGGATGTTAAAATTCTTGCCGGCGCGCATGACAGTAATGCCAATTTCTATCGTTATAAAGCCGCAGGAATGGCGGATTACACCGTGCTCTCGACCGGCACATGGATGATTGGCTTCAATCGCGGCCGCCCGCTTGAAGATTTTCGTGAAGAGCGCGCCATGGTTGCCAATGTCGATGTGGATGGTGAGCCCATCGCATCAACGCTCACAATGACAGGGCGTGAATATCAGATCCTCGCGGGAGATTTTCCCGTGAGTGATGATCGCGCTTTCAATGCGGTTGAACGACTCATTGCACGCGGCACAATTCCGGTTCCGTCTTTTGTGGAAGATCCCGGCCCTGTTCCGCATTCAGGCGGCAAAGGTCATATTTTGGGTCCGCCACCTGAAACGGCTGAAGAGCGTGGCGCGCTTGCTTCACTTTACGCAGCTTCTGTTGCTGATCTCTGTCTTGATGTTCTGGGATCAACGACACCCATTGTGATTGATGGGGGCTTTGCAACAAATATCAGCTTTGCAAAAATGCTCTCTTGTCTCAGGCCCTCGCAGGAGGTTTATGTCAGTCAATCTAAAGATGGTACGGCGCTTGGTGCGGGTCTGTTGTGGCGCCGCTTTGAACGAAAGGCTCCTGTTGACAGTGTCAAACTGGACCGCCTTGAAACAAAACCTCATCCGGCTTTGATCGAAGCCACAAAAAAGTGGAAGTCCATGATCGGAGCCTAAGTCTTGAAAAAGAAACATTCGACGCCCGAAGGGAGACCGTTATGTCACATACAAAACTAAGACAAGGCATCATTGATACATGTCTTGAAATGAATCATTCCGGTCTCAATCAAGGCACCTCGGGCAATGTTTCGCATCGCATTCCGGATGGCATGTTGATCACGCCGACAAGTCTTCCTTATGCGCAAATGAAGCCTGCTGATATTGTCGCGATGGATTTTGATGGCACCTATAGTGGCCGCCGACTGCCTTCGTCTGAATGGCGTTTTCATCGCGATATTTTAAAGAACCGTACTGATGTAAATGTCGTTCTCCATACGCATTCGGTTTATTGCACAACGCTTGCAACGCATGAACTTGGTATTCCCAGCTTTCATTATATGGTGGCTGTTGCCGGCGGGACGGATATTCGCTGTTCGGATTATGCCTGTTTTGGCACACAAGAACTTTCTGACACGGCGCTGAAAGCGCTTGAAGGCCGTACTGCCTGTCTCCTCGGTCATCATGGTTTGATTGTTCTCGCCGATACTTTTGAAAAAGCTTTGTGGCGTGCTCATGAAGTGGAAACGCTTGCAAAAATGTATGTTCATGCTTTGGCGATTGGCGAGCCACCGCGTTTGAGTGATGCCGAGATGGCGCAGGTGATCGAGCAGATGCGCCGAATGAGTTATGGGCAAACACCGGATCTCGATTCGGTGGCGGATCGTCCCCATGCGGCGAAAGCCAGAATCGCCGCATCATCAAAGCGTGACGCAAAGGCAACCATGCGCGCAAAAGCGAAAACCAAAGCACACTCAAAAGCAAAAAAGCGGTGATAATGGAATTGAAATTTTTAGATCATCCTGTGAGGTAAATCTCATAAGATGACGCAAAAGCGTTCAGGTAAAAAAAAGATAACAGTCGAAGGGAGATCATCATGGACATTCGATCATTCAAAGCACGAAACGGTTCTGTGCTTCCGTTTTCAGTGATCGGCTTTGGCACGGCGCCGCTCGGTGATCTTTTTGAGTTGCTCGATGAGAAAAACTGTATCTCAACCATTCAGGAAGCCTATGCGGGTGGTGTGACGATCTATGATACGTCGCCGCATTACGGCAATGGTCTTTCTGAAGTGCGTTTGGGTACGGGGTTGCGCCGTGCGGATCGCAACAAGGTCTTGATCTCAACTAAGATCGGCCGCGTCATGGAAACATTGCCAAACCCGAATGCACCCCGTGATGAAACAATCTCGCCCGGGTTTCTGGGTTATTTTCCGCACCAACCGCGCTTTGATTATTCTTATGACGGAACCATGCGTTCGATAGAGCAATCCTTGTTGCGCATGGGCCTTGACCGGCTAGACATTGTTTTGATCCATGATTGCGATATTTGGACTCATGGTGCAGATAAAGCACCAATCCGTTTCAAGGAAGCGATGGATGGTGCCTATCGCGCGCTTGATAAATTGCGCAATGAAAAAGTCATCTCCGCCATCGGTGTTGGGGTGAATGAATCGCCAACAGCGACTAAATTCGCCAAAGCCGGTGATTTTGATGTGACCATGTTGGCAGGCCGTTACTCACTGCTGGTACAAAATGCGTTAGATGAATTTCTCCCGCTCGCACATGAAAAGAAAATGGGCATCATGCTTGCGGGTGTGTTCAATTCCGGAATTCTCGCAACCGGCGCTGTCCCGGGGGCTCGCTATGATTATGCGCCTGCTTCGCCGGAAATCATGGAGCGTGTGAGAAAGATTGAAGCCGTATGTAAAGCGCATGGTGTCTCGATCCGTCGTGCGGCGTTGCAATTCTCGATGAGCCATCCCGCTGTTGTCTCGGTCGTGTTGGGCGGTGTTAATCCGCAAGAAGTGCGTGACAATATTGTTGAAGGCAGTGAAAATGTTCCCGTCGGGCTTTGGGCGGATTTGAAAGCGGAAGGATTGCTCAATCCGGCCGCCCCCACACCGAGCGCTTGAGATGACAAAGAGTTTCGATCCGCAGAGTGATTTTTCGCTGCGCGGAAAAACAGCAATCGTCACGGGTGGCGGCAAGGGCATTGGCCAAGGTGTGGCGATCGGACTCGCACGCTCCGGCGCTGATATTCATATTCTTGATAAGGATATCGCAGCGGCGGAAGTCACTGTGAAGCATTTGAAAGATGAAGGCCATCACGCGACCGCCCATCACGTTGATGTGACTGATGAGTCCGCGATTGATCAGGTGATGGCAAAGATCGCCGCTGAGACTTCGATTGATTGTCTCGTAAACAATGCGGGGCTTGCCATCCGCAAGGCGTCAGTCGATTTGCCTTTAGCGGAGTGGGATGCGGTTTTACGTGTCAATCTTACGGGTGTATTTCTCTGCGCGCGCAGTGCCGCGCGGCATATGATCCCCCAACGATCCGGCGCGATTGTGAATTTGGCCTCGATCATGGGCCTCTCAGGTGGCGGGCTCTATCCGAATATTTCTTATCAATCGACCAAGGGTGCTGTCGTGAATCTCACACGCGCATTGGCTGTTGAATGGGCCCCGCATAATATTCGTGTGAATGCGGTTGCGCCAACCTGGGTGCGTACGGATTTCATCAAGCCGTTGACTGACAATCCGCAACTCGTTGAGAAGATGAATGCAATGACGCCGCTTGGCCGGATTGCCGAGATTGAGGATGTGGTTGGCGGAATCATTTTTTTATTGAGTCCGGCCGCCCGCATGATCACAGGCCATACGCTCGCTATTGATGGCGGTTTTCTCGCGCAATAGAGCGCTTTTGTTTTGTCGCATTTTGTTTCGATTAACCGGCTTCAATTTAATCGCAAAATGCTCTGGATCTTGCGATCAAATTTTTGAGAGCCAAGTCAGGCCATCGATTGTCTTGCCTTGTGGTCGATATTCAAGCCCGACAAAGCCGGAATAATTAAGATGATCAAGATGATGTAACACTTTGGCATCATCAAGCTCACCTGTTGTTGGTTCATGGCGGAGGGGTACCGCGGCGATTTGAATATGGCCGATCATCGGCATCAGCTGCTCAAGGCTTTTCATCACATCGCCGTGCAGAATTTGACGATGATAAATATCATATTGCAGTTTCAAATTCGGCAAAGCGAGCTCTTTAATCAGCGCTGCGGCAAAATCGAAATTATTCAAAAAATAGCCTGGCATATCGCGGCCATTGATCGGCTCAATCACAATATCGAGGCCTTTAAGTGCTGCTCTCTCACAGGCATATTTAATCGATGCGCGATAGGTTTTTTGAGCGTCAGGATCATGGCGATCTGAAAGCCCGCTCATCACATGAAGACGTTTCACGCCTGTCGCTTCGGCGTAAAGAAGCGCTTTTTCGATGGACGCTTTGAATTCATCTTCGCGCCCTTTAAGCGAAGCGATGCCGCGCTCGCCTTTTGCCCAATCGCCCGGTGGGCAATTAAAGAGCGCTTGCGTCAAGTGATGGCTTTGAAGTCGCTTGGCAATGGCTTCCGGCGCATGCTCGTAAGGAAACAGGAATTCGACCGCATCAAAACCGGCTTCTGCCGCCGCATTAAAGCGATCAAGAAAGTCCCATTCATTAAACATCATTGAAAGATTGGCTGCAAAGCGCGGCATGATGTTGGTCTCCTCTTATTTCGCTGCCGGCAGTTTGACGCCCGCAATATCGGCGAGAAGCCTTGCAACGGAAGCATCATCATCGCGTTCCATGCCGGCGGCGGCGGTCATCAGAAACATTTGCAAAGCGGCGGCGGACAGAGAAAGCGGAAATTTTTCACTCCGTCCCATATCGGAAATGATGCCGAGATCTTTGGTAAAAATCGAGACAGCGCTTTTCGGGCTGTAATCGCCATCAAGAATATGTGGCACCCGATTCTCAAACATCCATGAATTACCGGCTGACGCCGTGATCACTTCAAACACTTTACGAAGATCAAGCCCGAGTTTTGCGGCAAAGCTCATCGCTTCACAGGCGGCAGCAATATGAACGCCTGCAAGCAATTGATTGATCATTTTAAACGAGGCGCCGATTCCAATCTCTGATCCCAATTCATAAATTTTCGCCGCCATCGCTTCAAGTGCCGGACGTGCGCGTGTAAATGCATCTTCAGTGCCTGAAGCCATAATCGTCATCTGACCACTCGCAGCTTTTGCAGGTCCGCCGCTGATGGGCGCATCAAGATAGAAACGGCCTGTTTCATGTACAAGCGCGCCAATGGCACGGGCTTCGTCGGGTGCCATTGTGGCGCATGAAATTACAACACCATTCTTCTTCATCGAATGAACGGCGCCTTCAGCACCCAATAAAACGTCACGTGTTTGTTTGGCATTCACAACGGCACATACAAGAATATCACAATCACGCGCGGCTTCACGGTGATCAGATACGCCTTTACCGACATCGCTGATTGCCGCGACAGCTTTTGGATTAACGTCATAGGCCTTGAGCGTGAGGCCCGCGCGCGCGAGTGAGCGTGCCATGCCCATTCCCATGGAGCCCAATCCGATCACACCCACGCTGAGTTTTGCCGCATCGCTCATCTTGTTCCCCCAATCCCTTCGGCACGCCATTTGCGGCTTTGCTGCTATGGTGAGAGCTTCCCACAGAGGGGAGGGCAGGGTCCAGTTCCGAAGATGCGATTCCCCCATGCAAAAGAAAGACAGGACCAGATAATTTTGGACGGTGTTTTCGTGACTAAGGGTCTTAAGTTGACAGGAATGGGAGCGGTGCCTACCGATTGAGCATAAGATGATCCGACAAAGCCGGATGATAAGGGGTGAAGGGATGATTCTGGGTTGCATCGCCGATGATTTAACGGGCGCCACCGACCTCGCTTTGATGCTTTCGCGAGAGGGGTTGAGAACGCTTCAATCAACGGGCGTGCCGCATCACTCCATCGATCTGAGTTCGATAGATGCGGTGGTCATCGCCTTGAAATCGAGAACCATTCCCGTTGATGATGCGATTACTTTATCTCTTGCAGCGTGCGATTGGTTAGAGGTCCATGGCGCGAAGCATTTTCTCTTCAAATATTGTTCAACTTTTGATTCAACTGATCAAGGCAATATCGGTCCTGTTGCAGACGCGCTTCTTGATCATCTGAAAAGTGATTTCACGCTTGCTTGCCCGGCCTTCCCGGCAACGGGTCGATCAATTTATATGGGGCAACTTTTTGTGAATGGTGTTCCACTCGCTGAAAGCCCGATGCGCGATCATCCTCTAACGCCTATGCGCGATAGCGATCTGCGTCGCGTCCTGCAAAAACAATCAAAATCAAAAATCGGTCATGTCGCTTTTGCCGATGTCAATCAAGGGGCGGAAGCAATCGCTTCGGCCTTCGAACGAGAGAAACAATCAGGCCATCGCATGGTGATTGTCGATGCGATCACGAATGATCATTTGCGCGAGATTGGTTGTGCAGCGGCTTCCCTTCCGCTAATCACAGGAGGGTCCGGCATCGCCATCGGTTTGCCGAAAGCCTATCTTGATAGGGGGTTGATCAAAACGCTCCATCCGCCTTCCGCGCGTTTAGATGCGCCTCAAGGACGTCGTGTCATTCTTGCAGGCTCTTGTTCGGTTGCGACACGCGGACAAATCTCACAGGCAATAGAAAAGAACTTGCCGCATTTTCGTGTCGATCCTTTTGCGATTGCTGATGGTTCCTGCACAATTGAAGCCATCATGAAATGGGTGATGTCATTGCCGGGTGATGCGCTGCCATTGATCTATTCGAGTGATGATCCTGACCATGTTGCGAAAGTGCAGGCGCAATTAGGACGAGAAAAATCGGGTGCCCTCGTCGAGCATATCATGGCCGATCTCGCGCGCGCGCTTGTTGGTGCAGGTTTTACGCGGATGATCGTTGCAGGTGGCGAAACTTCCGGTGCGGTTGTTGAAGCGCTTGGTGTGGGGCTTTTGGAAATTGGCCCCGAAATCGATCCCGGTGTGCCGTGGACAAAAAGTCGTTCGGGTCCTGGAGTTGTGCTCGCTTTAAAATCGGGAAATTTTGGCGCACCGGATTTTTTTACAAAAGCGTGGGATCGTTTGTCATGACGGCGATCACTCGTCTTCGTGAGAAACTTTGCGCGTGCGGTCATTCGCTGTTCGCGCGCGGGCTTACTTTTGGAACCTCTGGCAATCTCTCTGTGCGTTTGCCTGACGGCGGATGGCTGATGACACCCACAAACATATCGCTTGGCGATCTTGATCCCGCACGTCTTTCACATCTTGATGGGAATGGTCGTGTGGTCTCAGGTGACGCGCCGACGAAAGAAGCCTTTCTTCATCTCTCCATGTATCGCAAACGCCCACAATGCGAAGCGGTCGTGCATTTGCATTCAACCCATGCGGTGGCGGTGTCTTGTTTATGCGGCCTTGATGCAAGTGATTGTTTGCCGCCTTTGACGGCTTATTATGTCATGCGTATTGGACGCCTTCCGCTCATTCGATATTTTCCACCGGGCGATCAAGCGCTTGCACAAGAGGTTGAAGCTGTGGCGACAACGCATCATGCGGTTCTTCTCGCCAATCATGGTCCTGTGGTTTCGGGCACGTCACTCGATGCGGCAATGTCGGCAACTGAAGAGCTTGAAGAAACGGCGAAGCTTTTTCTGTTACTGCGCGGTGAGAAGACAAGCCCTCTCACCACCGCGCAAGTTGAAGAGTTACGTCAAAGATTTCCGAGTTAAGCCTTTTTACAAATAGCGCACCAAGCGTAA
>JBJTCD010000059.1:0-4322 GCA_046091665.1 Hyphomicrobiales bacterium
CGTGCTCATGGCGGCCGAGGGGTCCGCAACCCGTGCAATTGGCCGCACACTCGGATGCACCACCGGCACGGCGTCAAAATGGCGCGTCCGCTATGCCGCAGATCGTCTTGCGGGTTTCTCGGAAGCCGGCGAGCGCGGCGCGGCGCCTAAATACGACGAGAAGACTGACAGGCGCATACTGGCCTTGCTCCATCGCGAAGCGCCGGAAGGCTACGCCAACTGGACCGGACCGCTCATCGCCAAAGCGCTCGGCGACGTGAATGTACAATATGTCTGGCGCTTCCTACGCAAACATAAAATCGATTTATCGGGCCGCAAGTCTTGGTGCGTCAGCAACGATCCTGAGTTCGCAGCCAAGGCCGCTGAGATTGTTGGGCTCTACATGGCGCCGCCCGAGAACGCCATCGTCCTCGCGGTGGACGAAAAACCATCAATCCAGGCGCTGGAGCGATCGCAGGGTTATTTGAAGCTACCAAATGGACGCGCCCTGATCGGTCAATCGTAAGCGGTACATCGACCCCACGTATTAATTTGCAAGATCTCCGATAGACTCCAATCTGATTTTGGCATTTGGAGCATCGTCCAATGATTACTGATAGTGGCAAGGACAGAGAACGAGACATTCAAGCGGATGGTCAGAAACATGAGAGCGGCCCCTCTCATGCGCTAACGTCCCGGAATTTTAATCGACGAACGCGCATTAGCGCGACAAAGCGCTCGCAGATTATTGCGGAGAGCTTTGAGGATGGCGCAAACATCGCTGCCGTTGCCCGCCGCTATGGGATAAAGGCGAGCCTGCTGTATTTATGGCGCAAGCAAGATAAGCAACAAAAAGCTCTTGTGACCGCGCCGTTCTTTATGCCTGTGTCGAGGGATAAAGGGAGCGCCTTGTCGGTAAAAACTCTGTCGGCGTCCTGTACATCTTCTGTTGGCGTGATTGAGATTGAATCAAGCGACGCAGTGGTGCGGGTTCTACCAGGCGTTGACGCGAAGACCTTGAAGATTGTTCTGGACGCTTTGAGGGCACAGGCATGATCAGTCTTCGCGGCGAGTTAAAGGTGATGGTGAGCGCGATGCCAATTGATTTTCGCCGTGGCGTGCATGGTCTGGTGGCGATGGTGGCGGAAACGCTGCGGGCTGATCCCTATTGCGGCAATGTTTTTGTGTTTCGATCAAAACGCAAAGATCGGATCAAGATGATTTTCTGGGATGGAACCGGCATGTTTTTAATGACGAAGTGGCTAGAGGAAGGCGGGTTTGTGTTCCCGCCGGTTCAAGATGGCGTTGTTGTTTTGACGGCGACACAGTTTAGCGTTTTAGTCGCAGGCCTCGACTGGACAAGAGTGACGCGAGAAGCTGTGAGAAGACCTTATAAAGTTGCGTAAGCAACAGTTATTTTCTTGTACTGATGCGTGATATGCGCTAGTCTTTTTATATGGCGCTTCGTTCGACACCGCTCCCCCGCGATCCCGATAAGCTGATCGAAATTGTTCTTAACCACGAGAGCGAAATCGAGACATTGACGGCAACAATCGCCACCTTAAGAACGCTCATCTTCGGCCCGCGCTCAGAGAGAAGTCCTGGCTTAATCGCTCAGCAGATCCCTCTTAATCTGGGTGATTTGATCTGCGACATCGCGCCGCCTGCTCATGATGATCTGGAAGAAGACAAGAACAATAAGGCGCGATCAGCACCGCCTAAAAAACGTAAGCGCAATATTGGCAACTTGCCCATACATTTACCACGCGTCGACATCACAATTGAACCTGAGGCTAAGGCCTGTCCGTGTTGCGCTGGTAATCTGCATCGCATTGGCGAGGATGTGAACGAGGTTTTGGACAGGATCCCTGCAATCTTGCGTGTGCTTCGCTATATTCGTCCAAAATACGCTTGCCGATGTTGCTCGGATACTGTCGTGCAGGCAAAGGCGCGTCCACGTCTGATTGATAGCGGCATGGCCTCGACGGCGCTTGTTTCCTGGATCGCCGCATCAAAATATGCGTGGGGATCGACGCTTTATCGACAGGCGCAAATCCTTGCGGGTCAGGGGATCGAGATTGATCGCCAGACACTGGCGCGCTGGATGAAACAAGCAGCCTGGACGCTCAAGGGTCTCTATCAGTTACAGCTTGCCGTTATGCATCAACATAGGCGGTTATTTTGTGATGAGACCCCCATGCCAATGCTTGATCCTGGACGCGGCCGAACGAAGATCTGCCAGTTTTGGGCGCATGCAATAGACGATCGATCCTGGCAAGGCCCAGCGCCGCCGGCCATCGCTTATGTCTTTGCCGGCGGGCGCGGCAAGAAAGAGATCGCCCAACAACTTGAAGATTATGAAGGCATCCTACAAGTAGACGGTTACGCCGCCTATAGGTCTTTGGCCAATGAAAAGGATGGCGCAGGAAAAATCCGCTTAGCTTACTGCCTTGTTCATGCGCGCAGAAACTTTGTGCGTGTTCACAAGACAACCAAATCGCCCTTCGCCCAGGAAGTCATAGAGCGCATTGCCGCCATCTATGAAATTGAGAAAAAGATCCGCGGCAAGAGCGCACAAGAACGTCTGTGCGTGCGCCAGGCAGAGACAAAGCTGCTAATGAGCGCCTTGAAAGCGCGGCTTGAGGCAATGAAGGATGGCATATCTCGACAATCGACATTAGTCGTGGCGATTGATTATGCACTCAAACATTGGCATGGGCTGACCTTGTTTCTGGAAGACGGGCGTTTGGAGCCAGACACCAATACGGTGGAACGCTCAATCCGGCCGATATCGATTGGAAAAAAGAACAGCCTCTTTTGCGGCAATGAAGGCGGCGGTGAAACTTGGGCGATCCTTGCCTCTCTGTTGAATACAGCAAAATTAAATGGCGTCGATCCACAAACTTATTTAACCGACATTCTTGAACGTATGGTCTCTGGGGCAACGAAGAATAATCAACTTCATGAGCTCCTCGTTTGGAATTGGAAAGCGGCGCGCGAGGCTGATACACTTGCCGCATGACATCACGAGAAAACCAAGAGCCGCCTGTCAAAACAATGGCCGATTACGCCATGTCGATGGAGCAGCTTGAACTTTGGCTGCTTAGACGCCTCACGTCAAAACGTCGCCTGCGTCCTAAGGCGACATCTCTTTCTTTTATAGACGGCCATGTCGCGGCAATTGTTGCTGGGCCGCTCTCATATGACCCGATAGAGTGGGTTTGCCCGCTACTTGGTCTTAGGCCAGACGCCTTCAATCATGATACTGAAGAGTTCGCTGCAATCGCTTGTGTGCTTATGCGACACAATATCATCAGTCAGACGCTCGCCACAGCGCCAGAAAAGTTTGCCCCAATTTTTTTAAATGATTGCAATGGCGACATTGATTTAAAACCTTGGTGCAGGGGTTTTTATGCCGCCATGAACCTTAGATTGCGGACTTGGGCAAAGTTTACCACCCCAACGACAGAAGAAAATAAATTACTCAGACCCATCTTATTCTTTTGTGTCGACGCAAATGGTAATGATGTTATTAGTCCTGAGCAAAAAGACAGCATAAGAAATAGGCAGGCATCAACAATAGCTAAAGAAATCCCAGCTGTAGTCGAAGCCACTAGACAATATTGGATGAAAAGTAGGTTCAAAAACTAAAAGAAAACACTCGGCCCCGGATCTCGAAGGGCATGCTCGCACCGCTTACAATAGAACTATGAATTCAATCATATTTTGCCATCAAAAAGTATAAGCTGATATTCATTTTATCTAGGAATATTTAAATTTCGAAACCTATTTCTTGAGTCCCCTGTTATTAAGGATCTCAATACTGAGTGTTGTTCATCTTGATCTTCCAACCAATCGAAGGGCTTTTCAAAAGTAGCTGTGGTTTTAAAGCTCAGACCATCGTGATAAACAACATGCATTTCATCATCCGTAATAAGCCCAGAATTACTAAATGCCGTAGCTCCCAAGGGCCCCTTCATTTTTTCGCCATAACGCATTGAACGCAAAAAAATAGCAAGCTTACTAGAATCGAATGACTCCGTTTTCTCAATAGCATATGAAATAAGTTTAAGAGCTGTGTAACCCATAACTCCCTCTTCATATGGAGGTCGCCCATATAAATTTTCGTATTTTTTTTCAAATGCAATTTTTTCTGGAGATTTGCTTGCTTCATTATAAACTGAGAAACCAATGACGCCGCGCATGGCATCATTGCCTATTATTTTTTCTAACTCTCGAGAATAAACATTTGCTGGTCCAATAATAGGCTGATTTAGTCCGAGTTTACGGGCGCGAGTAATAAATCTGCTATAATTATTTGACCACTTTGAACTCACAAAAAA
>JBJTCD010000060.1:0-4785 GCA_046091665.1 Hyphomicrobiales bacterium
CATTTACAAGGTTGCATGTTTGCACCGCGTTGCGCCTTCGCGACAGATCATTGCCATCATGTGAAGCCTCATCATGCTTCAGATGGTTTTGGTCGTGCGCTCTGCCATAAGCCGCTCTCACAGGGTGTGCCCCAACAAGCAGGAGCTGTGGCATGAGCGTGGTTCTGCAAGCCAAAGGCTTAACGCGTGACTATGCGGTAAAACGCGGTGTCTTCACCAAACCAGCGATCGTGCATGCACTAGCCGATGTGAGTTTTGATCTGGAAAGCGGCAAGACGCTTGCTGTTGTGGGTGAATCTGGATCGGGCAAATCAACGCTCGCGCGCTTGATCACCATGATTGAAACACCGACCGCCGGTGCGCTCACCATCAATGGTGTTGATCTTGCTACCGCGAGTGCTTCTGATCGCAAAGCGCTACGTCGTGAAGTACAGATCGTTTTTCAAAATCCTTATGGTTCGCTCAATCCGCGCCAAACGATTGGTGATGCGCTTGAAGAACCGTTGATCGTCAATACATCAATGTCGCGCGCTGATCGGCAGGCAGCCGTAGCGGAGATGATGAAGCGCGTCGGACTTCGTCCCGAATTTGCGGATCGCTATCCGCATATGTTTTCAGGCGGTCAACGCCAACGCATCGCCATTGCGCGCGCTTTGATGTTGCGCCCCAAAATTCTTGTGCTTGATGAGCCGGTCTCCGCGCTTGATGTATCGATCCGCGCACAAGTGCTCAATCTCCTTGCCGAGTTGCAGCAGGAATTCGGCCTTGCCTATCTCTTCATCAGCCACGATCTCTCGGTTGTGCGCCATATCGCCGATCGTGTGATGGTGATCTATCTCGGTCATGCGGTTGAGGTCGCAAGCCACGATATTTTATTTACCAATCCGCAACATCCTTATACGCGTGCGCTTCTTTCGGCGACGCCAGTTGCCGATCCGCATCACAAAAAAGAACGCATTGTTTTGCAGGGTGAAATGCCCTCGCCCTTTAATCCGCCATCCGGTTGTGCATTTCATCCGCGTTGCCCCATCGCGATGCCTGAATGTTCAGAGCGTGCACCAGAGCTTGAAGACAAGCAATCGAGCCTCGTCGCTTGTTTCGCAGCAAAATGATCAGGGCGCTGCGGCTGTAAAAATAAATACACCGAAAATCACAAGATGAACCGCCCCATGCAATACGGTTGTGCGGCCCGTACCAAGCGTCAAAGTGCTGATGAACAAGGTAAGCACCAAAAGCACGGTCTCGTGAGGTTGTAAGCCAAGAGGCAGTGGCAAATCTTTCCATACCGATAAAATCGCGACTGTTGGAATCGTCAAACCAATACTCGCAATAGCCGAGCCAATGGCGAGATTGAGACTGCTTTGCAACCGGTTAGCGCGGGCCGCGCGCAAAGCGGCGAGAGATTCCGGCAGCAGCACGATGATGGCGATGACCACGCCCAAGAAACTTGCGGGCAGACCTGCATTCTCAATCAGAGAACTGATCGGAATCGAAAGACGTTTTGAAAGCAGAACGACGAGTGTGAGTGAGGCAAGAAGAAGACATCCACTCACCAAACTGATGCGCTGAGAGGGGCGTTCATCCGGTGCATGTTCGGCATAATCCTCTATCTCGCTTTCGGTAAAATAATCGCGATGACGAACCGTCTGCACAAAGACAAACACGCAATAAAGAATGAGGGAAACTATACCGACAAACAGAAGTTGACCGGGCGAATAAAGCGGCCCTTTGATAGCCGTTACATAATTCGGAAAGACGAGCGCGATGGTTGCCAAAGTGCCCAAAACCGCAAGCGCAGCAGCCACACCATCGGATCTGAAACTTTGTTCAAAATGGCGACGGCCGCCTAACACAAGGCCCAAGCCTACAACACCATTGAGCACAATCAGAACTGCGGAATAGACGGTATCACGTGCGACGAATTCGGAACCCGGCACGCCTGACAGAAGAATTGAAACAATCAAAGCGACTTCAATAATTGTCACCGCTACTGCGAGAACCAGCGAGCCCAAGGGTTCACCGACACGAAGCGCAATAATTTCTGCGTGATGCACCGAAGCAAAAACAGAGACGGTCAACGCAAGCGCCGCTACGCTATTCCATAAGAGTGGCGTGACTGTAAAACCCGGAACAAATGCGACGCCAAGCCAGATGGTGGCACAAAGCGGACCCGCCCAAGACCAAAGCGGCAAACGATGTGTCGCGTCCTTATTGACCGACATGAAGTGCCTGAGCGGAGTTAAAGACAACCATTAAGCAACACCATTCCGTTCAAACTTCACAATGTCAGGCGCAGATCACGCAAGAAAAATTCAAGACAACCAGCAATCGAAAAAACTTGCGATGCCTTCACTCAATGCTTCTCCGTCGAGATACGATCCGTCCAGGCCAGCATTAATCCCGACACCACGAATGTCATATGAATGGCTACATACCAAATCAAATCACGGTCAGAGATGTTATGGATATCCATAAAGCTTTTGAGAAGTTGAATTCCCGAAATCGCAACAATGGATGACAACAGCTTGAGTTTCAAACCGCTGAAATCGATCTTTGCCATCCATTCAGGCCAATCCGGATGATCGCGCGCTTCAATTTTAGAAACAAAATTTTCATAACCTGAAAAAATCACAATCACGATCAATGAGCCGGTAAGCGTCAAATCCACCAGCGTCAACACGCCCAAGATCACATCCGCTTCTTTCGCGTCTGGAATGCGCAAAGCAAAATGCCAAGCCTCCTGCATTGTCTTGTAGAGCAAGAAGCTCAGGGCGGCGACAAGCGCCAGATAAAAGGGCGCGAGCAACCAACGACTCGCAAACAAAACCCGCTCAATCATTTGTGAAACCATCCTGATCCTCATTCCGCTGCGAGATCCACGCCGATGGGGCAACTCACGCCCGTACCGCCGAGACCGCAATAGCCATTGGGATTTTTCGCGAGATATTGCTGATGATACTCTTCTGCATAATAGAATTCAGAAGCCGGAATGATCTCTGTTGTGATTTTTCCATAACCGGCTGCAGAAAGTTGTTTCTGATACATCGCGCGTGAAACCTCAGCTGCAGCCCGTTGCGCTTCAGAATAAAAATAAATCCCTGAGCGATAGGTTGTGCCGATATCATTGCCTTGCCGCATGCCTTGAGTCGGGTCGTGACTCTCCCAAAACACTTTCAAAATTCCATCAAAGGAAATCCGTGACGGATCAAAAACAATTTTGACCACTTCATTGTGACCCGTGAGGCCCGTGCAGGTTTCCTCATAAGTCGGATTGGGGGTAATGCCCGCCGCATAACCCACAGCGGTTACGTGCACACCAGGGAGCGTCCAGAACTTACGCTCCGCGCCCCAGAAACAGCCCAAACCGGCAAGCGCGATCTCGCTGCCCTCAGGATAAGGCCCTTTCAAAGGCGCCCGATTGACAAAATGGCGCTCAGCCGTTGGCAAAGGGTGTGACCGCCCCGGCAAAGCCTCGGACGGCGTCGGCATGCGCATCTCTTTGCGAAATCCAAACATAATGCCCCCTAGAATAATTCATCACGTAATTTAAGGATAATTTCGTAATTTTCGAGCCCCCAGTGCGATTATAACGCGCTCGCGTCCCGGTTGCGGGTTGCACCCGCGCCGAGGTTGGCTATAAGGGCGCCTTCTGAGGTCGAGATATTGATTTTTCAAAACGATCTTCGACGCGAGACGGAGGGGTGGCCGAGTGCATAGCCCGCGCGAAAGCGAGGGCGTCCTTTAACAAAGGACAAGCACGAGACGTAACCCGACGACATAAGGATTTGCGTGCGCCTAAGTGCACGCTCGACGGAGGGGTGGCCGAGTGGTTGAAGGCGCACGCCTGGAAAGTGTGTATACGGGAAACCGTATCGAGGGTTCGAATCCCTCTCCCTCCGCCATTTAAATGAAAATTTGATATGTTTTTCAATATCTTATGATTTTATAGAAAATATGAACCTACAATTTTACCTACAAATATTGTTTAGCTTGTCGTGAGGCTTACCTCCTAGCTCGGTGGATTGCGCGGGTACCAGAGTTAGCAGCTAAGCCTAGAAGCCGCGGGGATGAGCAGGACCCGTGAAAGGCTAAGTGAGAGATAATTTCTTATGAAGGAGAATTATAGGCTTTTGTCCGTCACTTCCGTAAGGGGTGTGATTAGATCTACACAAGCTGGGAAAAGCGTGGATATGAAGACCCATCAAACGCAGTACAAAAGTTTGTCCGCTAAGGCGGTAAGGGTTTTGGGCAACGACACGATACCTAACAATTGGGCCTCTTCGACTGCCAAATGAAGGAAAACGAAAGCTTACCGCTAAGTTGGCTTGCCATCCCATAGTCGCCTTTATTCAAACAGCTTGAATCCTACCGCGGCAACAAACCCCACCAACGTTGAAAAACCCGCCATGTTCGGGCTGGACAAATGGGCTGCTTCGGGAAGCATGGCCGACCCAATCATGGTCAGCATGGCACCTGCTGCAATGCCCTCGACCACGATCATGGCCGAGTGTGGAATGGATTCGCCCACATAAGCCCCAAACGCCGCACCCACTGCGCAAATGATGGTCAGGGTCAACCACAAGAAGATGATTTTGCTGGTCGAGAAACCTTGCTGCTTCATGTTGACGCTGGCTGACAAGGCTTCAGGAAAGTTGGATAAAAACAATGCACCGACAAGCGTCAAGGGCATGACATCCCAAAAGCTCAGAGACACGCTTGCGGCTGATTTGGCGGCCACCAATGACAGCATGACGGTACCGATCACAAAACTTTCAGGAATCACGT
>JBJTCD010000061.1:0-14697 GCA_046091665.1 Hyphomicrobiales bacterium
ATCGCCCGCGCCTTTCGCAAGCGCTTCAACGTTTACGTCATTGAGGACCAAAGTCAATACAGTATCCATCCTACCGGGCATCGACGCGCGCGCGCCCGAACGCACCGACACGAGCAGAGGATTCTCGCGATCACCAAAACCTTTGCCGGTCAGCGCACCAATATGCTCAAGCGCTTTCGTCACTTCCGCTTCAAGTTCAGCGGGATAGGTTTTGCCGTGATCGTAATAATAAGTGCAGACTTCGGTTGTGATGGTGAAGCCGGGCGGCACAGGCAGACCGAGATTGCTCATCTCAGCCAAATTAGCTCCTTTGCCGCCGAGGAGATTGCGCATTGTGGACTGGCCTTCGGCCCGTCCGTCCCCAAACGTATAGACCCACTTCGCCATCGCGCCGATCCTTTTCGCAGGTGCGAGATTGTGGCTGTTCCATGACGGATCAACCCCGAAAAAGCAACATCAACTCAAGGCTAAATCCTTGGAAAAGGCCGTAACTCATATAAAAAATGGCTCATCATGATCTATTAATTCCTCATATCTTGCATTTTCTTTGCTAATTGCTCGCTTTGGCACCGCAAAAACGCTATAAAGTGCTCAATTCGAAAAAAAGCGCTCTCATGACCTCGTCGCAAACGACCACCGGCTCGGCCACACGCCCCGCCTCGCCCGCGCTGATTGTCATTTGCGGATGCCTCATTGGCCTTCTCACTTTTGGTCCCCGCGCTTCGATTGGCCTTTTCCAATTGCCGATGACGAGCGAATTCGGCTGGGGTCGCGATGTCTTTTCGTTCGCGATCGCGATCCAAAACTTGCTCTGGGGCGTCGGCCAGCCTTTTGCAGGCGCGCTCGCTGATCGGTTCGGAACGATCAGGATGATCATGCTCGGCGGATTGCTTTATGCAGGCGGTCTTGTGCTGATGGCCTTTGGTTCAACTCAAACAGCCATTACGATGGGTGCGGGCGTGATGATCGGTTTAGGTCTTTCCGGCGCATCGTTCAATTTGATCCTCGGTGCGTTTGGCAAATTGCTTCCCGAACAATGGCGCGGTTTGGCTTTTGGCGCAGGAACGGCTGCGGGCTCCTTTGGTCAATTTTTGTTTCCGCCCGTTGGTGCCGCGCTCATTGATACAATTGGCTGGCATCAAACTTTGCTTGTCTTCGCTTTCACAATGCTCGCTGTTCTGCCTTTGTCGATCCCGCTCTCCACAAGCCATCTTTCAAAAACCATTGCATCCGGCCCCAGTCAATCCATCAAACAAGCGTTGAGCGAGGCGTTCCAACACAAAAGCTATGTGTTGTTGGTGCTCGGTTTTTTCACCTGCGGATTTCAGCTCGCCTTTATCACCGCTCATATGCCCGCTTATCTCAAAGACATCGGCATGCCCGCTTGGGTCGGCGGTTGGACGCTCGCCATCATTGGCCTAGCGAATGCGGTAGGATCCCTGACTGCTGGTTGGCTCTCGAGCCGCATGCCGAAACGCTATATTCTTTCGTTCATTTATTTTGGCCGTTCACTTGCGGTGATTGCGTTTATTCTCATTCCGGCATCACCGACAACGGCAATGTTATTCGGTTTTGTGATGGGGCTTTTGTGGCTTTCAACGGTGCCTCCGACTTCTTCACTCGTCGCCCTTATGTTCGGTACGCGCTATCTTGCGATGCTTTACGGCTTTGCGTTCTTCTCGCATCAAGTGGGCGGCTTTCTCGGTGTCTGGCTCGGCGGCATTCTTTATGAATCGTCCGGCTCTTATCAAATTGTCTGGTGGCTCAGCGTCGCCTTGGGTGTTGCCTCCGCCGCCATCAATTTACCGATCAAAGAAAAACCCGTCATAAGACCAGCTGAACAACCGGTTTGAAAGCGCGTTTCTTATTCATCATTGAATTCAAAATTCAAAAGGAATCTTCACATGTCATCATTCAAAGTGGTCATGGTCACCAAAGACGAAGCGGGCGCGCAGCACGTCGCTTGGTCGACGCTCTCTGAAGCCGATCTCATGGACGGTGATGTTGTTGTGCGTATCTCGCATTCAACCATCAATTATAAAGATGGTCTTGTTCTTTCAGCGAAGTCCGCCGTGCCGCGTAAATTTCCGATGATTGCAGGTATTGATTTCGCAGGAGTTGTTGAAAATTATTCGCACCCATATTTCAAATGTGGCGATGCGGTTTTGCTCAATGGTTATGGTCTTTCTGAAACGCATTATGGTGGCTATGCTGAAAAAGCGCGCGTCAAAGGTGATTGGCTCGTCAAAATTCCCTCGGGCATGAGCGCGCATGATGTGATGGCGATTGGCACTGCGGGTTATACTGCGATGCTCTCTGTGCTTGCGCTTGAAAAGCACGGCGTGAAACCTTCAGACGGTGCGGCCATAGTGACCGGTGCTGCAGGTGGTGTGGGTTCAGTGGCGATCGCGCTTTTGAAAAAAGCGGGATGGCATGTGATCGCCTCAACCGGTCGTGTTGAAGAAGCCGACTATCTCAAAAAACTTGGTGCCGCAGAAATTATAGATCGTAAAGAATTGTCCGAACCCGGTCGCCCACTTGGCAAAGAACATTGGGTGGCAGGCGTTGATTCTATTGGTTCGCACACACTTGCGAATGTGTTGGCGCAAACCAAAACGCATGGCGCGATTGCGGCATGCGGTCTTGCGCAAGGCATGGATCTGCCCACAAGCGTTGCGCCCTTTATTTTGCGCGGCGTTGCGCTTCTCGGCGTCGATAGTGTGATGTGCCCCATGGCTTTGCGTCTTGAAGCCTGGAAGAGATTGGCAAGCGATCTTGATCGCTCGCTCCTCGCTTCAATGACAAAGACGATTCCATTTAATGCTGTCATCGAAACCGCCGCCACAATTTTGAAAGGTCAAATTCGCGGGCGTGTTGTTGTGGAGATGTGAAGGAAACGGATTAGGGTATCAATCAAAACCTTATCCTGAGCCGCTGCGAAGCGGCGTGTCGAAGGACGTTATTTATGAAGCACGTAGTTCGACACGCGCCTTCATTGCTGCTCACCATGAGGGTATTTTACGTCCTAAGACCTAACTCTTAACCCCCTCAATCAACGGCTTGAGTTTCGATAACTCACCCGCTGCCACATCAAGAAAAGCGCGCACGCGTGGCGAGGCGCGCAAATCAGGATGCGTGAGCAACCATAGACCTGTTGCAAAATCAGGATTGGGATCACTTAACCGCACAAGCTTCTCGCGGCGATCCGCAATGAGGCACGGCAAAGGCCCAATACCGATGCCTTCTTCAACCGCCTCGGTTAAACCAAGCACCGTGTTAATCTTGATCGCGATCTGCGCTTCCGGCACGCGTTCATGCACATAACGCACCGCGCGGATATGCCCAAGCTGATCACCAAGCGACACCCAAATTCGTGAAGCCAAACTGTCGAGATCAGGATGCACGCCATGAACCGCATCCGGAAATTCGCTCCTCAAACCATAGATCGCCCAATTCAAACCACAGATGCGACGACCCACAAGAGTCTCTGGCGGATTATCAGTTGCACGAATGGCAATATCCGCATCGCGTTTTGAAAGGTTCAGCGGTTGATTGGTGAGCACCACATCGAGATTGATGGTTGGAAATGCACGACGAAACGCCGCGAACACAGGCATCAACAAATAGACAAGCAATGTGTCATTTGTCGTGACACGCAATTCACCAGTGGGGATCAAACTCTGCCCCGCCAATTTGCGCATGAAGGATTCAACATCATCATCCATGCGCGAGGCAAGTTGCGCCATTTCATCACCGGCAGGTGTTAGCGCGTAACCCGTACGATGACGCTCAAAGAGCACGGTGCCGAGTCGCTTTTCCAAATCCGTCAATCGACGAAACGCGGTCGAATGATTGATGTTCAAAATCGCCGCCGCACCATTCAATGAGCGCGTATCGGCAATCGCTTTGACCAAGCGAAAATCATCCCAAGCGACATGGTTCATTTGCAACCTTGCAAGAAAAAACTGATTACACGGATAATGGATGTGCGTGGCTGAAAGAGCAAGCCCGAAATTCAGCCTTCGCTTCAGGGACGCGGGGCGGCCGCGCGTTGAAGCCGATCCTTGAGCGCTTCGCCCAAACCAAAATCTGGAATAGGAGCAACGGCAATTACCGAAGCCCCGGAATGATCAAGCTGCCTCAGAGCCGAGAACAAAGAGGCTGCCGCTTCTTTGAGATCGCCGCGCGGGCTGAGATTGAAACTCTGCCGTGCTTTTTCCAAGCCGTGCGGGCGGAATGTTCCAAACAGCAAAGCCGCCTCGCCGTCATTCACAGAGTGGGCATCAAGACGAAGCGAAGCCTTCGGCGCATAGTGAGATTTCAAAAGACCGGGCGCGAGCGGCGCTTCCTCATCGGATGATTGCTCCATCACTTCTGGTTCATAACCCAAAACGGATGCAAGATCGGCGCGCGTTACACCGCCCGGTCGTAACAATATCGCGCGCTCATCAAGTAGCGAGAGAATGGTTGATTCAACACCCACATCGGAGGCCTCGCCCATCACCACCGCGTCAATGCGCCCATCAAGATCTTCAAGAACATGATCGGCAAGCGTCGGGCTTACATGACCTGATCGATTGGCAGAGGGCGCAGCAATCGGGCGACGAGACGCTTCAAGAATCGCACGCGCGACAGGATGAGACGGCACGCGCAACGCGATGCTCGAATGACCCGCAAGCGCCAAATCGGAAATTGCAGCCCCTTCACGCAAAGGCAAAACAAGTGTCAAAGGGCCGGGCCAAAAACGGCGCGCTAGCTCGTCCGCTCGCGGCGAGAAGACAGCGAGTTTCATTGCGTCTTCAATACCGCTCACATGAATGATCAGAGGGTTAAAACGCGGCCGCCCTTTGGCTTCGTAAATGCCAGCCACAGCCAGCGCATTTGTAGCGTCGGCACCAAGCCCATAAACGGTCTCGGTTGGAAACGCGACAAGCTCGCCCACGCGCAATAATGCACCCGCCTCGGAACAACCGGCGGGGTCCGCACTCACGCGTTTTGTTATGTGACCGGACATCAAGACACCTCAACAAGAACTGACCGTGCTTTATCGCGTTGCCCGCCAAAGGGCTACCGTGCAATTCCGAAGGCCTTGGCGTATTGTGGGGTCAATAGGTTTCTAAATCTCGGAATATGATCCATGAGCTTTTCCGCCCCCGTCGCTGACATCACCTTTCTTGCCAAGCTTTTTGGCCTTGACCAGCTCGAAGCCGATGGGCTCGCGCCGGAACTCGCTGATGGTTTGGCGGAAGCCGTAATGGAAGAAGCGGGGAAATTCGCAACCGACCGGATCGCGCCTTTAAACCGCGTGGGCGACACAATCGGCGCGCGATTTGACAAGGGTCATGTCACGACCGCGCCCGGATGGATCGAAACCTATCGCGATTGGGCTCACGGCGGATGGAATGGTTTAACGGCCTCTGTCGATCATGGCGGCCAAGGCCTGCCGCATCTTTTGCATCTTGCCTGCTCGGATATGTGGACCTCGGCATCGATGGCTTTCATGCTTGGGCCCATGCTTACCTCCGGCGCGATTGATGCGCTCGCCGCGCATGGCTCAGATGAATTAAAGCGCATCTATCTCCAAAAACTCGTGTCCGGTGAATGGATGGGCACGATGAATTTAACAGAGCCGCAAGCCGGATCAGATGTTGGCGCTTTGAAAACGCGCGCTGAACGTGCAGCCGATGGTTCTTATCGCATCACGGGTCAAAAAATTTACATCACCTATGGCGAGCACGATATGACGGAAAACATCATCCATCTCGTGCTCGCTCGCCTGCCCGATGCGCCGCAAGGCTCGCGCGGGATTTCACTGTTTCTCGTTCCCAAATTTCTGGTGAATAAGGACGGCTCCATAGACGGGCGCAATGATGTGCGATGCGCTGGCCTTGAATCAAAACTTGGTATTCATGGCTCGCCCACTTGCACCATGATTTATGGTGATGAAAGCGGTGCCATCGGCTATCTCGTGGGTGAAGAGAATCGCGGTCTCAATGCAATGTTCACGATGATGAATGCCGCAAGACTCGGCGTGGGCTTGCAAGGTGTGGCGATTGGCGAGCGCGCCTATCAACTCGCACTTTCATATGCAAAGGACCGCAAACAAGGCCGTGCGCTCCATACAAAAAGCGAAGGATCAAGTGCCATCATCGAACACGCGGATATCCGACGTATGTTGATGCTGATGCGGGCAAAGACTGACGCAGCACGCGCGATTTGCTATATGACGGCGGCGGCGATTGATCGTGCGCATCGCGAAAAAGATCCGCTGAAGAAAAAGCAAGCAGAAGAACGCGCTGCCCTTTTGACGCCGGTCGCTAAATCTTGGTCCACCGATATTGGTATTGAGGTGGCTTCGCTCGGCATTCAAATCCATGGCGGCATGGGTTTCATTGAATCCTCGGGCGCCGCTCAACATTTGCGTGATGCGCGGATTGCCGCGATTTATGAGGGCACGAATGGCATTCAAGCCATTGATCTCGTGACACGCAAAATCACATTGTCGGACGGACAAGCGATCAATGATCTCATCCGTGATCTGATGGATGTGCTTGATACGCTTGATGAGTCAAATCGCGATGGCTTTGGCGCGACATCGGATCACCTCTCTGATGCTCTAGGCGCTTTTGAACGCGCAAGCCTTTTCATGATTGATGCGGCAAAGACAAAGCCTGCAGAAGCACTCGCTTCCGCCACCGCCTATCAAACACTTTTCGGAATCACACTTGGCGGGGTGGCGCTTGTCAAAGCCGCTCTTGCGGATCAAGGCCCCACGGCCGAAAAACGTATCGCGCTTGCAAAATTTTTTGCAGAGCAAATCGCCCCGGAAACAAGTGGGCTCGAAGTAATCGTCAAAGACGCGGCATCCGCTCTTGCCACAATCGACTCTGTGCTCTTTGCCTGAAATCATACGCCGATGTGTGGACGTTTTGCTCTCACTGTCACGCCTGCCGATGTACAAGCGCTTTTCGGCTACGAGGAAACTCCTAATTTTCCGCCACGCCAGAACATTGCACCGACTGAACCCATCGCGGTTGTCACTTATGAAAATGGCAAACGTCATTTTCGCTTAATGCGCTGGGGGCTCATGCCCGCATGGGTGAAAGAGACAGAAAATTTTCCGACGCTCTTTAATGCGCGCAGTGAAACCATTGCGTCAAAACCCGCATTTCGTTCAGCCGCACGTCATCGTCGATGCCTCATTCCCGCCGATTGGTTTTATGAATGGGCACATCATGGAAAAACTAAAACGCCCTATCGGATTATGCGCAAGGATCACAAAGTCTTTGCGATGGCCGGTCTATGGGAAACCTATATTCATCCCAATGGATCAGAGATTGATACCGCCACCATCGTAACGACCGATGCGAATGGCACGGTGAGCGCGCTTCATAATCGTATGCCAGTGATACTCGACGAAAAAGATTTTACGACTTGGCTTGATGCCGAGGTAAACGCGCCCGAAAAAATTGCACATCTGATGGTGCCCGCTTCGGATGAATTGCTGACGGTCGAAGCCTATGATCCACGACGTGGAAAAATTGAAAAAGACACCGCGCTTGAAAAGAAGCCCACGCGTAAAAAAGACAAATCCGACGGTCAAGCGAGTTTGTTTTAGTTTTCTTGATGGTTCGACACGCGCCTTCGGCGCGGCTCACCATGAGGATGTTATGCTATACCTCATCCTGAGCCGTCGCGAAGCGACGAGTCGAAGGACATTTATTTTTAAAGCACCTTACCGGGATTCATGCGGCCTTCAGGATCAATCACCGCTTTGATTTGTCGCATGAGGTCAAGCACATGCGGATCTTTAGTTGCGGCAAGCTGCGCGCGTTTAACCTGACCGATACCATGCTCTGCTGAAACAGAGCCTTTACGCGCGACGACATGGCGATAAACAAGCGCGTGAAGTCTCTCGGCATGTTTTGCATAAGACGCTTCATCCATATTTTTTGGCGCTTGCAAATTAAAATGCAGATTGCCATCCCCCACATGACCAAAGACACAAGGTCTCACACCCGGCAGATCTTCAACAATCTCCGCGCAGACTGTCTCGATAAAATCAGGAATCTCGGCAATTGGTACGGAAATGTCATGTTTAATCGAAGGCCCTTCACGCACCTGTGCCTCAGGAATGGATTCACGAATGGCCCAAAACGCATCGCGCTGCGATAGCGATTCAGAAATCACGGCGTCATCCACATAACCTGATTCAATCGCTTCGCTGAGCCACAATGCGGCTTTCTCATGCGCGTCATCTGAATCAAAAAATGAAAATTCCGGCATGACATACCATTCATGCGGCTCCGAAAATGGATCGCGAAGGCCCGGAATATGCGTGAGCGCGATCTCAATGGCAAAGCGCGGCATCAACTCGAAGGTCGTAAGCGAAGGACCCGCATTGTTTTTAAGATGATGAAAGAGTTTCAAAGCTTCACGCGGCGATTTCACTCCGCAAAATCCTGTATGCCGCGCGCGTGGCATAGGAAATAATTTCAAACTCGCCGCTGTGATCACGCCAAGCGTGCCTTCGGCCCCCATGAACAGCGAAGCAAGATGATAGCCTGTATTATCTTTACGCAAGGTTGTGAGTGTGTTGAGCAGAGTGCCATCCGGCAAAACAATTTCGAGACCCAAGACGAGATCGCGCATTGTGCCATAGGTGAGTGCCGCTGTACCGCCGGCATTGGTTGCAATCGCGCCGCCAACCGTTGCTGTCCCTTCCGAAGCAAGCGATAGGGGAAAAAGCCGTCCAACCTCTTCGGCTTTGTCTTGAAGCGCGGCAAGCGTTGCCCCCGCTTCAACGATCACTGTATCGGAGCTGGAATCAATCGCGCGAATACGGTTCATACGTTGAAACGATAAAATAATTTCATCGCCCCGCCCGAGCGGCACGCTGCCACCCACAAGACCTGTATTCCCACCTTGCGGAACAATGGCGAGCCCATGCTCCTTCGCAAAGCGCATCACAGCGATCACTTCATCAGTTGTTGACGGACGCACGACGCAAAGCGCTCGACCCGTATAACGCTTGCGCCAATCGGTGAGATAAGGCGCCATCATCGCGTCATCAGTGATGACATGTGAGGCTCCGAGGAGCGCGGCAAGACCCAAAATCACTTTTTCACGATCCGGCATCATCTTGATGTTTCCTAACCCAACAAACGACGTTTGGCTTTTGCTTTCGTCGGCTCACGCTCAAAGAGCGCCACCGTTTCGCAATGCGTCGAATAGCGAAATTGATCGATCACACTCACTTTAACAAGTTGATAGCCTCCAGCAAGAAGAAGAGCGGCATCGCGCTGAAAACTGCCGAGATGACAAGATACAGAAATGACCCGCGCCACGGATGATGAGGCCAAGAGACGCATTTGCGCCTCCGCCCCCGCGCGCGGCGGATCAATGACGACATGATCAAACATGTTTAGTTCTTGCGGCACGAGTGGCCGCCGGAACAGATCACGCGGCTCGGTTGTGATGGGCTTCAAACCGGCGACATCACGCGTCGCGCGGGCAAGCGCGTGGATTGACGACGCTTCGGTCTCAACAGCATGAACAGAAGCGTATTCAGCAAGACGCAAAGCGAATGTGCCTATCCCTGCAAAGAGATCTGCAACGCGCTTTGGTTCTTTCAGATGAGAAAGCACTTCTTGTTGCAACGCTGCCTCACCCGATTCTGTCGCTTGCAGAAATGAACCAGGTGGCAAGATCACATCGGCTTTTCCGATGTGAAGTTTTGGCGCGCGACGTTCAACAATCACATCCCCATGCAAAGACAAACGCGCGAGATCGAGTGCTTCGGCCTCACGCGTGAGTTTCATCCGCAATTCAGGAGATGCAGGACCATGTCCGCGAATATCGACATCCAAACCGCTAAGAGTCGCAGTCACCCCAAGATCAATCGGTTTGTCACTTTTGAGAACCAGCCGCGCGAGCGGCTTTAATAATGACGCGGATTCTTGCAGCGCCGACACAAGCACGGGGCACGAGTCAACATCAATAACCTCATGCGATTTTTGCCGCATGAATCCGATGATGATTTCTCCCTCGCGCCGTCTCGCGTGAAATGTAACACGACGGCGCCCTTTGCCATGCGCATTGATGAATGAGCTCACGCGATCGGAGAGTCCGAGCGGCGCAAGCGTCGTTTCAACCAGTGCTTTTTTCCATTGTGTATAGGTCTCTTCATCCGCTTCTTGGATGACGCATCCGCCACATTGTCCAAAGACAGAGCAAAAGGATTTCACACGATGGGGCGATGGTGTTTCCAAATCAAATCTGTTTTCAGAATTCATTCCGAAAACATCGCCGGGAATACCACGCGTGATGAAGACGGGCCCGCTCTCAGTATCAGCGACACCATCCCCTTTCGCGCCAAGGCGATTGATTGTGATAAGCGCGCTCATGAATGATGCTCGGCCGCAATGAGATATTCGATATTGCCATCGCCTCCGGCAATCGGCGACGGGATAACGCCGTGAATGCTCCAACCTTCTTGTTCGATAGCATTCGTGACGCGTTTAATTGCGGCTTGCCGATCCGCTTCCTCACGCACAAGGCCTTTTTTCAAGGCGGCGCGACCGACTTCAAATTGTGGTTTGATCAAAGCAATCAAAAAAGCATTCGGCGCGGCAAGCGGCGCTATTTTTGGAATGATCAGCGTCAGAGAAATAAAACTCACATCGACAACAATCAAAGACGGCGCATCATCAAAATCATCGCGCGTCAAAACCCTTGCGTCACAGCCTTCACGAAGATGAACACGAGCGTCATTGCGCAATGAGTCATGAAATTGATTATGCCCCACATCGACCGCATGAATAAAGCGGGCATTGCGCTTCAATAAACAATCAGTAAAGCCACCAGTTGATGAACCGACATCAAGACAAATACGATTATTCGGATCAATTTTAAAATGATCAAGCGCGGCTGCAAGCTTGACACCCCCGCGTGAGACATAAGGATGTTCTGCTTCCGCTTCGATTTTGGAGGTTGCTTCAATTAAGCGCGAGGCTTTTGTGAGCGCTTCACCATTCACGCGCACAAGACCTGCCGCAATAGCAGCTTGCGCGCGTGCCCGGCTTTCATAAAAGCCGTGTTCAACGAGGTAAAGATCGGCGCGTTTGGCGTAGCTCATAAACCCGCTTTACTCGAAGCGGCGCGCCTCTGTCTATGCCTGTCATTCTGGGCCTGTCACTCTGGCAGCGCAATGAATTCATGCTCGCCCGGAACAGATGAAAATTTGCCAGAACGCCATTCGGCCTTCGCTTGATCAATGCGCTCTTTGCGTGAGGAGACGAAATTCCACCAGATATGGCGCGGCCCATCCATCGGCTCACCGCCCAGAAGCATAATGCGCGCTTGGCTTGTCGCCAAAATCGAAATGCGGTCACCCGGTTTGAAAATCAACAAGCGACCGGGTCCAAACACATCCCCCGCAATATCCACTTCGCCGGATACAACATAGACCGCACGTTCATCATAGGCGGGATCAAGCGGTAGAATGGCGCCCGGTGCGAGCACGGCTTCCGCATAAAATATATCCCACGGAAATTTTGTTGGTGCCGTTTCTCCATAAAGCGAGCCCATGATGAGACGCACGCGTTTCCCTTCGCCTGTAATGCGCGGCAATTTGGAGTCATCAATATGATCAAAAGCCGGATCCATTTCTTCATGGGTCTTAGGCAGCGCAACCCATGTCTGAATGCCAAAAAGGCGCGAGGTTGAAGCGCGTGTTTCCACACCTGTTCGCTCGGAGTGAACAATACCACGACCCGACGTCATCACATTCACAGCGCCCGGTTTGATTTCCTGCACAACGCCAAGTGAATCGCGATGCATCAATGATCCATCAAAAAGATAAGTCACCGTTGAAAGGCCAATATGCGGATGCGGACGAATATCAATGCCCTGGCCGAGCAAAAATTCTGCGGGGCCCATTTGATCGAAAAAAATAAAGGGCCCGACCATTTGCTTATGGGCTGAAGGCAGCGCGCGACGCACAGAAAAACCGCCAAGATCGCGCGCACGCGGTACAATCACGCTTTCAATCGCGTCACAGCTCCACGCGTCGCCGGGCGTTGGATCTTCATGCATGTCTGATGACATCTTTGTTCATCCTCTTTTGATGAAGAGAGATGTCGCGCTTTTGCCCGCGCGCTTCAAGATCACGAGATGCAAAAAGCCGCTTGCGTGGATGCCGTCCTTACGGATCGAGCGGCGCGGTTCCGGTGGGCTTGCCTTGTGAATCGAGCGCGATTTTCTCGATTTTCGCCTCAGCCTTTTTCAACAAAGCCTCGCATTGCGCCCGCAAAGCATCCCCGCGGGCATAAAGCGAAATCGATTCCTCAAGCGGCACATCGCCTTTCTCGAGCCGGCCGACAATGGTCTCAAGCTCGGCCAGAGCCTTTTCAAAGGGGAGAACGGCGATATCGGGGGCAATAGACGGGGCCACGCGACTCAATGCTCCGGTTGGAAATTCAATATGACTATCAGGCAAAGGCTCAGATAAAGGCAAGCGGTCAGATCGGCAAAGCGGTTGTCCGTTTCACGGTTCTGAGTGCCAAAGTCGATTGCACGCGTACGACACCCGGCAATCTTGTAACCACCGCGCGATGAATACGCTCAAAATCGGCCGTATCCGCATAGACCACTCGTAAAAGATAATCGGCGCTTCCGGCGATGAGATAACACTCAAGAATTTCCGGATGCGCGGCCACGGCAGCCTCAAAGTGATCGAGACTGTCGCGCCCCTGCTGGTCGAGCGTTACCGAGATAAAAGCCGTGCCCGAAAGGCCGAGCGCGTCCTCGTCAAGAAGCGTTACTTTAGCCCGCATGAGGCCGCGTTCCTCAAGCAGCGTCACCCGCCGCAAACAGGCAGAAGGCGATAAATTGACCCGCTCGGCGAGTTCCGCATTGGTGATCCCGGCATGGTCCTGCAAAATCCGGAGAATCGCACGATCGCGCGCATCAATCTCATTCATTCGCATATTTCTCCGGAAATCACCTCATCAATGGAATATTATTCGAATTTAATGCCTCTGGCGAGATGTCTTTCGTATGAACTGCGGCGGGCTTCGTGAAACTCTTCACCTAATCGGCCCAAAGGGTCATGTGGGGGAGGGTAAAATGCTGATTGGCGTTCCAAAAGAGATCAAGAACAACGAATTCCGCGTCGGTCTTGTGCCGAATTCCGTGGCCGAGCTTATCCATGCCGGTCACAAAGTGATTGTTGAAGCTGGTGCGGGCCTTGGCGCAGGCTGCGCAGACGCTGACTATGTCGCTGCGGGCGCCACGATCGAAAAGAATGTCGAAAAGATTTTCGCGAAGGCCGATATGATCGTAAAGGTCAAAGAACCGCAGGCGGCTGAGCGCGCGCGGTTGAGAAAAGGCCAGATCCTCTTCACCTACCTCCATCTTGCGCCCGATCCGGCACAGACCAAAGATCTCATCAAATCGGGTGCGACCTGCATCGCCTATGAAACCGTGACGTCAGCCACAGGCGGTCTGCCGCTTTTGACGCCGATGTCGGAAGTCGCTGGACGTTTGGCTCCGCAAATGGGCGCGCATTGTTTGGAAAAAGCACAAGGCGGTCTCGGCATTTTGCTCGGCGGCGTGCCGGGTGTCCCTGCAGCGAATGTTGTTGTGCTAGGCGGCGGTGTTTCCGGAACGCATGCCGCACAAATCGCACTCGGCATGGGCGCGAATGTGACGGTGGTTGATCGCTCGGTTGATGTATTGAAGCGAATTGCCACGCAATTCAACGGCGCCGTCCGTACGCTTTATTCAACCCGTCAGGCAGTCGAAGATATTGTGAAGACGGCCGACATGGTGATCGGCTGCGTGTTGATCCCCGGCGCTGCGGCACCAAAACTCATCACCAAGAAAATGTTGAAGACGATGAAGCAGGGCTCGGTGATTGTTGATGTGGCGATCGATCAAGGCGGGTGCTGCGAAACGTCGAAAGCCACAACGCACGCCAACCCAACTTATGTCGTTGATGGTGTCATTCATTATTGCGTGGCAAATATGCCGGGCGCTGTGGCTCGCACATCCACATTCGCATTGAATAATGGCACGCTGCCTTTCACTTTGGCTCTGGCCAATAAGGGCTGGAAAAAAGCGCTGAGTGATGATCCGCATCTGCGCAATGGCCTCAATGTGCACGAAGGTCATGTGACCTGCGAGCCCGTCGCGAAAGCACTGAAGCTTCCTTATGTCAGTGCTGAGAGCCTTCTCGGCTTGAAATGATTTTTCGCTTCAAAGACGCGCGCTGAAAAATGCGCGCGTTTTTATAGCGATACCAGATCCTCCCAAACTCCCCTCTCGCAAGAGAGGGGTTTTTTATTGGAAAGTCCTTCGACACGCCGCTTCGCGATCAAGCAATTAAATAATTCCAAGATTTAAAATGGAACAGAATGCGTAATTTAAATTTATCCCTCCCCTGCAGGGGAGGGTGGCAAACGCAACGCGTTTGACGGGTGGGGGTGAAGAGCGGTTCGAAAAACGAACAAAACGATCTAATGAACCTTTTCGAGTGACGAACGCGAAGCAATCCAGCTGATGGTTGTCATTAAGGCGCAGTGTTTCCATTGCGCCATTTTTTTTGACTCCAACTGGATTGCTTCACATTCGTTCGCAATGACGGCTTCTTTTGCATTTGAATAAAATACAATGCTGCAACTTAAACGCGTCTCA
>JBJTCD010000062.1:0-8320 GCA_046091665.1 Hyphomicrobiales bacterium
TTCGCCACGAAGGCCTTCCAGCACGATCCGGATCTTCTCTTCCGCTGAATGGTGTTTGCGGGTCGCCCGGCGGATGTCCTTCACAACCTGCTCGGTTGACCGCGTTCGTGTCTCGGATTTTTGTCTCATCTGCGCTTCTCCGTAGAGCTACGATGAGCCAAAAATCCTCTCTTCCTCAACTCAGCCAGTTTGTCTCATAAGCCCTGACGCCGGACATCCTCCCTTCGATCACGCACCAAAACGTCTCAAATTATCTGGCGACGGACAGTCAAATACGCATCTCGCGGAAGCTCGACAGATTGGCTGAAGAGCCAAGCCCGCCGAGCCGCTTGATGAATATATCTTTTGGACCTTCGGGGCCAAGACTTGGATTTGGATTTGGCCTTGGGCTGCGGGATATACTCAGGTCAAAATGGGATATTCATGATTAGACTTCACCAAGTGATTGCAATGGCGCTGATTGCAAGCTTGGCGCTAATGGCTGAAAGCTATGCCGCAGACGCTTCCCGTTGCTATTCTATTCAAGACCGTGACCGGCAGAATTACTGCCTTGCTACCGCTAAACGGGAATCGTCCTATTGCTATTCCGTCCAGAACCGGAGCCTGCAAAACTTTTGCTTGGCTCAGGTTAAAGGTGAAAAATCACACTGTTATTCTATCCAAGAGTGCGATCTACAGAACCAATGCCTAGCATCATTCTAGTGTCGGAGAGGTATATGGATACATCACACTCCGCGCGATCAAAATTTGGGTTCAGTGCCTCTACCCGCATACCACCTAACGGTATCGCCAGATGGTGCACTTATGTCAGCACCATCTTTGTCTAATGATATTACCTGATAACCATCGCCAATGATCCATGCCAAGCCTCGAGTTCGGCGGAGACGATCTTGACTATTACCTCGACGAATTTACATTCCGGTTCAACCGCCGGAGATCCAATGCAAGAGGACTTCTTTTCCACAGGCTCGCCGAGCAAGCCGTAGCTGTCGAGCCAGTGCCCTATCGGGCCATCATCGGAAAACCAGCAATCTCGCCAATATTGGAGCCCTAGATCAGCGAAAGGGATACCCACTAGATCGGTTTACGCAGCTGCCGCCCTTACCTCTGCATAGACCTGATCCATGGTATGGCGCAGTATGGAGAAGAGCTCGTCGATCTGCGGCTCAGTGATAATGAAAGGGGGCGCCAGCACCACGGCTGCCCCGAGCGGACGGCAGATCAGGCCATTTGCAAGGGCCTGGCGGGAGACCCGTTCGCTCACATCGAGGTGCCCCGGGAACGTAGTCTTGCTGCGCTTGTTGGCCACCATCTCGAGAGCGCCCATCAGGCCGACGCCGCGCGCCTCGCCGACCATGGGGTGATCCTGCATGGCGCGCAGTTGCTTCTGGAATGTGGGAGAGACTTTCTGGACATTCTTCAACACGCCACCTTCGACGATCTCTCCGATCGCCGCCAGGGCGATGGCGCATCCCACGGGATGGGCCGCCGTGGTGAAGCCGGTCGGAAGCTCTTCATAGGGACGACAGGCTCTTTCGAGCCGTTCCGTCATTTTCTCGGAGAGCACGATGGCGCCCATCGGGAAGAAGCCGGAAGTGATCACCTTCGAGGCCACGACAATATCAGGTTCGATCCCGTATTTGATTGATCCCCAGAGCTCTCCCGTGCGTCCAAAGCCGCATATCACTTCATCAGCGATGAGCGGCACTCTATATTTCCTCAAGACCGGCTGGATCGCCTGGAAATATCCCTCGGGCGGCGGAATGACGCCTCCTGCGCCCAGGACGGGCTCAGCAAAAAAGCCGGCGATGTGATCTGGACCGGTGTTGCGAATGGTCTGCTCCAACTCCCAGGCCAACCTTCCGGAGAACTCCGTCTCGCTCTCGCCATCCTTCGCCTCACGCCAGTGATGCGGCGATGTCAGGTGGCGCACCTCATACACGGGGAGGCCGGATGCTGATTTCACGTAGTCCTTTCCCGTAAGGCTCGCCGTCATGATCGTCATGCCGTGATAGGCGTTTCTGCGGCTCAGCAGGATGCGGCGATGTGGCTTTCCTTCCTGCTCGGCTAGCAGCCAGAGTAGCTTGACGACCGTATCATTCGCCTCCGAGCCCGAGTTGGCGAACAAAACGCGGTTCGCCTTCATCGGAGCAAGGCGGATCACTTTTTCGGACAGGTCAAGTGCAGACTGGGCGACGCGCCCGAAAAAGGCATGATAGGCTGGAAGCTTCGCATAAGCCTGCGTGGCAGCCTCGATCAGCCTCTTGTTGTCGAAGCCCAGGACGACATTCCACAGGCCGGAATTGCCTTCAAGATACCGCCTCCCCCTGTCATCGTAGATGTAAATTCCTTCTCCGCGATCGACGATGACCGGTCCCGACTGCTCCAGCGTCGGAATGTGGGAGAAGGGATGCATGAAGGCGCTCGGGTAATTTTGGATCGTCACTGGATTCTCCAATAGATTAAAGGCGATTTGCCCGCGCAGTTGCTGGGCTGGTTGATGGCGGCAGCAGGTTAGCCGTCAGGGTGGCGGGCAAACAGTACGTGCTGCAAGACCTGTATCTTGAGGCAGCATGGCTGCCCCGGCGCGAGAGATGTCCACGCACGACTGGGATGCTTCCATCATCGCGGCCGAAACCTCGGGACGCATGATGCCTCCAGATAGCCTTGTCGCTGGACCCTTTGCATTGATGAGGGTTTTGATCCCCAGCTCACGATAGACAGACATTCTGGCTTCTCCCGCCGTACCCTTCATAACCTCTGATATTCTCGTATCACGTCACGAGCCACGCCGACCCCTTCGTCGGAGAAGCTCGACCACGAGCAGCATGGTAATTGCAAGTACGGTCGACAACGTTGCAACCGCGGCAACTGTTGGACTTATCCGTTCTCTCAGACCGCTATAGATCTGCCTTGGCAAGGTGATCTGCTCAGGTCCACCGACGAAGAGTGTGACAACAATTTCGTCGATAGAGGTCGCAAAGGCAAAAAGCCAGCCTGCGAGGACTCCTGGTATAATCAAAGGCAAGATAATACGAAAGAAAGCCCTGACCGGTGTCGCGCCAAGACTCAGCGCTGCGCGGAACAAGTTCATGTCGAATCCCTGAAGAGTGGAAACGACGGGTAACAGGACCAGTGGCATGCAGACTACTGTATGAGCGATGATCAGACCTGTGAAGCTAGCGGCGAGCCCAAGCCGTGCAAGATGCAGGAACATGGCGAGTGCGACGACCACCAATGGAATGACCATTGGAGATATCAGGGCTGCCATTAGGACGGGTTGAACTCGTGGAGACACACGCAGGACACCAATTGCACCGAGAGTTCCAAGGACTGTGGCGAGCGTCGAGGCAAAGATTCCTACGAGAAACGTGTTACGCAATGATCCCAGCCACTGCGCGCTACCAAAAAACTCCGAATACCATCTTAGTGAAAACGAGGGTATCGGGAAATTGAGCAGTGTGCCACTGGTAAACGACAAGGGAATCAGAACGACAAGCGGAGCGAGCTGAATTGAAAAGATCAGAATTGCAAAAGCCCATAGAGCAATCCGAAGTACTTTCTGAGCGGGATAATGAACAACACCTGCCACGAGTTACTCCAGCTTGATCCGGCTTACGCCAACTTGCCAAGCGAAGACGAGATAAATCAAAAGTGTCACCAAGAAGAGTGTAGTGCCGAGAGCCGCTGCCAGTCCCCAGTTGACAACCTTATTCGTATACTGAGCCACGAACCAGCTAAGCATTTGATCGCTGCGCCCACCCACCAGATCCGGCGTGATGTAGTAGCCAAGAGCAAGAACAAATACGAGAAGGCATCCGGCGGCGACGCCCGGTAAACTGAGCGGCAAGTAGACACGCCTGAATGCCTGGAAGGGTGTCGCGCCAAGGGATATCGCGGCCTTCATGTAGTGAGGTGGTATGCCCTTCATGTTGCTGTAAATAGGTAGTGTCATGAAGGGTAGCAGGATATCAGCCATCGCGATGAAGACTGCCAATCTTGTATATGCTATTGAAATTGGTGCGTCGATAATGCCAGAAGAAATCAGGAGGTCATTGAGAGGACCCTGCTCCTGAAGGATCATCACCCAGGCTGTAGACCTGATCAGGAGAGAACTCCAAAAAGGAAGCACCACGAATAACATGAGCCGATTTGCGGTCTTGGGCGGAACTGATGCCACAAGGAATGCTATTGGATATGCAATCGACAAGCATATCACGGTGACGACTGTACTGATCAGCAAGGTCCGCCCAAAAATCGCCACGTACAGTGCTTGATCGTCAGCCTTGGTCTCAATTCTTCCATCGTCACTGATTTGCAGATCGGCGGCGGTTAAAAAATAAAAGCTCGTGACGGGCCCCGTCTCACGGGCGATTGCTAGCCAATACCGCCTTTCACCCCATCGGGGATCAGTTTTGATCAAACGCTCCCTATACGGAGCGCCTTGCGCCACGAGTTCCGGTGCTGTCTCGGCAGTTGCCATGATGAGCGCACGAAAACCTGTCACGCGGTAGTTGAGGTATCTGGCCAGCAAGGCCTGGCGATTATTTTTCTGTGCCTCTGAGAGATCTACAACGAACGCTTTGAACACGTCTTCTGCAGGAACATCACTCGTACGATCCCAGTAGGCGATGGCCTTGCCGGTATTTGTCAGGACGTCAGATATCTCGGAGTTATCAACACTTCGATAGAGAAAAGTTGCGAGAGGATAGAAAAACGCGGCTGCAAGAAAAAGAAGTGGCGCCGCTAGCAGCGCCACTGTCCATAAACTTTGTCTCCGTCGAAAAGCAATAGCGGAGTTAGGTCTTGCCCTAGAATTTGAAGACATGTGTGTCCGAAACTATTTCGCTGCCCATGCCTGGAACCGAGCCGTCAGATCATCAAGGTTTTCGACCCAGAAAGGATAGTCAAATTCGAGTGCCCACTGCTTCTTATCAGGAGCGCTCGGCATGGCCGATTTAATTTCTGCGTCCAGTAGATCGTAGGACTTCGGATGAGGTGTGCCATATGGCATGCGCTTGGAGAACTCTGCCTCAACCTCAGGTTTTGCATAGTAAGCGAGGAATTTCGTCGCTTGCTTTTTATTAGGTGCACCCTTGAGGATCACCCAGTGGTCAACTCCGAGGAGGAAGCCGGCATCCCAAGCAATTGTAAGCTTCCGTTTGTTCTGCTGAGCCGTGGTAATTGTCTCCCCGGTGAAAGCTGAAGTCATAACGACTTCTCCTGAACCGAGGAGTTCAAGAAATTGGGCGCCGCTTTCCCACCAGATTATATGTGGCTTTAGTTCGTCAAGCTTCTTGAAGGCCCGCTCGACTCCTCTAGCTGATCGAAGAGTCTCGTAAACCTTATCAACGGGTACTCCATCTGCCATCAGAGCCTGTTCAAGTGTCTCTTTGGCTGTTGACCTCATGCCGCGCTTTCCAGGATACTTCTTCACATCCCAGAAGTCAGCCCACGATTTGGGAGGATCCTTGAGCACGTTTGCGTCATAAGCGAGCCCCGTCGCCCAGATGTCCGAAGACAAGCCACATTCATGCACGGCATAGGGGATGAACTGCTCACGCCCACCCATGGTCGAGAAATCGAGCTTCTCGTAAAGACCTTCTTGGCAGCCGATCAGCAGTTCAGCGCCCTCGACGCTGACCATGTCCCAAGTGATTGTACCAGATTCGACCTGGGACCTAATCTTGGCAAGCTCTCCATTGTACTGATCTTCAACGACTTTGATCTTGCTTTCAGCAGTGAATGGTTTCCAGATACCTTCACGATAGGCATCATTCCATGTGCCGCCCCATCCTGTGATGACAACTTTCCCATCCGCCATCGCCGCTGACGACGAAGCAATGGCAGCGAAGGTCGCTATTGCAACTCCCCATACCGAATACCGTGACAACATTTCCGTTCCCCAATCATTGATAGATTTCTCTGCACATATAGACTTACTGCCCGGCGTTAGCCTCGAGACAGCATGAGGACATAGGCAACAAGATCTGGCTCGATCCTCTGCGAACGCTGCACGCTTACCATCACACTTTTGTAATAGAGGTCAAGGCCTGACTTGGATCACGCGAAGGGCGGGGCTTAGAAGTTTCCCCCTGCCGCCTCCTTTCAGATGAGCTTATCAATCGTCAGATCTGACACGGCTCGACGGAGACGATTGTTTTCGGCCTCAAGCTCTTTCAGCCGCTTCACTTGATCACCCTTCAAGCCGCCATATTCAGATCGCCACCGATAATATGTAACTTCCGTCACGCCTATCGATCGGATCGCTTCTGCAACAGGCCGGCCCTGTGCCGTCAACACTTACACCTGCCGCAACTTGGCGACAATCTCTTCGGGCTTGTGTATCTTGCTCATTCTTCCGTCCTCCATCGGCTTAAAAGCCATACACCAAGGAGTATCACTTTTTAGAGAGCAGGCCATTTTCTATGAACTGTGAGCGCTCCATCGCGCCCTTCTCCGATGCAGAAACCCCAAGGCCGCCAGTTCGGTAAGATCAATTGCCGAGAGCGATGTTTGATGGGCTAGAAATAATTTGGGACGATGTTTTGCGTGCTAATTGCCGGGCGAACATAATCAGAGGGAACTTTTTTCCGTTTGCCGAATTTGATCTCTGGAAGTTTGAACGCTTGATACGGAATTTTATTGAGCAAATGGTTGATACAGTTCAACCTCGCCACCTCCTTTATATCGGCATTGACGACATACCAAGGTGCATGGGGCGTATCAGTATGAACGAACATCGCGTCTTTAGCTTTAGAGTACTCAACCCATTTCTCGCGCGATTGCAAATCCATAGGACTCAGCTTCCAGCGCTTCAAAGGATTTTCGGCGCGGTCGCGAAAGCGCATTTCTTGAATGTCGTCGCTTACTGAAAACCAATACTTGAGTAAAATAATACCCGAACGCACAAGTAATTGCTCAATTTAGTGGTTTAAATGAAATAGAAATTATGTTATGTCTCTCTCAAGTAATAAAACTAGGAGCTTTGTCAATTCATGACATCTTTTGATGATCGCAAGCGCGCCGCTGAGGCGAAGTTCGCTCTCGACAGCGAGACCCAGTTTCGTATAACCGCACGGCGCAATAAGCTGGCCGGCAAGTGGGTTGCCGAGCTATTGGGTAAGTCAGGGGACGCTGCAGAGGCTTACGCCAATGAAGTGATACGTTCCGATTTCAAAGAGGCCGGCGACGAGGACGTCATCCACAAGCTTGCATCGGACCTGCAGGGGCGAGCGAACGAGGCTGATATTCGCGCTCGGCTTTTAGAATTTGAGGCCGAGGCACGAAAGCAAATCCTTGCCAAGTAAGCATTAAGCCGCCCCCACCATCAAAATCCGATTGATTTAAAATAAGAACGATTTTCGCGGGCATCATCAACAGGTGAGGTGGGGCCTGCGGAACGCCTTCACCTCGTCTATACATATTTCCAAGAATGGATTGAACCGATGCATCTCCCTTCTCGGCTAGCGGTTGAAAAAATGTCAGTGCTGTCGTGAAGTCTCCTTTCTTAAAAGCTTCATATCCTTTTGTAAAAGCTTCATCTGCTTCCGGATACGCTTCGAACCACTTCATTTTATCTTCTGCAAGTGACGGCGATTGACCTAAAATATTCACAGAGGCGATGAAGACCATTGAGATGACTATTTTACAATACTTGTTCATGGTCCCATCTAACATCAATGACAATAAATCGTTCCATTCGTACTATTCAGAAATCACAATTCTTATAATTTTGCTTGACGCATTTCGTTGAATATTCTTGCGCCTTCTCTATTTGAGCAGGTGGCATCTTATTTACTAAGAGATCTCGTACTACAATACTGCTTTTATTTCCATTTGCTGCAGCAATGTTGAACCACATGTATGCCTTTATATAATGTCCGGCGTCAGGGTTAATGACACAAACTGGCTGAGTTGAGCAACAGAGGATTTTTGGCTCATCGTAGATCTAAGGAGAAGCGCAGATGAGACAAAAATCCGAGACACGAACGCGGTCAACCGAGCAGGTTGTGAAGGACATCCGTCGGGCGACCCGCCAACACCATTCAGAGGAAGAGAAGATCCGGATCGAGCTGGAAGGTCTACGTGGCGAATACAGTATAGCCGAGCTCTGTCGACGTGAAGGGATAGCCGAGAGACTGGATTACAGCTGGTCGAAGGAATTCCTAGAAGAAGTCAAGCGGCGGTTGGCGGGGGATACGGCCCGATCCGCAACCAGTGGCGAGGTCAAAGATCTTCGTCGTGAAGTTCGCGACATGAAGGTGTTGGTCGCAGACCTCACGCTTGAAAACCGTTTGCTTAAAAAAAGTATGATCGC
>JBJTCD010000063.1:0-11401 GCA_046091665.1 Hyphomicrobiales bacterium
AGAAAAGCCTGGCTCAGTGTCGGTCGCTACTGCGGGTGTTAACTCCAGTGGTCATGCGGCCATTGAAGCTTTGGCCCGTGCCGCAGGTGTTACCTACAAACACGTGACTTACGACGGCGGCGCACCCGCAGCTGTTGCCGCAGGTTCAGGCGAGACACAGGTGACCACACAGTTGGCTGCCGAACAAACCGACATGATTCGCGCCAAGAAAATTCGTCCGTTGGCAGTGGTCAGCGACAAGCCACTTGAAATGGAAGGCGTGGGCACTGTGCCGCCGCTGTCTCAATTCATTCCAAGCTTTAAAGATCCCATCAATTATTTTGGCATTTTTGTACCCAAGTCGGTACCCGCTGAAGTGACTCAAACACTGGACAAAATTTGGGCCACAGAGATGGTCAAAAACGCGGCCCTGCGAACTTATGCGCAATCTCGCGGTGCCATGTTTGCCCCGATGCATGGCGCTGAGGCGCAAACCGCGGTGTTCCCGGCCATTCAAGCGTATGCATGGACTCAGCACGCAGCCGGTAAAGCCAAGGTATCTCCCGATACGGTGGGCATACCTAAGCCATAACTTTAATGACTTGGATTCAATTGAAGAAGCAAATCAACAATGTCTAAAGCCTCATACTCCTCACGGTCTGATCTGTGGGGAGGTTTTTGCTGGGTTGCGGTGGGCGCTTTCATCCTGATGGAGTCCATCAGGATGGAGCGCTTCGACAATATGGGTGCAACGCTCTACACCTACCCAGGTTTTGTGCCGGGCATTATTTCTTGCGTCATTGTCTTGCTGGGCATGTTCATGATCTTACGCGGAATTAAAAATAAAGTTGCGTCAGATCCAAATGCAGAGACTTTGTTCAATCGAAGATTTGCCATCTCTTTGGCGTGCATGTTGGTGTTTAGTTTGGTGCTGCTTGCACACGCTCACTTTTTGGTTGCCACAGCCTTATTTGTTGGGGTGTTTACCTTTTTGTTTGCCAATGAAGAAACATCTTTGGTAAAGCGCCTGATAAGCGCAAGCATCAATGGTGTGATTTCCAGTTGCGTTGTTTTTTTCTTGTTCCAAGAAGTTTTCTTGGTCAGATTACCCTGAGTTCGATCGATGTTTGATGGACTTATCGCGTTTGGTCATTCCATCGCCAATTTCTCGACGCCCGAAATTATTTTCTATGCCTTATTGTCGTCCTTGGTAGGCGTGATCATGGGCGCACTGCCTGGCCTTACGGCCACCATGGCGCTAGCGTTAATGACGACGCTCACTTTGAAGTTGCCGCCCAATCAAGCGCTGCTAATTCTCATTTGTACCTATGTGGGTGCTATTTATGGCGGCTCTCGATCTGCCATCCTTTTGAACATTCCTGGTACGCCAGCATCTGCCGCTTCTTGTTTAGATGGCTATGCGCTGGCCAAGCAAGGCTTGGCCGGAAGGGCTATGGGCATTGCAACCACGGGCTCAGTATTGGGCACGTTGATCGGCATGTTTTTCTTGGCATTTTTCACGCCCTTGCTGGGTAATTTGGCATTGAAATTTGGCGCCTATGAATTTTTCTGGTTGGCATTATTTGGTGTGATCATTGCTGGAACACTCACAGGTGACGACCCCCTCAAGGGATGGATAGCCGGCATTTTTGGATTATTCATTGCGGGCATTGGACAAGAACCGCAATATGGCTTTGAGAGGTTTTCATACGGCGTACGCGACTTAGCAGGAGGCATTCAACTGGTGCCTGCATTGGTAGGAGCCTTTGGATTTGCAGAACTCCTGACGGCCATCAAAGAGCGTCAGGCGCCTATCAAAATCAGTGCATTCGATGCAGTCATTCCAAAACTAAGAGACATCACAAAATACTGGCGCACCATATTGCGGTCTGGCCTGATCGGCACTGGCATTGGCATTGTGCCGGGCGTTGGGGAGGATGTGGCAGCTTGGTCTTCATATGCTGCAGCCAAAAGATCCAGTGAAGAAAAAGAGCAGTTTGGTAAAGGATCGGTTGAAGGCTTGATGGCCGCTGAAACCGGTGACAACGCCTGTGTGCCTGGCGCCATTATTCCTGTGCTCACATTGGCCATACCTGGTTCTGCGCCAGCAGCTGTTTTGATGGCGGCAATGATCATTCATGGCGTCAAGCCAGGACCCATGATCATGATTGAGAATCCGCAATTTGTGTACGACGTGGTGGCCATGATGCTGTTTGCCACCATTGGAATTTTGATTTATGGCTTGGTACTGACAAAAGCGTTGGTTCAAGTATTGAGAGTGCCGCAAAACTTTTTGATTCCCATTATTTTTGTGCTGTGCGTGGTTGGTAGCTTTGCCATTGCAGGGCGTATGTTTGATGTTTACGTCATGCTGATATTTGGCCTGATTGGATTTGGCCTTAGACATTTCGCCTACCCCATGGCACCGTTGGTGCTTGGCATTGTGTTGGGTGACTTGCTTGAAAAGAATTTAAGACGCGCACTCATCTTGTCTGATGGCGATATTTCTCCCTTCTTTACAAGACCCATTTCTGGGGTTGTTGCAGCGCTTATTTTTGGAACCATTGCTTGGAAAATTTGGGACCTCAGGACTAAAAAAGTCAGCAAAGGCGCATGATGAAATTAGCTCTTTGTAATGAAGTCATTCGTGAGTTGAGATTTCCGGCGCAATGCGAATTGACGGCTAAGCTTGGGTACAGCGGCATTGAAATTGCGCCCTTCACTTTGTTTGAAGACAGTGCCACCTTCAACGAGCAAGACGCCGCTCTCAGAAAACAACAAGCCAGCGACGCAGGCATTGTGATTTCAAGTCTTCATTGGCTTTTGGTCAAGCCTGAAGGCCTGAGTTTGGTCAGCCGCGACGCATCGGTACGGCTCCAAACACAAGATTGGTTAAAGCGAGTCATTGCCTATGCACACACATGTGGCGCAACGGTGTTAGTACACGGTTCACCTAAACAAAGATCGCCAGAAAATGGTCAAACTGTTCAAGAGTGTTTAGATCGCGTCCAAGAAACACTGACCCTGTTAGAGCCATTCGCACGGCAAGCGGGTGTTGCTTATTGCTTAGAGCCCTTGTCGCCCTTTGAAACCCTCGTGGTCAATACAGTCGAGCAAGCTAGCCAATTGGTCGATGCCATTCAGTCGCCCTACATCCGTACCATGTTGGATGCCAGTGCCAGCACTTACTCAGAATCATTGCCTATGGCTGAAGTCTTTGAAAAGTACTTTGTAAGTGGTCACATTGCGCATGTGCAAGTGAACGATCACAACCGCAAAGGGCCAGGGCAGGGCGATACCAACTTGCTGCCCTTGTTTCAAAAAATGAAATCACTGAACTATCAACGATGGGTTACGGTTGAGCCCTTCATATACGAACCCGATGGTCCTGGCTGTGCTGCATTTAGTGCTGGTTATGTTCAAGGATTAATGAAGGCAGTCGCATGAAGCCTGTGGCGTTTCAAATTAAAGACATTCAAGTCTTTCAAAGGCCAGTTACTTTGCGTCTGCCTTTTAGGTTTGGGGCTGCAACAGTTACGGCCTGTCCTCAAGCTTTTGCCAAAGTGACGCTCAGTATCGAAGGCGTTGACTGGCAGGGTGCATCTGCAGAGTTGATGGTGCCCAAGTGGTTTGACAAATCGCCGCAAAGAACCCAAGACGACAATTTTGATCAATTGCGCTTGTGCGTTTTAAAAGCCAAAGAGGCCTATTTAGCTAAGGGTGCTACCCAGTCGGCCTACGGCTTGTCTGAGTCGGCAACAAAAATTGTGATTGACCAAATGCTCGCCCAAGATCACCCCAGGTTGGTGGGGCAATTTGGCCCCGCGCTTTTAGACAAGGCCATTGCAGACGCTGTTTTGCGTTCACAAAACCAATCTTGGGTTTCAGGACTTGGCCAAGGTCTTCTTGGCGATCCTTGGTCTGGTACTTTAAAGCTCCATACAGCCAACTCGGTTTGGTTAAGGCATACCGTTGGGTTGGCTGACAGACTGACAGATGCAGAGCCTTTGACAGCCTTAGAAGACGGCTTACCCAACTCATTAACGCAAGCCATAGAGGCGTATGGCTTGAAGTATTTCAAAATAAAAATGGGTGGCAATTTAGAAGCCGATCTCGAACGGCTTGCACAAATTGAAGCCGTTTTGAGCAAGGTCCAAGATTACAAAGTGACCTTGGACGGCAATGAGACATTTCAGAATGCTGAGTCACTGAGCGTCTTTGTTCACGCACTGACCAAGCATGAAGCCACTCAACGTTTGCTAGAGCATAGTTTGCTCATTGAGCAGCCGCTGCCTAGAGCCATTGCATTGGAAGAAAAAATCCCATCAATGCCTCTTAACATCCCAGTAATTTTGGATGAGTCTGACGACCATCCCGATGTGCTCGCCAGGGGTTTGGCATTGGGCTACAGAGGCATTTCTAGCAAGGCTTGCAAAGGCATTTATCGTTCATTGCACAGTGCCAAGTTGGTGCAAAACACGCCTCATAGCTTGTTGTCGGGTGAAGACTTAACTTGCCAAGCAGGTCTGGGTGTTCAACAAGATACTTTGTTGGCCACCAGCTTGGGTATGCAGCACATTGAGCGCAATGGCCACCATTACGTCAAAGGTTTTGGCATTGCGCCCGCGCATGAATCTAATGATTTTGCAAAAGCACATGCAGATTTGTACACCAGCAGCAGCGCGGGCGTGCGCCTGAACGTTCAACAGGGACAAATCAACATTGCGTCTTTGCACCAAACAGGTTTCGGTCATCAGGCTTGGCCCGATTGGCAATCACTCGACCCCATTTCAATTAGAGAAAATTAGGAGATCGACATGTCAACACAAAGACTTGGCATCATCATGCACGGCGTCACAGGCCGCATGGGCATGAATCAACACTTGATTCGTTCCATTGTGGCCATGCGAAATCAAGGTGGTGTCACTTTGTCCAATGGCGACAAGGTCATGCCCGATCCTATTTTGATTGGCCGCAATGCCGAAAAAATTGAAGCATTGGCCAAAACCAATGGGATCACTCGTTTTGGCACAGACCTGGACAAAGCACTTGCCAACAAAAACGATACCGTTTTCTTTGATGCGGGTACCACGCAAATGCGCCCCACCTTGTTGGCCAAAGCCATTCGAGCAGGCAAGCATGTGTATTGCGAAAAACCCATCGCCACCAATTTGAACGAAGCCGTCGAAATTGCGCGTCTTGCAGAAAAGTCAGGCGTCAAGCATGGCGCGGTGCAAGACAAGTTGTTCTTGCCCGGTTTGCGCAAACTCGACATGCTCAGAAAAGCTGGCTTCTTTGGCAAGATGCTCAGTGTGCGCATTGAGTTTGGCTATTGGGTGTTTGAAGGAGACCTTCAACCTATACAACGTCCCAGCTGGAACTATCGCAAAGAAGATGGCGGCGGCATTATTTTGGACATGGTATGCCACTGGCGCTATGTGCTGGACAATTTGTTTGGCGAAGTTCAATCTGTCTCTTGTCTGGGTGCCACACACATCCCAACGCGCTGGGACGAGGCTAACAAGCCCTATGAGTGCACTGCAGATGACGCAGCCTATGCCACCTTTGAATTGAAAGGCCACCAAGGCGAGCATGTTGTGGCGCAAGTCAACAGTTCTTGGACCACACGTGTGAATCGTGAAGACTTGGTAACTTTCCATGTGGATGGGACTCATGGCTCAGCAGTTGCTGGACTGCAATCATGCAAAGCGCAAAGTCGCGTCAACACGCCACGCCCTGTATGGAACCCCGATGTGAAGCAAACCATGACGTTCACAGACCAATGGCAAGAGGTGCCCGACACGCAGTTCTACGACAACGGTTTCAAAATTCAGTGGGAACACTTTATTCGGCACATTGTTGAGAACGAACCTTATCGCTGGACTTTGCCTGAAGGCGCCAAAGGCGTTCAGTTGGTAGAAGCCGCCTTGCAGTCTTGGCAAGAGCGTCGTTGGGTTGACGTAGCACCTCTCAAAATTTAAGGTGCAACATGGCACAACGCATTCAATTACCTAACGCACATGGCCACCTTGAGGGCTATGAACTGGTCGGCACCACGTCCATTCAACCTAAGCCAGGTATCAAGTTCAATCGCATTGCATATTCGGCGGCCCACGTGGTGTCCAACCCGTTGGCACCACAAGATCCTTGGTTAGATTGCGCTGTGGACTGGGATGCCACCATTGCCTACAGAAAACATTTGTGGAAATTGAGCTTGGGTGTGGCTGAGGCCATGGACACAGCGCAGCGAGGCATGGGCTTGGATTGGCCCACATCGCTGACGCTCATTGAGCGTTCTATTGACGCTTCTAAAGATGTGCCTGGCGCATTTTTGGCTTCAGGCTGTGGCACTGATCATTTGAATTTAGACAGCGTGACAACCGTAGACGAGGTGATTGCCGCATATGAATTTCAAATGGCCGCCATTGAAAAGCTAAGTGGCAAGCTCATCATCATGGCCAGTCGTGCGCTGGCCCGGGTAGCCAAATCGCCAGCCGATTACGAACGTGTTTACGACAGAATTTTGAGTCAGGCCAAGCAACCCGTGCTGCTGCACTGGCTGGGCGACATGTTTGATCCAGCTCTCACAGGCTATTGGGGCACCAAAGACACCGACAAAGCCATGGACACAGCCTTGGGCATCATTCAAGCGCATGCCGACAAAGTGGATGGCATCAAAATTTCTTTGCTCGACAAGGACAAAGAAATTCAGATGCGAAGGCGCCTTCCCGCCAATGTAAGGATGTACACCGGTGATGATTTCAATTACGCTGAATTGATAGCGGGGGATGGCCAAGGCGAGCACTTGGTTCATGGGCAAAGCGATGCCTTGCTGGGAATCTTTGACGCCATTGCGCCTGCAGCCAGCGCTGCGCTGGGCGAGTTGGCACAGGGCAATTTGGAAAAGTTTCACGCCATCTTGGGTACCACCGTCCCGTTGTCGCGCCATATTTTCAAAGCGCCCACCAGGTTTTACAAAACCGGGGTGGTCTTTATGGCTTGGCTGAATGGTCATCAAAAGCACTTCACGATGGTGGGTGGGCAACAGAGCACACGTTCAGTGATTCATTTGGCTGAATTGTTCAAATTGGCGGATGCAGCCAATTTGTTAGAGCAACCAGACTTGGCTTTGCACCGAATGAAAACCATGCTGGCGATGCATGGGGTTGAATGAATTTAAACGAGAAAAGTAAGTTCAAAATAAACAGGAGACAACATGAAAAAATTGACACATCATTTAACGCTTATCAGTCTGGGTCTTTCTTTAGGCTTTAGTTCTTCCAGCCTGTGGGCACAAAGCGCTACCAACTATCCCGACAAGCCAGTCAAAGTCATCATTCCCTTTCCACCCGGAGGCACACTCGACAAAATTGGCCGCATGCTGGCACTCAAAGTGGGAGAGCAACTGGGCCAAAACTTTGTGGTCGAAAACCGTCCAGGCGGTAACGGCATCATTGGTGCAGACGTAGTGGCCAAAGCCAATGCCGATGGTTACACCTTGCTGTTCAACGCCAGTACGTTTGTAACGGCGCCCATGACCATGAAGTCGGTGCCCTACAAAGTTCAAGTCGATTTCACACCCATTGCTTTGGTCGCTTCAGCTCCGCTGTCTATTGCGGTTAGCAATAAGTTAGGCGTATCAGATGTCAAAGGACTGGCAGCTGCCGCCAAAGCCAATCCTGGCAAGATGAACTTTGCGGTAGGCTCCATCGGCTCTGCGGGACATCTGTGTACAGTCAAATTGGAACAAGCTACCGGCACACAAATTGCCATCGTTCCCTACAAAGGCACAGGCCCAGCCATGACAGATTTGGTGGGTGGTCAAATTGAAGGCTTCATTGATCCTGTTTTGGGATCGGTTCAATTTCACAGAACCGGTCAGCTTAAAGTGGTGGGAGTGACATCTACCAAGCGCCTGCCTAATTTGCCCGATGTGGCTACCGTGTCAGAAACCATTCCAGATTTTCAGTGCACCAGTTGGTACGGATTGTGGGGCCCCAACAAATTGCCTGCTGACATGGTTCAAAAACTCAATGCGGCGGTCAACAAAGCCTTGTCAGGTGAAATGCGTGATCGTTTGATTGCAGACGGCATTGTGCCCGCAGGTGGCAGTGCTGCAGAGTTTGCCAAATTCCAATCCGAAGACATTGCTATCTCCGGCAAAATCATTGCCGACAAGAAAATTGCAGTGGAATGACCCCCTTCATGCCAGATCTGCTTTCACCTTGCGCCATTGTCACTGGAACGAGTTCTGGTATTGGACAAGCCATTGCCTCAAAGCTATTGGATGAAGGTTGGCACGTGAATGGTCTGGATGTTGCACCCTCCACACTTCATCACATTCAGTTTTCTTCTTGGACACTTGACCTCACTCAAGCGGGTGAACTTGAAGGTGTTCTAGAAGAAATTGTATCCAAGCGTCTTCCTCAAGTGTTGGTGCATGCTGCTGGTGTTTTGAGGGTGGGAAGTTTAGGCGAACTTGATATGCAAGCCGGTCAACTGATGTGGCAACTGCACGTCGATGTGGCTACTAGGTTGGCCAATCGCATTCTTCCCATCATGAAAAATGCACGCCACGGACGAGTGATTTTGGTGGGGAGCCGTGTTTCAGGCGGTATTGCTGGTAGAAGTCAGTACGCAGCTACCAAGGCTGCCATCTTGTCTTTGGCCAGAAGCTGGGCCGCAGAAAGTATTGCAGAGGGTGTGACGGTCAATGTGGTCTCGCCTGCTGCAACCGATACGCCAATGTTGAAGAATCCTGCGCGGGTTACCACCACACCGCGCTTGCCGCCCATAGGTCGGTTGATTCAACCGGACGAAGTGGCTGCATTGGTGGCTTACCTAACTCGTCTCGAGGCTGCCGCTATCACTGGCCAAGACATTGCCATCTGTGGTGGTGCTTCAGTGCCGCGTTGATTTGAACTTTCAACTGAAGAGCACCAGCGCATGAATACGCCTTCAGCTTTTGTCCCTTGTCAATGTGTGGCCCTTGTTGGTTTGGGTTTGGTAGGCACTGCGCTGGCCAAGCGTTTAAGAACAGCGGGCTATCAATGCATCGGATGGGATGTGCGCCAAGAACCTATGCTTGCGTTTGAAGCTGCTGGTTTCGAAGTTTGTACGTCTGTTGATCACATGCTCAAGCAAACCAATTCCTTGGTGCTGGCGGTATTCGATACTTCTGGCGTGCAGGCTGTGGTTGAACAAATACTTCAGCAACGAAAAATTCAAGTTCAAACTACGCCTTCCGTCGTTACGCTAATTGATTGCTCTACAGGCGATCCAGTCAAACTGGCCGAGTTGGCGCGTCAGTTGTCTGAAGAAGGCATTCAATTCATAGAGGCGCCTCTATCGGGTTCTAGTGTGCAAATTGAAAACGGCCAGGCCACATTGCTATTAGGCGGTGAAATTCAACACATCGAAAGCGTCAAGCCTTTATTGAATGCGCTGGCCACATCTCAAGTGCGCGTGGGTGGCGCTGGCATGGCGGCCAAAGCCAAGCTGGCAACCAATTTGGTGCTGGGTTTGAACCGCGCCGCCTTGGCAGAGGGCATGGTCTTTGCACAAACCTTGGGTATTCAGCCAGAAACATTTCTGCAATTGGTGTTGAATACCCCAGCCCGCTCTGAAGCTGCCGTGGTGAAGGGCGACATGATGGTCAAAGATCAGTTTGAACCACAGTCACGCATTAAGCAGCATTTGAAAGATGTGCAGCTGATGTTGGATATGGCAGATTTGAATTCTCAAAATTTGCCACTCTCACAAGCCCATGCACAGTTGATGCGCAATGCCATTGCACAAGGTGATGGCGAGCTAGACAACGCCGCTATCATCCGCCAAATTCGACGTGAAACAACCAAATTAACTCAAAAAAAATAAATCATGCGCGACTTTTCAAACAACCATGAATGGCTTTCCATCAATACGGCCACAGTTAGAAAAAGCCGCGGCCAAGACCTGCCATTGACAGACATCATTGATGCCTGTGTTAGTCGTGGCATCAAAGCCATCTCGCCATGGCGAGACCAAGTGGCTGCCGTTGGTTTGGACACCGTTTCCAAGTTGGTCAAAACACATGGCTTGAAACTGTCGGGCTATTGTCGCGGCGGTATGTTTCCTGCCACCACGCCAGAAGGCATACAAGCCGCAGATGCTGACAACCGCCAAGCAGTTGATGAGGCCTGTGAACTCAATGCACCTTGTTTGGTACTGGTAGTGGGCGCTTTGCCTGGCGCTTTAGCAGGTCAAGCTGCGCATAAGAGCATTCAGCAATCGCGTGATCAAGTGTTTGAGGGCATTGAAAAATTATTGACTTATGCCAAGTCATGCAACATGCCATTGGCCATTGAACCTCTGCACCCTATGTATGCGGCAGACCGCGCGTGCATCAACACACTTGAGCATGCCTTGGATGTGTGTGACAAACTGGACCCATTGAAGACTGGCGCTTTAGGAGTGGCTGTGGATGTGTATCACGTATGGTGGGATCCCAAACTTCAACAGCAAATTGAGCGTGCTGGCCAGAAAAGATTGTTAGCCTTCCATGTCTGTGACTGGCTTACACCTACTCGCGATTTGCTGAACGACCGAGGCATGATGGGAGATGGGGTGATTGACATTCCCAAAATTAGAGGCTGGGTTGAGGGGCAAGCTTTTCAGGGCTTTAGCGAGGTTGAGATCTTTTCCACAGAGAATTGGTGGCAAAGAGACCATTCAGAGGTACTTGATACCTGTATTGCTAGGCATAGAAGCGCTGTTTGAGTGCCTCTGAAAGGGACCATCAGATGTGGCTCGGGCCATAAGAGTCAGGAAAACTGTGAGGATGAGTAAGTAGTTTGCGTGGGCAAATGCTAATACGAAATGAGGCGTTTGGCATCCACCATGCGGTTGGATGCGCTTTCATTCGCCAAGGTTGAAATCTTTGTCGTTAGGTTCTGTTTCCAAGGCTCTTTCCGTCAGACAATTGACAGTGCGATGCAACAAACCGGCACCCGGAGTGTTTAGCCGGGTGAAGATCTCTGCAAGCTCACGTAAATACCAACAAGTCTGCAGGCGATCTGCGTTGAATCGATCAAACACCTTCAACCCTATCGTATTTAGATCATTTACGATGCTTTGTGCGTTGTGCAGTTTGTCAGCAAGGCAAACGAGGAGCACATCCTGTGGCGCTTGGTTTAACTGCGCAAGGAATCTTCGCTTTCGGGCAGTCCAGTCTTCTTTTGCACCTGTTGAGTCTGGCAGCCCGTCTGTACAGCCTTGAACCAGCCCAAGCACTCGTGGACCAAGGGCTTGCATGATGGGTTGAGCAAACGAAGGTCCTCCATCTTCAAGCGCATCGTGCAAAAGCCCTGCAAGCGCTTGGTCCTCATCGCCGCCAAGCTCCAGCACCAAGCCGCTCACAGCAAGTACGTGTGAGAGGTAGGGA
>JBJTCD010000064.1:0-9954 GCA_046091665.1 Hyphomicrobiales bacterium
GCGCGTGCAAGCGGTTGTTGCCGATTGCTTGAAGCAAGGCGTGATCATCGGCGCGACCAATCGCTCGCTTGATGGCTTGAACAATACACTTTGCCTTTCGCCCGCTTTGATCGCGACGGCGAATGATATTGATCGCATTACTGATGTGATTGATCGCGCGCTGACCAATGTGTTCGGCTAAATTTTTTTAAAGCCCATTTGATTAAGGCGGTGAGGGAATAACCTTCACCGCCTTTTTTGTTACGCAACGATGAATGGGTTCAAAATTAGGTTGAGTTAGAATTTTTTTTGGCAAATCTGCCACTCCCTCTTTCCTCAACGAGGTGAATAGCCTAAGGGCTCTCTATCCCCTCGACGAAGAGCCTGCCCGCCAGATGATCCGCATTGACAATATCAGTAAGCAGAATGGACACCAGATCGTGTTCATTGAAGCCTCCGCAGCTCTGCAGCGCGGCGAAAAGGTCGGCCTTGTGGGCGCGAATGGGACGGGCAAAACCACGCTTTTTCGGTTGATCACCGGCGAGGAGCAACCCGATGAAGGGCAAATCAGTCTCGATCGCGGTGTGACGATTGGCTATTTCAGCCAAGATGTCGGCGAGATGAAAGGCCGTTCCGCGATTGCCGAAGTGATGGACGGCGTTGGTCCTGTGAGTGAAGTCGCGATTGAATTAAAAGCGCTTGAAAGCGCGATTGCCGATCCCGCGCGCTATGATGAGCTTGAGTCACTTGTTGAACGCTATGGCGAAGTGCAGGCTAAATTCGAAGAGCTTGATGGCTATGCGCTTGAAAGTCGCGCGCGTGAAGTGCTTGCCGGTTTGAGTTTCACTGACGAGATGATGGAAGGCGATGTCGGGGTTCTCTCCGGCGGTTGGAAAATGCGCGTGGCGCTTGCGCGCATTCTCCTCATGAAGCCCGACGCGATGTTGCTTGACGAACCAAGCAACCATCTTGATCTTGAAAGTCTCATTTGGCTTGAACATTTTTTGAAAGCCTATGAAGGGCTTTTGATCATGACCTCTCATGATCGCGAATTCATGAACCGCGTCGTTTCAAAAATTCTCGAAATTGATGGTGGCGAACTCAACACCTATTCGGGTAATTATAAGTTCTATGAAGAGCAGCGCGAGTTGAATGAACGCCAACAGCAAGCGCGTTTTGAGCGGCAGCAGGCAATGCTTGCAAAGGAAATCAAATTCATCGAGCGCTTCAAAGCGCGAGCTTCACACGCGGCACAAGTGCAAAGCCGCGTCAAGAAGCTTGAGAAGATTGATAAGATTGAACCGCCAAAAAGGCGGCAATCAATTCTATTCGATTTTCCTCCCGCCCCACGTTCAGGCGATGATGTTGCAGCATTGAAAAATATTCATAAAGCCTATGGCTCTCGTCGCGTCTATGAGGGTTTGGATTTTAGTATTCGCCGTAAAGAGCGCTGGTGTGTGATGGGCGTTAATGGTGCGGGCAAATCGACTTTGTTGAAATTGATCACAGGGAATACTGAGCCCGATCAAGGCAGCGTTTCGATTGGCGGCAGTGTGAAGCTTGGTTATTTCGCGCAGCATGCGATGGACGTTCTCGAAGGCGAGCACACTGTATTCGAATCGCTTGAATCAACTTTTCCGCAAGCGGGGCAGGGGTCGTTGCGCGCTCTTGCCGGATGTTTCGGTTTCTCTGGCGATGATGTCGAGAAAAAATGTCGCGTGCTTTCAGGAGGTGAGAAAGCGCGTTTGGCGATGGCGCGGATGCTCTATGATCCACCGAATTTCTTGGTGCTTGACGAGCCGACGAACCATCTCGATGTGATGACCAAAGACATGTTGATCAAAGCCCTTGCCGATTTTGAAGGCACGATGCTCTTTGTTTCGCATGATCGGCATTTTTTGTCGGCGCTTTCAAACCGTGTACTTGAAATTACCCCTGAGGGCGTTCGCGTCTATGGCGGCGGCTATTCTGAATATGTGGCGAGCACGGGGCAGGAAGCGCCAGGCTTGCATAGCTAAAGCTTTCGCAAGGGCTTTGTCTGAACGCATGACCCTGTTAGGGTTTGGCCATGAGGCCCGATCATGACCGCTGGTGATTTTGATCCATCTTCGCCGTCCGCGTTAACGGGACCGAAGCGCGTTTTCATGCTGGGCGCGACGGGTACAATTGGTCGTGCAACTTTGCAGAAATTACTTGATCAAGGTTATAAAGTGACCTGCTTTCTTCGCCGTAAGACCGAGGCGAAATCAAACTCTGATATGATCTTCGAGCATCCGCTTGTCACACTTCGCTATGGTGATGTCACGGATGTAAATTCACTGTCCGATGATGGCTTTAGTCATGAAAATTTCGATATTGTTATATCCTGCCTTGCGTCGCGCACCGGCGCACCGAGCGATGCGTGGGCGATTGATTATCAGGCGCATCACCATCTGTTAGATGCGGCAAAAAAATCAGGGGTGCGGCACTTCATTTTGCTCTCGGCGCTTTGTGTACAAAAGCCGCGTCTCGAGTTCCAGTATGCGAAACTTAAGTTCGAGCAAGAATTGATCGCATCAGGTTTGATTTATTCGATCATCAGGCCGACGGCTTTTTTCAAATCGCTCTCAGGTCAAGTCGAACGCGTGAAAGCGGGAAATTCATTTCTCATCTTCGGCGATGGGCGTTTAACTTCATGCAAACCGATCAGTGATGGTGACCTTGCAGCCTTTATCGTGACGAGTCTCAGTGACGAAAATCACTGGAATAAAATATTGCCTATCGGGGGACCGGGCCCGGCGATCACACCGCGTAATCAGGGAGACTATCTTTTTTCAAGCTTGAAACAAAAGCCGAAGTTCAAATCGGTACCGCTTTGGTTTTTCAAAGCGATCATCGCAATTCTTGCATTTGGCGAACGCTTTCATTCGCGCCTTGCTGATCAGGCCGAATTGGCTCGCATCGGTTACTATTATGCCACGGAATCGATGTTGGTTCTTAATCCTGAAACCGGTCTTTATGATGAGACGCTCACGCCTTCAACAGGGCAAGACACGCTTTTTGGACATTATGATCAATTGATCCGCGGCGAAATACATCATGAACGCGGTGATCATTCTGTTTTTTGATCATTTCTATTCAACGCTGATCAGTGACGCGGGTCGGCCTTCAAGCTGATAGATTTTTGCCTGAAGCGCTTCGGCTTTGCGACGATCATGCGTCGTCATCACAATCGGAATATCAAGCTTATCCTTTGCGCTCAGAATCAAATTCTGCATCAAAGTAACGCGATCTTCGTCAAGTGAGGCAAAGGGTTCATCAAGCAAAAGTAGATCGGGAGTTGATGCAAGCGCGCGGGCAAAAGCGACACGTCTCGCCATACCCAGCGAAATCTGTCGTGGATAGAGAGCGCCCGCGTCTTCGAGGTCTAAGTCTTTAAGCAGATGATCGATTGGGCCCGCCACTTCGATATTTTCCTGAACCGTTTTCCATGGCAGGAGGCGCGGTTCTTGAAACATCATGCCAATCTTTAAGGTGCTTTTCGCATTTTGGTGATCATCTTTTTCCAAACCCGCGATCAGCTTTAAAAGAGTTGTTTTTCCCGAACCCGACGGACCCATCAGGACAATAATCTCACCTTTTGTAAGCGTCAGAGTGATGGGCAAAAGGATCGTCTCTTTGCCATAAGATTTTGTCGCGAAGCTGAATTTCATAATGCTTCACCCCGCCAGGCGCGTGCACGCCCTTCCCAGGGTTTTATCACAACACCTTCAATCACACCGACGACCGCCATGAAACTCAGCGCATAGACCAAAATTCGCGTGAGATCGAATTGCGAAAAGTAGATATTGATTTGAAACCCAACGCCATTGCTGCGACCGAGAAGTTCAACAACAAGCACAATTTTCCAAATCAGCGCCAAGCCGTTACGAATGCTTGCGGCGAGATAGGGTTCAAGTTGCGGTAGCGTGAAATCAGTGAATTTTCGCCATCCCTTGTAGTGATAAATGAACACGACGTCTTCAAGCAAAGGATCAAGCGCACGTCGTCCCTCGCGCATGGTGATGGCGGTGTTCGGAATCTTATTAAGCGCGACGGCGATGATGGCAGCGACTTCCGTCAATCCGAACCAGAGATAGCAAAAGACGATGACAACCAAAGCCGGGAGATTGAGCGCAAAAATCAACCAGGGATCAAAGAATTGATTGGCTTTAGAGGATTGACCCAACAGAAGGCCGATTGCAGTGCCGAACATCAGCGCAATGATGAATGCGGCGATGACTCGCAAAAAAGTAACCGAGAGATGAAAGAGCAACGCACCGGAGGCAAGCTCTGTTGTAAAAGTTTTGGCGACCTCAAAAGGCGCGGGGAGATAGCGGCTCTGCAAAAGAAATGCGAGGCCTGACCAGATCGCGAGGAAAAGGAGCGTTGAGAGAAGGGGAAGGCGAAGGGAGCGAAGCATTAGGCAAGAGTAAAGGTTTTTCGATCGATGGAACAGGCTCAAAATTCGGCAAAAGTTCCGGGAGCGAGTGTCGCGGTTTCACCTTTTAAATTCGTATCACCGCCTTCGGTAAGCGCGCGCAAGAGCCGTTCTGCCGAAGCTTTGTTCGGCATTATGGGTGCTGGAATACCGGCGCGAAAGCCTGCTTTCAAGGCTTCAAAATCCTGATCTGTTTCGACATTCATCAGCGGCTTCAAACGCGTCCATTCCGCTTCATCTTTTGCCAAAATCATTTTGGCTGCTTGCGAGGCCTGTGCGAGTTTTGTCGCTATGCCTTGATGCGTTTTTGCTAAGCGCTCAGAAAACACATAGCCCAAAAGCGGCATATCAGGATCAAGGCCTAAAGTTTTTGCAACGTCAGACAAGGCGATGAGCTCTCGCGCGCCTTTGGCTTTCAAAACATATGAAAACTGCCAGTAGGTGATGAGGGCATCGATGTGATCGCGTTCGAATTCTTCATTTAAAAGACGAGGTGCCGCAAAAACCGCTTCGCTGTCCTTTTCAAGATCAAGCGCGAGAGTCTTTTTTGCAAAAGCGCGGAATAGAAGCCAACTCTTGTCGGTTGGTCCGCCGGCAACACCAATCTTTTTTCCTTTGAGATCGGCAAGGTTTTTGATTGGTGAATTCGCTTTTACCAAAAGCGAGCCGATTTGCTTTGAGTAGGGAAGAAACACGTAATCCGCGCCTTCATGTCTTTGCCGCGATACCCAAATCCAATCTGTCACGATGACATCACAGGCGCCTCCCGCAAGCATCACATCGGCGGATTGTTTTCCGGCTACAGGAACGACGGACAAAGTAAATCCGAATTTTCGATCAAGTCCGTGATGAAGAATTGTGTCGATTTCCCACGCAACGGTTCCGCTGGCAAGAGTTGCAACGCGAATAACATCGTCAGCGCGTGATTGTGCGCGTGAGGCCAGAAGCAAGGCTGCGCTGCCGGCAAGCATCATCAATCGTCGCGTGATCAGCATCGCGGTGATGTCTATGTGAGTTGAACGCGTTGAAATCACGTGCCCACAACGCGCCAAATCACATCACCCACATCATCAGCAACAAGAATGCCGCCGCCTGGTGCAAGTGAAACGCCGACCGGGCGCCCATAAGAATAGCGCTCGTCAGGCGACAAGAAACCCCAGAGAATATCACGCGGTCGACCTGAAGGCTTGCCATCGCTGAAAGGCACAAACACAACGCGATAACCCGAGAGCGTGCTGCGATTCCATGAGCCATGTTGACCAATCGCCATACCCGCACCAAAGCCCGGCAATGTGCCTTCCGGTAACCAACATAATCCCAACGATGCGGTATGACCGCCGAGTGCATAATCAGGGCGGCGCGCTTTGGCGACTAAATCAGGATTTTGGGGAACGCGGTCATCAATTGTTTGGCCCCAATAGCAATAGGGCCAGCCATAAAACGTGCCGTCTTCAACCTTTGTAAGATAATCGGGAGGAGTCTCATCACCAATACCATCGCGTTCATTCACAACGGTCCAAAGCGATTGTGTTGTGGGCTCCCACGCCACACCGACGGGGTTACGCAATCCGCCTGCAAAAATGCGTGACTCATTTGTTTTGAGATCGATTTCATAAATACAAGCGCGACCGTCTTCCACCTCCATACCTTGCTCAGCAATGTTGGAGAGTGAACCGACGCCGACATAAATCTTGCTGCGATCGGGACTAAAAATAAGACTGCGTGTCCAATGACCGCCGGGTTTGAAACTGGCAAGCTTGCGGCCGGGGCCATTCAAACGCGTGGCATCGGGTTGATAGTCAAACGCCATCAACGCATCGGTATTGCCGACATAAAAAACATTGTTGTGCAGTGCCATGCCGAAAGGCTGATTTTGTTGATCAAGAAATGTGAAACGCTCTTCAGCAACGCCATCGCGATCGCGATCGCGCAACAAAGTGATGCGGTTGGGGCTGTCACCGATGGCAGCCGCGCGGCGCATGGTGCTTTGCATCGCGAAGTCGAAGATCGATGAAATACCGCCTGGAACAAAAAGCGCTTCGGCGACCGCAACATCGCCATTCGGCAGCACTTCAATCCAGCGCGGATGTTTAAGACCCGTAGCGAAGGCGTTGACTTTAAGCCCCGGTGCCACTTGCGGCAGATGGCCCGGTTCCCAACCTTTTGCCGTCGGCATTTTTAGCGTCGGTAGCGCGCCCTGAGGACGCGGAGCCGGGATGGCTGGTGCAAGACCAACGGCTTGCGCGGGCGCGGGAATCGTCGCGCGGCGCCACACAATCATCAACGATCCAATTAAAGCAACAAAGCGTGCGAAAAGGGCGGAAAACATGAAGTCCTCATCTAAGCAGGGGAGGAGAAAGCTATAGGCGCCCGCCGGCTCGACGACAACCTCATATCATGGTGTTACCCGAAGAAAGGGCCCTAGGGTGCGAGACTATAGCTGACCTCGGCTTTGGCGCATTCGCCGGCTAGGATTTTCAAGGCCAAAGAATTTTTTGAAGGTTCAGCGATTGTCACGTCAAATTGACCAGTGCTGTCCGCGATCACGGCCTTTTTAGAGGTTTTTGTAGGCTTGACTGGGGCGAGGAACATCAATGACTCTCTTGTGAAGGAAATCGACGCTGGAGCGCCTTGCAGAACCGCTATCGTTGATCGCATCATCGGCTCTGAGCAGGGCCCAGTTGCAGATTTGGCCTTGTACCACCCGTCATCAAGGGCAAAGGCTGCTGTTGAGTGCCATAGAACAAAGGCTGACACAGCCAGAAACATTTTTGATACATCACCCACGGAACCTACTCCACGTAAACACACATGCACTTTACGGTTGGAGCGCCCGCATAGATTACTGTCATTGCAAAAAGTTAGTGCTGTTCTGTGAAGCGGTTAAAGGCCTCAATTGCGTTTTGCTTTTCTTGATCCGGCAGAAAACTTGCAATGAACGCGTTGCGCCCAAGCGTGGTGAGCGCCTGGCGGTCAAGAGAAAGCGCCTCTGTGATCGCCAAAAAATTATCCGTGAGATAGCCTCCGAAATAGGAAGGATCGTCGGAGTTGATGGTTACGATCAAACCCGCATCAAGCATTTTTTGTAACGGATGCTGTGTCAAATCTGGACAGACTTGCAATCTCTTATTGGAAAGCGGGCACACGGTCAGCGGAATTTTCTCGCGGGCAATGCGGTGAACGAGGGCCGGATCTTCCAATGCACGATTACCATGGTCAATTCGTTTTACTTTTAAATCATCGAGCGCTTCGCAAACATAAGAAGAGGGGCCTTCTTCTCCGGCATGGGCAACGGGAACAAATCCTTCTTCACGCGCGGCACGATAGACACGCGAAAATTTTGAAGGCGGGTGGTTCTTCTCAGATGAATCAAGACCAATCCCAAAAATACGATCCTTGCATCGACACGCATGCGAGAATGTTTCAAACGCCGAGTCTTCAGAAAGATGGCGTAAGAAACACATAATCAGGCGTGAACTTATACCATATTCCTTTTGCGCTTTTTCGAGCGCAGACGAAATTCCATCAAGCACCGTATCAAAACGAATACCGCGTTCGGTGTGTCCTTGCGGATCGAAAAAAATTTCGACGTGACGCGTGTTTTCCTGATGCATGCGCGTGAGATAGGCGAAGGTCAGATCAAAAAAATCACGTTCGGATTTTAAAACCGACATACCTGCATAATAAAGATCAAGAAAATCCTGCAGTGAGCCGAATTGATAGGCGGCACGGATTTCTTTAACCGTATCATAGGGAAGGGTTACGCCATTGCGCTTGGCGAGTTCCATCATCATTTCAGGTTCGAGCGTTCCTTCGATATGAATATGAAGTTCCGCCTTTGGCATTTTGCGGATGAAGGTTTCGGCATTGAACTCCTTGGCGGGGATCTCATTCCTAATTGTGTCGATCATGGCTTCACCGCGCGCGGCTTGATCAGAGGTCGCGCCAATCCGATTCCGCGACTGGTTCCGGTTATCAACACGGTCATGGCATATCCATAAGTTCAAATGAGAAGCATTCAGTCTGGTTTTAGGTAGGTTATCGCGACAGGACCCAATTATTAAACCAATGTGGTACTTTCACAAGGCAGGCGATTCGCTTAATCCAAGCGCTAAATGCGGGAGTTGAAGCCTTTCACAAGGTGGTGAGACCTTGGGGTTCTGCCCCATTGATTTGCGGCTTTACCTGCATAATAAGCAGAGCGCCCGGGAACAGGGCCAATCAAGATGGGGTGAGAGATGAGCAACGCAGCTTTAGCGACGAGGCGTACGGAGTCGATTTCGCGGGGCGTCGGTGTGACGACGCAGATCTATGCCGACCGCGCGGAAAATGCCGAGATCTGGGACGTCGAAGGCAAGCGCTATATTGATTTCGCAGCAGGCATTGCGGTTGTGAACACTGGTCATCGCCATCCGCGCGTGATGGATGCGGTGAAGAAGCAGCTCGATCGTTTTACGCACACCTGCCATCAAGTTGTGCCTTATGAGAATTATGTCGAGCTTGCTGAGCGCCTGAACAAAGCGGTGCCGGGTAATTTCGCGAAGAAGACGATCTTTGTTTCCACAGGCGCCGAGGCGGTTGAAAATGCGATCAAGATCGCACGCGCGGCCACTGGCCGTTCAGCAGTCATTGCTTTCACGGGCGCCTTTCATGGCCGCACATTCATGGGCATGACGCTGACGGGTAAAGTGCAGCCCTATAAAGCGGGCTTTGGCGCAATGATGCCCGATGTATTCCATGTGCCATTCCCGATTGAGCTTCACGGCATCAATGTCGATGAGTCGCTTCATGTGCTTGATAAATTGTTCAAAGCCGATGTTGATCCAAAGCGCGTTGCCGCGATCATCATCGAGCCGGTGCAAGGTGAGGGTGGATTCTATCAAGTGCCGCAGGCTTTGATGAAAGCCTTGCGCAGTTTGTGTGATGAGCACGGCATCTTGTTTGTCGTCGATGAAGTGCAGACGGGTTTTGCGCGCACGGGCAAACTCTTTGCGATGGAACATTACGGCATTGATCCCGATCTCGTGACGATGGCGAAGGGCTTGGCCGGGGGCTTTCCGCTTGCAGCCGTTACGGGCCGTGCGGATGTGATGGACGCGGTCAATCCTGGCGGGCTTGGCGGTACCTATGCCGGCAATCCGATTGGCATTGCGGCAGCGAATGCCGTACTCGATGTGATTGCGGATGAAAAACTCTGCGAACGTGCGGAGCAATTGGGATCGCGCTTGAAACAACGTTTGCAATCCTTGCGCGCGGATGTGCCGGAGATTGCCGATATTCGCGGGCCCGGTTTTATGAATGCGATTGAATTCAATCTGCCGAAATCGGACAAGCCCAATGCGGATTTTGCGAATGCGGTGCGCGTGAAAGCGCTTGAGAAGGGTCTCATTCTTTTAACATGCGGCATCTACAGCAATGTCATCCGCTTCTTGTCACCGATCACGATTCAAGATTCGGTATTTACTGAAGCGCTCGACATCATCGAAACTTCAATCCGCGAAATATCAAAGGCGGCG
>JBJTCD010000065.1:0-2807 GCA_046091665.1 Hyphomicrobiales bacterium
CTCTAGATGTTTCGGAAAGGGATAGAGAATTTGAAGGTAAGTCAGCCTAGGATTTATATGATGCGCAAATAGCGTTGTATGGTTCCAAGTGCACTCAAAAAGCGGCGGTAACCCATGCGCTGCTTCCAAACTCACGCTATCCGATCGGAATCTCACCTCTCCTAGGCGGCGCGATATAAAACTTCCAAGGGCAGCTAAACTCTGCTCTGCAACCATGAGAAAAACAGTAGCTTGGTCATGGCGGACGTATTTTGCATGATGGGCAAAATAGCTATGAGCAATGGGAGCAGCCATAACAGCCAGCTCCTTGAGCAATATCCCATCCTGATTGCCTAAGTCATTGGCAAAGGCGCAGGCTTGATGAAATTGATCGTAAGCCACAATCATCTCAACCCATGCATAGGCTGGCGCAAGCGGCATTTTGACCTGAGTTATTACGCCATTTGTGCCGTAGGCGTGCGCTATTTTTAATACATCATCGCCTTCAAGTGTTAGAATTCGTGGATTTGCCTCTACCGTTACAATTCGCGCCTGCGTAATATTTCCAAGATCCCTCAATCCTCCCCAGCGTATAGAACCTATGCCGCCAGATCCCCCCGCAACAAACCCACCGATTGAAGCTGTGCGATAGGTAGAAGGAAACATCCTTAATTCCTGAGCTGAGCGGGATCGCGTTAGGGCGTCAATTTCGACAAAAGTCGCGCCCGCCCCCGTAACAACGCTCCCCAGCTGAGGCTCGCTGATTTCATTGAGTCCCAAAAGGTTAAGGACCAATCCGCCTGAGAGAGGCATGGCCTGGCCATAATTTCCCGTTCCCGCGCCTCGCGGAGTTATCGACACATCCATCTGAAAGGCGACAGAAATAGTCTCAATTAGCTCAGCTTCGTTTTTTGGGCTGACAATTAAATCGCCTATGACCTGGTCGAGCTCATGTTTTAAGATTGGAGAAAACCAATAAAAATCTCGGCTCTTCTTCCTTAAGGCAGCAGGATGATCCTCAATATCAAGATGACTGAGAGCAGCCTTGAGACCTTGAATATCCATACAGTTACTTCCCCAGCCCTCTATTTCTGATAAAATCAAAAAAATAATTTCCAAAATATACTCGGTTCACCTCATAACCCGAAAATCTTTAGGGGAGATGACGCGGAAATTGTCCGTGACTGAGTCGCGCAAATGGCTCCAATTTTTTGGAACTTGTTCTCTTAGAAAGATCAGCGTCTTTTCGGCAAAGTCGATAAATTTATCATAACAGCGGTTATGGGTGATGTTTTCATGCATCACACGCCATAAACGCTCAATTGGATTTAAATGCGGGCAGTAAGCCGGTATAAAATGTAAGACAATGCGTCGATTTGGAGCCGTCAGCCATTCCTGAACGACCTTCGCATGATGGTATCGCGCATTATCTACAAACAAATGTATCCGCGCCATTGTGGGATACATCTCTTCTATCGACGTCAAGAGCTTGAGTGTCGACAGCGCGTCAACAGTCTCAACCTCCAGCATCCGCGTTTGCCCTGTCTCCAGGTCTATTGCGCCATGAATATTCATACGCTGACGGCCGCTAGTTTGTTCAACCGCCAAGCTTTCCTCAGAAGACCCCCAGCACCCAGTGGGCCTTACGGCATGAGTTGGATGGACGGCATCGCCAAATAGGATGACCTCATCCGTAGAAAGAGAGTTAAGGATTTTTTGGTAAAGAGCAATAAATGCTTGTTGTTTTTCTGGATTTAACTTGCGCGGAATGATTTCTGGTTTGCGGTAAACCAGGCCTAGCCGATGCAGAAGGTGGATCAATCCTGAACGGCTTTCATAACAAATGCCAAATTCATGCAGGATATAAGCGCCGATCTCGCGTGTCGTGTGTGGGTGCTTCTCTATAACCCAAGCCTTAAGCTGCAGAAGCTGTTCATCGCTCAGCTGGCAGGCGCTTCCGCCAACATCGAAGTGGGTCAAGCCATCGACCCCGCCGATGATAAACAGCTCATACCATCGACGGATCGTGTCATCGTCAAAATATAGAACATCCGCAACCTGCTTACAGCTCAAGCCATCATCTAATAATAGTAGGGCATTGGCGCGACGGGTAAGTCGAGAAGGGCACGCGCCATCCCTTGCGAGGGCTATGAGATCTTTTCTATCCCGAGCTGAGAGGTAGCCTTTACGAATCATGCGACCAGTCGAATCCGAAATTCAGTTAACTGCAAGCTTTTTCGTATTTTGGCTGAGTCAGGCTATACGTTACGTGAACAACGAACAAATTTTAAAATATTTCTTGCAAATTATGTATTTAGGAGTAACATTCTAAAATTGTTCGTGCCTAATTTGATTACGAACTGCTATAGCTGCACAAAATCAATGTTATTAGATGCGGTCTGCCTCAAAGGGAGGCTGAAATGAAGAAATGTTTAACAACCCAATTTGATGAGCGCACTCCTGCTTTTGCTGTAGTTATTACTGCGCTTAGCTTCTTATTACTATGGTTAGTTGATGATTTTATAAAGTGACTTGCTAATTATTTTTGCCTTCTTGGCTAGCAGTTATATAGCCTAAATTAACATTCATCTGGCTAGCCGTCGGAATTCAGAGAGCGTTCTTTTGATTACATCTCTCAGTTTTTCAAAGCTGCTAGATAAAATCAGACGACAATACTTGATGTGGCAAGGACGGCACCTTACTACAGTATAAAAAATGCAGATTAGATAACAATATAGTCTCTCTACTGTCGAGCGTAAGCGATCTTGGATTGATGATTATAAAGCATTCCTCTGATCACCTCGCCTACCCCAGAGATCCTCTTATTT
>JBJTCD010000066.1:0-22695 GCA_046091665.1 Hyphomicrobiales bacterium
TTCAATGGTTTAGCTTCTCTGGGGTCTATTTCGACATCAATTAATCCCAGAAAAATCCTTAAAATCAACCAATTTGTTCTTTTTAGAGAACAACTTTAATTTCGTCAATACCAATCACGTTTTGCATTCCCATTCGTACACGTTATATAATAATATAATATTTTGAGGATTGGTCGATCATGTCCCTCGTGTCAAAGCTCAGAAAAGTCGGCGGATCGGTGATGTTATCGATACCGCCTGCGGTTCTGCAAACGCTTAGTTTGAATGTTGAAGATGCTGTTGATTTATCGGTTGCTGAAGGTACTCTCATTGTTACACCACGGAAAATGAGAGCCTATTCACTCGATGATCTTTTACGCGCTTGTGACAGAGACGCTGCGATGCCAATCGTTGACAGTGAATGGACCGCTGGATCCTCCCACGGTGAAGAAGTGCTCTAATGGATCGTGGTGAAATTTGGCTTGTTTCATTAGAGCCTGTTCTCGGAAAAGAGCAACAAGGTCGGCGGCCCGTTCTCATCATAAGTCCGAAACGCTTTAATGATGTGACCGGTGTTCCCATTGTCCTTCCCATAACAACGGGAGGCAATTTCGCGCGTGTTCAAGGTTTCGCAGTGTCGCTTATGGGCGCAGGCACCGAGACCACAGGCGTCGTGCGGTGCGATCAACCACGCGCGCTTGATCTCAAAGCGCGTAATGGAAAAAAACTCGAGCAATTACCCGCGTCCATCGTTGAAGATGTTCTCGCGCGCGTGGGTGCGATTTTTTCTTGATCACATGCCGCGTTTCTGAAATCCCTTATCGGCCATCACAGGCTTCTTCGATGAGATCAGTCCGGTATTGACACCGGACCATCCGATCTCACCGGAGAAGCGACCGAATTCGATCTTCGGACAACGGTTCATGATAACGGTTAAGCCTTGCGCCTCAGCCTTTTCTGCGGCTTTATCATTGCGCACGCCGAGTTGCATCCAGATCACTTTTGGCAAGGGCGAAAGCTTAAGCGCTTCGTCAGTGATTTCTTCGGCCGCTTCCGAATTGCGAAAAATATCCACCATATCGATGGGACCGGGAATATCGGCGAGAGAGGCGTAAATGCGAGCGTCAAAAAAGTCTTGCCCGGCTAATCCGGGATTGATTGGATAGAGCGTATATCCGCGTTCGATCAGATATTTCGTAACAAAAAAACTCGGCCGCGCTTGATTGGATGAAAAGCCAACAAGCGCAATGCTTTTTACTGTTTTTAAAACAGTCTTGATGACTTCATCGGGATAGGAATCGTGACGTGCCGGATCATACCTCATGATCCGCTCCATTGCGGATCACGTTTTTCAATGAAGGCATTGATGCCTTCTTCCGCATCGCGCGCGAGCATATTCTCAACCATCACTTCTGAAGCGTAGCGATAGGCCTCATGGAGTTTCATCTCCGCTTGCTCGTAGAAAGCGCGTTTGCCGATTGATACAGTCAGCGATGATTTTGAGGCAATCGTGCGCGCCAACACTTCGGCATGAGCGAGCGCTTCGCCTTCTGTTACAACGCGATTAACAAGACCTATGCGCAAAGCGTCTTCTGCGCGCACGGTGTCACCGAGCAACAGCATTTCCATCGCATGTTTTCGTGAAACAGTTCGCGAGAGGGCAACCATCGGCGTTGAACAGAAAAGACCAATATGCACGCCCGGTGTCGCAAAGCGCGCTTCTTCCCCTGCAACTGCAAGATCGCAACTCGCAACGAGCTGACAGCCGGCGGCTGTGGCGACTCCTTCGACAGCGGCGATGACCGGTTGCGGCAAACTGATGATTTTTTGCATCATCGTGGCGCAGCGCAACAGAATATCCTCGAAATAGGCCCGACCACGATCAGGGTCCTGGCGATGCGCACTCATCTCTTTGAGGTCATGGCCTGCTGAAAATACCGCCCCCTTCGCGGCGAGAATGACGGCCCTGATGTCCTTGCGTGTTTCGATCCGCGCAAAAGCATTCATGAGCGCGGCGATCATGTCTTCCGAAAGCGGATTGCGCTTTTCGGGGCGGTTCAAAGTCAGAACGGCATAGCCGTGCCGTTCGGTCTCGAGCAGGAGTGGGGACTCAGTCATAGGCTGAAGCCTCGCGCCACAAGACAATCTCGTCAAGTTGGGCGGGTCCCGATGCGGATAAAAAGTCGCGATCAGTAAGAAATCGAGCGACCGACTGAATGATGCCCATTTTTTTATTGACCTTACGGAAATCTTGACGTCGATTCATTCAATGAGCCTTGTCCATAATGAGCGGATTAAATTGACGGCGGCAGCGATTGATCGCCTTTCGACAGCGATGTTTGTTGTCGGATTTTTGGGGCCCCTAGCGTCATCAATATTTGGTGCACCATCGACAGGGATCGCTTTTCGCGATATATTTGAAATCATCGAAGGGGCGTTTTGGATTTTGACGGGGGTCATTCTCCATCTCATATCGCGGCATTTATTGGGTGGGCTGAAATTATGAATGTTCTTTATGTTTACGGCCATTTCGTTGTGCCTATTTTATTTGTGGCTTTGGCATCTTTGGCGACTTGGTGGTCGTACAAAGTTGACCGTGATCCGGGTGACCGCACGTCATAAACCGTGTTGTTTTGCGTTTGATGAGTAACTCTGCCCGCCTCTCGCTTGCCGAAATAATAGCCTTCCTCAGGCGCGAATTTCCGCAAATCTATTTGCATGGCGAAATCTTCTCGGTGACCGAGATTGGTGCGGGCACTTGCAGCATGCGTATGGCCTATCATGAAAGCCAGCTCCGGCCCGGAGGCACCATTTCCGGACCTGCGATGATGCAACTTGCCGATGTTTCGATTTGGGTGGCGCTTTTGGGTGCGATTGGTGAAGTGCCTCTTGCAGTGACCACCAATCTTACGATTAATTTTCTTATGAAGCCTGAACCCCGCGCTTTGATCGCACGCTGCAAGATGCTCAAGATCGGTAAAAGCCTTGCTGTCGGCGAGGCGAGCCTCACTTCGGAAGGGTCGGACGCCATCGTCGCCCATGCGGTGGCCACTTATGCGATCCCGCCGCAGAAATAATGTGGTATTATAATACCTAATTTATTAAGCTATTGAATTTATTATTTTATTTTATTTTCTGATCCGAGATTCTCTGTTGACGTCCGAAGGGCGCTTCGATACATCCCTCCCATCAAGACGAGGGTCGGCGCGCCGGCCCTTTCTGTTTGTCACCGGCCACACTTGGCCTTTGTTAGTGGAATTGTCCCATGACCTCTTTTTCGGCCAAGCCTGCCGAGGTCCAGAAGAAATGGGTGCTGATTGATGCGAAGGGCCTTGTTGTTGGCCGTCTTGCTTCGATCATTGCGCTCCGTCTTCGCGGCAAGCATCTTCCGACATTCACGCCCCATGTTGATTGCGGCGACAATGTCATTGTCATCAATGCGGATAAGGTTGTTTTGACCGGCCGCAAGCGTGACCAGAAAGTTTATTATCATCACACCGGGTATCCGGGTGGCATCAAGGAACGCACTGCAAAGTTCATTCTTGAAGGTCGTTTCCCAGAGCGCGTTGTCGAGAAGGCTGTTGAGCGCATGTTGCCACGTGGCCCATTGGGTCGCCAGCAACTTGGCAATCTCCGCGTCTATGGCGGCGCTGAGCATCCGCATGCCGCCCAAACGCCTGTGACACTCGATGTCGGTGCGTTGAACCGTAAAAATGTGAGGAGCGCCTGATCATGGCTGCATCGCTTCAGTCTCTCTCCGATCTTAAGGGATCACCCGCCGCTCAAGCAGAAGCGCCACGTCACGTGCAGAAGCTCGACAAGCAAGGTCGTGCCTATGCCACCGGCAAGCGTAAGGATGCGGTCGCCCGTGTCTGGATCAAGCCGGGCAAAGGCACAATCACCGTCAATGGTCGTGCGCTCGAAGTTTATTTCGCACGTCCGGTGTTGCGCATGATTTTGCAACAGCCTTTCGGCATTGCGTCGCGCGTTGGCCAATATGATGTCACGGTTGACGTCGCTGGCGGCGGTCTTTCGGGTCAAGCCGGTGCGGTTCGCCACGGTCTCTCGAAAGCGCTCACATATTATGAGCCCGAGCTTCGCTCGGTTCTCAAAAAGGCGGGCTTCCTTACACGCGATAGCCGCGTGGTCGAGCGTAAGAAATATGGCCGCAAGAAAGCGCGCCGGAGCTTCCAGTTCTCGAAGCGTTAATCAACGCTTTCAGGTCTTCAAAATTCAAAAGCCCGCGTTCATCGCGGGCTTTTTCTTTATTTATTTATGTTTAGTACACACGCGCATTTTTATTTCTGTCCGCGCGCTTCCCCGGCAATCGGTGCGAGACTTTTGAGATAGACCGCCATCGCTTTTCGATCTTCATCAGAAAGAGCTGATGTGTTGCGCACAACCTCCGCCATGGAACCGCCGACTGAATCATAATCTGGTGTGAAACCGTCTTTGAGCAATGTCACCAGATCCTCTTCACTCCAGTTGGCCATTCCTGTTTTATCTTGTGTAAGATTGGGCGAGCGGCCTTTGCCTTCCGGATTAGGACCACCGGAGAAGCGTTTCTCCGTAATAATTGCACCGAGTGCGTTGCGTGGTGAATGACATTCAGCACAATGCCCCGCACCTTCGACAAGATAACGCCCGCGATTCCATTCAGCGGATTGCTTTGTATCAGGCGTAATCACTGAGCTTGTGAGATAAAGCAATTTCCAAAAGCCAACACCTTGGCGGATCGAAAAAGGAAATGCCAAATCATGCGCGGGCGCTTTACCTTCAATGGCTGGTAAGCTTTTCAAATACGCAAAAATATCGGCTACATCATCGGCACTCATGCCGCGATAGGATGAATAGGGAAAGGCGGGATAATAATGTTGGCCTTGAGGTGAAATGCCTTCGCGCATCGCGCGAATAAATTGCGCTTCACTCCAGTCTCCAATCCCATCTTTTTTATCCGGTGAGATATTCGGCGGATAGAATGTACCAAAGGGTGTGACAAGCGGCTTGCCGCCTGAAAGGCTCATGCGCGTTTCATCATCGGATGCTGCATGACATGACGCGCAGCCGCCCGCATTGAAAAGCGTTTTGCCATTCTCGAGATTGCGCGAGCGTGTGGGTTCAAGAGCGCGATCGCCGCGTAAAACCGTATAGGCTTGCGGGTGTGTGGCCATGAAAAAAGCGGCAGCCGCAAGGACCGCCGCAATCACGAGAAAAGAAATAAGACGACGCATCAAAGAGCCATCAATCTTTCAAACGATAGGCTTCGTGGCACGCACCACAATTTTTGAGGAGTGCCGGAATGGTGGCTTTGAAACTCGCTTCGTCCTTGATTGAGGCTTCAGCCGAAGCGATTTCCGTTTTGAATTTTTCATTGGCGGCTTTGAAGCCAGCGGCATCACTCCAGATCTTCGGCGAGGCTTCGGTATTCTCGCCTTTTTCTGTTCCCTTCGGGAAAAGGTTTACAAATTTTGCGTTGCCTTCTGCGTAGATGGCGAGGCTCTTTTTCACTTCATCAAGATTGAAGGGTTTCTCGCCTTTCAACATGGCAGCGAGCGGCTTGGTCGCGCCACCGAAACCTTTCATGAGGGCTTGGCGATCAGCAATAGGAGAGGCGGCCAGAGCGGCGGTGGCCAAAAGGAGGGCAGAGCCCACGAGAACGGAACGGTGGATCATGGAGGGGCTTTCATAGAAGCGGTTGACGGTGCACTCCACGAAATGCATTTGTGGAATAATGACGAAGTGATGTTGCATTATGGCTTTTTGACGACCCGTAATTCGTGGACTAGGTATAATCCGACTAAGGTTGATCATGGTTTAAGGTCGGTAAACCAAAGTGAGTGAGGAGATTTTGTAATGCCTGATCTTGTAAGTCTCTTGCGGGATGGGGCGACCAATCTTTGGCTCTTTATTCCAACGGCTGTTTTGCTCGGCGCATTGCATGGGCTTGAGCCGGGCCATTCAAAGACGATGATGGCGGCATTCATCATCGCGGTTCGCGGGACGGTGGGGCAGGCGATTCTTCTTGGTCTTGCGGCCACCATTTCACATACATTGATTGTGTGGCTTGTGGCTTTGTTGGGACTTCATTTTGGCTCGGCCTATGCCACCGAAGCGGTTGAGCCATGGCTTCAATTGATCTCTGGGGTGATCATCATCGCGATTGCACTCTGGATGATGCGCCTGACTTTTGCCGAACACCATCATCATGACCATGACCATCATGATCATGATCATCATCACCACCACGACCATGATCATCACGACTATGATCATACAAAAGCACAACCGGCAGGTCTTCAACTCGGTTCACTCGATTATGAAGACGCTCATGCGCGCGCGCATCGTCTTGATATCGAAAAACGCTTTGCAGGTCGCAAGGTGACCACCGGACAAATTGTCATGTTTGGATTGACGGGAGGGCTGATCCCTTGCCCGGCTTCTGTGACCGTTTTGCTCGTTTGTCTGCAGTTGAAACAAATCGCCACCGGCGCCTTGCTCGTTCTCTGCTTCAGCATTGGGCTTGCGGTGACCATGGTCGCGGTTGGCGCGGTTGCTGCTTTGGGTATGGATCGCGCCCAAAAGTCGTGGGACGGGTTTGGTAAACTGGCCGCCCGTGCGCCCTATATTTCGAGCGCATTGGTGATTCTGATCGGTGTTTATTCGCTTTATATTGGTCTCAAAGGCCTTGGTGCCTAATCCACCACTTTGGTTTTTCAACAAAATATGAGCCCGGACGCAGTTGAGTATTCCGGTCTCTACCTTCCCTAAGGGAATAATTTTAAGTTAATTAGTTTTATCTAATTCAAATAATTCAATATACGCTATTTTAGTGCAAAAAATTTATGCAATTTTTATAATGAATACCTGTTTATTTCAGTTGCTAATAATGCACGAATAAGCTTTCTTTATCATGTAATTACGTTAGGTCATGTATGGTGAGTGTTATGAATGAGCGTGCGCAGCAAGTGAGCGGATTTAACCAAGCTGAACCAGACGGCGATAACGTGGTTCCGACCGCGTTGACCACACCTGTGAGGCTTGTGGGCTCCATAAAATGGTTTGATGTCGGCAAGGGCTTTGGATTCGTTGTTCCAGACGGCGGCGGACCCGATGTTCTTTTGCATGTCACTTGTCTCCAGCGAGATGGTTTTCGTGTCGCCTATGAGGGAGCTCGGCTTGATTTTGAAGCCGTTGCTGGGCGGCGTGGCTGGCAAGTGCTGCGAATCCTGGCCATGGATCTTTCAACCGCAGTTCATCCGGCGCAATTGCCGCCCGCTCGTACGCATCTGAACATCACCGCGGAGGGCGGTTTCGTTCGGGTGCGAGTCAAATGGTTTAACCGGCTGCGCGGTTTTGGCTTTGCCACTGAAGGCGAAGGCAAACCCGACATCTTCCTCCATATGGAAGTGCTCCGCCGTTACGGTTTAGCCGATGTTCGGCCCGATCAGGAATTGCTGGTGCGCTATGGCGAAGGGTCGAAGGGTTTGATGGCGGCCGAAATACGCCTCATTGATGGGCCGATCCTCGACCATTAAGCCTCCTAAGAAAACGCGTCGTCTTGACCGCCCAAGCCAAGCACGGCAGAAGGCGAGCATGAGTGCTCGCCTTTTAAGGATCTCTTTTTTCGTCTCTCTCGTCGCTGTCTTGCTTGCAGGGCTCTCGACGCTTCATGCGCAAACGCAGCTTGAAACGCTCGTCATTGAAACTGCATCCGCACCCATTCGCTTTGACGTCGAAGTCATGCGCACCGACGAGGAACGCCAACGCGGATTGATGGGCCGTACTTATCTCCCTGAAAAGCGCGGTATGTTGTTTGACTTCGGCGCGCCTGAAGATGTCCGTATGTGGATGAAGGACACACCTTTGCCCCTCGATATCATTTTTATTCGTCCCGATGGTACGATTGCGCGCATCACGCGCGGTGAGCCTTTCTCAACGCGCACCCTTCCTTCAGGCGAACGCGTTTTGGGCGTGCTTGAAGTGAATGGTGGTACCTGTGCGCGGCTCAATATTAAAAGCGGCGATGTGGTGAGACATAAATTATTCGGGACGGCGAATTAGCTGCGGATCACAATTTCTGTGTGAGCATTTTCAAGCCGGCGAAAATGAAAAAGGCGGCAAGTGTCGCTTCAATCCCGCGTTTTGCCTTTATGTAAACCCGAACAATCAGTGGTGATGAAAAAATTAACGCATATGAACCGAAGACGATCACGCCGAGACATAAACAGCCCCCAATGATTTCAAAGATCATTTCCATGCCCGATGAGGGTTTCAGGCCCAGCGCGATGATGGCAGTCCACCCAAGAATAGCTTTGGGATTTGTAAGGTGAATCAAATAGCCGCGAAAGAATAAGTGCCTGAAGCGTTCCCGCTTTGCGTTTCCGTCAGAATTTGCAAGTTCACTATTGAGCAAAGCGGAACGACCAAAACGAATACCCAAATAGAGAAGATAGAGACCACCAAGAAGCTTTATGGCGATCAGAAGATCGGCATAGGTTGTCAGGAGAGTCGAGACACCGAAGCCCGCCAATACGGCCCATGTGAAAGTTCCCATGATCACACCAAATGCCAAGGACATACCCGCGCGTCGCCCATGGCTCATGGACAAAGCCATAATGGATAGATTCGCTGGACCCGGGCTGACCGTAATCAAGATGTAAGCCGAATAGACAACGACCAATTCGCTGAGATGAGATGACATTGTCACGATCATATAATCCGCCAAAGAGATAAATTAACATGGCGTAAGGGCATGTCAAATTTTAGAAAGTCTCAGCTTAGGGGCAGCATAAAACGAGGTGCTTATTTTTGTCGCGCGCGTTTTTTATATTTATGTGCTGTATAGGACGCGCGGTCGAGATAGTCCGAGAGATGATCAAAAATCGCCATGTCGTCTTCCGATAAATTGTCTGGCCCTTCTTCGGCGATTTCTGCGGCGAATTTTAAAACCGCTTCAGTATGCATACACAATACATGCACCTGATAGCGCAGCGAGAACTCATGTGGAAATTCGTGCGGAAAGTCATTCACATCCATGGCGCACCCCGTTGAAAAGAAACGACCCCAGTGCCAATGCACTGGAGTCGGGGTGCTGAAAAAGCCACGCTAGTATGGCCGCAGCGCTTTTAGCTTTGCAGCCTGGACATAACGCCGCCACCCCGACGTTAAGCACCGTCAGGGCAGTTTGGTGACGGCAGATGCACTGCCGACCAGCGAGAGGTTTATCAGTTCCCCGAGTCATGATGTGCATGACCTAAGGGAAAGACTATCAAACCCGCACCAAAACGCAAATCGCCCGACGCGTGACGCGCGGACCTCGCAGTCTAGCCATGAGGGAATGAGGGGCGTTTAAAATGAGTGCGAGAGTTTTAGTAAAATGAGAGTGAAAGAATGAGGGTGTAATATATGGAGTGTAGAAAAAATAATCCTCGCGGTGAGCCGCGCCGAAGGCGCGTGTCGAACCACGCTTTTATTGAAGCGCCGTGAACCATGTCCTTCGACTCGTCGCTTCGCGACGGCTCAGGATGAGGAATAATTTAAGCTCACGATGAGGAAATATAATAAATCCTCATGGTGAGCCGCGCCGAAGGCGCGTGTCGAACCACGCTTTTATTGGGGCTCCGTGAACCACGTTCTTCGACTCGTCGCTTCGCGACGGCTCAGGATGAGGCTAGTGAAATAATGATTCGCAGGATTATTTCTTCTTCGCCGCAGTCTTCTTCGCAGCCGTTTTCTTGGCTGGCGCTTTTTTTGCTGCGGGCTTCTTTGCGACTTCTTTTTTTGCAGGCGCTTTCTTTTCAGCGCTTGCTTTCTTGGCAGGGGCTTTCGCAGCTGCTTTTTTCGCAGGCGCTTTCTTTGACGTCGCGCGGCCTTTCTTGGCCGGTGCATTCGCCGCGCGTTGCGCGATCAAAGGAATGGCTTCTTCAAGCGTAACCGCATCAGCACCCGTGCCTTTCGGCAAAGTCGCATTGATGCCATTCCAGCTCACATAAGGACCATAACGACCATCGCGCGCGACAATATCGCCGCCATCGGGATGTTGTCCAACCACACGACCAGGCGATGCCGCGCGACCAAAGCGTGACCCACCGCCGCCGCTTTCTTTCGTAACAATCAAATCAATCGCCCGATTGGCACCAATGGTGAGCACATCATCAGCCGCTGTAAGGCTCGCATAGACTTTTCCATGCTGCACATAGGGACCGAAGCGTCCGATGCTGACCAGAATGGGTTCACCACTCGTTGGATGTTTTGCCACTTCGCGTGGAAGAGAAAGAAGATTAAGCGCGATGTCGAGATCAACAGCACTGCGCGAAAGACCTTTCGGCAGGCCTTGGCGTTTTGGCTTTTCGCCTTCGCCCAATTGCACATAGGGACCGAAGCGACCATCACGCAAGGTGACGTCTTCACCACTTACCGGATCTTTGCCGAGAATTTGTGTACCCGGCGTGCCGCCTTCTGCCGCCGCATCGCCTTCACCATTCGGTGAACCAAGCTGACGCGTAAAGCGACAGTCCGGATAATTCGAGCAGCCGACAAAAGCGCCGAATTTGCCGAGCTTCAATGAAAGGCGTCCGCCACTGCATGATGGACATGTACGCGGATCGGCACCATCACCACGTGCCGGGAAAATATGCGGCCCCATGGTTTCATTCATCGCATCAAGCACTTTGGTGCGCTCAAGCTCTGTTGTGTCGGCAATTGCCGCAGAGAATTCTTTCCAGAATTTTCTTAAAACCTCTTTCCAGCCGATTTCAGAATTTGAAATCCGGTCGAGATCTTCTTCCAAGGCAGCCGTGAAATCATATTCGACATATTTCGAGAAGAAGCTTTCAAGGAAGCCCGTGACCAACATGCCTTTGTCTTCGGCATGAATGCGTTTCTTCTCAATGCGGATATAGTCACGGTCACGTAGCACGGCGAGCGTTGAGGCATAGGTTGAAGGTCGACCAATGCCGAGTTCTTCCATACGCTTGACGAGAGAGGCTTCCGAGAAGCGCGGCGGTGGTTCCGTGAAATGTTGTTCGGCAAGAATGGCGCGCTTTTCCAACGCGTCATTGGCTTTCATTGCCGGCAATTTGTTCTTGTCTTCGTCATCGCCATCATCATCGCGCGACTCTTGATAGAGCTTCAAGAAGCCGTCGAACAAGACAACCTGACCCGAAGCGCGGAAATCAAGTTTGCGAGTCTTCGCATCGGCTACAATATCAACGGATGTGCGTTCAAGCTCGGCGCTTTCCATCTGGCAGGCAAGTGTGCGTGTCCAAATCAATTCATAAAGTTTCGCCTGATCCTCATCGATCAATTTCCGCACTTGGTTTGGATGACGGAAAATATCGGTTGGGCGAATGGCTTCATGCGCTTCCTGCGCATTTTTCAATTTCGAATTATAACGACGCGGCGCTTGCGGCACGTAATCATCACCGAATTCTTTACCGATCATCGAGCGAATTGATGAGACCGCTTCTGGCGCAAGATCGACACCATCGGTACGCATATAGGTGATGAGGCCAACCGTCTCGCCGCCAATATCAACGCCTTCATAAAGACGCTGGGCGAGCTGCATCGTGCGCGCGGGCGCAAGACCTAATTTGCGGCTTGCTTCTTGTTGAAGCGTTGATGTCGTGAAAGGCGGATAGGGATGACGTTTCGCCGGCTTTGATTCAACAGACGCGACCGTGAAGCGCGCGGTTTCAAGCGCCTTCTTGAACGTCTCTGCTTCTTCTCCTGAACCAATATCAAGCTTGTTGATTTTCTTGCCATCAGCGCCAACGAGCCGCGCTTCGAATTCTTGGCCTTTCGGTGTCGCGAGCGTCGCGGCAATCGACCAATATTCGCGGCTTTGGAACATGTCGATTTCGCGCTCGCGCTCGCAGACGAGACGAAGAGCAACGGATTGCACACGACCGGCCGAGCGTGCGCCCGGCAATTTGCGCCACAATACAGGCGAGAGGCGGAATCCCACGAGATAATCAAGTGCACGGCGCGCGAGATAGGCATCGACAAGCGCCTGATCGACTTCACGCGGATGCGCCATCGCGTCTTTAACGGCATCTTTGGTGATCGCGTTGAAGGTGACGCGTTCGACGGGGATGCCTTTGAGCGCCTTACGCGCGTTCAGTGTCTCGACAATATGCCAAGAAATCGCTTCGCCTTCGCGATCCGGGTCGGTCGCGAGAATGAGGCCATCAGAATTTTTGACCGCGCTCGCAATCTCGGACACGCGCTTTGACGCTTTGCCGTCGATCGCCCAGGTCATAATGAAATCCTGATCAGGATCGACCGAGCCATCTTTCGGGGGCAAATCGCGGATGTGGCCGAAAGAAGCGACCACATCATAGCCTTTGCCGAGATATTTGTTGATCGTCTTGGCCTTGGCGGGCGATTCGACGATGACAACTTTCATGATTTTTTTCCGGCTCAGACCAAAAAAACAGGCGGGGTAACCGCCGGCGAAGGGCTTCACATGGCGAAACTGGCCGTCAGGGTCAAGTCCCGCCCCGGAAAAATCCTCCCGAGCGGGCTCGGCGCTGTGAGGCGTGGATCATTCCGGCAAGGGCGTCTGCTCGCCTTGCAGAGGTGGCTTTCCCCCTTTATAGGCGAGGCAATATGTCAATCTCCGGTCGCGAACCCCGCTTGTTCCCGCATCGCCATCTCCTCGGCATCGAGGGGCTGACCCCGGAAGATATTTTGCAATTGCTCGATATGGCGGAGGAGGCGGTCGAGGTCTCCCGTCAGGTTGAAAAGAAAAAAGCGACGCTTCGCGGCCGCACCCAGATCAATCTCTTTTTTGAGGCCTCCACCCGCACGCAAGCGAGTTTTGAACTTGCCGGCAAACGTCTGGGCGCTGACGTGATGAATATGTCGGTTGCCTCATCCTCGATTAAAAAGGGCGAGACACTGATTGATACGGCGATGACATTAAACGCGATGCGGCCCGATCTCATCGTCGTGCGCCATCATGCTGCGGGTGCGGTGGGGCTTCTTGCGCGCAAGGTTGATTGCTCCGTCATCAATGCGGGCGATGGTGCGCATGAACATCCGACCCAAGCGCTGCTTGACGCCTTGACCATTCGCCGCGCCAAGGGACGTATTCGCGGTCTCGTGGTGGCGATTTGCGGTGACATTCTTCATTCGCGTGTCGCGCGTTCCAATCTCATTCTGTTGAATGCGCTCGGCGCTGAAGTCCGCGTGATCGGACCGACAACATTGTTGCCGCGCGGCATCGAAAATATGGGCGCGCGCGTTTACACAAATATGCGCGAAGGATTGAAGGACGCCGATATTGTGATGATGTTGCGTTTGCAACGCGAGCGGATGAATGGCTCATTCGTTCCGTCTGTAAAAGAGTATTTCCATTATTTTGGATTGGATCGCGAAAAACTTTCCGCGGCCAAACCCGATGCGCTTGTGATGCATCCGGGCCCGATGAATCGTGGTGTTGAAATCGCGTCCGATATTGCCGATGGCGCGCAATCGCTCATTCGTGAGCAAGTTGAAATGGGTGTTGCGGTGCGCATGGCCGTGCTTGAAGCGCTTTCACGTCATTTGCCGAATGCGGAGGGGCGATGATGAGTGCTTCTCGTCCCACCCTCATCATCAACGCCCATCTTGTCGATCCTGAAACAGGCCGCGAAGAAAAAGGCGCGCTTGCGGTTGAGAATGGCGTCATTCGCGAAATGGGTCATGCGATTGATGCCTCATCGCCACCGGAAGGCGCTTTGGTGATTGATGCGAAAGGTCGTGTGTTAGCGCCGGGTCTTGTTGATCTGCGCGCTTTTGTGGGTGAACCCGGAGCAGAACATCGCGAGTCATTGGCTTCAGCCAGTCGCGCTGCCGCTGCGGGTGGCGTGACGACCGTTGTCTGTATGCCGGATACAAATCCGCCCATCGATGATCCGGCGGTTGTTGATTATATCATTCGTCGCGCGCGTGACACAGCTGGTGTGCGTCTCATTCCGTCAGCTGCTCTCACGAAAGGTCTGCATGGCAACGAGATGACTGAATTCGGTTTATTGGGTGAAGCAGGTGCGGTGTTCTTTACCGATGGCGCGCGTTCAGTTTCAAACGCGCAAGTGATGCGCCGCGCTCTGACTTATGCGCGCGATTTCGATGCGTTAATTGTTCACCATGTCGAAGAGCCGTCTTTGTCTTCGGATGGTGTGATGAATGAAGGCGAGCTTGCGAGCCGTTTGGGCTTGCCAGGCATTCCGAAAGCCGCTGAAACGATTATGTTAGAGCGCGATCTTGCGCTCGTGCGTTTAACCGGCGCGCGCTATCACGCGGCAATGATTTCATGTGCTGAATCGCTTGCGATCATCGCGCGCGCTAAGGATGAAGGCTTGCCCGTCACCTGCGGCGTCTCGATCAATAATCTCGCGCTTAATGAAAATGACATCGGCTCTTACAGAACCTTTTTGAAACTCTCGCCGCCTTTGCGTGCCGAAGAGGATCGCAGAGCGATGATCGAGGGCGTGGCCTCAGGGATTATCGATGTCATCGTGTCGGATCATAATCCGCAAGATGTCGAAGCCAAACGCCAACCCTTTATTGAATGTGCTGATGGTGCGATCGGTCTTGAGACCATGTTGCCCGTTGCGCTTCGTCTGGTTCACAATGGTGACTTGTCACTCACAACTTTGATCCGCGCCCTTGCGACACGACCCGCTGATCTTCTTCACATGAAGCAGGGGCGTTTGAAGAAAGGCGCGCCGGCAGATCTTATTCTGTTTGATCCGGATGAACCTTTTGTTCTAGATCCCGAAACACTTCATTCGCGCTGTAAGAACACGCCCTTTGATGGCGCGCGTCTACAAGGTCGTGTACATATGACGATGGTCGGCGGTCGTATCGTTCAAGAATCCTGATTGCATTGAAGACCAAAAAATAAGGTCGTGATGATGTCCGAAGATGTACTTTCCTTTTTTACCGTCGTGATCGCCTATCTTTTGGGGTCAATTCCTTTTGGTGTCATTCTCACGAAAATTTTTGACGCAGGCGATCTAAGAAGCATCGGTTCAGGCAATATCGGCGCGACCAATGTTTTACGCACGGGCCGCAAAGGTCTCGCAGCGGCGACATTGATTGGTGATATGCTCAAGGGAACGGCTGCGGTTCTTGTCGCACATTATATTTTCGGTGCTGCAACGGCCTTGCCCGCCGCGATAGCTGCATTTTTGGGTCATCTCTTTCCGGTGTGGCTCAAATTCAAAGGCGGTAAAGGTGTTGCGACCTATTTGGGTGTGACATTGGCGCTTGTTCCGATCGCGGCGGCTGCCTTTGCGGTAAGCTGGTTGCTAACGGCACGGCTTTCGCGTTATTCTTCTTTGTCGGCTCTTGTTGCGAGCCTCGTTACTCCTTTTGTTGCCGCGTATTTCGGTGATGTGTTGAGTGGTGGCGTTCTTTTCCTTCTCACAATTGTGCTGTGGGTGACGCATCGCGCGAATATAAAGCGTTTGATGGCGGGCACCGAAGGGCGGATCGGAGCCAAGAATGGCGCAACCTCCGAAGCCGGATCAACCGGCGGGTCAGGAACTCACTAATCTTCAACGTCTCGATTGGATACGGTTAACCCGCACAACAAGCATTGGTCCTCGTACCTTCAGATCTTTGCTCAATCGATATGGCGGTGCAGCGGCGGCCCTTGAAGCCTTGCCATCGCTACTGCAATCGCAAGGACGTCCGCCAAAAGTTGTAAGCGTCGCGGAAGCGGAAGATGAAGTGGCGCGCGCTTCTGCCATGGATGTTCGCTTCATCGCGATGGGTGAGCCTGATTATCCGGCGCTCTTGCGTGTGATTGACCCTGCGCCGCCCATCATTGGTGTGCGTGGTCGTGTTTCAATTTTATCGAAACCCTCTGTCGCGATTGTGGGTTCACGCAACGCGTCGGCAGCAGGTTTGAAATTGGCAAGCATTCTCGCGTCCGATCTCGGCAAACTCGCTTTTGTCATCGTGTCGGGCCTTGCGCGTGGCATTGATGCATCCGCTCATCGCGCGTCATTATCATCAGGCACTGTGGCCGTGCTCGCGGGCGGGCATGATAAACCCTATCCCGATGAGCATCGTGATCTTATCAATGCGATTGCCGAAACGGGGGCGATTGTCAGCGAAATGCCGATGGGATGGGAGCCGCGCGGCCGTGATTTTCCGCGCAGGAACAGGATCATTTCCGGCTTGAGTTATGGAGTTGTGATCATTGAAGCAGCGCTGAGGTCGGGATCATTGATCACCGCGCGTTTTGCAGGCGAGCAGGGACGCGATATTTTTGCCGTTCCGGGATCACCTCTTGATCCGCGATCAGAAGGCACCAATGCGCTAATTCGCGAAGGCGCGACTCTCGTTACGTCAGCCGATCATGTTGCTGAAGCTTTGGGTCCAGTGCTTGGACGCCTGCCCTTTGCGGGCGGTGCAGAGGAACCCAAAGATGTCTCTCTGGGTCCCTTCTGGGATGAGCTCGATCCCGATCTCGACGGGGCGGAGAGGACATCCGCCTTCGCCGAGGACGCACCGGACGACAAAAGGGAGGGACTTTTGCCGCGAGATGAACTTATTGCGCTGATTGGAACCACCCCTATGCCCATTGACGACCTTGTCAGGCTTTCGGGACGGACCGTTGCTTCGGTTCGTACATTTCTCGTCGAGCTCGAACTCGAAGGACGGATCACGCGGCAGGATGGCGGGTTGATTACCGCCACCGTGCCCCGCTGAGTCCGTTAGGTCAGGTCGCCGCGTGATTTCGCGACTTGGCCATTGGCTTCGATCCGCGCCATTTCAAGGAAATAGGCAAGAAGATCAAAATTCGCTTTGCGAGCGATGGCACTCAATTCGAATGTCATTTTGGCGAGATAGACGGCGATTTCATCCGTATCATTCGCCAATTTTGGTGAAGGTTTGGCGTGACGGGGAAATGTCGTAACGCGTGTATCATCAAGTCTTTCAGCAAGTTGGGGTGCCATGGCTCAGGCCTCTTTCGGCTAAGGGTCTTCGATTTTTTCAATGCTGAAGGAAGAACGCACTCAATCCGCGAACACAACTAATAACTGAAACTTTTACAAACTAACTCTTGCGGTTGTATTACGTCAATCCATAAAATTGATCAAGTCGACGTACACAAACTCAACTCGCCGACTTGACGTTGAGGAATAAGCGTCATTTTTTTTCGAAATTTAAGAAATACACTGCGTTTAACATGTTAAATCGCAGGGCAAAGGCATTTGTAGGTCGAAAATTCTTCAGAATCAGCTCAATTTCACTTAAATTTCCCTTAGGGAATGATGAAAGCGCTATAAAGAATTGGAATTGTGATCATCGCGCAGAGTGTCTGGAGTGTTAAAATTTCCGCCATCAACGTGGCGTTACCTCCTAATTGCCGCGCCAAAATATAAGAGGCGCTCGCGGTTGGGACCGCCATGGCGAGAATTGTGACCGATAAAGCCGTGCCGCTGACGGAAAAAGCACTGGCAAACAGAACCGCAAGCAGCGGCATCGCAATCAATTTTGCGAATAAAGGAATGAAATGACCCAAAGTGATTCGTGGAATTCGACGCAACTCGAGTCCCGCACCCGCGGCCAATAATCCTGCGGCCAGTGACGCCTGTCCGATCAAGGTAAGGGGCGAAAAGAGAGCGGTCGGAATAAATTTCATAAGCGGATTGAGGAGGAGGCCGATCACACAAGACCAGATAAAAGGATTTTTGAGGATCGCTTGACCATAAATTGTCCAGGTTGTTTTTTGCGATTGCGCGTAACGGGTCAGCACGCCGACGGAGAGAAAATTCAAAAGCGGGATCATGGCGGCAATCGCGACCGCGCAAAGTGTCGCGCCTTCACGACCATGAAGGCTTGTCGCGAGGGCAAAAGCGACAAAGGAATTCCAGCGGATTGAACCTTGAAACACCGAGCTGAACGATGCTCCGTCGATATCAAAGTATTTTTCGAGAGCGGATCTTAGAAGAAGCAGCAAAACCGCAATGGTTAAAAGCGAGGCGACCAGCGTCGCACCTATGGTGAGAAAAGGCGTTGAGGAAAGATCGGCGCTCGCCATGGTTGAGATAATCATGGCGGGAAACAGGATGAGATAGGTCACGCGTTCGAAACCGTCCCATGTGTCACGCCGGATGATGTGTGCTGATTTTAAAAACGCCCCAATGGCGATGATCAAAAACACAGTGAGAAGATTGGACAAAGCGGGCATAGGAAACGCTACTTTTTTACGAACTAACAAAGTTTAAGAGAGTGGCACCGCTGAGATCCGGTCAATGAAGGCTTGGAGGAGATAGGCCGCCGCCATTTTATCGACGACTTCTGCACGACGCGCGCGCGATGTATCGGCTTCAAGCAAAGTGCGGGTAACAGCCGCGGTCGAAAGCCGTTCATCTTGATAGAGAATCGGTAATGGCGTCATTTTGGATAGATTTCTGGCGAAAGCGGTTGTTGCCTGAACGCGCGGTCCCATCGTGCCGTCCATATTTACCGGAAGGCCCAAGACAAAAGCGCCGACGCCGTGCCTTTCAGCGAGCGCCAAAAGCGCCGTGGCATCTTTGCCGAATTTCGTCCGGAAAATGGTTTCGACCGGGCTTGCGATCCGCCGTTCGACGTCAGAGAGCGCGACGCCGATGGTTTTGGTGCCGAGATCAAGGCCCATAAGGCGTGAACCACGGGGAAGGGCGGCGATAAGGGCGCGTTCCTCATTTGGATCACTAATCATCTCTACAACTAACTCCGCCGTGCGCCCTTGGCCGACAATTCGCCTTGATAGCCTGCCATTGCGGCCCGGACAAACCGGATGCTATAGGCCGGATACGGATTGTGGATCAAACTTCGGCCTTTCGGCTGATTAGGAACGGGAGCGGCCATGTCTGTCGATCAGGCGACCGTGCGGCGAATTGCGCGTTTGGCGCGGATCGCTGTCACCGACGAAGAAGTGCCCCATCTTCAAGGGGAGCTGAATGCCATGTTGTCCTTCGTCGAACAGCTCAACAGCGTGAATGTTGAGGGTGTTGAGCCGATGACCTCGGTGACGCCGATGGCGATGAAAAAACGCGTGGATGAAGTGACCGACGGCAACATCGCCGAGATCGTCACAGCTAACGCGCCGCAGACCGAGGATCATTATTTCCTCGTCCCCAAAGTTGTTGAATAACGCAAAGCTCATTCATGACAGATTTGACCACTCTCACTCTTGCGGAAGCGCGTGATGCGCTGAAAACAAAAAAGATTTCAGCGCTTGAACTCACCGATGCGCATCTCAACGCCATGGAAAAAGCCAAGGCATTGAATGCCTATGTGCTTGATACGCCCGAGCAAGCGCGGACCATGGCCAAAGCTTCTGACATAAAATTACAGAAAGGTGAGGGCGGTGCACTCGAAGGCATTCCGCTCGGCATTAAAGATCTTTATGCGACCAAAGGCGTGCGCACGACAGCGTGTTCAAAAATACTTTCGAATTTTGTTCCCGAATATGAATCAACCGTCACGAGCCAACTCTGGCGCGATGGCGCGGTGATGCTCGGCAAACTCAATAATGACGAATTCGCGATGGGTTCATCAAATGAGTCTTCTGCCTTTGGTCCCTCCATTTCACCGATTTTGCCGCCGAATGTTTCTGCAGCGCAAGCCAAATCAAAACTTGGAAGTGATAAAAAAGGTCTGCTTGTTCCGGGTGGGTCATCAGGTGGATCAGCAGCAGCGATTGCCGCGCGTCTTTGTTTAGGCGCAACCGCAACGGATACAGGTGGATCAATTCGTCAACCGGCAGCCTTTACAGGCACGGTTGGAATTAAGCCCACTTATGGTCGTTGCTCGCGCTGGGGCATTGTGGCTTTCGCCTCATCACTTGATCAAGCAGGACCGATTGCCAAGACCGTGCGCGATACGGCGATCATGCTGCGCTCCATGGCGGGTCATGATCCGAAAGACACAACATCAGTTGATCGTGCAGTGCCTGATTACGAAGCTGCAATCGGTAAATCCATCAAAGGTATGAAGATCGGTATTCCGAAAGAATATCGCGTCGATGGCATGTCGCAAGAAATCGATGCGCTCTGGTCGAAGGGTGCTGAATGGTTGAAACAAGCCGGCGCCGAGATTGTTGAAATCTCTCTTCCGCATACGCATTACGCGTTGCCGGCTTATTATATTGTTGCGCCTGCCGAAGCTTCATCCAATCTCGCGCGTTATGATGGTGTGCGTTACGGCGTGCGTGTGCCGGGCAAAGACATCATCGACATGTATGAGAAGACACGCGCCAATGGGTTTGGTGCGGAAGTGCGTCGCCGCATCATGATCGGTACTTATGTTTTGTCAGCGGGTTATTATGACGCCTATTATGTGCGCGCGCAGAAAATCCGCACGCTCATCAAACAGGATTTTGAAAAGGCTTATGCTTCGGGTGTCGATGCGGTTTTAACACCCGCAACGCCATCACCTGCTTTTGGTATTGGCGAGAAGAGCGGCGCTGATCCGGTTGAAATGTATCTGAATGATATTTTCACCGTCACTGTGAATATGGCGGGTCTTCCGGGCCTCGCCGTTCCTGCGGGCATATCAAAAGAAGGTTTGCCTTTGGGCCTGCAATTGATCGGTCGTCCCTTCGATGAAGAAACACTCTTCTCGATTGGCGAAGTGATCGAGCAGGCGGCTGGACGGACGAAATTGCCGGATCCGTGGTGGGCGTGATGAAAGCACCGAAGGATTGCGCCAATATGGGGGAATTGCGGCAAGCAATTGACGCGATTGATACCGATCTTGTCGCGTTGCTTGCCAAGCGCTTTACTTATATTGATCGAGCAGCAGAGATAAAACTACTCGTCGGATTGCCACCGCGTACGTCAGATCGTGTTCAACAAGTGATTGATCAGGTTCGGGCTCAAGCAATAGAACTGAATCTCGATCCCGACTTAATCGAGAATATTTGGCGTCAATTGATTGAAAACAGCATCGCACGCGAAACGCGATTGATGGACCATCAAGTCTCCCTTGGAAAAAATGAAAAGTGAAGCAATTCGAATGACCTTCAGAGAATTTGAGGCTTTTATTCTATGAACGCAATTGTCGATAGCCGTACGCCGGACCCCAAGAAATTTATCAAGGGCGCGACGGGGGATTGGGAAATTATCATCGGTCTCGAGATCCACGCGCAAGTGACATCAAAAGCGAAGCTCTTTTCTGGTGCGTCGGCTGAATATGGCGGCGATCCGAACGCTCATGTTGCGCTCGTTGACGCGGCGATGCCCGGCATGTTGCCGGTGATCAATGAAGAATGCGTGAAGCAAGCCATACGCTCTGGTCTTGGTTTGAACGCTCAGATCAATTTGCGCTCGGTATTTGATCGCAAAAATTATTTCTATCCTGATTTGCCGCAAGGCTATCAGATCAGCCAGTATAAAAGCCCCATCGTTGGTGAAGGGAAAGTTATTGTTGATTTGCCCGAAAGCGGTAGCCAGATCACAGTTGGCATTGAGCGTTTGCATCTTGAGCAAGACGCCGGAAAATCATTGCATGATCAATCACCGACGATGAGCTTTGTCGATCTTAATCGCTCGGGCGTGGCGTTGATGGAAATTGTGTCAAAGCCCGATATGCGCTCATCAGAAGAAGCACGCGCCTATGTCACCAAGCTGCGCACAATTTTGCGTTACTTGGGCACATGTGACGGCAATATGGATGAAGGCTCTCTGCGTGCAGACGTCAATGTGTCGGTGCGTCGTCCCGGTGGTGCTTTTGGTACGCGTTGTGAAATCAAGAATGTGAACTCTATACGCTTTATGGGCCAAGCGATTGAATATGAAGCGCGTCGCCAAGTAGGCATTTTGGAAGATGGCGGCACGATCGATCAGGAAACGCGCCTCTATGATGCAGCGAAGGGTGAAACACGCTCTATGCGCTCGAAAGAAGAAGCGCATGATTACCGATATTTCCCTGATCCCGATTTGCTGCCGCTCGAATTCACGCAAAGCTATGTTGATGAATTGAAGGCGCATTTACCTGAATTGCCCGATGCAAAGAAAGCACGCTTCATCGCGGATTATGGGTTGACCCCTTATGACGCATCCGTGCTCGTCGGCGAGCGCGATCAAGCCGATTATTTTGAAAGCGTAGCGCAGGGCCGCGATGGGAAGCTCGCGGCAAATTGGGTGATCAATGAACTCTTTGGCCGTTTGAATAAGGAAGGCAAAGACGTCACAACGTCACCTGTTTCCTCCCAACAACTCGGCGCGATTGTCGATCTGATTTCTGAAGGCACGATTTCAGGTAAACTCGCAAAAGATTTGTTCGAGATTGTGTGGACCGAAGGCGGGGATCCACGCGCCATCGTTGAAGCGCGCGGCATGAAGCAGATGACCGATACGGGCGCGATTGAAAAAGCCATTGATGCTGTGATTGCGGCAAACCCCGAAAAAGTCGAACAAGCCAAAGCCAAGCCCACAATGATCGGCTGGTTTGTCGGCCAAGTGATGAAAGAAACGGGTGGTAAGGCTAACCCGCAGGCGGTGAATGATTTGCTGAAGGCGAAACTCGGAATTCAATAAAATTTATTCCGTTTGGCTGATCAGGTCTTGAACTCCCGACTGTGCCGCACGATCTCTCGTGCTCTTTTACGAGAGGGCCATCATGGTTGAATTTTCTGCCGCAGGAACGCCTTTAACACGAAATGATGTCGATGAGGTGCTTGATCTCATCGGCGCTGAAGAAGCGGCACTCTGGGCGGTGCTTGCC
>JBJTCD010000067.1:0-2544 GCA_046091665.1 Hyphomicrobiales bacterium
GTGGGCTCGCGGATCGTGGTCCTTCCGAAATCGCGGCCATGCGCGGCATGCTCGAGAAGATCCGCGCGACTTTCGAGCTTTACGGTTTCGAGGCGGTTGAGACTCCCTTCATCGAATATACCGACGCGCTTGGCAAATTCCTGCCCGATCAGGATCGTCCGAATGAAGGCGTGTTCTCGTTCCAAGACGATGACGATCAATGGCTCTCGCTGCGCTATGATTTGACCGCGCCGCTCGCGCGCTATGTCGCTGAAAATTTCGACAAGCTCTCGAAGCCCTATCGCTCCTATCGCAACGGCTTCGTGTTTAGAAATGAAAAGCCGGGCCCGGGCCGCTTCCGTCAATTCATGCAGTTCGATGCGGACACGGTCGGTGCGCCGTCTGTCGCGGCGGATGCTGAAATCGCCATGCTGATGGCCGACACGTTAGAGGCCGTCGGCATCGCGCGCGGTGATTACGTCATCAAAGTGAACAACCGCAAAGTGCTCGACGGTGTGATGGAAGCCATCGGCCTCGCCGGTGACGAGAACGCCGCGCGTCGTTTGATCGTTCTCCGCGCCATCGACAAGCTCGACAAGGTTGGTCCCGAAGGCGTGCGCGATCTGCTTGGCAAAGGCCGTATGGATCCCTCAGGCGATTTCACCAAAGGTGCGGGGCTTGAATCAAAAGCCATCGAAACCATTCTCGCTTTCACTGCCGCGCGCGCGGATACGCTTGCTGCCACATTCAAAAATCTGCACGCGGTTGTCGCGAGTTCCGCGCGCGGTATCGAAGGTGTGAATGAACTCGAAGAGATCGCATCGCTTGTAAAGGCGGGCGGTTATGATGATGGTCGCGTCATCATCGATCCTTCCGTAGTCCGTGGTCTTGAATATTACACCGGCCCGGTGTTTGAAGCCGAACTGACATTTGAAGTGAAAGATGAAGACGGCAAGCTCGTGCGCTTCGGCGCTGTTGCGGGCGGTGGCCGTTATGATGGTCTTGTCGCGCGGTTTCGTGGCGAACCTGTTCCGGCAACGGGCTTCTCGGTTGGTGTGTCGCGTTTGCTTGCCGCGCTCTCGATCCTTGGCAAGCTCGGCACAGAGAGCCATGCGGTCGGCCCTGTTGTCGTGCTTGTGATGGATAAGGATCAAACTGCGTCCTATCAGCGCCTCGTTTCCGTGTTGCGGCAGAACGGAATTCCGGCCGAGCTTTATCTCGGCGGCTCGGGCATGAAGGCGCAGATGAAATATGCCGACAAGCGCGGCTCCGTCTGCGTTGTCATTCAAGGCTCGGATGAACGCGCGAAGGGCGAAGTGCAGATCAAGGATCTTGTTCTTGGTGCAACGCTGTCATCAGCTCCTGATCGCGAAGCGTATCTCAAGCAACAAGCCGAGGCGCAATTCGCCGTGCCGGAATCAGAGATGATCGCCGCCGTGCGCAAAGTGCTCACCCGCCATCTTTAGCTTTTATTGACGTTAGGTCATTTTTTGCTCGACCTTTGGGACGCAATGGTTCACCGTCGCGTTCATGAAAAAGCCCTTTGCCTTGATATGCGCCGCATTCTTATTGAGTTGCGGTAACAGTTTCGCCACCGACGCGCCGCGCTATACATTTCCAGTGGCTTGTGTGCTTGGTGAAAGCTGTATCATTCAAAATTATGTCGATCATGATGCGGGGCCGGGGTGGCGCGATTTCACGTGCGGCCCGATGAGTTATGACGGTCATGATGGCACCGATATCCGCATTCCTTCTCTGGCTGCGCAACGCAATGGTGTTGGTGTTTTGTCCGTTGCCGACGGAACAGTTTTGCGCACGCGGATGGATTTGCCCGATCGCCCCACTTTGGATGAAGGGCCAGAGAGCGATCCGCGTGCTTGTGGCAATGGGCTTGTGATTGATCATGGCAATGGATCGCAATCGCAATATTGCCATATGGCGCAAGGCTCGTTGCTTGTAAGAGCCGGGGATCGCGTGAAAGTGGGGCAACGTTTGGGTCTTATCGGTTTTTCAGGACGCGCGTCGTTCCCGCATCTTCATTTAACAGTGCGACAGGATGGAAAAATTATTGATCCTTTCGCGCCCGATCTTGCGCTTGATCAATGTGGTGCTTCAACCGTATCAAATCTTTTTGATGGTGTGGGTAAAACAACACCTTATCTTGACCGATTTTTTCTTAATGTCGGTTTTGCGGATGGACCCGTCACATCGGATGATGTGGAGGAAGGGCGTCTCGATCAACGTGCGCCGAAACGCTCATCGGATGCTCTTGTTGTTTATGCGCGTTCGGTTGGTCTTGTTGCGGGTGATGCTCTGGCGATGACATTGATTGGTGCTGATGGCCAGATGCTTGTACAACATGTTTTCGATCCGCTTGATCGCTCCAAAGCCCAAATGACCCAATTTATTGGAAAGAAAAAGCCTGAAGCCGGATGGGCGCCTGGCACTTATGCGGCCGTCATTTCAATTTTACGACAAGGCAAAACCCTGGCTGAGAAGCGGATATTTGTCCGAATCTAGTAGCTCGGCAGTACCATCATCTCAGCGAAGAGACGATTTTCTGTC
>JBJTCD010000068.1:0-5105 GCA_046091665.1 Hyphomicrobiales bacterium
ATATTAACCGATTATCGGTGATCTAGTTTATTGATTGCTTCGACATTAGCGGCTGATGATCCTTTTGGATCAAACTCAGATGAAAGCCAAGTATCGACGATTGTCTTTGCTAATTCAGGTCCTATGACACGCGCACCCAAAGTAATGATTTGTGCATTATTAGATTTTGCTGCACGTTCAGCTGAATACGTATCGTGGGTTAATGCAGCTCTAATACCAGGAATTTTATTTGCTGAAATACAAACGCCGATTCCTGTGCCGCAGCATAAGATGGCCCGATCATATTTTCTATCAATGACTAACTTTGCAACATTGGCCGCTAAGTCAGCATAAAAGCCCGTAGAGCTAAGGTTATCAATTTCATGAATTCCAGAAGCACGAATGTGTGACTCCAGAGTGTCTACAAGAGGAGATCCGGCACTGTCACCGGCAATTGCAAGTTTCATCGATCAATCCTTTCATAATCTGAAATCTTCACTTTGAAAATATTTACCAACAAGTATATCCACCGTCCGCAACAATAATTGATCCAGTTAGAAGACTCGATGCATCGGACGCGAGAAATAATACAACGGATGCTATTTCATCCGGTTCACCTAATCTGGCCATCGGCGTCATTTCAAGCCAAGTATTGAACATTTTTTCATTTGATTTTGCAAATGCAGTCAAAGGCGTATTGATATATGTTGGAGCAACAGCATTAACACGAACGCCCCGTGTCGCCCATTCAGCACCTAATGATTTGGTTAAATGATGGACTGCAGCCTTTGAAGCATTATAATAAGCTTGCTCTTGTGGTTTGTTCACAATTATCCCTGACATTGATCCAATGTTTACGATTGAACCAGATTTCTTTTCTAACATAAATTTTCCGAAAGATCGACAACACCAAAACAAGCCGTTTAAGTTAACGTCAATCACATTCAGCCATTGTTCGTCGCTTACCAACTCGGCTGGAGTTTCGGATCGTGCAATTCCCGCATTATTGATCAAAATATCAATATGTCCGAATTTATTTATTAATTTTTCTGCCTTAGAAGTGACCTGCTTTGAATTGGTAACGTCAAGTAATTCTATTTCAACTTTGATACCCTTTCGCATCATCGCTTGCTGACCTGATTCTGCAGATTTCTCATCGAAATCAGCAATAATCACATGAGCTCCAGCCTCCGATAGAGCTTCTACACATGCGAGGCCAATTCCACGACCACCACCAGTTACAACGGCATTTTTTCCATTTAAATTCATCTTTTTTAGATACATGTTCAACTCCAATGATCTTTTTATCAAGTCAGTCCATGAGTTTAATTATTTGCAATATTTTTTCAACTATTGACCATTAATCGCAAATGCAGTTTTCCTTCATATGCTGCTGGAAAATATTTACGTGTTTGGCTCTGAGGAGCTCATTCTTGCCACTGAACAGTGACCCTGCCCGTTTTGTGACTTTTGCATCGATTGAGAGTGGAGTAATGGGGAAGAAGAGGCACAAGCCTGAAGAGATTGTCGCCAAGCTTCGGCAGGTTGAGGTTTTAACGGCGCAAGGGCGGCCGGTTGCGGAAGCCATCCGATCGATAGGAGTGACGGAAGTTGCCTACTACCGATGGCGGTCCGAGTACTGTGGCCTAAAGGGCGATCAAGTCAAGCGCCTGAAAGAGCCGGAAGCCGAGAACAATCGGCTCCGTCGAACGGTGTCAGACCTGACGATTGAGAAGTTGATCCTGAAGGAAGCGGCGAGGGGACCCGAAGGGCAGCGTAAGCAAAACTTCTAAGCCCCGCCGTTGCCGTGGGTGCGTGGAGTTTGTCGTTGCCAAGCACGGCGTCTTTGAGCGGCTTGCATGCCGTGTTCTGGGGCGGCATCGATCCACGCAACGCAAGAAGCCGATGAGGCCCGATGATGAAGTGGCATTAACTGCCGACATCACGACACTCGCTACCCCATATGGTCGCTATGGCTATCGTCGGATCACGGCGATGCTACGGCAGAGAGGCTGGCGGGTGAACGCGAAGCGGGTTGCGCGGATCTGGCGACGGGAGGGGCTAAAGGTTCCAAGCAAGCAGCCAAAGCGTGGACGTTTATGGCTCAATTACGGATCCTGCATTCGATTACGGCCTGAGTATCCAAACCATGTCTGGTCTTATGACTTTCTCGAAGACCGTACCCATGATGGCAGAAAATATCGGATGCTGAACGTTATCGACGAGTTCACAAGAGAATGTTTGGCAAACCAGATTAAACGGAACCTCAAATCCACTCATGTGATATATGTTATCTCAGAGCTTTTTATCTTGAGATGCATTCCGACACATCTTAGCTGTTCAACAGACCAGAGTTTAACGCGCAAGCATTTCGTGACTGGCTCGCTGCCGTCGGATCAAAAACTGCTTACATTATGCCGGGGAGTCCTTGGGAAAATTGTTATTGCGAAAGCTTCAACTCGAAGCTTCGTGACGAGCTTTTGGACCGCGAGATATTTTACATGCTGAAGGAAGCTAAGATTGTGATTGAACAATGGCGACGGCACTATAATACCATCAGACAGCACTCATCACTGCGATATCAACCGCCGGCACCTGGGGTTCTGTAGTGGCCAGCTTCGCAACTCAAACCAGATACGCCGGCCACCCAAGGGTTAGCATCTAACACAATCCTAAATTAATATAACCATTGGATCGCCTCATGGGGTCAGACCAGAGACTCGCTCCAAGGTGGTAAGGAAAAGGCCGCGATCGTCCTTGCAAAGGAAAAAGCCCTGCGTTAGCCTTCGTCATATAAAGAATGAAGAGACGGGAGGATGGCATGTATACGAAGCAGGCTATGCGAGAGCTTGGGGTGAAAGCTGATACATTAAGTCCAAGTCAACTGAAGGCCTTCGACGAAGAAGGCTATATTATTATTGAGAATGTATTATCTCCTGCGGATTGCGAGATGATGCGCAATGCTTTCGAACAGATCCATGCTGCAGAAAAGAATAATGGCGGCCATGAAGTTCATGTTGAACCCGGCGCGCGTCGTCTTTCAAATATTTTTAACAAGACTGATGCGTTTGATAAATGTCTATGGATCCCTGAGATGCTCGCGCTTTGTGCCCATGTGCTCGGTGAGATCAAAGTTCATGGCGCCAATATTCGCGATCCGGTAAAAGGATATGGCCATCAAGACATGCATGTCGATGTACCGAAGAAATTCGAAGATGATTGGTGGGTTGTTAACACGATGATCATGTTTGATGACATGACACTCGATAATGGTCCGACGCGCATCGTTCCCGGCTCTCATTGGTGGGCTCCGATCAATGTTCCTTATGTGAATATTGGTGATTGGGAACCTCAACCTTTGTCACCTGACGAAGCGGCGCGCGTGCCGGCTGATCTTTCAGCTGCTTATCCTGGTGAAGTCTTGGTCGAGGCACCTGCCGGATCCGCAATCATTTGTAATTCTTCCATGTGGCATAGCGGGACATTGAAGAAGACGGATAAGCCACGTCGCATGTTACATCTTACTTACACGCGGCGTGATCTGCCGCAGCAACTTCTTCAATTGGATTATCTAACGCCGGAGCTCTATAATAGAATGACTCCGGCCAAACGGTATCTTCTTGAAATTGACCCCCCTAAGTCTGGCGACGATGTTCTGCGTCAACCCAAAAAAAATCATAAAGGATGGTGGAATTAATTTAGGTGATAATCGGTGTCTAATAAATTTTTTCTTTTTTTGAATCGAAGTTGGAGTTTCTTCGATAAGATAAGAATACCCATTTGTCAGACCGCCTTTTAATTCATGAATTAAATTCAAATATTACTGGATTAGGAAATGAATGCCTATTGAGCTTTATGCGCTTGCGCTTGGCACATTTGCTGTCGGAACCACTGAATTTATTATAATGGGCCTCCTGCCAAATGTTGCTTTAGATTTATCTGTCTCAATTCCTATCGCAGGCCTTCTTGTTACTGGTTATGCGCTAGGCGTTGTTGTGGGTGCACCAATAATGACACTTGGTACTGCGCGATCGTGGCCTGCCCCCTGAAAAGTGGTCCTCCCTGATGTATGGCTTATGAGCCTTGAGGAGGAATGCGCATGGCTAGGAAAAGGCACAAGGCGGAAGAGATTGTCGCCAAACTTCGGCAGGTGGAGGTTCTTACAGCACAGGGTCGGCCGGTGGCCGAGGCTGTCAGATCGATAGGCGTGACGGAAGTTACCTATTATCGCTGGCGGTCAGAATATGGCGGACTGAAAGGCGATCAGGTTAAGCGCCTGAAAGAGTTTGAGGCCGAGAACAATCGCCTTCGCAGAGCCGTCTCAGATCTCACGATTGAAAAGTTGATTTTAAAAGAGGCCGCAGGGGGAAACTTCTAAGCTCCGCACGTCGCCGTGCCTGTGTGGAGCATGTGGTTGCCAGGCATGGCATCTCTGAGCGGCTTGCTTGCCGAGTTCTTGGCCAGCATCGCTCCACACAGCGCAAGAAGCCAACCAGACCCGATGATGAGGCGGCACTGACCGCTGATATCACGGCACTTGCTATCCAGTACGGTCGCTATGGCTATCGCCGGATCACGGCGATGCTGCGACAAAAGGGCTGGAAAGTGAATGCTAAGCGGGTAGCCCGGATCTGGCGACGTGAGGGGCTGAAAGTACCTTCCAAACAACCCAAGCGCGGACGTCTTTGGCTCAACGACGGATCCTGCGTTCGCTTGCGTCCCGAATATCCCAACCACATCTGGTCTTACGACTTTGTCGAAGACCGTACGCATGATGGGAGGAAGTATCGAATGCTGAACATCATTGACGAGTTCTCACGAGAATGCCTGGCGATCAGGATCAACAGGAAGCTCAAGGCAACGGATGTGATCGATGCCTTGTCGGATCTCTTCATACTAAGGGGCATCCCAACGCATATCCGCTCGGATAACGGCCCGGAGTTTATTGCCCATAACTTACGCGACTGGCTGGCAGCCGTAGGGGCCAAGACCGCCTACATCATGCCCGGTAGCCCTTGGGAGAATGGCTATTGTGAGAGCTTTAACTCTAAGCTTCGAGATGAGCTTCTGAATGGCGAGATCTTCTACACGCTTAAGGAAGCAAAGATCGTCATCGAGGGTTGGCG
>JBJTCD010000069.1:0-4266 GCA_046091665.1 Hyphomicrobiales bacterium
TATCGGATTGCCCGCGATCATTCGCCCCTCTTTCACCATGGGCGGCACCGGCGGCGGCATCGCTTACAATAAAGCGGAAGACCGCGAACTCTTCCGCGACGCGATGACCAAGATCGGCCTTGCGACACCGCGTTCGCATCACATCAAAACATTGCCGCAAGCTCTTGAAGCGCTCGCTGACATCGGTTTGCCCGCAATCATTCGCCCTTCTTTCACCATGGGCGGCACAGGCGGCGGCATCGCTTATAACAAAGCCGAATTCATCGAGATCATCGAGCGCGGCATTGATGCTTCGCCGACGAATGAAGTGCTCGTTGAAGAAAGCGTGCTTGGCTGGAAAGAATATGAGATGGAAGTTGTCCGCGACAAGGCGGATAATTGCATCATCATCTGCTCGATTGAAAATCTCGATCCGATGGGCGTGCATACCGGCGATTCAATCACGATTGCCCCCGCGCTCACGCTGACTGACAAAGAATATCAAATCATGCGCGACGCTTCACTTGCCGTGTTGCGCGAGATCGGCGTTGAGACCGGCGGCTCGAATGTGCAATTCGCGGTGAACCCTGCTGACGGCCGCATGATTGTTATTGAAATGAACCCGCGTGTGTCACGTTCATCGGCGCTTGCCTCAAAAGCCACAGGGTTTCCAATTGCGCGCGTCGCGGCGAAACTCGCTGTTGGTTATACGCTTGATGAAATCGACAACGACATAACAGGCGGCGCGACTCCCGCATCATTTGAACCGACGATCGATTATGTCGTTACCAAAATTCCGCGCTTCGCTTTTGAGAAATTTCCCGGTGCCGATCGCAATCTCACAACATCGATGAAGTCGGTGGGCGAAGCGATGGCGATCGGGCGCACATTCCAAGAGTCTTTGCAAAAAGCCTTACGTTCGCTTGAAACGGGCCTCACGGGTCTTGATGAAATTGAAATCGAAGGTTTGGGATCAGGTGACGATAAAAACGCGGTCAAAGCCGTGCTTGGTACCGCCACGCCCGAACGCATTCTGCAAGTCGGTCAAGCCTTCCGCTTGGGCTTCACGCTCGAAGAAGTTCATGAGAGCTGCAAAATCGATCCTTGGTTCTTGGAGCAAATCAAAGACATCATTGATACCGAAGGCGCCATTCGCAAATTCGGTGTACCAAAAACGAAAGAAGCCTTGCGTCGCCTAAAAGCCATGGGCTTCTCTGATTCACGTCTCGCGGTTCTCTCCGGTGATACCGAAGCCAATGTATCAAAACATCGCGCGTCACTTCATGTGCATCCTGTCTATAAGCGCATCGATACATGTGCGGCGGAATTCGCGTCCCCGACCGCCTATATGTATTCAACCTATGCGCCTGATTTTGCAGGAGTTCCTGCAAATGAAGCGGCCGTTTCTGATCGCAAAAAAATTGCCATTCTCGGCGGCGGTCCAAACCGCATCGGTCAAGGCATCGAATTTGATTATTGCTGCTGCCATGCCTGTTTCGCGCTCAGCGATGCAGGATATGAAACCATCATGATTAATTGTAATCCGGAAACGGTTTCAACCGATTATGATACGTCGGATCGGCTTTATTTCGATCCGCTAACCGCTGAAGATGTGATCGAAATTTTGCGCCTTGAACAATCGAAGGGCCAATTACTTGGAGCCATCGTGCAATTTGGCGGGCAAACACCTTTAAAGCTTGCGCACGCCCTCGAGCAAGCGGGTATCCCCATCCTTGGCACCTCGCCGGACATGATTGATCTTGCCGAAGATCGTGATCGCTTCAAACGTCTGCTTGATAAGCTCGGTTTGAAACAACCACAAAATGGCATTGCTTATTCAGTCGAACAATCACGCCTTGTGTTGCAAGAATTAGGGCTTCCGCTCGTCGTGCGCCCGTCTTATGTGCTTGGTGGCCGCGCGATGGAAATTCTGCGCGATGAGCAAGCATTTGAGCGCTATCTTCTCGGCACACTCCCCGAGCTTGTGCCGAATGATATTAAAGCGCGCTATCCGAATGATAAGACCGGACAAATCAACACACTCCTTGGCAAGAATCCGCTTCTGTTTGATCGCTATTTGTCGGACGCAATTGAAGTGGATGTCGATTGCGTGGCCGATGGCAAAGATGTGTTTATCGCTGGCATCATGGAACATATTGAGGAAGCCGGCATTCACTCAGGCGACTCCGCCTGTTCCTTGCCTCCACATTCTCTCAAAGCTGAAACGCTTAAAGAGCTCGAGCGTCAGACGCGCGAATTGGCATTGGCGCTCAATGTCGTGGGCTTGATGAATGTCCAGTATGCACTCAAAGATGATGTAATCTATGTGCTTGAAGTCAATCCGCGCGCCTCGCGCACGGTGCCCTTCGTCGCGAAAGTGATCGGCAAACCGATTGCCAAAATCGCCTCGCGCATCATGTCGGGTGAAGCGCTTTCATCCTTCAAACTGAAAACCGACACTTACGATCATATCGCGGTCAAAGAAGCCGTGTTTCCCTTTGCGCGCTTCCCAGGCGTTGATGTCGTTCTCGGTCCAGAAATGCGTTCAACCGGCGAAGTTATCGGGCTCGATAAAAGTTTCGGCGTTGCTTTTGCAAAAAGCCAATTGGGTTCCGGCACGCAAGTACCGAAGAAAGGCACCGTATTCGTGTCTGTTCGTGATGCTGATAAGCCCCGTATCGTTGCAACGATGAAAATGCTTTCTGATCTTGGCTTCGCCATTGTCGCGAGCGAAGGCACACAGAAACACCTTGCCACCCATGGCATCAAAGCGACGAAGATCAATAAGGTTCTTGAGGGCCGCCCGCATATTGTCGATGCCATCAAAAATGGCGAAGTGCAACTTGTCTTCAACACGACCGAAGGCAAGCAGGCTCTGATGGATTCCCGCTCGCTGCGCCGAACTGCCCTCTTGCATAAAGTGCCCTATTATACGACCCTTGCCGGAGCGATCGCTGCGGCAGAAGGCATCAAGTCCTATCTGGCGGGCGATCTTGAAGTGAAGCCACTGCAAGACTATTTCCAAGGTCAGGCGGCAAAAGCCTCCTGATAGAACGTTAATTTCGGGCTTTGGAACCGGGCAACCGGGTCCGAAGTCTGGTTTTTCTGTTTTTCGATCAAACGGACATCACAATGGAAAAGATCCCCATGACGACGGCGGGCTTTAAGGCGCTCGAAGAAGAATTGCGCCACCGCCAGCAAGAAGAGCGCCCGCGCATCATTCAAGCGATTGCGGAAGCGCGCGCTCATGGCGACCTTTCGGAAAATGCCGAATATCATTCTGCCAAAGAACAGCAATCGTTGAACGAAGGGCGCATTGCTGAGCTTGAAGACAAAATTTCACGCGCTGAAGTGATCGATGTATCGAAGCTTTCCGGCTCGACGATTAAATTCGGCGCGACGGTTAAATTGATTGATGATGATACGGATGAGGAAAAGACCTATCAAATCGTTGGTGACAGTGAAGCCGATGTGAAAGATGGAAAAGTCTCCATCAGCTCCCCCATTGCGCGCGCTTTGATCGGTAAAAAAACGGGCGACTCCATCGAAGTGAATACACCGGGCGGAGGCAAGAGCTATGAAATCATTGATGTCCTCTATCGTTGATCGACGCCGATTTGTTGCGAGCCTTTTGCTGGCGCCTGTGGTCACGAGTGTAACGACAGGCTGTGTGACAGGGCGTAATCGCACGACAACGGGTCCGCTCTATTCAGGACTTTTCGTGAATGTAGAACCCGTTCGTGCCAAAGGCATAGACTCATATGCTGATAAAATAGCGCTTTATCAAAAGCGTGGTCTCGCTGAAGTCTATCAAGGCGCCATTGCTTCAGGAAAAGGGCTGCCGACACTGACTGCTGAGATTCACTCTATAAGTTTCTGTAGCGAAATTGAAGATATCATTCTTCCGATGGGCACGAACCAGCCAGTTTTCCCGCGTCGAGTTTCTGTGACGGATTGGCTCGAAGGATTTGCTGTCATTCGTCAAGGCGGCAAAGAGATCAAACGCATCAAAGTTCTTGCTGCGCATCGCAGAGATGGGAATCGTCAATGGTCAATGGCCGATGATGAACTGCGTCTCATTGAATTGACGCGTTTCTTCGCTGAAAGATTGCGCGGCGAAGTTGGCGATTAATAGAGACGTGATGTCGCCGTCCGATCCAATCATCTGGACTTTGGCCCTACCCGAAGCAGGGTTTCGCAGTCAGGTGATCGGCTTGGCTGAAGCGCTTCTTCAACCCTTCGTTATAAAAAATGTAAACCTGAGAAAGCCTTGGTCGTTAATGCCTG
>JBJTCD010000070.1:0-34110 GCA_046091665.1 Hyphomicrobiales bacterium
TCTTAGAATGGCCCGAATATGGAGGATTTCCTGTGATGACGAGGATCGGTTTATCTTTTATCGATTGTGCCGCTTCAGTCTCTCGCGTTAATTCTGGTAGATTGAAATTTTTTTGCGGCTCAATCGGTTCCAAAGTATTGGTCAAATAAATTTGTAACCGTTCCTTTTCAGTGAGCTTATATTGCCTCTCATTAAGATATTGAGATAATTTCAAATGGGCGATAGTGTAAGGGGCAATCAAAAATTCAAAGCCGAATATGTTCTTGAGAATATGCTCTTTGATGATGAGGTCACGCTTGCCGGAATCAGGGCCAATGGTTTCGAAAATTTTCTCCAAGACTTCGACGAGAAAAGTGCCGGTGTCACAGGCGAAATCGAGCACCGTCACGCGTTTGTGATCAGCCAAGCCATCGGCAATACCGAATGTATCTTTCAAAATATCGTCAATCGCTCGCACGATAAAATTGACGACAGGTGGCGGCGTGTAATAAACGCCGCGTGATTTTTTGAGCTTTGCATCATATTTGCCGAGAAAGTCCTCATAAAAATAAATAAATGGGTCTTTTGAAAAAAGCCGCCATTCTTCCTCGTCCTTCGCCTGCACTTTCCGGCTTGAAGCCTTGCGGTTTTGAAACGACAAATCCTCATGGATCGCAGCAACATCCATCGTGTTGATGATGTTCAATATCTCCTCAACAACCCATTTGATTTCGGTGTAAGAGGCCGAATTGAGGAGAGGTAGATATTCAACCAGCTCGCGAAAGAGGCGGAACGAGCTTGGCACATAGTCAGGCGCGTTGCGAAGCGTAACAATATCGCGTTCTGAATTGAGCGCCGCGAGAAAGAGCCCATAAGCGAGCGTTTGGGCAAAGGCGTCGGCAAATTCTTGCAGCGTCAAATCATGAAAGACTTGTGTCTTGAACGCACCGTAGAGTCCGAAGAGGCGATCTTGGCTTTTGTCTTTTTCTTGCCTCACCAGTTCTTCGGCAAGGTAATCGCGGAGCAAATGGGCGCGCGTGGCCAAAGCGAGAGCGAGTTCGGAGGCACGGCCTACGCCTTCAGGCGCGACGGATAAAAAGCCGAAAATCAAGTCAGCAACTCGCTTGACGTGATCAGGTTTTAATGCGGCTTTTCGATTTTCAAGGTCGGACTCATAACAAAGCTTCTCTCGCGCGACGATTTTTCCATCGCGCAGCCATATCCATTCAAGATAATCATTGACGATGATATTGCGAGAAAGCGTTTGATATTTCGCAATCTGTTCCGTTTTTAAGATCTTGTCGAGATTTTCGCCGATCTTCTTGTTTTCGACATAGCCAATAATCGACGCATTGTTTTGGACTTTGAAATCGGGCGCTCCTTTTTCGTTTCGCTTTGGCTCATGCTGGACATTTGTAGATGAGTTTTGGAGCGCCGCGAGCGACTGAAGAAGCGCTTCCATAGCGCCACGGTCGGTATGCTCCGTTTTCTGTTCGACGGGCGTTTTGCGAAGGGCTTTGAGATAGGTCTCAAAAAAAGGCCGCGTATCGACGTCTTGGGCTTTTTTGGCCATCCTCTCCCCCGCATCCGAACACGAATCGCCGGATACGCAGGCGTGGATTTACATTACCTCAGGGAAGAGTATTGACAAGAGGGGAGACGGGCAATCGGCAATCGATTATCGTCATTGCGAGCGAACGCGAAAACCTGAGTCCGTCATGGCCGGGTTTAGCCCGGCCATCCATGACTTTGTTAAGGTCGATTGTATTCCGTCTTAAGTCGTGGATCGCAGGCGATATTTTTTTTAGAGTTTTTTGGCCTGCCATGACGGAGGAAAGATCGCTCACGCTCACAATGACGGGCGCGGTTCGCTCGCAATGAACGGCGCGGTTTACGCGCGCTCCCAAAGCCCTAAACCCTTTCTGGCGCTTCGCTTTCGCTCCGCGCGTTCGTTGTTCAAAACGATTCACAGGATCGTTTTGTCGCGCGATGCGCGATCACGCCTCACCCCCATCCAACGCCCATGATTTCATGATCGCATTGGCAATCGCCATGGGTTGGGGCGCGAGAAGGCCCTCGGGGTGCGTGCCTTCGAGCATCAGCCGCACTTCCTCACGCGTGAAGAAACGCGCGTCTTCAAGCTCGTCGTGATCAATCGTCACATCCTCCGTCAGCGCCTCAGCCAAACAGCCGATCATCAGCGAGGCGGGAAAGGGCCAAGGCTGCGAAGCGAGATAGCGCACAGCGCCTGTGCGCACGCCCGCTTCTTCCAATGTCTCGCGGCGCACGGCCGCTTCAATCGTTTCGCCCGGTTCGAGAAAGCCCGCAAGGCACGAATACATGCCGGGCGGAAAGCGCGCCTGCCGCCCAAGCAAACATTTGTCGCCTTTGATCGCAAGCATGATCACCACAGGATCGGTGCGCGGAAAATGTTCCGCCGTGCACGCGTCGCACACACGCTTCCAGCCCGCGCTCGAAACACGCGATGGCGCACCACACGCCGCGCAGAATTGATGTTTGCGATGCCAATGCAACAACGCTTTCGCTTCCGCGAGCGCGCCGATGAGCGGTGCGCGCAAAAGCCCTTGCACCGCAATCGTGCGCGCATCAATCACCATGAGATCGTCACGCGTGCTCAAACGCTCGGCGGCGTCCGCTTCAATCTCTTCAGCAAAAATCGGGCGCTCATCCTGAAGACCCAAAAACAATCTCGCGCTCACCGTGCCAAGCGCGCTCTCGTCATGCGGCGCGAAGAGCGCTTCAAGCGCCTCGCCCTCGCGCCTCAAAATCGATTGATCGCCCGCAAACACGAATGTGCCCGCATGTTTTTGCGCGCGGAGATTTTTCAGCGCGTCGGCTTGATCGCGTAAATCCGCGCGACGGTTAAGCGGGTTCGTCACATAACCCAATTTCGAAAAACGATCATTCATTCAGAGATATCCCAAAGCGCGCGAAAGCGCGGTGACGCGCGTGTGTGCCGCGTCCTGTGCATAAAGTTCGCGCGTGCCCACGCCCCATACGGGTTTGGGCCATGCGGCATCAATGTCGAACCGCGCGATGATGTGCACATGCAATTGCGCCACCATATTGCCAAGCGCTGCGACATTGAGCTTCGTCGGCGTAAACAATCGCTGCATCGCTTCGCTCACGCTTTCAATCTCGCGGTACAGTGTCGCGCGGTCTTTGGGGTTAAGATCGATGATCTCGCGAAGCCCATCGCGGCGCGGCACGAGGATCACCCAAGGAAACCGCGCATCATTCATCAGAAGCACGCGGCTAAGCTGAAGCTCGCCAACGAGAAACGTATCGGCTTCAAGCCGCGAAGCGAGGGTAAAATCACTCATGGCGGGATTTTAGACCCTGCTCCGCCGGTCCCGAAGCAAAAAATCCGCGGGGCTTCGAATCGCTTGTTTTTTCCCGTCCGATCCCCGATATAGGGGGTGGAAGGTTGGCGTTGGACGTACCACTCGCCAATTGGGTCAGGTCCGGAAGGAAGCAGCCCTAACGAGCCCGGGCGGGTCATCGTCCAGCCTTCCACCCTCCTTTTCGTTAAAAATGGGGAGGCATTCTCGCCTTCCTCACCGGTTTGTTGAAGTTTCTTGCGGGGGACGACGCCACAAATGAGCGACACGCCCGCTTCCGATACCGGCTCCTCTCTCTTCGGTGATCTGCCAAGCGCGCCTGAAACCGGCGGCGCCTATCGCGTGCTCGCGCGCAAATATCGTCCGCAAACTTTTGCTGATCTCATCGGCCAGGAAGCGATGGTGCGCACGCTTTCCAACGCGTTTGACACGGGCCGCATTCCGCAAGCCTGGATGCTCACCGGCGTCCGCGGGGTGGGTAAAACCACAACCGCCCGCATTCTCGCGCGCGGGCTGAATTATCTCCTGCCCGATGGCACAGGCGCGCCCACCATCCACATGCCCGTTGAGGGCGTTCATTGCCGCGCGATCATGGAATCGCGCCATGTCGATGTGCTTGAAATGGATGCAGCCTCGCATACCGGCATCGATGATGTGAAGCAGCTTACCGATGGCGTGCGCTATTCGCCCGCATCCGCGCGCTACAAAGTCTATATCATCGACGAAGTGCATATGCTCTCGGACAAAGCCTTCAACGCGTTTTTGAAAACGCTTGAAGAGCCGCCGCCGCATGCGAAATTCATTTTCGCCACGACTGAGATTCGCAAAGTACCGGTGACGATTTTGTCGCGTTGCCAGCGTTTCGATTTGCGTCGTGTGGATGCCGATGTGCTGGTCGCGCATTTGAAAAAAATCTGCGCCGCAGAACTTGTGAAAGCGGAAGATGATGCACTCGCTTTGATCGCACGCGCGGCGGAAGGCTCTGTGCGCGATGCGCTCTCGCTGCTCGATCAAGCGATCGCGCATGGTGCGGGAACTGTTGAAGCTGAAACTGTGCGTGTGATGCTCGGTCTTGCTGACCGCGCACGCATCATCGATCTCTTTGATCATCTGATGCATGGCCGCATGCATGACGCCTTGATGGAATTTAAAGCGCAATATGATCTCGGTGCGGATCCCCGCCAGATCATCGCCGATCTTGCCGAATTTTCACATTTCATCACGCGGTTAAAAGTCGTGCCTGATGCCGCAATCAGCCAGGATGTGACAGAAGCCGAGCGCACACGTGGCAAAAATTTTATTTCACTGCCGATGAATGTGCTTTCGCGCGCTTGGCAAATTTTGTTGAAGGGTCTTTCGGAAATTGATTCCGCGCCACGCCCTGTCACCGCCGCCGAAATGGTGTTGATCCGCTTGGCCTATGCCGCCGATTTGCCAACGCCTGATGAAGCGCTGCGCCGATTGAAACAAGAGGGCGCGTCACAACCGCAAGCATCGCCTTCTTCATCGCCTTCGGGAAATGGTACAAGCACGCGCCGCGTTTCGACTGGCGCGATGACTATTGCCGCACGGGGTGAACCCGCATCGCTCCCGCAGAGCGCGCCGGATGCACAGACCCCGCAGGCGTTGAAGCTTAACGCGTTTGAAGATCTCGTCGCCCTGGCCGTTGAGAAGCGTGACATCGCGCTGAAAACCGCGCTGGAACGTGATCTGCGTTTGGTGCGTTTTGAAGACGGGCGTATGGAATTTTCTCCCGTTGAAGGCGCGTCATCGGATCTTGCCGCGACCATTTCAAAACGTCTTTATGAATGGACCAATCGCCGATGGGTGGTGGCGATCTCTTCCGACATAGGCCAAGCGACTTTGCGCGAGAAAGCGGAAGCTGCGAAAGCCGAAAAGCTTGATGATGTGCGTATGCATCCGATTATCAAAGCCGCACTTGCCGCGTTTCCGGGTGCAGAGATTGTCGACATTCGCGAAGTCGCCACACGCATCGAAGTAACAGACAACAATGACGAGCTTGGTGAAGACGGGTTCGACTTCACCCTGCTTGATCGTGATGATGACTAATCCCTCTCGAATGAATCTAACGGAGCCTTCGCCGTGAAAGACATGTTCGGCATGATGAAGAAAGTGCAGGAAATGCAATCAAAACTCGGCCAAGTACAGGCCGAGCTTGAAGCAATGGAGGTCTCGGGCCAATCGGGCGGTGGGCTTGTGCAGGTCACGCAAACCGTCAAAGGCCAAACAAAATCAATCTCGATTGATGCCTCGCTGTTAAAAGCGGAAGAAAAAGAAATCGTCGAAGATCTGCTCGTGGCCGCGCTCAATGATGCACGCGCGAAAGCCGATCAACTTACCGCCGATAAAATGGGCGCTTTGACCGCCGGCCTTCCCATTCCTCCGGGCATGAAATTGTTCTGATGGCCTCAATCGCCGGCCCCGAAATTGAAAGACTGATTCAGCTTCTCGGCAAAGTGCCGGGATTGGGTCCGCGTTCAGCGCGTCGTGCCGCGTTGCATCTCATCAAAAAACGCGAACAGCTCTTAAGCCCGCTCACTGATGCCATGCAGATGGCGCGTGAAAAAATCATCACCTGCGAAGCATGCGGCAATATTGATACGCTCTCGCCCTGCACGCTGTGCCGCGATACGCGACGCGATGAGACAATCCTTGTTGTTGTCGAAGATGTGGCTGATCTTTGGGCACTTGAACGCGCAAGCGCCACCAATGGCCGCTATCATGTATTGGGCGGTGTTTTATCCGCTCTTGATGGCATTGGCCCGAAAGATTTGGCCTTGGATCAACTTGTCGCGCGCGCTTCATCTGGTGGTGTGCGCGAAGTTATTCTCGCCTTGAATGCCACGGTCGACGGGCAAACAACCGCGCATTACATCACCGATCTCTTGTCGCCTTATGGAATAACGGTCACAAAATTGGCGCATGGCGTTCCGGTGGGCGGTGAACTTGATTATCTTGACGAAGGCACATTATCAGCCGCGATGCGGCAACGGACCGCATTATGATTTTTAGCCATAAAGGTCAACAATATGGCTCTTCATTTGTTATTCCGGTGACATGTATTTGGAGTGAACTCACGTGAACCGTCGTTCCCTTGCATTTTTATTCCTCGTTTTCAGTTTCATTCCCTCACTCGCCTTTTCCGCCGATCTTCAATGGCGTCATGGGCTCTCGCTGATGGGGAAACCGAAATACAAAACCGATTTCAAACATTTTGATTATATCAATCCATTAGCGCCCAAAGCCGGCGTTGTGCGTATGGCGGCCACAGGCGCTTTTGATAATTTTAATCTTGCGGTTGCCGGCGTGAAGGGGCAACTCGGCGCGGGTATTGGTCTTCTTTACAACACGCTTCTCACGCGTTCACTTGATGAGGTCTCCACCGCCTATGGCGAATTGGCCGAAGCGGTCGCCTATCCCGACGATGTTACTTATGTGGTCTATCGATTGCGGGCGAATGCCAAATGGCATGATGGTACACCCATCACACCGGATGATGTGATTTTTTCTTTCGAGGCGCTCAAAGCGAATAGTCCGCAATATGCAGCCTATTATGCTCACGTCACGAAGGCAGAAAAAACAGCAGAGCGCGAAATCACATTCCGTTTTGATCAACCGGGCAATCGTGAATTACCGCAGATCATTGGCGAATTTCCAATTTTGCCAAAACATTGGTGGAACGCGAAAGATTCTTCCGGCAAACAACGCTCAATCACCGAGACGACGCTTGAAGCGCCTTTGGGCTCAGGCCCCTATCGCATAAAAACTGTCTCATCCGGTCGTTCGATCACTTATGAACGCGTGAAAGATTATTGGGGCATTGATTTACCGACATCGGTGGGCACAAATAATTTTGATGAAATGCGTTATGAATATTTCCGCGATTCCACCGTTCAACTTGAGGGGCTCAAAGGTGATCAATATGATTTTCGTCTTGAGAACAGCGCGAAGAATTGGGCAACCGCCTATGAATTTCCGGCAGTGAAAGATGGCCGCGTTGTGCGTGAAGAATTTGCCGAGCGCGCAACTGGGCGAATGCAAGGCTTCGCCATCAATCTACGCCGTGATAAATTCAAGGACCAGCGTGTTCGCCGCGCGCTTAATCTTGCTTTTGATTTTGAAGAGATGAACAAGACCGTGTTCTTTGGTGCATATAAGCGCATCGGCTCCTATTTTGAAGGCACCGAGCTTGCGTCTTCAGATCTTCCGCAGGGATTGGAAAAGGAAATTCTCGAAAGCGTCAAAGATAAAGTGCCGGCGTCTATTTTTACGACACCCTATAAAAACCCGGTCAATGGTACGCCGCAAACCGTACGTGACAATTTGAAAGAAGCGGATCGTTTGTTGCGCGAAGCAGGTTATTCCGTGAAAGACGGCAAACGTGTGAACGCAAAAGGCGAACCCTTTACGATTGAGCTTCTTGCGGATGATCCAACATTTGAGCGCATTCTCCTTTTCTGGAAGCCATCGCTCGAGAAATTGGGTTTGACCATTACAGTGCGCGTCGTTGATCCCGCGCAATATGAAAATCGCATGCGCGATTTTGATTTTGACATCACCACCGATCTTTGGGGACAATCGCTCTCGCCCGGCAATGAGCAACGTGAATTTTGGGGCACGGACGCCGCGGCACAAAAAGGTTCGCGCAACACGATGGGCATTGCAGATAAAGCCATTGACGCTTTAATCGACCGCATTGCTTTTGCAAAATCACGCGAAGAGCTTGTGGCCGCAACGCGCGCGCTTGATCGCGTTCTATTGTCTTACGAGTTTATTGTCCCTCAATGGACTTATGGCTTCTCGCGCACCGCGCGCTGGAACCGCTTCTCGCATCCAGAAAAAATGCCCGAATATGGCGCCTCTGCCTTCCCTACAATTTGGTGGTATGATGAAGCGAAAGCCAAAGAGACAGCGGCTAAGAATTAAGGCATAAACCCACCTCCATGCTCGCTTATATAATCCGCCGTATTTTGCTCATGATCCCGACACTCTTCGGGATTATGTTGATTTCGTTTGTGGTGGTACAATTTGCGCCCGGCGGCCCGATTGAGCGCATCATTGCGCAAGTCCAACAAGGAACGGACACATCCGCAACCGCGCGAATTTCTGGCGGCTCTGGCGGTGATTTCGGCGGCCAGGCTCAGCAGATGCAAGCGGGCGCAGCGGTGGCTGATGGTACGGTTTCAAAATATCGCGGCGCGCAAGGGCTTGATCCGAAATTCATCAAGCAGCTCGAAGCGCAATTTGGTTTTGACAAGCCGGCTTATGAGCGTTTCGCTGTGATGCTTTGGAATTATTTACGATTTGATTTCGGAAAAAGCTATTTCCGCGATGTTTCGATCCTACATCTCATCAAAGAAAAACTTCCCGTTTCGATCTCGCTCGGGCTTTGGATGACACTTCTCTCTTATGCGATATCAATTCCGCTTGGTGTTGCCAAAGCCGTGCGCGAAGGGTCCCGCTTTGATATCTGGACATCGGCGATTGTGATTATCGGTTATGCGATTCCCGGTTTTCTCTTCGCAATTTTGCTCATTATTCTTTTTGGAGAAGGCTCATCTTTCGTGCCCTTCTTCCCTTTGCGTGGCCTTGTCTCGGAAAATTTCTCCGCTCTGCCTTGGTATTTGAAGGCGGCAGACTATGCGCGCCATCTGGCGCTTCCCATTCTCTCGATGGCGCTTGGTGCCTTTGCAACATCGACACTGCTCACCAAAAATTCTTTTCTCGAAGAAATCCGTAAACATTATGTGCTCACCGCGCGAATGAAAGGCCTCTCGGAATCTCGTGTGCTCTATGGCCATGTGTTTCGCAATGCGATGTTGATTGTGATTGCGGGCTTTCCCGGAGCATTCATCTCGGCTTTTTTTGCCGGCTCACTTCTGATCGAAACCGTCTTTTCACTCGATGGTTTAGGTCTTCTTTCTTTCGAGTCGATTGTTAATCGCGATTACGCCGTCGTTTTCGCTACGCTTTATATTTTTTCGCTTTTGGGGCTCATCGTAAATCTCATCTCGGATCTTATTTATACTTGGGTTGATCCGCGTATTGATTTTGAAACTCGCGAGGTGTGATAAAATGGCGCGCGTCTCGCTCTCGCCGATCAATCACCGCCGTTGGCAAAATTTCAAAGCCAATCGGCGTGGCTATTTCTCGTTATGGATCTTCTCAATTCTTTTTGTTCTCTGCCTTTTTGCAGAATTTATCGCCAATGATCGCCCGATCATTATCTCCTATAAAGGCGAATGGCTCGCGCCCGTCTTTATCGATTATCCTGAAGAAAAATTTGGCGGTTTTCTTGCTGAAACGGATTATCGCGATCCGGTGATTGCGGATGAAATCAATGCGCATGGTTTCGCGCTTTGGCCACCGGTACGCTTTGCTTCAAACACCATTAACCGCGATCTGCCGAGCCCCGCGCCGGCACCACCGACGTGGTTGGAACGTGAAGAAAATTGCGCCACGATTGCCATGAAAAATGGTGGCAAGACCTGTCGTGATACCGAATGGAATTGGCTCGGTACTGATGATGGCGGGCGTGATGTGCTCGCACGCATCATTTACGGCTTTCGTATTTCAGTTTTATTCGGTTTGATCCTTGCCGCGATTTCATCCGTCATCGGGATTTTTGCGGGCGCGTTACAAGGTTATTTCGGCGGCCGCATTGATCTCGTCTTCCAACGCTTTATCGAAATCTGGTCGGCTATCCCCGCGCTTTATCTCTTGATGATTTTATCCAATTTCTTTCAGCCAAGTTTTTTCACATTGCTCTTTATATTGCTTCTTTTTTCATGGGTGGCGCTTGTTCATGTCGTACGCGCAGAATTCCTGCGCGCGCGCAATTTCGATTATATCCGTGCCGCCCGCGCACTTGGTGTATCCGACGCACGCATCATGTTCCGCCATGTTCTCCCGAATGCGATGGTCGCCACCCTCACATTCTTGCCTTTAATTTTGAACGGGTCGATTACGACTCTCACCTCACTCGATTTTTTAGGCTTCGGCTTGCCACCCGGCTCGCCTTCGCTTGGGGAACTCCTTTTGCAGGGCAAAGCCAATATCGCTGCGCCGTGGCTCGGATTGACCGGCTTTATCGTGATCGCCCTGATGCTTTCGCTTTTGATTTTTATCGGCGAAGCGGTCCGCGACGCGTTTGATCCGAGGAAGACTTTCTTATGAGCGCCGCGCCCCTTCTCTCCGTTTCAAATCTCTCGGTCGCCTTTCGTAATGGCGTTGAGACGACGCTGGCCGTTGATCGCGTCTCTTTCACGATTCAAAAAGGCGAAACCCTTGCTCTCGTAGGTGAATCGGGATCAGGCAAATCGGTGACCGCGCTTTCAATTTTGAAATTGCTAGCTTATCCGCCCGCATCACACCCATCGGGCATTGTTTTATTTAAAGGCGAAGATTTGCTCCGTGCCGATGAAGAGGCATTAAGGCGCGTGCGCGGTAATGAAATCACCATGGTGTTTCAAGAACCGATGACCTCGCTCAATCCACTTCACACCATCGAACGGCAGATTGGCGAAATCATCGCGCTGCATTCGGGTTTAAACGGTGATCAAGCACGCGCGCGCATCCTCGCTCTTCTCGAAGAAGTGGGCTTACGTGATGCGGCGTCGCGATTGCATGCCTATCCGCATCAACTCTCCGGCGGTCAACGCCAACGCGTCATGATCGCGATGGCGCTTGCGAATGAGCCCGATCTTCTCATTGCGGATGAACCGACAACCGCTCTGGACGTTACCATACAGGCACAGATCCTTGATCTTTTGAAAGAGATACAAAAGCGCCGCAATATGGCGATCCTTTTCATCACCCATGATCTTGGCATCGTTCGACGCTTGGCGGATCGCGTTTGTGTGATGACAAAGGGACAAATTGTCGAGCAAGGCGCGGTCAAAGATATTTTCACTTCACCACAACACGATTACACGAAAAAACTTTTGGCCGCAGAACCGAAAGGCACGGCGGAGCCGCTGCCTCAATCAACACCGCTTCTTCTAAAAGCCGACCACCTAAAAATCTGGTTTCCAATCAAGCGCGGCTTTCTGCAACGAACGGTAGGACATATCAAAGCCGTTGATGGCGTTTCGCTTGCGCTTCATGAAAGCGAAACTTTAGGCATTGTGGGGGAATCAGGTTCGGGCAAAACCACGCTGGGCTTGGCGTTGTTGCGGTTGATTTCTTCTGAAGGGCCCATTGTCTGGCTTGGCTCTTCCATCGATTCCTATTCATCTAAGATGATGCGGCCCTTGAGACGTGATATGCAAATCGTGTTTCAAGATCCTTTCGGGTCCTTGTCGCCGCGCCTGTCGATCGCTGACATCATCGCCGAGGGTCTTGAGGTTCATCAACCGCGCCTCACCCAAACTGAGCGCGAGGATCTTGTATCTTTTGCGCTTCGTGATGTCGGGCTTGATCCTGAAACACGTCATCGCTATCCGCATGAATTTTCAGGCGGTCAGAGACAACGCATCGCGCTCGCGCGCGCGATTGTCCTCAATCCAAAATTCATCGTTCTTGATGAGCCTACATCCGCGCTTGATATGTCCGTGCAAGCGCAAATTGTTGAGATTTTGCGAAAGCTACAAAAAACACGCAAACTGGCTTATCTCTTTATCAGTCACGATTTGAAAGTCGTTAAAGCGCTTGCTCACCGCATTATGGTGATGCGCGAGGGCGCCGTCGTTGAAGAAGGGGAAGCGGAAGCGCTTTTCGCAAACCCGAAACAAGCCTATACAAAGGCGCTTTTTGAAGCCGCCTTTCATCACGAGACCCGACAGGATCCCCCCTGAGCTTCTCAAGAAAAGATCTTTTGATTGTTGCCGACACGTTACGCGAAGCCGCGCGTGCCGAAATCATGCCGCGGTTTCGGTCTTTAAATGCAGATCAGATTCGACAGAAATCCTCCGCGCTTGATCTTGTCACCGATGCCGATGAAGCGGCGGAACGTTTTATCACCACGCGTCTAAAAGCACTCTTTCCACAATGCGCGGTCATTGGCGAGGAGAGCACGGAGAAAGACCGTTCACTCCTTTCAAAGATTAATGAACCTGATCTTCTCTTCATTCTTGATCCGGTTGATGGTACAGCGAATTTTGCATCAGGACTCCCGCTCTTTGGTGTCATGGCAGCGGTCCTCGCAAAAGGCGAAATCATAGGGGGATTGATTTATGATCCGCTTGGCGAAGATTGGGCGCTTGCTCTTCGTGGTGAAGGGGCGTGGTTTCAAGCGCTTGATGGCAAGACGCGCGATATGAAAGTGGCTCAGCCTGTACCGCTCAATCAAATGGTTGGGGGCGTGTCATGGGGTTATGTTGATGAGCCTTTACGCTCAACCCTTACAAAGAACATGTCGAAAGTTGCCGCCGGTGTTGCGCTTCGTTGCGCCGCGCATGAATATCGGTTGATGGCATCAGGCCACACGCATTTTACATTCTACAATAAATTGATGCCCTGGGATCACGCGCCGGGTTGGTTGATCCATAAAGAAGCAGGCGGCTATTCGGCGCTTCTTGATGGCACATCCTATCGACCGGATATTCATAAAGGCGGTCTTCTCTGCGCGCCTGATCAGGCAAGTTGGCAGGTGCTTCATGATGCGCTTTTGGTTCGTTAATCGCGACTAGACATGGCGCGCGCTTTTCTCATCATTCTCGACTCGGTTGGCTGTGGCGGCGCGCGCGATGCCGCGCTTTATGGCGATGAGGGCGCGAACACTTTAGGCCATATCGCGGAAGCCTGCGCAAAAGGTGAAGCGGATCGCAAGGATGTGAGACAGGGCCCGCTTCATCTTCCGCATCTAAACGCTCTTGGGTTAAGTGCGGCTTGTGAATACGCAACTGGCAAACGCCTTCCTCTTTCACCGGCAAATCTTCATTCTGAATGTTTTTTTGGTGCGGCCCAAGAAATTTCAAAAGGCAAGGATACGATTTCTGGTCACTGGGAAATTGCGGGTGCACCGGCTGATTTCGCTTTTGGTTATTTCAAAGAGATACAAAATTCTTTTCCGCCTGATTTAATTGAAACGATATGCCGTGAGGGGCACATTCCCGGCATCGTCGGGAATTGTCACGCCTCCGGCACATTGATCATCGAAGAGCATGGCGAAGCCCATATCAAAACTGGCAAACCGATCATCTACACATCAGCAGATAGTGTGATTCAAATTGCGGCACATGAAACGCATTTTGGTTTAAAGCGGCTCTATACGATTTGTGAAATTGTACGGCGGCTTGTTGATCCGCTAAAAATCGGTCGCGTGATCGCGCGTCCTTTTGTTGGCGAGACGTCAAAAACTTTTTCACGCACTGCGAACCGGAAAGATTTTTCTATTCCGCCACCGCAAGGGACATTGCTTGATCGCGCAGAGGCCGACAAACGCGCAATCATTACGATTGGAAAAATCGGCGACATCTTCACCCATCGCGCCACGGGGCGTGAAGTGAAAGCCGCGGGCAATGATAAGCTCTTCGATGCGATGCTGCCTGAAATCGATGCGCTACCAGAGGGCGGTTTGCTTTTTGCCAATTTTGTTGATTTTGATTCCGAATTTGGACATCGCCGCGATGTCGCGGGCTATGCGGCATGCCTTGAAGCCTTCGATTGGCGTGTGCCATCGCTTCTTGAAAAAATGCGGGACGATGATCTTCTGCTGTTCACCGCCGATCACGGGAATGACCCCACATGGACCGGCACAGACCACACGCGCGAAGCGGTGCCGATTGTGGGCCTCGCCAAAGGCCGAACGCCGCGCGCTGTTGGGCTGAGACAAAGCCTCGCCGATACGGGCGCGAGCGTCGCGCAATGGCTCGATTTGCCGCCAGGCCCGCAAGGTCACGGCTGGTTCTAGTGCGGGTTCACTGCCGAAATACGTGGAAAACAGTCGGAACCTCTCCCCGTCCCGCAAATGCCTGATGGCAGACGGCCACGGCTCGCCTAAAATTAGAAAAATAAACACACACCGCGAGGCCATCATGAAGGGCGTTACCGTCGTCGATCATCCGCTTGTTCAGCACAAACTCACTTTGATGCGTGACAAGGATCGCTCGACCACAAATTTCCGGCAACTCCTGAATGAGATCGGCATGTTGCTCGCCTATGAGGTGACGCGCGATTTGCCGCTTCAACTTGTCGATGTTGAAACGCCGCTTGAGAAAACCAAGAAGCCGATGATTGCTGGCAAGAAATTGGTATTCGCACCCATCTTGCGCGCAGGCGTCGGCTTTCTTGATGGCATGCTCTCGCTCGTGCCTTCCGCGCGCGTCGCGCATATTGGTCTTTATCGCGATCCTGAAACGCTGACCGCAATTGAATATTATTTCAAAGCGCCCAGCGATGTCGCCGAGCGTCTTGTGCTTGTGCTTGATCCGATGCTCGCTACCGCTAATTCAGCCATCGCTGCAGTTGATAAATTAAAAAGCCGTGGGGTTACGGATCTGCGTTTTGTGTGTTTGCTTGCAGCCCCCGAAGGCATCGAGAAATTTACAAAAGCGCATCCCGATGTTCACATCTGGACTGCGGCCATCGACAGTCATTTGAATGATCACGGCTATATCGTGCCAGGCTTGGGCGATGCAGGTGATCGCATGTATGGGACGAAATGAGGGGCGTTAATTCGCGCGCTCAATATCCGTCAATTCAAAATCTTTGCCTTTGAAGAGCAACGGCACGCCTAAATTTTTTGCTGCCCCATAAGACAAGCAATCGCCAAAATTTAATCCTGCAGCGTGCCGACCCTTTCCATCGCGCGCAAAGGCCTTCACCGCTAGGCGACCCATTTCAGCGTTAACGGCGACGACTTCAATGCGTGTCTGTCGAACCAACTCATCAAGTAAATCAGAAACGACTTCAGGCTCGATTTGAAAAATTGAGGACAAACGCATCGTGGCTTCAAGCAGCACAACAGATGATGTGTATCGAAGTGGAGATGCTGCGATGAGATTTGAAAAATGCTCCGCCTCGCTCTCTTTGTTGAGAATCGCAATGAGGGCAGACGTATCGACAAACATCAATCTTCATGGCCCCAGAGACGATCAATCTCGTCTTTGGTCAAATCTGGCCCGCGACGTGCGGAGCGCTTGGCCAACTCGTCCGCGATCCGATTCATTTGGTCCTGAACCGTCAGTTTGTTGTTCTCGAGCTTCAACATTTCTTCGAGGGACCGGATTACCGCCTCGGTCTTTGTCGTGTGCAGCCGGTCGGCTAATTCTCGGGCCATTTTATCAGCGCGCTCGTCGCGGATTTGGAGAGTCATGACAGTCTTATCTCCCGGCAAAAACCTTGACCTTCCATACAATATCATAAATTTATCCATACAAAAGATCTTTTTTCAAATTTGCCCCCTACCCCCTTCCTTCAAATCCGACCAATTTTCTTAATCGGACGGGAAATGGCCACAGCCTAGGGTTGTGCCCTCGCGCGGCGCGTTACAGGGCGGTGGTTGAACTTATCGGGGCTAATGCTAGAGTTTCCGTTAGGTCATGCAAACGCATGATCCGGGGAACTGAAAAGCCCCACGTAGATCGGCAGCGCATCTGCCGAAACCAAACTGCCCTGACGCTTTCACGTCGGGGTGGCGGCGTTATGTCCAGGTCGCGAGACTAAAAGCGTCGCGGCCAAATCTACGTGGCTTTTTCAGCACCCCGACTCCAATGCGAATCGCATTGGAGTCGTTCTGTTTTTTTGGGACTCTTGCTCCAGCGCGTCTTGCGTTGGGGTCTCGCTGGAAAGAGGCGCGCGATGTTGCTCAAAGATTTTCCTGAAAATTTCACACTCGGTTACAATGTCCATCTTGTGTTTATACTTTTGCAATCAACACTGATGCGCGTTAAGAGCTTAATTGAGTCTGACCCATACACTCTGTCACACGAAGATCGCGAAATGATTTCATCTTTGGTGACATTGATCGACGACGCACAAAGAGATGCGCATCTTTTGCATGAACGGATTTTGAGTTAGGTCGATCTTTAGCGTCCTTCGACTCGTCGCTTCGCGCCGGCTCAGGATGAGGAACTCTATTCTATCCTCATGGTGAGCCGCGCCGTAGGCGCGTGTCGAATCACGCGATCTCAAGCAAACAAAATTTATACGCCATTGACATATGCGTCAATGACATATATGCGAGACTCATGACATCGCTGCAAACCGTTGTCGAGCTGCCAGAATTTATTCGCAGGGCGAGCGCCCTCATGACGGAAGACGAGCGTTTTCGTCTTGTGAACTACGTCGCGGCAAACCCGGAGGCTGGCGTTTCTCTGGGTGCTGGCTTGCGAAAAGTCAGAATCCCGCGTGACGGCAGTGGCAAGAGCGGTGGATATCGAACCATCTATGTTTTTGGCGGAATGAATATACCCATTTTTCTTGTCACGGTATTCGCCAAAAACGAGAAGGATAATTTGAGTAAAACCGAGCAGGCCGAAGTGATTAAATTAAGTAAGCGTCTGCTCGATATGTATGGAGATCGTCAATGAAAGCGCGTGACAGCATCGTGAAGGGATTGAATGAAGCCATCGATTTTGCGAAAGGCAAAGATATCGGCGCAAAAATTCACAAGGTTGAAGTAGCAAGCTTTGATGTCGCCGCGATCAGAGCGCGAACAGGACTTTCACAAAGTGCCTTTGCTAAAAGCATTGGTGTTGCCAAAGGCACTTTGTTGAATTGGGAACAGGGACGTCGTCGTCCCACAGGTCCGGCGCAGGTACTTCTCGCAATAATCGATAAAAAGCCATCACTCGTTGCGGAGTTACTCCGTTAACCCGCTCACCCAATATTCTTCACACGGAATGGATGCGCCGGGTAAACGCCCAAAATTTTCACTTCGCGCGAGAAGAACTCAAGTTCTTCCAAAGCGAATTTCAAGCCCGCATCTTCCGGATGGCCATCAACATCGGCCAAAAATTGCGTCGCCGAGAACGAGCCATCAACCATATAGGATTCAAGCTTCGTCATATTGACGCCGTTCGTCGCAAAACCGCCCAGCGCCTTATAAAGCGCTGCCGGTACGTTGCGCACGCGGAATAAAAATGTCGTAACCGTCGGGCCATTATTCGGTTTCGCCCAGCGCGGCTCTTTCGACAAAATCACAAAGCGCGTGGTGTTGTTCTCCGAGTCTTCGACATTCTCGGCAAGCGTCTTCAACCCGTAAATCTCGCCTGCGAGTTTTGTAGCGAGCGAGGCTTTGGTTTTATCCTTCCACTCAGACACTTCGCGCGCTGAGCCCGCGGTGTCGCCCGCAATCACGGGCTTTAATCCATATTGGCGAATGATCTTGCGGCATTGGCCTAAGGCATGGACATGGCTATGCACTGATTTAATGTCGTTGATCGTCGCGCCTTGCACGGCAAGCAATTGAAAATGAATCGGCAGAAAATATTCTCCGATAATATGCAAACCCGATTGCGGCAGAAAATGATGAATGTCAGCAACACGACCGGCGAGTGAATTTTCAATCGGAATCATTCCAAGTTCGGCTGTGCCATCTTGAATCGCACCGAGCGCGTCTTCAAACGAGGCGCAAGGCAAAGGCGTCCAATCCGGAAACACATCGCGGCACGCAATATCAGAATTCGCACCGGGTTCACCTTGATAGGCAATCAATTTCTTCACACTCATGATCGTCCTCGATCTATCCAAATTATTTCAGTGATGTTTTTTGCGTGCCGCAATAATCGCTCGCGCGCGTTCAAGATCATGCGGCGCATCGACGCCGAGTGGCACATCGTCAACCAGAGCCGCATCAAGGCGCATACCCGCTTCAAGCGCACGCAATTGTTCAAGCCGTTCGCGAATTTCAAGCGGTGACGGTTTCAACGTTACAAAGCGTTGCAGCGCTGAACGCCGCCACGCATAAAGCCCGATGTGATGATAAAGCGGGCCGGGGCCTGTGGGCGCGGGCGCGCGCGTGAAATAAAGCGCACGGAAATGCGTTGGCCCAATGCCGCTCACAATCGCTTTCACCACATTCGGATCGGTCTTTTCTTCATCGCGTTTGATCTCGGTGATCAAGGTCGCGATATCAACGCTTTTATCAGCAAGCGGCGGCACGGACGCCGCAATCGCTTCGGGGTCGATCGTCGGCAAATCGCCTTGCACATTCACGATGACGTCGTGACGCCCTTCAGGGTCGAAGGCCTCAACCGCCTCATGGATCCGGTCTGAACCCGAGGGATGGTCCGCCCGCGTCATGATGGCGATGCCCCCCACCCGCTCAATCGCGTCGATCACTTGCGGAGCGTCGGTAGCCACAATCACGGGTCCGATGCCCGCTTCCTGCGCCCGCCGCCAGACATGAACGATCATCGGCTCGCCACAAATATCGGCCAAGGGCTTTCCCGGCAGGCGGGTTGAGGCCATTCGGGCCGGAATAAGGATGACTGGATCGGACATTTTGACTGCTTTGACGAATGAAGTGCGAATTTAGAGGCGGAATGACAAAAAGTATCACCGAGAAACCGCTTATACGAGTTGCCAAGACCGGCGCAAAGCGGGTAATCGGATGCGTCCGGAAAAAGAGGCCGCGCTTGGGCGCGCCCGATCCGGTTTGCTTGGTGGGACTATCGGAGATTCGGAATGGACTCGTTCGAATTTAACAAGATTGCCGGCGCGGTTTTGGGCATTTTGCTCTTTATGATGGGCACAGGAATCGTGACCGAGTTCATTTTTGCAGGCCCCAAGGTGAAGGTCGAAGGTTATGCGCTCCCAGGCGCTGAAGAAACCGCGGCCGCGCCGAAAGCTGAAGCGAGCGCAGAGGCAGCCGCCCCGATTGCGGTTCGTCTGAAGACAGCCGATGTAGCGCGCGGTCAAGCAGGCGTGAAAGCCTGTGCGGCTTGCCATAATTTCGAAAAGGGCGCTGCCAACAAAGTGGGCCCAGTTCTTTGGAACATTGTCGAACGCGTGAAAGGTTCGGCTGACGGTTTCAATTATTCAGCTGCACTCAAAGAGCGTGCCGACAAGGGCGAGAAATGGTCCTATGACAATCTCGACGCCTTCATCGCCAATCCCAAAGGTTATTTGAAGGGTACAGCGATGGGTTATGCGGGTCTTGCGGATCCGGCAAAGCGCGCCGACATCATCGCTTATCTGCATTCGCTCTCGGATGCACCGGCTCCGCTGCCATAATTCAAAATTGCTTTTCTAAGACTCAAAACGCCCCGTCTCAACGGGGCGTTTTTGTTTTTGGCGTGCGATCTCATATACCCCAAACGTCGTGGCAGACCATGTGCCTGCCATCCACGACTTAATTAAATAATACGATGCTTCGCCTCAATGCTTGGATGACCGTCACAACGGCAGGCATGATGGCTGCAAGATTCGAGCCCTGCTTATGACAAAAGTGTGTTTCACCTCATTGTCATGACAGGCCTTGTGCCTGCTATCCACGACTTGACCTTTGGTAAACATATGCTTGGATAATTGCCATTAACGCTGGGGATATAGGTCATGCGTGAAGGCTGCGTATATTTCATGTCTAATAAACAAAACGGGATTATTTATTGCGGCGTAACCAGTGATATTGGACGGCGCGCCTACGAGCACCGCGAGGGCCTCGTGGAAGGCTTCACGAAACGCTACGGCCTAAAGCGTCTCGTTTGGATCGAATTCTACGAAGACATAACCGAGGCCATTCAACGTGAGACAAGCATTAAACGTTGGCCACGCGCTTGGAAGGTTCGCCTGATCCACGAAAACAATCCCGAATGGGATGATTCATACGAGACACTGGCGTGAGCAAAAATAGAAATTGGGCAGATAAATTGCCCATAGATATACGCGTAGAAAAAGCAAAGAAAATCGCAAATAAACTTGTTCAACTAATAGTTAACATTATCAACATTCATGAGAGTAATCGACTGTTAATTTATTCTGATCAAATAACAAAACAAATTCCTCCTTCGCATGCCGCACACACATTTAAGTTACTTCAACAAAGCGAATTTCGAATGGAAGTGTTAAGCCTATATGCACTTTGGGATAAGCCAAGTGGAGACCGATTCAGCATACCGACATTAATATCGCTCGTTGATAATACAGGTGTAATTGATGCCCTTAACAATGAACAAAAAGAGTTTTGGATGGCACCTCCCATAAATGGGTGGGGTCTCGAAATTGATGATCCTCTTGCTCGGGAAAATATTGTGGATCAAATAAATACAAACCAAGAGGCCTTTGCTAATCGGCAGATTCAAAAGATGGACCGCCGGAGGCGCAAAGCGATCGAACTCGTATCGAAATCGTCCGACTGCACTAAAATCAAGACTATTCGCGATTTTCGTGACCGCTACATCGCTCACGCGCTTGATTTTGATGATAGCGACGACTCGCAATCGCCTTCATTAAAATACGGTGATGAGACTTGGCTCTTAGAGAAGACGATTAAAATAGTAGATTGGCTTTATCTCGCCGTCTGCGGAACTAGTTTCTCATGGGATCAATCCCGCAAAATCGCTAAAGATCGTGCTGAAAAATTTTGGAGTGGTGTTAAAATAGATGTTCTAGGTTAGGTCACCATGCTAATTCGTGGATGACCGCCACAAGGGCGGTCATGACAATAAGATAGATATATAGCCTGCGTGTCGTTTATTTATAAATATAAACTCTCCTTTCTTCATGGCAGGCAAAAAAGTTACAAAGAAATTACCGGCCATCCACGACGTCCTTGTCATGTTGCAGTCTGTCTAAAAGCGTAAGCACCCGTAACAAAGGCGGGCATGAAGGCTGCACGATTCGAGCCCTCCTCGTGACAAAAGTGTGTTCCACCTCATTGCCATGGCAGGCCTTGTGCCTGCCATCCACGACTTAATTAAATAAGACGATGCTGCGCCTCAATTCGTGGATGACCGCCACAAGGGCGGTCATGACGGCTAATTTGGATTTGAGACTTATTTTTCGGACAGACCTTACAACAAACAAAGGGGAGCGGTCCTAAGTTCGATATCAAGCGTTGGTTAATTAATCGCCCGCCACCCAATATCTTTGCGATAAAATCCACCGGGCCATTCAATCACTTTAACCGCTTCATAAGCGCGGGCTTGTGCTTCTGCGATGGTTGCACCGCGCGCCGTGACCGCCAACACGCGACCGCCTTTTGAAAGAAGAGCACCGTCCTCACGCATGGATGTTCCCGCATGATAGAGGGTCACGTCTTTCATCGCGGCCGCTTGATCGACATTATGAATTTCAGTGCCGGTTTGCGGCGTGCCCGGATACCCTTTCGCCGCCATCACAACAGTCAGCGCCGCATCACGCGACCATTGCGGCGTGATATGATTCAACCGCCCTTCAACAGTTGCGAGAATGAGATCAACAAGGTCGCTCTCAAGACGCGGCATCAAGACTTCACATTCAGGATCACCAAAGCGCGTGTTATATTCGATAAGCTTCGGCCCTTCTTTTGTGATCATCAAGCCCGCGAATAATACGCCGCGAAAAGGTGTGCCGCGCTGCTTCATGGCATTAACAGTCGGGATGATAATCTCGCGCATCACACGCGCGCTCATGGCTTCATCAATAATGGGTGCAGGCGAATAAGCGCCCATGCCGCCGGTATTCGGACCCGTATCGCCATCACCCACGCGTTTGTGATCTTGAGCAGAAGCTAATGCCAACGCATGTGTGCCATCAACAAGCGCGAAGAAAGACGCTTCTTCGCCTATTAAGCATTCTTCTATCACAAGCTCAGCGCCCGCTTTCCCAAGCGCGCCACCAAACATCATATCGACGGCAGCTTCAGCCTCTTTAATCGTTTCAGCAACCACAACACCTTTGCCAGCCGCCAAACCATCAGCTTTCACTACAATAGGTGCGCCCTGTTGACGAATATAGTCTTTCGCGGCTTCCGCATCGTGCACGCGTTTGAATGCAGCAGTCGGAATATTCGCTTCAACACAAAGTTCTTTTGTGAAGGCTTTAGAGCCTTCTAGCTGCGCTGCCGCTTTTGAAGGGCCAAAGGCTTTGATGCCCTGCGCCTCAAGTTCATCGACAAGCCCTGCAACCAATGGCGCTTCAGGACCGATGATTACGAGATCAATTGCTTCGCGCTTGCAAAACGCAATCACATCGCCATGATTTGCGACATCAAGCGCGACATTGGTACCGCATTGCGCGGTGCCGGGATTACCCGGTGCAATGAAAAGAACATCGCATTTCGGGCTTTGCGACAATTTCAAAGCGAGCGCGTGTTCGCGCCCGCCTGAACCGATGAGAAGAAGCCGCATCAAATGCGATCCCGAAAGCAGTGCACTTAAATCTGCGCGAGAAGTGTCGCTGCGCTCGATATGTCGGCCTGACCCGGATTGTCTTCGAGATTGAAAATCTTCACAACGCCGTCTTCAACAAGCATCGAATAACGAAGCGAGCGAATGCCCAAACCACCAGCGGTGGCATCAAGCACAAGACCGACTGCTTTTGTGAATTCAGCGCTGCCATCGGCCAAGAATGCAATCTTGTCTAAAGCGTCATTGGCTTGCGCCCAAGCCTTCATCACATGAACATCGTTCACCGAGACGACAACGATCTCATGAATGCCTTTCGCCAAAAACTGATCGCGGAATTTCAAATAGCCGGGCAAATGATTGTTCTGGCAGGTGGGCGTGAAGGCACCCGGCACCGCAAACAAAACAACGCGGCGGCTTTTGAAAATCTCGCTCGTGGTGCGGGCGGAGGGCGCGTCAGCGGTCGGGACGCGGAAGGTCACTTCGGGGAGGCTTTGGCCAACAGCAATGGTCATGGAGAAATTCCTGAAAGGGAGAAAAATGAATCGCGAGGAGTTTACGTTGCCCCTGCCTAACGGATTGCCCCGTTCGGGTCGAGCGTCACTTCGGTCTCTGTAGCCGCTTGATCCCCAAGCAATGTGACAATCAGCTTGAGGCCGCCAAGGGCGGCGTCGCGCGGCTTTTCAAGAATACGCACCTGATAGACCGGCGCGGCGTCAGAGCCGCCTTCCCGCGCCGCATCACCGAAATACCAGCCCTTTGGTCCCTCAAGGACGAGATCGGCCGTAGGCGCGCCTGTGGCCACGAGAAGCGCATCCTCGACATCGGGCGCGCGCATGATTGAGAGCAAGCGCGGATCGGGCGGAGTGCCGAGCGTTCCTTTCTTCGGAACCTGCGAGCGAAACGCATCAATCGCGGCTTTGTCGCTGCCGTCATTCAAGAGACGCGAGGCTTCAGCCGAGAGTGGAACGCAAATCTCCTCGCAAATGCCAAAATCAAGTTTGACCATGAGCTTGATCGGCTTTGCCGGATCGATTGCTTGCACAAGCAAAGGAAAAATCACCTGCCCGCGATAGCCAAGAATCGTCCCCGCCGCATCCGGCATCCGTTCAGGACGAGGCCATTCGACCGTTACGGATTTTATATTTTCCGATCCCGACCAATCGAAGAGCGGAGGAAGACCGGAATCACCCGGCATCCGCCAATAGGTTTTCGCTTTGCCGGAAAGACTGATGTCAAGCCCGGCAAGCCGCGTAGCACCCGCAAGGGCGCCGCCATCTCGAAGGTTCACTTTTGCCTCGGGCACAGCAGCTATTGTGGCGCCAAAACCGGGCGTCATCATTACAAAGGCAAGACTCAAAGCGCCGAGAACGATCTGTAAAAAACTCATAATTCTATGTAATCTCTTCTTTTCTCTTTTGCCATGTCTCTCGATATAAATGTCTTCTAACTTGCGTGTTTCACAAAAACGCAAAATCGGACTAGACTAAAATGAGGATCAGGGAGTCGAAATGATCGACAAAGCGGATCAGCTTTTTCTCAGAGGCCAATTGCTCGTGGCATCCCCGGGCATCGGCGATGAAAGATTTAGCCGTACCGTGATTTATCTCTGCGCGCATTCGGTTGAAGGCGCGATGGGTCTTATCGTCAATAAACCCGCAGAAGAAATCAAATTTTCCGAACTTCTTCAACAATTGAATCTCTTGCCGAAAAGCGAAGACATCCAGATCCCGAATAATATTCGCAAAATGACGGTTTTGCGCGGCGGGCCTGTGGAAACCTCGCGTGGTTTTGTTTTGCATGCCACCGATAAACGTCGTGAATATGGTTCAGTTGCCGTGTCGGATGATGTTCGCCTTTCGGCAAGCATCGAAATTCTGCAAGCGATTGCAAAGGGCGAAGGGCCGGATGAAGCGGTGTTTGCTTTGGGCTATGCCGGCTGGAGTGCGGGGCAACTTGAAAGTGAATTGGGCGATAATGGATGGATTCTCTGCCCCGCCCGTCACGATATTTTGTTTGATCGCGATCACGAAACAAAATATGCGCGTGCACTCTCACTAATTGGTGTGGATCCAGCGATGCTGTCTTCCGTTGCAGGGCACGCTTAACAGGGGTTCACCTCACCCTTTGATGAGTTTACGCGTTTCTTGCGCCGTCATGGCTGGACCGAAAGTGGCGCCCTGCCCCAAGCCAAATCCCAATTGTACAAATTGAATCGCGTCCGATTCTGTTTCCAACCCATCCGCAATCAATTCGACATCCAGATCATGCGCGAGCGTTACGACCGAACGTAAGATCGCAGGTCTTACGCCTGAAGGGTCAGGTCGTGTTACAACACGCGACAGGCGGATCGCACCAAAGGGGAAGCGCTCGAGATAACCGAGCGATGAATAGCCATGACCAAAATCACCAATGGCAATACCGGTGCCGATATCTGCAAGTCCATTTAAAACATGTACCGCATGTTCGGGATGATCCATCAGATAGGTTTCAGACACTTCCACGCGCAATGTTCCGCGTGAAACGGGAGCGCGCGCCAATGCGGCTTTGACATCGCGCAAAAAATCTCCGCGCTCAAGCATCGCATTCGACACGGGAAGAATGGCGTAGAGCAACGGATCGGTTTCAAGCAATTTATGCCAGACGCTCAATTCATTGAGAGTCTGTTCGAGAATGAAAATTGTGAGCGAACCGATAAGTTCGGCGCTCTCGGCAAGTTCCATAAATTCGTCTTGGCTTAACACACCATGATCCGGATGATCCCAAATCGCTACCGCCTCGAATCCTGCAATCGAACGATCCGCCAAGCGCACGACCGGACGCCAGGTGACAAAAATCTGATTGCGCAAAATCGCCGAACGCAGATCGATTTCAAGCGCCAATCTTTCGCTTGATTGTGCGCGCATCGAGGGACGGAACACTTCAATCCGATCACCGCCCAGCTTTTTCGCATGAGCGACCGCAATCTCGGCATTGCGGAGCAAAAGATCAGCACTCGTCTCGGCGCGTTGATCCGGCAAAGCGATACCAATCGAGACGGTGAAATTCGCTTCACGATCACTCACAGAAATTGGTGCGGACAGAGTTTTGCGGATTTGATCGACTAACGCGGTGATTGGTGCGGGATCTTTTTCGGAAAGAAGAAGAATGGCAAAACGATCACCGCCAATACGCGCTAAACCATCTTGCGGTTGCACAAGGCGCACAAGGCGGCGTGTGACGGCAAGAAGCAAAGCGTCACCACCACTTAATCCCAGCGATGTGTTGGTTTCATGAAAACGATCAATATCGATTGTGACAACGGTTGGCCTGAGCGCTTCACCCGCGCGCATCAAATGCAGCATGGTATCAATGCGATCAAGCAAGAGGCGGCGATTGGGAAGACCCGTCAACCCATCATAAATCGCATCATTTAACAAACGCTCTTCGGTCAAACGTGAGTCCGTCACATCAGAAAGTGTGCCCATCAAACGCAGAACCGTCCCGCCTTCACCCACAACCGGACGCGCGCGCAAACGGAACCAGTGATAATGGCCATCATCAGCCTTGATCCGAATATCGCTTGAGAGCCGTCCCCGTCTTTCATGGCAAATCCGATCAACCGCGGTTGAAAACGGATCGCGGTCTGCGGGATGAAGATGTTCGATAAATTCATGCGACGTGCCGGCAAGATATCCGGTCGGATAACCAAGCACCGCCTCTGCTTCGGCGCCTACACGCACTTGATCGCGCTGCAAATCCCAATCGAAAATAATATCGCCCGCACCCGTAAGCGCGAGCGCTTTACGCGAGGCGTCGGCCAATTCAGCGCCCACGAGTCCTGAACCGGAAAACGCATGTTGCGTGACGGTGAATCCGATCAACAAAATGATCAGCACAAGTCCGCCGATCAATGAATGCGGCGCAAGATCACCACTCACGCGGCCAAGAAGGGTGAAGCCCTCCGCCGTGACCCAGGCGAATAAAATGATCCATGTTGGAATAAGAAGAATCGCACGCGCTTGCCCATGGGTCGCGAGATAGACGATGAGCAGAAATCCGAAAACGGCGACGCCCGCAATCGACAACCGCGCGAGACCCGCAGCCACCGCCGGATCAACAAAGATGATTGCGAAAAGCGTTCCGAGAAAGATGAGCCAGACCATCGCAATCTGGCTGTAATGAATGCGCAAGCGATTAAGATCGAGATAGGAGAATAAAAACACAAGCAAAGTGGCAGCGAGAACCGCTTCAGCACCGGCGCGATAAACGCGTTCCGCTTCGGGGGAAACCGAAAGCACGAGACCCAAAAGACCAAAATCAACGGCCACATAAGCAGCCACCGCCCAAGCAAGAAGCGCAGCCGCCGGAAAAATCAGCGTGCCGCGAATGAGCATCAAGACGGTGAGAAACAGCGCCAAGAGTCCGATGATGCCGGTGATGATGCCGCGATAAAAGGTCAAACCATTCGCGGTGTCTTTGTAGGTTTCAGGCGACCATAAAGTGAGTTCGGGTAAATTCGGTGTTGCAAGTTCTGCGACGAAAGTCACGGACGCGCCGGGTTCAAGCGTCAATTGAAAAATATCGGCTTCCGTATTGGGTACACGATCAGGTGATGAACCTTGGCTCGCCGTAAGATTGGCAATGCGTGAGGCACCAAGATCAGGCCAGATGACACCGGAACCGATCAATCTTTGATGCGGCGCCACAAGCCAGCGCACCAAAGTTTTGTCCGTATCATTCCGAAGCGCAAAGACGATCCAATCCGGTTGGCTACCGGTGTTTTTCGCCTTCACCGCAATACGACGCACAATGCCGTCTGCCCCGGGCGCGGTGGAGATCTGGATTTCGTCACCGCTCGAACGATGCCGATCAAGGCTCGGCAACAGATCAAGCGTATCCGCCTCGTCATGAATGACCACGAGATCAAGCGCGCGCGCCGGTCCTGAGAAAAAGAGGGCCGCGCCGCAGAGAACGAAGCTTAAAATGAAGGCGCGGAGGATCAAATCGAGAAGGCTCCCTCTTGGAGGCGGCACCCTATCGCAAGGCGGGGGGAAAGGTAAACCGAAAGCCTGCTTTCGGGGTCACACCGGCGGATCATCTTTCAGCCGCGCATAGAGGACATGGTCCTCGTAAACGCCATTGATGCAGAGATATTGCCGCGCATAGCCCTCGCGCTGGAAGCCATTCGCCTCCAAAACACGGATGGAGGCGGTGTTTCGGGGCAAAGACCCCGCCTCAACCCGCCGAAGCCCCACGGGACCAAAAGCGAGCCTCAGCGCCAAAGGCACGGCGCGGGTCATGATCCCCTTCCCCGCATGAGGGGCGCCCATCCAATAGCCCATCATGCCGGAATGAGCGACGCTGCGCCTGATGTGGCCGAAACTGATGCCGCCCATGAGCGCACCGCTCGCCGCGTTACAAATGAAAAACGGATAGAGGATGTCGCGATCTTCCGGATTAAAATAACGCAAGCGAAAAGCGCTACGAGTCAAATCATCGTCGCGCCAACTTGGTTCCCATGGTGTGAGAAAGGCACGGCTCTCGGCGCGCAAACGCGCCCAAGCCGGAAAATCATCCATCACCGGAAGACGAAGAAGAAGATCGCCACCGCGAATGGGATTAACTGCACGGGCGCGGTCGGAGCGGGCAAAGAGCGCCATGTCATCTGCGCCTAATTCATCTTCGGCATAGGTGTGCCGAGCCGCGCGACCATCGCGTCAATCGACATCAGCGGCTTGATCGGGCCAATGGCGGCAATAGTTGGTGGCGCTTTCAACGAGTGCGACGCGACACGGCAAACATCTTCAACAGTGATTGCATCAATCATCGACACCATTTCATCGCGCGGCAACACGCGACCATAAGCGAGCATGTGCCGCGCCATTTGTTCAGCGCGACGTCCGGGCGATTCAAGTGCGGTGAGCAAAGACATTTTCATCTGCGCCTTTGCGCGCGAGACTTCGGCCATGGTCACAGATTTTGTGGCTTCACAAAGCGTATCAAGAACAATGGGCGTATAATCAACAAGCTGCGATTCACCCGTGCCGCCATAAATCGCAAAGAAACCTGAATCCGAGAAGGGCGAGAAGAAAGAATAAATCTCGTAACAGAGACCACGCTTCTCCCGCACTTCTTGAAAGAGTCGTGATGACATGCCGCCGCCAAGGATATTGGAAAACACATGCATCGCGTAGTGATCAGGATCGCGCCATGAAGGCGCATCAAAACCAAAAACGAGATGGGCTTGTTCAAGCGCTTTGACACGACGATTATCACCACCCGTATAAAGCGCGGCTTCGGGTGCAGGCGCTTGATCCTGCGAAAAGCCTTTTAAGCGAGAACCCACTTCATGAATCAAAGCCTCATGATCAACGGCACCTGCGGCTGAAACAACCATTGACGGCAAACGATAGGTGCGATCCATAAAGCCGCGCATGGTTTTCGGATTTTGCGCGCGAACCGTTTTCGGCGTGCCAAGAATCCGGCGTCCAATCGGTGCGCCTGCAAAAGCCGTTTCCATCACCATATCGAAAACGACTTCATCGGGCGTATCTTCAAAAGCGCCGATTTCCTGCAGGATCACGTCTTTTTCACGTGCAAGCTCTGTCGTATCAAAAGTAGGATCCGCGAGAATATCGGTGAGAATATCAACCGCCAAAGGCATATCAGGCCCGAGCGTGCGCGCGTAATAAGCAGTGTATTCTGTATTGGTTTCAGCATTCACTTCGCCGCCGACCGCTTCGATCTCTTCAGCAATCTGCAAGGCATTGCGGCGCGTTGTGCCTTTAAACGCCATATGTTCAAGAAGATGCGCGAGGCCCTGCTCTTCCGCGCGTTCATGACGCGAGCCCGCGCCACTCCAAATACCCATCGCCACAGTTGCAAGGCCTGGCATGGTTTCACTCACCACACGCAGTCCGTTTTCAAGCGTTGTGACGAGAACATTCTCCGTGCGGTCAGAGACGCTCACCACGCTCACACCCGACCCGCGCGCGCATGCGCGGTGATAAAGGCTTCGATCTTCGCTTGATCATTCGGTAATTCTGTCACGCGTTCTTTGCGCGACATCAAATCCGCAAGATGATCAGGCAAAGCAGGAAGAACACCTGTTGCCACTTTCACCGCATCAGGAAATTTTGCGGGATGCGCCGTGCCCAAAGCTACCACCGGCGTCGCGCGATCTTCTTTAAGCAATGCGCGCGCGGCTTTCACGCCAATCGCGGTATGCGGATCGAGAAGGTAACCGGCGCGCTGCCATGTCTGTTTCATTTCATCATCAACCGCCGCGCGATCCGCACGAAACGCTGTAAAATCACGACGCATCAGATCAAGAGCTGACGAAGGAATCGTAAAGCTCTTTGATTGTTGCAGCGTCGCCATCATGTTGCGCAACGCGCCGGCATCGCGCCCCATCACTTCATAAAGGAGCCGTTCGAAATTTGATGAAATCTGAATGTCCATCGAGGGCGAAGTTGTGGCGACCACGCCTGCCATTTCATAGCGGCCCGTGGACAGTGCGCGCGCGAGAATATCATTCTCGTTGGTGGCGACCGACAAACGCCCCACGGGCAAGCCCATCAGCTTTGCGACATAGCCCGCAAGAATATCGCCAAAATTTCCGGTCGGTACAGCGAATGAAATTTTCCGATGCGGTGCGCCCAAAGAGACGCCCGCAGAAAAATAATAGACGATTTGCGCAACAATACGCGCCCAATTGATCGAATTCACGCCTGACAATTTCAAGCGATCACGAAATGCATGATGATTAAACATCGCTTTTACCAAAGCCTGACAATCATCGAATGTACCATCGACCGCGACGGCATGAACATTCGGAGCTTCCACAGTCGTCATCTGACGGCGTTGTACCTCGCTCACGCGACCTTGCGGATAGAGGATAATCATATCGACGCGGTTTAAGCCTTTGAAGGCATCTATTGCGGCACCACCAGTATCGCCTGATGTTGCACCCACAATCGTGGCGCGCTCATTGCGCAAAGCAAGCACGTGATCCATCAAACGTCCGAGCAATTGCATCGCCACATCTTTGAAGGCGAGTGTCGGACCATGGAAAAGTTCGAGCACAAAAAGATTGGTGTCGATTTCAACAAGCGGACAAACAGACGGATGTCTGAACGTCGCATAGGCTTCATGGATCATCTTTGAAAGCGGTTCAGGCGCGATGTCATCGGCATAGAGGCTGATGACACGGTTGGCGATGTCGGCATAAGGACCACCGGCAAAATCCGAAATCGCTGCTTCGGTTAAAGTCGGAAAGGTTTTCGGCCAATAAAGACCGCCATCACGCGCAAGGCCCGCGAGCAACGCGTCCGAGAAGCCGAGCGCTGGCGCTTCACCGCGGGTGGAGTGATGGATCATGGCAGGGCGGGACACAGGCGGCGTTTCCTTGATGAGGTTTGACCTTTCTTTAGAAACAGAAAGGCGCCTCTGGCAAGCGGCAAGGTTTAGGCCTTGCGGGCTTTCAGCGCGAAAGCGGTAAAGACCCCGACAAGGACGAGCGCAAGACCAAACCAGGTCAGCGCATATTCAAGATGATTGTTCGGTACTGAGACGACCGTATGCCCGCCCTCCGGCCAGCGTCCGGGCACCGGGGTTGAATCCGCATCGACGATAAAGGGGGCTACACGCTCAAGACCAAAAGACGCGGCAATCGCAGCGGAATCGCGCAGGAAGCGGATATTTTTTTTAAGATCGTCTGTCGGGGTAAAAAGTCCGCGCCGCTCGGGCACGCGCATCAAACCCTGAATCATGATCGGGCCTTCGATGAGACCGGGCGTGCGCTGCTCAGGCTCTTTCAACGCTTCGGGAACGAAGCCGCGATTGACGATCACCCGACTGCCGTCCTGAAGCGTGAGAGGCGTCATAACAAAATATCCGGGCGCCGATCCGCCTTTGCTGTCGGTGACAATAAAACCGAAGAGATGTGCTTCATGCTTGTGATCAAATTCGCCGCTCACGGTGATCTTTCGATAAGAATATTCGTCAGGCTTTAACGCGGGCCATTCGGCCTCGAATGGCATTGCAACAGGATCGGCTTTTAGCGAGTGATCAATGCGCTTTAAAAGCGCCTCTTTCTCATAAAGCCGTTCAAGCTGCCACACGCCGAGTCCGCATAGGATGACGAAGGCTATCGCTGAGACAATCGCGGGAAGAATGAGACGACGCACAACAAAAACCTCTTTGAAGAAATATTGATCGAACGCTTAGCGTTCAAGCTGTCCTTGCTCGGCTTTGTGGCGATATTGCGAAGCAATCAGCCATCCTTTGAGCGGTCGTAAAAGACCGAGCGAGACAATCACGGTAAGCGGTAAAAAAATCGCACCCAACAACCACAAAGGCGGCTCGTAATTCGCATCAATGATCAAAGCCGTGCCAACAACAATCGCGCCCGCAATCAACATGATAAACACGGCTGGACCATCGCCTGAATCCGCGAAAGAATAATCAAGTCCGCACGCATCACAACGCGGCGCGAGATCAATAAAGCCCGCGAATAAATGCCCTTCCCCGCAACGCGGACAACGACCTTTGATCCCCGCCATGATACCGGCTTCGCCTGATGAGGGAGCGCGAGCACTCATAAAATAAATCCTTTCAGAAATGAAAAAGGGCGGCCAAAGCCGCCCCTTCAAATTTTCTTTCGCCGTTCTTAGTGGCCGTGGAACGCTGCACCCCAATTCGATCCCCAAAGATAGATGGAGACGAAGAGGAAGAGCCACACAACGTCAACGAAGTGCCAATACCAAGCAGCAAATTCGAAGCCGAGATGTTGCTTCGGCGTGAAATGACCTCTCGAGGCGCGCAACAAGCACACAGCCAAGAAAATCGTTCCGATGATCACATGGAAGCCGTGAAAGCCCGTCGCCATAAAGAAGGTCGCGCCATAAATATGACCGCCGAACGAGAATGGCGCATGCGCATATTCATAAGCCTGCACGCAGGTGAAGACGAGGCCGAGAATAACCGTCAACCACAGGCCCTGCTTCAAACCCTGACGATCATTATGCAGAAGCGCATGATGAGCCCATGTCACCGTTGTTCCCGATGTCAAAAGAATGAGCGTGTTGAGAAGCGGCAGATGCCAAGGATCGAACACTTCGATACCCGTCGGTGGCCAGTGACCGCCTGTGAACGCATGACGCAAGAACGCCTTTTCTTCACCGGCATAAATGCTTGAGTCGAAGAAGGCCCAGAACCACGCCACAAAGAACATCACTTCGGAAGCGATGAACATGATCATGCCATAGCGATGATGCATCTGCACAACGCGGGTGTGATTGCCCTTATGCTCGGCTTCATTGATAACGTCCGACCACCAGGAGAGCATCGTGTAGAGAATGCCAAGAATGCCGACGGTGAAAATGATCGGGCCGGCTTTCAACGTGCCTATATGAAGACCCTTCATGGTCATGATCGCGCCAACCGCGAAAAGGAAGGCGCTAACCGAGCCGACAAACGGCCAGGGGCTCGGATCGACGATGTGGTAATCGTGGTTTCTTGCGTGCGCGTCGGCCATAGCGAGGTCTCCGGTCTTCTCTGGGGCCCTTCTTGCGGACGCCCACTCTCTCAAGGGTTACAATTGCGGTTTGGGTGGTTCTGTCAACTCCGCGACCGGTGTTTTCCGGCTCTTGGAGGGGAAGAATGTGTAGGAAAGCGTGATTGTGTCGAGACTGGCGATGTCTTTGTCGGTCACGAGCGCCGGATCGACAAAAAAGACGACAGGCACATTGAGCGTTTCGCCGGGCTTCAATGTGAGATCACTAAAGCAGAAACATTGCAGCTTGTTAAAATAGGCCCCCGCGAGATCAGGCTGGACATTATAGGTCGCCTGCGCGGTCACGGGTTCCGCCGCATTATTCGTGATCTTGTAGAAAATCGTCGCGGTCTCACCGATCTTCAAAGTCGTCACCGGCGTTTCCGCCTTGAATGTCCAAGGCAGGCCCGGCGCCACATTCGCATCAAAGCGGACGGAGATTTTCTGCGCCAAGGCATTCGCGGGCGAGGTGCTTGCCACCTGTGTCGTGCCGCCAAAGCCCGTCAATTGGCAGAAGAGTCGATAAAGCGGAACCGCCGCATAGGCCGCGCCAAGCATGGCACCCACAAGCGCAACACACGCAATCAGCGTTGTGCGATGGGAAGCAATGCGAGGGGATGGCGCTTCAGACATTTGTTAGATCGGACGGTTCAAAACATTGCCGCCAAGTTTGGCGATGGTGACAACGAAAAACAAAATGACAAGCGCACCCAAAAACAACCCAAGCGCGCGCGAGCGTGCATTGCGGCGACGAAGTTCTTCTTCGGTCAATTCATGAATATGCGAAGACCCGCTCATTTCATCAAACTCCACGGAATATAGGGAAGAAGCTGCTCAACAAGACGCGCGCCAAAGAGAGCAAACAAATAGATGATCGATGTGCCGAACAAACGGAACGCGGCTTTGCGCCCTTCGTCCCCTTCACGTTTGCGATAAAGATCATAGGCATAATAAGCGAGCACTACGCCGAAGGCGGTGGCGACAGTGAGATAAATCCACC
>JBJTCD010000071.1:0-5422 GCA_046091665.1 Hyphomicrobiales bacterium
GCGAAATCCGACTGAATTTCGAAAGCCTTATCGAGGGTCTTGGCACCAACGAGCTTTTCGACAACGGCTGAGCTCTGCTCAAAAGCCTTCTTCGAATAATCGGCGGTTTCGGTCGCAATGGCTTGAACATTCTTGGTGGTCGCGCCGAAGCTCTTCACCGCGAGATCAATGCCGTCTTTATTGAATTTCTGGAGATCTTCAAATTGGTTAAACATGGTTGTGTCTCTCTTTGTGGTGGCCCCGACATCGGATCGGGGACCGGGGGAATTCATGAGGCTTTTGTATGCACTGCAATATAATTCGTCAAGTAAAATTGTGCGATGCAACAAATTCGACTTTCGATTAAATTTTCGTCAAATTTAACAAACACGTAACCGGTCACACTTAAGGTGCCCTCCCGACCGGTGCCTTGTCCGTTTTGGCTTTTCGTGAGAAAAACCTGTGGCTCCGGAATCATGGGCCACGGCCCGGGGCAGGAGTGATAAGCATGATGGGTTCGACGGTCGCCGCGCGGTTTGCGGCCCGGATTTTGGTGGGTTTTGCGCTTTTTGGCCTCGTTTCGACGGGAGCCGAAGGCGCATCAAAGTCAAAGGGAGGTGGCTATGCCCCGCCCTATTCCGAATTGGTAGTTGATGCGCGGACGGGAAAAATCCTGCGCGCCGTGAATGCCGATCAGCCTCGCCATCCCGCTTCGATCACCAAAGTGATGACGCTTTATCTCCTCTTCGAACAGCTCGAGGCGGGGAAAATGTCGCTCTCTACGCCAATCTGGATCTCGGAATGGGCTGCCCGTCAGTCGCCCTCCAAGCTTGGTCTTTCACCTGGCGAAACGATCACCGTGGAAGACGCGATCAAGGCCCTTATCACACGGTCGGCCAATGACATCGCCGTCGCGGTCGCCGAAGCCGTTGGCGGCAGCGAAAAAGATTTTGCCGATATGATGACGCAAAAGGCTCGTTCGATCGGAATGAAACGCACAGTCTACGCGAATGCGTCTGGTCTTCCCAATCCGCGCCAAGTCACAACCGCGCGCGATCTCATCGTCTTGGGCCGGTCAATCCAGAATCGCTTCCCGCGTTACTTTCAGTATTTTTCGATGCGCTCATTTGATTATGACGGTGCAACCATCGCCAATCACAATAAGCTCCTTGGCCGCGTTGATGGCGTCGATGGCATCAAAACAGGTTACACCGCGCGATCAGGATTTAATCTTCTGACATCGGTGCATAGTGATGGACGCTCGCTGCTTGCTGTGATTTTGGGAGGACGTTCCGGCAATTCGCGTGATCGTCGTATGGCCGAACTTGTTGATGCCTATATTGATGTTGCCTCGAATGGTGATGCCAAAGCGCCTGTAAAAACTGCAAAGGCGATTTCAACTTTGCCGACACCCGTTGATGTCGAGCGGCCCTCGTCTGATAATGAAGATGCTGCGGAAAGCCCAACGGCCTCGCTTTCATCGCAAGCGCAACCCGCAGTGAAAACAACTGAACCGCAATCAAAGCTTGTGTGGAAACCGGGCGCTGCACCCGCTCCTGCACCAAAAGCGATGAGCTATGCAGAGACACAAACGTCGGCCGCGCATTCACCATCAAATGGCACTGAAAAAAGCTGGTGGATTCAAGTTGGAGTTGCCACCGACGAGAAGAAAGCAAAATCATTGATCGATGATCTCTCGGGACAATTGTCATCGATCTTGGGGGATGCGAAGCCTGCGATTGAAAAAGTTCAGGTCAAAGGCAAATCCATGTGGCGCACGCGTTTCACGCGCATGTCATTGGATGATGCGCAGACCGCTTGCGCGCTTGTGAAAAAACAGGGCGGCGCATGTTTCGCTTCACGGAGCTAATCAGAGCGCTCGCGTAACTCGGGGACATCAGCGATGGCGGTTCAAGAGCACATCTCGGGCCATATTGATGCGGGTCGCCAACCAAGTGGTTCCCCCTTGGTCGGGATGCAGCTTTCTGAGCAACGCCCGATGCGCCTCGCGGATTTGATCTTCGCTCGCGCCCATCTCAATCCCCAAGACTTCGTAAGCTTCCTGCTCGGTCATCGCGGACGTCGCGGCCGAACGGCGTTGCCGCGAATGCGCGTGACCCTCCGCTGTCTCACGCCAACCGGGAAGCCTGCGGTCCAAATAGGTTTGAAATAAATTATAGCCTGCAGGATCAGCGTCCGAGAGCGCATTCAACAATCGAAACAAATCATCGCGTTCAAGCGTGTTCAACGTGCGCCCTACAAAAGGACCGCCAATCACCTGGCCATCAAAAGAACCATCGCCCGCGTTTGTGAGATCAAGCCACGCGGTGCGTAGTGATTGTTGAGATGCATTCGGTTGATACCAAGGCAATATCGGAATTCTTACACCGAGTAGCCATCCCCCCAAACCACCGAGCAAAAGCGCGGCATCAATTCGACCTTTGAAAACAAGAAGGGCTGCTGCGGCGAAAGACGCATAACCACCAATTTTGCGGCCATAACGTTTCAGCATTCCCGGATCAACTTTGATATAGGATTTGGCAAGCCACAAAACCAAAGCCAGTGCCAGTAAACCAAGAATAACGGGCACTGCGGGACTCCTTAAAAAAACATCCGCGTGGACGCGGGATGTAGGATCTTACAACAAACCCAATTCGGCCAATTCGCGACGCATTGTCTCAGGCATATCTTTAGAAAATTTTCCAACTTTTTTCAGGTCGCGTGGCGCCGACTTTTCCTCAAGATAGCGCCAGCCCTGAAACGGACGCATCGCGCGCGGCTCGACGGTGATCACTTTTTGCTCAAGCACAATTGCACAACGTGAAATTCCGTCGCTGCCTATCACTTGCCGCAAATCGAGAATGGTCTGCCGGCACGAAATCATGCCTTTGATAACCCAATAGAGCGACCCACCGGCGAGAATATCCTCGACGCGTTTGGGCATCATGCGGGTCGTATGGACCTGCTCATCGACCTCTCTACGGCGGCGACGCTCAGCCGAGGTTTCGGCAATCCAGCCTTCGAGTTCGGCAATTGACTCGCAGCCGACACAGAGTTTGACGAGATGAAGAGACATGAATTCTCTCTAGCGACAGGACCGCAGCGGTTCCACCCCGCGCGATGTCTTAGGCGAAGATATCAACTGCTGACGACAGGTGCGCCCGATTTTTTCCATGCGGAAAAGCCGCCATCTATATGGGCGACGGGCTTCAAGCCCATATCCTGCGCGGCTTTTGCGGCTAAGGCTGAGCGCCAGCCGCCCCCACAGAAAAAGACAAAGCGTTTGTCGTCGGCAAAAATCGGCTTGTGATAGGGGCTCTCGGGATCGATCCAGAATTCCAACATGCCACGCGGGCAATGAAACGCGCCCGGCATTTTGCCTTCGCGCTCGAGTTCGCGCGGGTCGCGTAAATCCACCATCACGACCTCGGGATCGGCAAGTAACCCCTGTGCCTCGGTGACAGAGAGTGTGGTGATTTCCTTTGTCGCGTCATCGACAAGCGCTTTATAGCCTTTGGTGATGGTCTGCGGCATGGTCCCGATTTCCCCGAAAGCGACGATTTCTTTATGTTGCCGCTTGCGAAGCACAAATCAACCGGGCGATAGTTGCGCCATGACCGATTTCACGCATTTCGATGCTTTGGCCTTTGGGACATTTTGTCTCGCCTGGCTCTTATACCACCATTATGTCGAACATCCGCGCGCGGGCGAGCAAAGCCTCAACGGTCTCATGGATCGTTATCGCGCGCGCTGGATCAAACAAATGGAGCAGCGCGAAGAGCGGATCTTCGATACGCAGGTGCTTGCGGGTCTTCAAAACGGAACCGCCTTTTTCGCGTCTACATCGATCTTCGCATTCGGTGGTGCTTTCGCACTTATTCGCGCAGCCGATGATGTTTTAAAAATCTTCTCCGATCTTCCGCTTGGCATCATGACCACACGCACGATGTGGGAGATCAAAGTCTCTGGCCTCGCTTTGATTTTCGTTTATGCGTTTTTCAAATTTGCTTGGTCCTATCGGTTGTTCAATTACGCAGCGATTTTATTAGGCGCGGCGCCTGCCGCTGATCGTGGCTCAACGCTTGATCGATCTCAGCACGCTGAGGCTTTGACTGCGGTCATCACCGATGCGGGCCGTGAATTTAATCGTGGTCAGCGTGCCTTCTTTTTTGCGCTCGCTTATGTTGGCTGGTTTGTTTCGCCTGTGGCTTTGATCATCACGACGCTTGCAGCACTTATTGCAATGTTACAAAGGCAATTTCGATCACGCGCCCATGCGGCAATCAAAGCGCTTGCCGCTTATGATGAAACACATTAAGCGCGCATAACAATGAATAACTTCGCTTCAGAAACAATCGCCGAGCGATTGCGCGAAACCCTCCTTGATCTCGCAACAGCGCGTGGTGCGGGCAAAACATTTTGCCCATCAGAAGCGGCGCGTTTGATTGGCGGCTCTCATCCCGATGGATGGGGTCCTTTGATGACACCTGTGCGCCGCGAAGCGATTGCGCTGGCCGATGAAGGACGCATCGTCATTTATCGCAAAGGCAAGCCCGTTGATCCGCATGATTTCAAAGGCGTCTATCGAATCGGGTTGCCTTATTCTGATTAGATCACGCTGTTCATCGCGGTGTGGGAAAGAGTTCGCGTGATTGGCCAGTGATCCTCACGGCGATCAGACCGATGATCTCGCGGATTGTTGAATCAAATAAGCGCAAGCGTGATGAAGCGGGCTCATCGCCCAATATACCAGTGAATCCTCGGGCGGTTCGCCAATCAACGGGATAGGCTTCAAGGTCAATGCCCGCGGCACGAAAAAGTCCCATCGCACGCGGCATATGTAGAGCGGATGTTACAAGAAGCCAGCGCTCGCCTTGAACCTGATTGACCATCGCTTTGGTCATGATCGCGTTCTCATAAGTGTTGCGCGAAGCACGTTCGAACAAAATCCGTCCCGGCGTGATGCCAAGGCGGGAAAGATGCTGCTCGATCAGATCCGCTTCCGACGCTTTAGAGCCCGCAAGATATCCCGATCCGCCCGTGAAGATGATCTTAGCCTCGGGGTGACGCCGCGCGAGATCGGCCATGGCCAGGAGACGGTCCCCCGCTCCTCCCAGGACCAACCGATCTTTGACAACTGACGAGGCGAGATTGAGACCGCCCCCTAAAATGATTGCGCCGTTTATCGGGCGCTCGTCATTCGTCGCAGGCGGGAAGCGATCCTCGAGCTCCGAAGCCTGTTTTTCAGCAACGGGTGAAAATGAGAGGATCGTCAGGATGAAGAGTGCCGAGCCCCCGAGCGCGAAACCCGCGCGCCGCTTGCCCCAAAAAATCAGAGCCGACGCAATACAGATACACAAAATCAGAAAACTCGACGGCGCAAAGACGAGCCAAAGCAATTTTGAGATGAGAAAATACATGAGATTATCGATCTAAATATATG
>JBJTCD010000072.1:0-3613 GCA_046091665.1 Hyphomicrobiales bacterium
ATAGTGATTTACGGCTTTCTGCGTGATCCGCATGGAGGCGTCGACGCGGCAAAGGAGCTTTGCCGCTATGCCTCAGAGCGAGGCGTTCGCATTCTGCCGGGCATCGCCATAGGCTCATACGGCGGCGTCTACTGGGAAGGGGACAATAAATATAATCTTGCGACCTGGTTGAAAGCAAACCCGCAACACGCAGCCACTCTTGAAAAAGGCGTGGGCTTCCAGATCGCAGATCTCGCCTTCCCCCTCAATTTTCCGAAATCGGATTACACTCTCTCCGCGTGCCCCTCAGCACCCGAAACCATGGCATGGATGGAAGAAGGTGTTGCCTGGCTCACCGACACATTCGACATCGGTGGAATCAATATCGAAGCCGGTGATTATGGAGTTTGCGGCTGCACAAGATGCGTATCCCGCCGCGCAAATGAACGCGAGGCTGCAAGGCGAAAAGATGTGCATGGTGATTACTGGTCACACACGGATATGGCCGACAATTTTCCGCGTCTTTTTAAAACAGCCAAATCGAGAAAAAAGGATCTCTGGATCTACAGCGAAATACAATGGGACAATCTACTTGATCCGGTTTCTCTCGAGGCACAAAAGCGTTTGCCCGAGGGCGGCATCTATCAACATACAACCAACCGCTCTTATTGGAACCGCATAAAAACCGAATTGACCAAGCCCTATATCGAACATCTGCCGATGCAGCCGAATGTGCTTCGGTGCCAGTTCGCCTGCCAGTGGAACGGAGACGAGCGAAGCGAACGCTACGCACTCAACGCGCGCGTTTTCTCGGATATGGCCGCGCTCTGCGCGCGAACAGGCCTTAAGGGATTGACGGTGTGGGGAGAGCCGTCTCCCTATCACGCGACCGTAGAATTATCCTATCTCGCTTTTGCCCGCTTCTCATGGTCGCCGACGCTGACCTGGGATCAATTCATCAGTGATGAAGCGGCCCCGCGCCTTGGCGGCCAAGACGCAGCCATCGAGTTTATAAATATTGCCGAAGAACTCGATGCACACCAGAACATGGCCATCGAGCGTCTTCAAACTCTTCGTCGACAAACGATGGATCATCGTGCCGACGATGAAGCAGGTCGAAGGTGGCTTTCGCTCGAGGACCAGATTACCCGGCGGATCTATATGGGAGCCTGATTGAGCGACGTTAGGACATCAGTATTGCACACCGCCAAATCTTCTGTCGTCAAAGGTGACAAAATTTGTCATGCAAAAAAGCTAGAGAAAGGATCAAGGCAACCTTTCTCGCTCGGAAAACAACAGTCATGAAAGCCGCCCGCTCCTCAAGGTTCTCCCTATTTCATCTTTTCATTTCACTTCTGTGCCTTTTGGGGATGGCCTCATGGTCAAAATCCGCAGACGCCTTCGTGCTTCTTCCGAAAGAGTGTCGCGACAAACAAACCGAGTGCATGAAAAAGCAGACACTCGAATGGATCCTGATCTTCGGTTACATCGGATATGAAGAGGATGAATTTTTTTATCGTCTCGACAATATCTGGCCGAAGGACAAACCACTACCCGTGGTCTATCTCGAATCCGGAGGAGGCAACGCCCGGGTCGGCATGAGGGTCGGATGGATCCTCCATAGACGCGGTGCTGTTGTTGCGACAGGCAACCCCATCACCCAAGATGACGGACAACAATGTTCTTCATCCTGCGCTCTTATCGCACTCGGCGCAACAGAAAGACATCTGCGCCACTTCGGGGTTCATCAACCCTACAACATTAAAAATTACTGCCAAGGCAATGAGGAAATTGGAAAAGTAAATCAGGAGTTCCTGCAAAAGACGATCGATTATTTCTACCAGATGGGCGCATCCGGTGAATTGATCGATATTTACAAATTGACGCCCCATGAACAGTTATCCGAATATTTTCATGCAACCAAGATTGCACCTGAAAATCAGGACATCGTGCGGTGGGGGATGTACTATACGCCTGGCCCGGGCTCTCACGTTAAAATGTTTCCGGCCGGATTGGGGCCGCGCAGCATGACGGAAGTCGACGAAATGCAATTTGCTATTGATGCCGGAAGCCGAGATGCCGTTCAATCGCTTGCCGATCATTATTTATGCCTGAAACATCGCGTCAAACCCAACTACAACAAAGCCGCGCAAGTCTTGCGGTCAGCCTTTGAGAAGAATGATAATGACGCAGGCTATCGTCTCGCATCTATGATCAGAGAGGGGCAAGTCGACGGCCACTCTCGCGCGGACGCCATCGGCCTCCTCTCGAAGCTCGCTGACCGCAAATATGCTGAAGCGCAAGTTGACCTTGGCCTTCTCTATTACTCAGGTGAATACCTGCCAAAGAACTATCTCAAAGCAGTCGAACTTGTGAAAAATGCAGCCAAGCAAAAAAATCCCTCGGCCTATGCTGCATTTTGTAAATTTTACTCCGAACAAAAAGCAATAAAGCGCGATGATATCGAGGCATATAAATGGTGCGACCTTGCCATCGCAACGCTTGAGAGCGGCAAAGAAAAAGAATATGCGACGGATCGGATACACGCCCTTGCCAACCGCATGAGTGACCGACAAATTGAAAATGCAATGAAGAGGGAAGAACCGTGGAAGAGCGAAAAAATTGAAGAACAGGAAGAAGAGTAACCCAATGACTGATCAATTTACCTGCGCTCGAATTGTCCTTTCAAAAAAAATAAGGAATTGAATTGAAATATGACAATACGATTATTTATTCTGATATATATATTTTCATGTTTTGAGATTGCGTCTCAAGCTATGGCAGCGGACGCTTCCCGATGCTATTCGATTGAAAATAATGATCGTAAGAATTATTGCCTTGCCACGGTAAAACGTGAATCCTCATATTGCTATTCGATACAAACAAATAATTTGAAACAATTTTGTCTTGCAGAAGTTAAAGGCGAGAAATCCTATTGTTACTCGATCCAAAAGCGTGATCTAAAAAATCAGTGTCTTTCTGCATTCTGAATTCTAAAATGATTGACTTTAATCCTCGTAGAATAATGTCGATCAACATCAGATCTTAAAAACTTTTTGCCAACCGCAGAAATTCAAAATGGTTTGACTTTCGCGATAAATGCGACAATCGCAGCAGCCGTCATCTCCCGTCCAAGCAATGGCGCATGAGCTTCTTTCGCTGCGGTGAAAGAGACACAGTTCGGATGACGTTCGATCATCGCGTTTACCGTCACCTCCGATAGAAGATCAGAATTCTCTCCGCGAATAACCATCACAGGCACCGCTTTCAACGCGTCAAACAAAGGCCAGAGCGTGGGTTGCGGTTTTGAAAAATCAAGCGCCAAAAATCCGCGCGACAAAGCGGCATCATAAGTGAGCGAGACGCTCCCCGACCCTGTCTCACGAAAACTCATCTTTGTGAGATGTCGCCATTCGCTTTCATCAAGATCGGTGAAATCAGGATTTGTATCTTTAATACGTTGGAGGGCTTCTTCCATCGTCTTCGGCATCGCACCCTTGCCGACATAAGTCGCAATCCGTTGTAGCCCTGCTATTTCCAGAACCGGACCAATATCATTCAGGATCACGGCTTCGATCAATTCCGGCGCTGTGACGCCCAAAAGCATCGTGATCAATCCGCCGCGCGAGGTGCC
>JBJTCD010000073.1:0-15980 GCA_046091665.1 Hyphomicrobiales bacterium
TTTCAAATAATGTTTTTTCAGGGAGAATACACGTATCTTTGGTGACTAAGCAGTCGTTCTGGCTAGCAAAACATTAGTGGGAAGCATCTTCTGCCCTTGGTAAGGGAGAGGTCGAGAGTTCAATCCTCTCCGGCAGCACCAGCGCTTCATTCGTTATTGTTTCATCCTAATATCTCAATAAGGCGCGGAATGCACAGGCTTTATGGCCTTGATGTTTAATCGTCCTTCTCCACCAGTTTTCTTGCCACTGAATTCGGCTTATCGGTTCGCAGAACATATAATCCAAGCCGTCTATCCATCGGAGTTTTTATAGTGTCGAAAGTAACGAGTGTTGATTTTAGTGCCCTGCAAGATGAGAGATGGGATGATCAAGCGCGAGGAACAATTCGTTTTAGGACGCTGATTTCGGCACCCGAGACCGATACGGATAAAATTGTTTGTGGCGTTGCCATGTTGGAAGCCGGCGATACCTTTGCGCTTCATTCTCATGAACATCCAGAAATCTATTTTGGCCTTGAAGGTGAAGGCGATGTGATGATTGACGGACATCCTCATCGTCTTGCGCCCGGCATTGCTATTTTTATACCGAGCAATGCGATCCATGGTGTTCCGCGCGCGAACGGTTCGCTAAAATGGTTTTACACTTTCGCAGCCGATCGCTTTGCAGATATTGTCTATAAATTTCCGCATGAGCAGAAAATAATCTAGTATCCGATCTGGCGAATGATCTAAATCTGAATTCCTTTTTGTATCAAAGACTCCCTTGACCTGTGTAAGAGAAAGACTGAGGGGATAATTCTTTTTGGCGGCAACTAATCACCATGCAGGAATGGGCGCGATACCATCTGCGGCTTTAAAAACCTTTTTATGAAGCCTTCCTTACAAAAAAGAGAATCGATGATCCAGATCACTTATTCGCGCGTGGCGGCGTTGTTTTCGAAAAACTTCCTTCGATGTAATCTTCGAGTTTTTTAAGCGCTTCAAAAGCTTTTCCGCTGCCGCGATGAATGTGAAGTTCCAATTGTCCAAGGCTTGGGAGTCCGTCACTTTCATTGAGAATACGGCTGCCTTCCGGGATTGTGCTGCCGGCCATCGCGGTGATGCCGATACCCGCTTGTACAGCCGCTGAAATCCCATTGTAGCTTGAACTGAGATAGGTCACTTGGTTCGGAATCTTGCGTTGATTCAGTGCTTGCAACACGCGTTGTCTATAGATGCACGGCGGTGGTGCGAGAACCAAAGGAATGGGTGATTGCTGATGTCGTCCATGGTCATTGCTGCCCACCCATGTCAGCGGCTCGGTATAGATCTTTCGTCCTGCATCGTGAGAGCGATCATCATGCAACGCGATTACGAGATCGAATTCACCGTCTTGCTGGCGCCGTAACAAATTGCGGCTGAGATCGCTTGTGACTTCGAGCATCACATTGGGGTGGGATTGCGCGAATTTACCCAAAAATTCCGGGAGCAGAGATGCCGTATATTCGTGTGGCGCACCAAGTCGCACGCGGCCGGCTACCGTCGGTTTTTGAACGCTCGCGAGCGCCTCGTCATTCAAGGCGAGGATACGGCGTGCATATTGGGAAAAGGCCTGCCCGTCTGCCGTGAGATTGAGCTTATGTGCGTCGCGCAGGAAAAGCTGTGTACCAACAATCTCTTCGAGGCGGCGGATTTGCAGGCTCACGGCCGACTGGGTGCGGCCCACAAGGCTCGCCGCACGGGTCAAACTGCCGCTTTCGATGGCTTTGACGAAGGTTCTGAGCAAATCCATCGGGATATTCTGCATCGGGCCGCCTATCATAAATTTTATTCATTCTATCCTTTATATTATCAATTTTGCAAATTCTATATTCTGAGTATCCTCTCTTCAAAGAGTTAAGTGTTGTGAGGATGCCTGCTCCCCCGTGAGAGGGGCGGCTGGCGCGGAGAGGGACGGGCGACATGGCACATTCTGGACCCTTGTTGAAAACGCCATTGAATGCATTTCACATTCAGCTCGGCGGCAAAATGGTCGAATTCGCCGGTTATGAGATGCCGTTGCAATATCCCGAAGGCGTGATGAAAGAGCATCTTCATACGCGTTCACATGCGGGCCTTTTTGATGTCAGCCATATGGGGCAAGTGCGCTTGCGTGCCCGATCCGGAAAAATGGAAGATGCAGCGCTTGCGCTTGAGCGTTTGATGCCGGTTGATGTGTTGAGCGTAAAGCCGGGCCGTCAACGCTATGGTCTTTTTACAAACGCAACAGGCGGCATTCTCGATGATTTGATGTTCGCCCATCGCGGCGATCATTTCTATATTGTGGTGAATGCCGCATGCAAAGCGCAAGACATTGCGCATCTTCACGCGCATCTTGAGAAAGACTGCGAGATTGAAGAATGGACTGGTCGCGCTTTGCTTGCGCTGCAAGGGCCAAAGTCTGAAGCGGCCTTAGCCAAATTTGCGCCCTCTGTTGCGGCGATGGCGTTTATGGATGTGGCTGAGGTTCAAATCCTTGGTGTGTCATGCATTGTCTCGCGCTCTGGTTACACGGGCGAAGACGGTTATGAAATTTCAATTCCGGAATCGAAAGCGGTTGAATTTTCAGAAGCCCTGCTCGCCAATCCGGATGTGCATGTGATTGGTCTTGGCGCGCGCGACAGTCTTCGTTTGGAAGCAGGCCTCTGCCTCTATGGCAATGATATCGATACAATAACAACACCGGTTGAAGCGGCACTTGAATGGGCGATGCAAAAGTCACGTCGTTCAGGTGGTGCGCGTAGCGGGGGTTTCCCTGGTGATGCTGTTATTCTTGATCAGCTTGCAAAGGGAGCCTCACGTCGTCGCGTCGGCATCGCGCCGGAAGGTCGCGCGCCCATTCGCGCAGACGCACCTTTGTTTGCTGATGAAACATCAACGCACGCGATTGGCCGAATCTCATCAGGTGGTTTCGGACCAACTGTGGGTGCCCCAGTCGCCATGGGCTATGTGCCAGCCAAACATGCAAAGACCGGAACAAAACTTTTTGCCGAAGTGCGTGGTTCACGTTTGCCGGTAAAAGTTGCTGACCTTCCTTTCATCACCCCCGGATATAAGCGCTCTTAAGAGGAGGAAACCATGCTGAAATTTACCGAAGATCATGAATGGCTCGAAGTGAAAGAGGGCGTTGCCACTGTTGGCATTACGAGCCACGCCGCCGAACAACTCGGCGATCTCGTATTTGTTGATTTGCCGAAAGTGGGCGCGTCTCTCGGCAAAGGCGATGCTGCTGCAACGGTTGAGTCGGTCAAAGCCGCATCCGACGTTTATTGCCCGCTTGCGGGTGAGATCATTGAAGTCAATGATGCGATCACGGGTGATCCTTCACTCGTCAATTCAGATCCTGAAGGCAAGGGCTGGTTCTTTCGTTTGAAGCTTGCCGATGCAAGCGCTGCCGCAAGCCTGATGGATCGCGACGCCTATGAAAAATTGATCGCCTGATCAAATTTTGGAGGATCACATGAGCTACACCGCAACACCATACGATCCCTATGATTTCGCCAATCGCCGACACATTGGTCCATCACCTGCCGAGATGGAGCAGATGTTGCGCGCTGTTGGCGCGCCAAGTCTCGATGCGTTGATCGATGGTATCGTGCCGGATGATATTCGGTTGAAGACGCCTTTGGCATGGGGTGAAGCGCTTTCCGAGCAAGGTGTGCTTGAACGTCTTCGTCGTGTTGCGGCGAAAAATCGTGTGATGACGAGCCTGATCGGGCAGGGCTATTACGGTACTGTGACGCCGCCTGTGATCCAGCGGAATATTTTTGAAAATCCGGCATGGTATACGGCTTATACGCCATATCAGCCGGAGATCAGCCAAGGTCGTCTTGAAGCGCTGTTGAACTTCCAGACGATGATTTCGGATTTGACCGGTCTTGATGTCGCAAATGCGTCTCTTCTTGATGAAGGAACAGCGGCGGCAGAAGCGATGGCACTTTGCCATCGTTCGACAAAGAACAAAGCGAACGCCTTCTTCGTCGATCATCATTGCCACCCGCAAACGATTGCGGTCATCGAAACACGCGCGAAGCCGCTTGGCTGGAGCCTCATCGTCGGCGATCCCTTCGTTGATCTGAAGCCCGCTGAAGTCTTCGGTGCGATTTTCCAATATCCGGGCACCTATGGCCATGTGCATGACTTCACTGATGTGATCGCAAGGTTGCATGATGCAGGCGCATTAGGTTGTGTTGCCGCTGATCCTCTTTCGCTCACAATTTTGAAAACACCGGGCGATATGGGTGCCGATATTGCGATCGGTTCAACACAACGTTTCGGTGTACCGATTGGTTATGGTGGTCCGCACGCTGCCTATATGGCCGTCAAAGATGCGTTGAAGCGTTCCATGCCCGGCCGCATTGTCGGTGTGTCGATTGATGCGCGTGGCAACCGCGCTTATCGCCTGAGCCTGCAGACACGCGAACAACACATCCGTCGCGAGAAGGCGACATCGAATATCTGCACGGCACAAGCTTTGCTCGCTGTCATGGCGTCGATGTATGCTGTCTTCCACGGTCCTGTCGGCTTGAAAGCAATCGCCGAACGCATTCATCGCAAGACGGTGCGTCTCGTCGACGGGCTTGAGAAGCTTGGTTTCACCGTCGAGCCAAAAGATTTTTTCGATACGGTGACGATTGAAGTTGGTCCGTTGCAGGGTGCGATTTTGAAGTCAGCCGAAGCGGAAGGTATCAATCTTCGTCGCGTTGGCAAAACAAAGATCGGCATTTCCTTTGATGAAACGACGCGCCGCGAACACACGGAAGCGATCTGGCGTGCCTTCGGTGGTGATATGGTCGATGATACAGATGTCGAGCATTATTGCCTGCCGGAACATATGCTTCGCATATCGAGCTACATGACGCATCCGGTGTTCCATATGAATCGTGCTGAAGCCGAAATGACGCGCTATATGCGTCGCTTGGCGGATCGGGATTTGGCGCTCGATCGCTCGATGATTCCGCTTGGTTCATGCACGATGAAGCTTAATGCCACTGCGGAAATGATGGCGCTAAGCTGGCCGGAATTTTCAACGCTTCATCCCTTTGCGCCGAAAGCGCAAGCCGCGGGCTATCATGAAGCGCTCGCCGATCTTGAAGAAAAGCTCTGCCAAATCACGGGCTATGAAGCCTTCTCGATGCAGCCGAATTCCGGTGCGCAGGGTGAATATGCGGGCCTTCTCACCATCAAGGCCTATCATGATCATCGTGGCGACACCCATCGCGATGTCTGTCTCATTCCGACATCAGCGCATGGCACAAATCCGGCATCGGCACAGATGGTCGGCATGAAAGTCGTCGTTGTCGGTGTCACGGCGGACGGCAATATCGATGTTGCGGATTTCAAAGCGAAGGCCGAACAACATTCTGCCAATCTCGCAGCGTGCATGATCACCTATCCGTCAACGCATGGTGTGTTTGAAACGACCATGCGCGAAATTTGCGAGATCACGCATAAGCATGGTGGCCAAGTCTATATGGATGGCGCGAATATGAATGCGCTTGTGGGTCTCGTTCGTCCTGGTGATATCGGCTCTGACGTGTCGCATTTGAATATGCACAAGACCTTCGCTATTCCGCATGGCGGCGGCGGTCCGGGTATGGGTCCGATCGGTGTGAAGTCGCATCTTGCGCCGTTCCTGCCGGGTAGCCCTGAAGAGCGTGATGGTGGTGCCGTGTCGGCAACCCCTTATGGTTCGGCTTCGATCCTTCTTATATCATGGGCTTATTGCTTGATGATGGGCGGCGAAGGTTTGACGCAAGCCACCAAGGTCGCAATTCTGAATGCGAATTATATCGCATCGCGTCTCTCCTCTGCCTATCCGGTGCTCTATAAATCGGACAAGGGACGTGTCGCGCATGAATGCATTCTCGATACACGTGTGCTCAATGAAAAAGCGGGTGTTACTGTTGAAGATATTGCGAAGCGTTTAATCGATTGCGGCTTCCACGCGCCCACGATGAGTTGGCCGGTTGCGGGCACGCTGATGGTTGAGCCAACAGAAAGCGAGCCGAAGGCCGAACTTGATCGCTTCATCGATGCGATGATCGGCATTGCTTCGGAAGCGGATTTAATTGCGAGCGGTCAACACGATCGCGAGAATAATCCGCTGCGTCGTGCACCGCACACGGTTGAGGATCTCGTCGGCGAATGGGATCGCCCCTATAGCCGCGAGGAAGCATGCTATCCGCCGGGATCGTTCCGCGTTGATAAATATTGGTCGCCGGTTAATCGCGTCGACAATGTGTATGGCGATCGCAACCTCGTTTGCTCTTGCCCGCCGCTTGAAAGCTACGCAGTTGCGGCTGAATGAATAGATGTGGTCGCCTGCGTTGACGGCCGTCGTCAGGGACCTCATGGTGAGCCGGAAGCGCAAAGCGCTTCCGTGTCGAACCACCATCAGGGACTTTCTTTCAAGTCCTTCGACTCACATGGCTTCGCCATGTGGCTCAGGATGAGGTATGTAGAAGCGATTGCGATTTGGTGAATGCGAGATAATCATGATCAGCGTATTTGATCTTTTCAAAGTGGGCATTGGTCCCTCAAGCTCGCATACGGTCGGGCCAATGGTTGCGGCGCATCGCTTCGTGGCGCTTGTGAATGAGACATTGGGCCTTGGTCGCGTTGGGCGGATCAAGACGGAGCTTTTCGGCTCACTCGCCTGGACCGCGAAAGGCCATGGCACCGAGACAGCCATTTTGTTGGGTCTTTCTGGCTATCTTCCGGCTGAAGTTGATCCCGATCAGGTTGAAGAGATCATCGCCTCCATCACACGCAATGCTTCGCTTGAACTTGGCGGCGTGCGCGCGATTCCCTTCACAGTGGATGATGATCTGATTGCCAATAAAAAAGAATTGATGAAGCGCCATTCAAATGCGCTGCGCTTTACCGCCTATGGTGCGGAAGGCGCGATGCTTCTTGAAAAAGCCTATTATTCTATCGGCGGCGGCTTTGTTGTGACGGATGAAGAAGAAGCGGCAGGTGGCGCCGGTGGCCCCGCTTTGCCTTATCCTTTTACAAATGTGTCGGAGCTTTTGCAGCTTTGTAAAACAACAGGTAAAAATTTTGCTGAGATACAACGCGACAATGAACGCGTCACACATGACGATTCAGAAATCAATGCGCGGCTTGATCGTATTCGCGACGTGATGTCCGCCTGTATTGATCGCGGCTGCCGACAAGAAGGCATTTTGCCGGGCGGTCTCAAAGTGAAGCGTCGCGCGAAATCAATTGCCGAACAGCTTGAAGCGGCAAAAAGCGCCAATCAACGCCCAGCTCACGAGATTATGGATTACGTGTCGCTTTATGCGATCGCGGTGAATGAAGAAAACGCCGCCGGTGGCCGTGTTGTGACGGCACCCACAAATGGTGCCGCCGGAATCATTCCCGCGGTGTTGCGTTATGCAAAAGAGTTCTGTCCCGAATATTCGCTCGAAGCCTCGCGCGATTATCTCTTAACCGCCGCCGCTGTGGGCTCGCTCATCAAACAAAATGCATCGATCTCGGGCGCTGAAGTCGGCTGCCAAGGTGAAGTGGGGTCAGCCTCTGCTATGGCGGCTGGTGGACTATGCGCGCTTCTTGGCGGCACACCAGAGCAGGTGGAAAACGCCGCTGAAATCGCGCTTGAACATCATCTCGGTATGACATGCGATCCGATTGGTGGTCTCGTACAAATCCCTTGCATTGAGCGTAATGCCTTTGGTGCGAATAAGGCGATTGTTGCGGCATCCCTTTCCCTGCGTGGTGACGGCACACATCGCGTTTCGCTTGATGAAGTCATCGAAACCATGCGTCAAACGGGCATCGATATGCTCGTCAAATATAAAGAAACCGCGCAAGGCGGATTGGCCGTCAATGTGGCGGATTGTTAAAATATCTTCACATTTTTAATCATAGTCGCGTGGGTACTGACAAAGTACGACTGACCGCATCCCGCCATCCGGCAATTTGCTGAGAGCGTAACGCCGCATCCATGTGAGGTGTGAATCGTCTTTCGAGTCGCCATGATTTCATAAAGTCTTGTGGTGCGGGATAAAGTCCACAAGAGAGACCTGCGAGATAGGCGGCACCCATCGCCGTTGTTTCAGTGATCACGGGCCGATCCACTTCGGCATCAATTAAATCGGCAAGACGTTGCATCGTCCAGTCCGAAGTCGTCATTCCGCCATCGACACGCAAAATCGCGCGTGAGGGCGCTTTCCAATCGGCGCGCATTGCATCAAGAAGATCGAGTGTTTGATAGCAAACTGAATCAAGTGCGGCCTTGGCAAATTCACGAGGTCCTGTGTTACGAGTTAATCCAAACATCGCACCGCGTGCATCCGCATCCCAATGCGGAGCGCCAAGGCCAACAAAAGCGGGCACAAGATAAACAGATTGTGTCGGATCAGCTTGATCGGCGAGATCGCCAGACTCTGACGCATTGACCAAGAGTTTTAATCCGTCACGGAGCCATTGCACAGCAGCCCCCGCAACAAAAATTGACCCTTCGAGCGCATAAGTTCTCTTGCCATTCAGTTGATAGGCAATCGTCGTCAGTAAGCGATTAGAAGAGTGAATAGCATTATCGCCTGTGTTCAAAAGCGCAAAACAACCGGTGCCATAGGTTGATTTCATCATGCCCGGTTCAAAACAGGCCTGACCAATGCTTGCCGCCTGTTGATCGCCGGCAACGCCCCGAATGGGAATCGCTGTGCCAAAAATTTCAGGCGATGTCATTCCGAAATCGGCTGATGAGTCTTTGATTTCCGGCATCAATGATTTGGGAATATCAAACAAAGCCAAGAGCTCATCATCCCATTGGCCTGTGTGAATGTTGCACAACATCGTGCGCGAAGCGTTCGTGGCATCGGTCGCGTGGACCTGTCCCTTTGTCATTCGCCAAATGAGAAAACTGTCGATCGTTCCAAAGGCCAGTTCTCCGCGCTCGGCGCGCGCACGCGCACCAGGAACCGCATCAAGAATAAAGCCGATTTTTGTTGCCGAAAAATAAGGGTCAAGAAGCAAACCGGTTCGTTGCGAAACAAAATCTTCATGACCTTTTGCTTTCAGCGATTGGCACTGTTCGGCCGTGCGGCGATCTTGCCAAACAATCGCCTTATGGAGGGTGCGACCCGTGGCGCGCTCCCACACCACTGTCGTTTCACGTTGGTTCGTAATGCCAATCGCCGCCAGATCGCCCGTCTGGAGACGCGCTTTTTGAAGCGCTTCTCTCGCCACATCGAGAACACCCGACCAGATGTCCTCACAATCATGTTCGACCCAGCCCGCCTTCGGAAAATATTGCGGAAATTCTTTTTGCGCGCTGGTGAGCGGTACGAGATCGGATGTGAAGATGATCGCTCTCGACGAGGTGGTGCCTTGGTCAATTGACAGGATGTGGCTCAATTTGACCTCCTCCTTTCGCGCCGAGTCAGTAATGTTCATTTTTTGAGTGTTCTAGGTTAATCAAGGCACCATAAAGAATAAAGCGGGATCTGAGAGATGGATGATTCATCCGAACGGCAGAGAGAAATCATTGAAATTGCTCGTAAAACAGGACGCGTTCTGGTTGATGATCTGGCTTCGCGTTTTGAGGTGACCCCCCAAACCATTCGCCGCGATCTCAATGATCTCTGTGATCGGCGACTTTTGTCCCGCATTCATGGCGGTGCCATCATCGCATCCGGCGTGATCAATGCGTCTTATGAGGCACGTCGTTTCATCGCCCATGGCGAAAAGCAAATCATCGGCGCAGCGGCAGCGGCGCTCATTCCGAACGGCGCCTCCCTGTTTATTAATATCGGCACGACGACCGAAGAAGTCGCCCGCGCTTTGGCTGATCATAAAGATTTATTGATTATTACCAACAACTTAAATGTTGCCATGATGACCTATGCAAACCCGAATATCGAAGTCATTATGGCTGGTGGACCGGTTCGCCGCGCCGATGGCGCGATCATTGGGGAGGCAACGGCCCAATTTATCTCCCAGTTTAAAGTGGATTACGCGATCATCGGGGCGTCGGCATTGGATGAAGAGGGCGCTTTGCTCGATTTTGATTATCGGGAAGTGAGTGTTGCGAAAACCATCATCGAAAATGCGCGAACCGTAATCCTCGTGGCGGATCGCTTGAAGTTCGAACGAACGGCTCCCGTTCGTATCGCTCATATTTCTGACATTGATATCTTCGTTACCGATCACCTCCCCGGAAGTAAATTTGGATCAATTTGCCGAGAAAATGGGGTAAAAATCATTGAAACACAGAAGACCCGTGAAGAATCTACCTGATTTGATTTTCATTTTGCCAAGAATCGTCGCCTTTTTCCAATTTTTTATTTTCAATTGCATTTCGTTTTTTTTGAACGAACATTAAACGAATATTGATGATCAGGAGAGGGTTCGTCATGACGGTGGACATCGCCATCATCGGCGGTGGCGTTAATGGCTGCGGGATTGCGCGCGATGCCGCAGGCCGTGGACTGTCCGTTTATCTGTGCGAACAAAATGATCTCGCAAGCGGCACCTCGAGCTGGTCCACGAAGCTTATTCATGGCGGATTGCGTTATCTCGAGCATTTTGAATTCAGGCTTGTTCGCGAAGCCTTGATTGAACGGGAGCGGCTTTGGCGTCTCGCGCCGCATATTATTTGGCCCTTGCGATTTGTTTTACCCGCTCATCGTGGCTTAAGGCCTCCGTGGTTGTTGCGCCTCGGCCTTTTTCTTTATGATCATCTTGGGGGGCGAAAACTTTTACCGCCAACGCGTACGCTGAACCTGTTCAAAGATAGTGTGGGTATTCCTTTAAAACCCGACGCGTCGACCGGTTTTGAATATTCGGACTGTTCGGTTGATGATGCGCGCTTGGTTATCTTGAACGCGATGGATGCGCGTCACCATGGTGCAGTCATTGAAACGCGCCAGAAACTGATCGGTGCTGAGCGTATGGGTGCATTATGGCGTCTTTCGATTGAAGATCAGAACACCAAGACGATTAAACATATTGAAGCACGCGCGCTGGTGAATGCTGCCGGGCCATGGGTCACCGATGTGTTGCAACATAAAATGCAAACGTCCATGCACGCGCGTATCCGTCTTGTACAAGGATCGCATATTGTTATGCGGAGACTTTATGAACATGATCGCGCCTATATTTTTCAAAATGCGGATGGTCGAATTATCTTTGCAATTCCCTACCAAAAACAATTCACATTGATCGGTACGACCGACCGCGATTATCAAGGTGATCCCAAAGATGTCTATGCGACGGAGGATGAAATCTCCTATTTGATCGCAGCAGCAAGCGATTATTTCAAATCACCGTTAAAGCGTGAAGATGTTGTGTGGTCTTATTCCGGCGTTCGCCCTCTTTATGATGATGGGGCATCAAAAGCTCAAGAAGCGACACGCGATTATGTTTTGAAGCTCGACACGCCAGAGGGTCAAGCGCCGTTACTGTCTGTCTTCGGCGGAAAAATCACGACCTATCGTCGTTTGGCCGAAGCGGTGCTTGAAAAATTTAAGCCCTATTTCCCTTCATCGCTTTCGCGAGCAGGGTGGACCGCTCAAAAGATTTTGCCGGGCGGTGATTTTCCGCAAACGGGGTTTCAGAGACTCGTCGATCAGATGAATGCCGATTACCCGCGTTTTGAACGCGATTATCTTGAACGTCTTTGTCGTCTTTATGGAACGCGCGCGCGTATGATTTTGGGCTCGGCGCAATCCCCGTCCGATCTTGGTCTCAACTTTGGCGGCACGTTAACGGAGAGCGAGATTGATTATCTCATGCGCGAGGAATGGGCCCAAACGGCTGATGATGTTTTATGGCGTCGCACCAAGCTCGGATTATTTCTAACGGAGGCTGAAACATCTTCCCTTGCCATCGCCATGCATTCGAAAAGGCAGGGCATGTTTAATGATCAATCGTCATCATACGGACATCAGGTCGTATAGATATTTTCCTGAATTTCGTTTCTTGCCAAACGCGTCAGCGGTTTAACTTTTCGTAGGATGTCGATCGTCGCCTATAATCATGCGGATCAGATCATTGATCATTGCGATGGTCTTACGCCCGTTAGTTTGGGGAATGACGTTAGCGATGGAATTTTGCTCGAGATGGAGGCTAATTGAAGATCCATCGGTGCGCGGAATCGCTTGACGATACCGCCATCAAGCACAGCGATACGATCTGCAAGCGTCATCCTTTATCATGGATAAGTCTATCATGATTGCACGCCGACCAATTGGGATTAAACGCTAACCGCATAGGAACCGAACATTCTTTTCGCTTGCCTGCAATTTCTAGGTTGCGGGGGATCATCTTATTTGTATTTGATTTAGCTCAATTAAATTGAATATTTTTTGATATATATTAAATAAATTAAAAAATAGAATTTGGAAGGACGGGCCATGAGAGAGAGTGATTATCGATTGCTTCAGGGCTTTCCGATTTTCCGAACATTACAGGACTCGGATTTTGTTGCCCTCGCTGATCGCGGTGAAATGATCGAATGCGGCCCGCAGCGGATCTTGGCGCGTGAAGGCGAAGTGCCGAAATTTTTATATGTTCTTACCGAGGGCCTCTTTGAGCTCGTCTCGGGTCATGGTGGGGGTCAAACCATTGTCTCGATCATCAGGCCGCCAGCAGCCTTCATCATCGCGGCCGTGGTTTTGCGACAACCTTCTCTTGTGAGCGCGCGCGCTTTAGTGCCCTCGCGCATTTTTTCGTTGCCGCTTGAAGAGTTTCATCATGCGATGGAGATTAATCCGGCGCTGGCGCTTTCTGCTTGTCGTGAGGTGGCAACACGTTATCGCGATATGGTGAAAGAGCTTAAAAATATGAAAGTGAGAAATGCAGGGCAACGTCTTGCCAATTGGATTCTCACTGAAGCTGATGTGTTGGGTCATTCACGCTTTGAGTTATGCATCCAGAAAACCGTTCTTGCTTCACGTCTCGGTATGACGAATGCGCATTTATCGCGTGGGTTCGCCACATTGCGGCACTGTGGCGTCGCGCTGCAAGGGCGGAAAATTGAAATCATTGATCGTGTAGCCTTGCAGACTTACGCTCATCCCGATCCGTTGATTGACGATTTGAACAGTTGAGAAGCGTATGAAAAAGGTCAAATAAAAAAAGCCCGAACCGGCGTTCGGGCTTTCATCATTGTTTGCGCAATTTAGGTGCTGACTTAGATTCCGAGCAATTTCATGGCTTCGGCAAGATCGGCTTCCGAAGCTTTATGATTGCCTGATTCATGTTCCGCTTTGCCCTTTTCATAAAGCTCCATGACTTTCTTTTTCTTGGCGCCATCAAGCATCGCTGTTTTCATTGCGGCTTCGATCTTTTTCATATCCATCGGGCAATGGCTTGCCAAAGCGGGTGAGGCCATACCGACAACCAAGAGCGCAGCAAGAGTTAGATTTTTCATTGGAGCATCATCCTTGTTTTCAGGTTAAATTCCAGGGGCATAAAATAGTCATGCGATACGCTAATGGGCGCGCCTGCCGATCAGATCAAATTGCGAAAAACGCTTCTTTGCTCTTTTTGCTCGATCAAGGCTTCAATAAGGCGGCGGCCTTCCGCCGTTGGGCTGCCATCTTGGTCGAGCCAACCTCTTTTTTGAGCGGCTACCCGGGCAGGTTCGCCAAAGCCTGAACCTGAGAGAAAATGTTCCCAGGCCAAAAGCGCTTGCGATATGAGATGGTCAGACATTGCAGATCTCCCGTTATGAGGGAGCTACGATCATTCTCGGTCATTGGATCCATCATATTTCAAATATATGTCGATAAACTGCAAGATGGCTCCGTCGGGGAAGGCGGTCTTGGGCTCTTCACGCCGGGTTGAGCTGCATCTGTCGAATGACTGGTCGAAGAAGGTCGAAGCAAAAAAATGATGGCCGTGATCATCGGCCATCATGGGTATGCAAAAAAGAAGATGTGGGGCTTTTACCCTCAAGCATCAATGATTGGAATGATCATCCTTGGTATGTGATCCGCCTTGGTGGTCTTGGTGATCGTGGCTGGCTTGATGGCCGGCGTCCCCATGGTGGTCGCCATGGCTTTCGGAGGCATGCGCCGCCGCGGGGGCGGGGGCCTTACGGCGTGTTGAATTCAAGGGGTAGTCCGTGCGTTTTTGCTTTTTGCTCATCGAAGGTTCCTCACGGGGTTGGGCTTTTTGGCACTCAATACAGCGTTTTCGATGGGGTAGTGTATTCAGATTCTTGCAAAAGGATAGGCTGACTGGGCCAATCTTTCACATTCATACACGGGCCTTTTTTGGGCAAATGAGATATAATCACAGAAGTGAGCGCAGGGCTGTCCCCCCGCCCCTTGGCTTGACGCTTTTATGAAAAAGCCCGAGACAATCCTCACTTATGATCGAAAAACTCGAAGAGGATTGGGTCTATGGTTCACAAGCGTATCCGTCCCTTCAACACCAAAGCCACTTATCCCGAGCAAAAACTTGATAATGATCTTGCCCAAGCGGTGGTGGCGCGCGGCACAATGGTGTTTGTGCGCGGTCAGGTTTCGCAAGATCTCGAAACACGGGAAAATCTCGCGGTCGGTGATCCCGAAGGGCAGGCGCGGGTCGCCATGCGCAATGTCAAAATGCTCCTTGAAGAAGCGGGTAGCGATTTATCCCATATCTGCCGCATCACGATTTATCTGACGGATATCCGCTTTCGCGAAGCGGTCTATGTCGAAATGGGCAAATGGCTCAAAGGCGTGCATTATTGCTCAACCGGTCTTGTCGTGTCGGCACTGGCGCGACCTGAATGGCTCGTTGAAATTGAAGTCACCGCCGTAATCCCCGAGTGAGTGAAGAAAGAGTTTTTGCATGACCTTCTCGATCTCTGCGCGGTGTGAGCGAACGGGACAATTCGGCGTTGCGGTGTCTTCATCAAGTCCTGCAGTCGCCGCGCGATGTGCGCATGCGCGCGCGGGTGTGGGTGCGGTTGCCACACAAAATGTAACAGATCCAACAATCGGACCAAAGGGTTTGGCGTTGATGGCGGAAGGACTGTCGGCTGAAGATGCGCTCGATCGCATCAAAGCGACATCCGCTCATATTGATTATCGTCAAATCGCGTTTGTTGATCGCCATGGTCTTTCAGCTGTTCATTCAGGCGCTCAGGCGCTTGGTACCTATGGTGCGCTTGCCTTCAAAAACGGTGCCGTTGCCGGCAATATGTTGCGCGATCTTGATGTGCTCAAAGCGATGCGTGAATTTTTCGAGAAAAGTGAAGGCGCTGATCTTGGGGATCGTCTGATTGGCGCGATGCTTGCGGGGCTTGCTGCAGGCGGTGAAGAGGGTCCGGTTCATTCGGCAGGCCTTGTGATCGTGCGAGATGTGGCATGGGCTGTGGCGGATCTTCGCGTCGATTGGCATGAGGATGACCCGGTCGGCGCTTTAGCAGAGTTGTGGGAGCGTTGGAAACCGCAGCTTGATGCCTATGTGACCCGCGCGCTTGATCCCACAAAAGCGCCTTCTTATGGCGTGCCCGGCAACAAGTGATTCTTAAATGCGAAGCGTGTGCGATAGTCTTTCAAGAAATCCCAGACACTGCGCCATTTGATCGCGTGAAATAAATTCATCCGGTCTATGAGCTTGCGCGATATCCCCAGGGCCGCAGATATAAGTCGGTACATTGAGCGCCTCATGAAAGAGACCGCCTTCGGTTCCAAAGGAAATCTTCTTCGCTTTTTTTGAACCCACAAGTGTTTGTAACGTGGTGAGAGAGGCTTCGCCCTCGTGCATCAAGAGACCCGGATATTCATTGATGATATTAAGCGTGATACCGCAATCGGGAAAGCGGCTTCTCACGCGCTCCGTTACAGAAGCGGCTTCATCAAAAAGTGATTGCAATATGTTTTGAGCCGGATCTGAAGGGCTGTTTCTGATTTCAAATTCGAGCGTGCAATCGGCCGGTACGATGTTGAGCGCCGTGCCGCCTTTGATAGTACCGATATGGAGTGTCGTATAGGGAA
>JBJTCD010000074.1:0-2500 GCA_046091665.1 Hyphomicrobiales bacterium
GTCCTCAAGCATATCCACTTCGCGCTTTTTGGCGGCCAACATGGTCATGAGTCTCTGCCGCTCTTCGGCTAAAAGCTGCAGACGGGTCATATCAAGGTCACGGCGGTCATTCAGATGCATATTGATGATGCGAATGCCGACCAATTCGCGGGCTGTGAGAGACGGTTTTTCAAGATGATTTTGGTAGATTGTCTTGAGCGCGTCGACCTGATTGATGCGGTCATCAAGGCGTTGGATTTCGGAAATCAGCCGTCCCTTCTCCACCTGCCATTTGCGATATTCGACTTTGCGCTTAAGCGCAGCGAGCCGGGTTCTATGCGAATCACTCATGGGATGAGCGCCTGCAGTCTCGCTTCGCTTTCAATAAAGCCCGAGCGTTCATCGGTGGCTTGGCTGATAAAATTCACGAGCGAAGGATTGATCTGGAACGCGAGGTCGAGTTCGGGATCTTGTCCCGGCTGATAACCGCCAAGCATCATGAGATCGCGGTTCTGTTCGTAGAGACTAAGCAAGCGGCGGAATTTGCGCGCGCGCGCCACATGACCTGAGGCGACGCAATCCACCATCGTGCGGCTGATCGAAGCCGACAAATCAATCGCCGGATAAATGCCTTGTTCGGCTTGCCGACGCGACAGCACGATATGCCCATCAAGAATGGCGCGCGCGGAATCAACACTCGGATCGGATGTTGTATCATCACCATAAGCAAGCACCGTATAAATGGCTGACACGCTGCCATGTGTGTCGCCATCGAGGCCTGAGCGTTCAAGTAATTGACCGATCAAAGACACAACCGATGGCGGATAGCCTTTGGTTGTTGGTTGTTCGCCAAGAGCGAGGCCAAGCTCGCGCTGCGCATGAGCCACGCGCGTGAGTGAGTCGATCATCAAGAGAACATTCTTGCCTTGGGCGCGGAAATATTCGGCATAGGCGGTTGCGCGATGAACGCCACGGATACGCAACACAGGCGACTGATCCGCAGGGACGGCGACGATAATGGTTTTTTCAAAACTTGGTGAAGCGGAGAGTTCTTCGACCATGCCCGCAACTTCACGGCCGCGCTCACCGATCAAACCGAGAATGACAACATCAGCTTCCGTGAAACGTGCCATAGCGGAGAGCAAAGAAGATTTACCAACGCCCGAGCCAGCAATGATACCCACACGTTGTCCGCGACCCATCGTGAGAAGCGCGTTGATCGCACGCACGCCTGTATCAAGAGGCTCGCGCACCGGCCGACGACGAAGCGGATTCACGCGCTCGCCCTTCAGAGGCCAATGCTCACGCAAGAGCGGTTCAGGTTTTTCATCAAGCGGTTTCCCCGCGCCATCAAAGACGCGACCGAGCAGTGCAGGTCCCACAGGCACAACATCAACACGACGCACAGTTTCAACGCGTGCGCCAGCGACGAGTGATGCAGGACCGCCGGTCAAAACAAGAACCGTATATTCATCAAGGAAGCCGATGACTTCGGCCTCAGCCCATTTGCCGTCACCACATTCGATGCGGCATTCATTGCCAACGGCTGCCGGAAACGCGCTCGCATGAACGATCTGACCATCGAATCTTTTGACGCGACCGACTGCATGGATGCGGCGCGTGCCCCGCAAAATCGATAATTCGCGATCGAGTGACCGGGCGAGATCAATCATTCATCATCTCCCGCACCAAGCAATTGCGGAAAATCTTCGACTTCAAGATCACGTGCTGTGATTTTAAATCCGCCTGAGGGCAGAGCATGATCTTCGTTGACCCTGATGTCCTTAAACATTTCATCGCCACGCAGCGCGGGAATGAGAATTTCAGCATCCTTTGGATTGATGGCCAAAGTGAATTCCATATTCGCGCGTGTGAATGTTTCTGCGGCACGATGAATGCGCTGAACGAACGCATCGGGGATGGTCGCGAACATGGTGCCGGAGAGATCTTGCGCAATACGACGCACATGGCGCGCAATCACTTCCGTATTCTGAGCAATCGCTTCATCAGCCAGAGGAACAATACGCTCTTCAAGGCGGCGCAACACATCGAGTGCGGCTTCGAATTCTTGTCGGCCAGCGGCCAAGCCTTGCTGATAACCGATCACGCGACCATCTTCGCGTGCTTTATCAATTTCAGCGATGATATCGGCACTAGAAGGCGCGATATCTTGCGGGCCGGCAGGGGGAGCGGCAGGAGGAATCTCTGCAGCCGCTGTGTCTACGTGATCCGATTGCGTTTCAACGGGAGCGGTATGACCCGCATGTACTGGTGTCTCCAGTGATGCAGTCTCTTGTTCAGACTCTTGCGGTTCGTTGGAGTTCAACGCGTCTTCGGCTTTGAGCACTTTGAAATTGGTTTTGCCCCACGGCACGAAGCCGCCGCCGCTCTGTGCCGAAAAGCGGGTCTCTTCGGCAAAGTCGCCGCCGCTTTTGACGAGCATGGCGACGTCTTTGGGACGTAAACGACGAGAGGATTTCTCAGACATAGTCGTCGCCTCGGCCAGCGAGCATGATTGTGC
>JBJTCD010000075.1:0-8020 GCA_046091665.1 Hyphomicrobiales bacterium
ACCGGAGACATTGATCACGTCATCAACGCGACCTGTAATCCAGTAATAACCATCCGCATCACGACGGCATCCGTCACCTGTGAAATATTTATTCGCATAAGTAGCGAAATAGGTTTCCATAAAGCGCTTATGATCCCCATAGACGGTGCGCATTTGTCCCGGCCATGAATCTGAAATCACAAGATTGCCTTCGCATGCTCCATTTTGAACAACGCCATTGGCATCAACAATCTCGGGCTTCACGCCAAAGAAGGGACGTGTTGCCGAGCCCGGCTTCAACGCGGTTGCACCGGGAAGCGGTGTTATGAGAATGCCGCCCGTCTCTGTTTGCCACCATGTATCCACGATTGGGCAACGACCATCACCCACCACGCGGTGATACCACTCCCACGCTCCAGGATTGATCGGCTCACCGACCGAACCCAACAAACGCAAAGACGAACGTGATGTTTTCTTCACGGGCTCTTCGCCAGCGCCCATCAGCGAACGGATTGCTGTTGGCGCCGTGTAGAAAATATTGACTTTGTGTTTATCAACGACATCCCAGAAGCGCGAAATGGACGGATAGGTGGGAATGCCTTCAAACATCAATGTTGTCGCGCCATTCGCGAGCGGTCCATACACAATGTATGAATGACCGGTGACCCAGCCCACATCGGCCGTGCACCAATAGATATCACCTTCATGATAATCGAAGACATATTGATGCGTCATCGATGCGTAAACGAGATAGCCGCCTGTTGTGTGAACGACGCCTTTCGGTGCGCCTGTCGAGCCCGATGTATAAAGAATGAAAAGCGGTGATTCTGCTTCCATTGGTTCAGGCTTGCATTGCGTTGCGGCTTTTGCAGCTTCATCGTGATAATAATAATCACGGCCATCCTGCATATGTACCGCACCGCCTGTGCGCTTCACAACGATTTGCGATGTGACAACGCCCGGAACGCGTTTCAACGCTTCATCGCAATTGGCTTTGAGCGGTACTTTTTTTCCACCGCGCAAACCTTCATCGGCCGTGATCAGCACTTTGGATTTACATCCATCAATACGACCCGCAAGTGAGTCAGGAGAGAAGCCGCCAAACACAATCGAATGCACCGCGCCGATACGCGCGCAAGCGAGCATCGCATAAGCGGCTTCAGGAATCATCGGCAGATAAATTGTAACCGTGTCACCTTTATGCACACCATGCGCTTTTAGCACATTCGCGAAACGGCACACTTCATCGTGCAATTCTTGATAGGTGATGTGTTTTGAGTCACTCGGATCATCGCCTTCCCAAATGATTGCGGTTTGGTTCGCGCGATGGGGCAAATGGCGATCGATGCAATTCATCGACACATTGGTGATGCCGTCTTCAAACCATTTGATCGAGACCGCGCCCGGCGCGTAGCTCGTATTCTTCACTTTCGTGTAAGGCTTGATCCAGTCGATGCGTTTGCCATGCTCGCCCCAGAACGCTTCCGGATCTTTGACCGACGCGTCATACATCGCCTTATATTTGGCATCATCAACAAAAGCGCGTTTGGCCCAGTCTTGGGACACGGGATAGAGCTTATCGGACATCAAATTTCCTCCCTCTCAGCCCCGGCGGCTCATGGGCCTCGGTGCGGGTCTTTCACGAAACGGCTCAATCGGGTCTTAAAAGACCCTTCCGCCTTGTTTTCCATTATGAAGGCCCGCCCCCCTCGGGACAAGACCGGGACGGGTCACACTTTGGTCGGGCAGGCGGGGCGGAGGGCAGAGCCCCTCAGCACGAATTTACTTGAATTTACATGCCAATTTTCGGACTTTAATCCGATGAGGACGGTATCTCTATCGACTTTAGGCCGCATTCTCACGTCAGCGCTTGATCGTGTCGTTCACGACCGCGAACCAATGCTTGTGACCCGCGAGGGTGGGAAGTCACCGGTTGTCATTCTTTCGCTCGAAGATTTCGCCTCTTATGAGGAAACCGAATTTCTGCTCAAAAGTCCCCGCAACGCCGGCCGCCTAAAAGCGGCAGTCAAAAATCTCGCGTCCGATCGTTGATCGTGGTTCTTTAATTTTGAAAGCCATCGCTTCAGCGCATTTTACTAAAATGCGCTGACTCAAATTCACGGCCTATCATTCTCGCCATTCTATTGTCTGCCTTCCGCGTCAGTCGCGTTGGGCCATTTGCGTTTTGGTATAAGACTGTTATGTTTCCCTTAGGTCATGCAAAGCATGACCTGGGGTTTAACATCCCCAAGACGAGCGGCAGTGCCTCTGCCGAGACCAAACGGCCCTGACGCTTCCACGTCGGGGTGGCGGCGTTATGTTCAGGTCGCGAGACTAAAGGCGTCGCGGCCAACTTGTCTTGGCATGTTAACACCCCGACTCCAGCGCGATTTCTGCGCCGGAGTCGTTTTATTTCTGAGGGTGACGATGCCGCAATATGATTTCAATCAGCCTATGACTTTTTTGAACGCATTGGAGCGATTCATTGTTGCTTATTATTGCGTGATGGTCGCTCTTCGCGATGAATCGCAATTTCGTGACGAGCCTAATCAAGCGGTCCTGAACGGAGCGCATTTATTTTGTTCGCTTCTGGAAGATGGCGAGCCCGAAGCCGTAGCGCTTACCGATCAACTTGAGCGGCGTGCATATGGCACTGCCTAAACCCCGCCCAATTTGCAGATATGTTTCCACTCCGCTTCGGTGACAGGCTGCACCGAAAGTCGCATCGACGTGACAAGAGACATTTTCGCAAGCTTCGGGTCAGCTTTGATCTCAGCAAGCGAAATGGGACGCTTGAACGGCCTCACCGCTTTCAAATCGACAACCACCCAGGGCTCGCCCACTTCTGCGGTCGGATCGGGATAGGCTTCGCGGATTACTTCGACAATGCCGACGATCTCTTTGCCTTCATTGGAATGATAGAAGAAACCCTGATCGCCTTTCTTCATCGCCATCAAATTGAGCTTCGCCAAATGATTGCGCACGCCGTCCCAATGCGTACCTTTCGCGCCGGATTTCACCTGCTGGTCCCATGACCATTTGAAGGGTTCGGATTTATAAAGCCAAAACGCCATGATGAATTATTCCTCTTTTCTTATTTTGGTACGGCGCGAAGGCGCCGGCGGGCCTTGCCCTTGCGCACGCATTCGCGTGCGAGATTACTCGCCTTTCAGCGGCCGGTTCATCAGCAAATCAACAGCTGCATCAACCGACAGCGCGCCATCCAAGATCGCGGCCATCGCAGCAACTATCGGCATATCAACACCGCGCGCTTTGGCAATCTGATCAAGAATGCGCGCTGTAAACGCACCTTCAGCCAATTTGCCATCACCCGCTTCTGATACGGATTTGCCGCGCCCGAGATCATGACCGAATGAAAAATTTCTTGAATGAAGCGAGCTTGCGGTCAACACAAGATCACCAAGACCCGCAAGCCCCACAAGCGTTTCAGGCTTCGCATCATAAGTCTTTGCGAAGCGCTGCAATTCAGCAAAGCCGCGCGCAATCAAAGCGGCGCGTGCACTCTCGCCAAGTCCGCGCCCTTGAACAATACCTGCGGCAATCGCGAGGACATTTTTTGCAGCCCCTCCAATTTCAACGCCGCGCACATCGCTTGAATGATAAATGCGAAACCGCGATGAAGAGAGCGCATGCGCAAGACGCTCAGCAATTTCAGCGAGGGGTGCGGCAAGCACAACAGCGGTTGGCAAGCCTTTCGCGACATCATCCGCAAAGCTTGGACCAGATAAAATTGCAGGCATCGCACCCGGCAGAGCGTCAGCTACAATCTCGCTCATAAATTCGCCTGAGCGTCGATCTATCCCTTTTGCCGCAATGATAACCGGAAGGCCGCTTTTCATCACCAAAGCAAGCGCTTCACAAATTTCGCGTACATATTGCGCAGGGATCGCGAGAACAATAGCACGCGCAGAAGACACCGCTTCTTGCAATGATGGTGTGGGCGTAATTGAAGGCGGTAAATGAATTCCAGGAAGACGTTTTTTATTCTCACGCGTTGCGATCATTGCAGCGGCTTGATCGGCATCGCGACTCCAGAGCGTCACACGACGTCCGGCATTCGCTGCAGCAATAGCTAACGCGGTGCCCCATGCGCCTGAACCAATCACAGCAATCTCATCAAACATGGGTTTGATTATCCCTTATATCAGTTGTGACAGAGAGCGGCCAACGTGCACGCGGTGCAAAATCAAGTCCATCAATCAAGCCTTGCTGAAAACGTTCAAGTCCTGCCCACGCGATCATCGCGCCATTATCCGTGCAGAGCGCAGGAGGCGGTGCAACCAAAGGTAATTTTTTGCGAAGCGCTAATGTTTCAAGTCCTGCACGGATTGCTCTATTGGCCGCAACGCCTCCTGCAATCACAAGCGCTGTTACAGGAATATTTAGTTCATCAAGGCGATCAAACGCCATGCGTGTGCGATCAATGATGCTTTCAACAATCGCTTTTTGAAATGACGCACATAAATCACGCACATCTTGTTCGGACAAAGGCGCAATTTTTTCAGCTTCGATGCGCACCGCAGTCTTTAATCCCGACAATGAAAAATTCGGCTCTTTGCGTCCCATCAAAGGACGCGGGAATGCAAAGCGCAATGGATTACCTTCTTTCGCCAAGCGCTCGACTTGCGGGCCGCCGGGATAAGGAAGGCCGAGCATCTTTGCGACTTTGTCAAAGGCTTCACCAATCGCATCATCGATTGTTGTCCCTAAACGCAGATAATCATCAACGCCTTTGACAACGAGCAACTGTGTGTGTCCGCCGGAAGCGAGCAACAACAAATAGGGAAATTCAACGCCATCAGTAAGACGCGGCGAGAGCGCATGCGCTTCAAGATGATTGACAGCCAGAAAGGGTTTCTTCGCGACAAGTGCCAAGGCCTTTGCGGTCGTTAATCCCACCATCACACCGCCAATGAGCCCCGGCCCCGCGGCGGCCGCAATCGCTTCAATATCGGAGAGCGCCACACCCGCGCGCGCCAAAGCGCGCTTCACCAGAACATCCATCACTTCGACATGGGCGCGCGCGGCAATTTCCGGCACGACCCCGCCATAGGCCGCATGATCCTCGATTTGACTCAGCACTTCATTCGACAAAATCCGGCCGCGTCCAGAGGCGTCGCGCTCGACCACGGCGGCAGCAGTTTCGTCACAAGTGGTTTCAATTCCGAGGATACGCATCGCGAAGGCCTTCAACGCCCCTATCGCCGGGCAAAACGAGCCCCTATAGTCCGCCCCAAGCGGAGGCCGGGCGCGCCCGACATCGCATGATGGGAGAATGAGGGCAAGGTCGAAGGTGTCGGCGTCAAATCCATTTAAAATCGGGACCCGTGGGAGTCCCCTAGCTTTGTGGCAGGCTCATGAGGTTGCCGCGCGTCTTAGAACCGCTTTGTCGCTTCCAGAAGAAGGCGTCGTGCTCGAAATCATTCGCACGTCAGGCGATATGAGTCAGGCCAGTGGCGCTGCATTGGTTGGCGGCAAAGGCGCATTCACCAAAGAGCTTGATGAAGCGATGCTCGAAGGCCGGATCGATCTTGCGGTCCATTCGGCGAAAGATATGCCGACCGCTTTTCCCGACGGGATCGACATTATCGGCTATCTGCCGCGCGAAGATGTGCGCGATTGCCTGATTTCTGCGCGTTATTCACGAATCGAAGATCTGCCGCTCAACGCCCATGTCGGCACGGCGAGCTTGCGCCGCGCGGCGCTTGTAAAGCGCATCAGACCCGATATCCGCACAGCCGTTTTGCGCGGCAATGTGGAGACGCGTTTGCGCAAATCAGCCGATGGCGAAGTGGACGCCACGATGCTGGCGCTCGCAGGGCTCAAAAGATTGGGACTTGCTGATAAGGCCGCCGCCATTTTGCCGCTCGACACATTTCCCCCCGCGCTTGGCCAAGGGGCCGTGTCGATCACGGCGCGCACGGGTGATGAGCGCGCGGCAAAGGCCGTGGCCGCGATTGCCTGCGTGGATACGGGTGTGGCGCTTTTGACCGAACGCGCGTTTTTGAAAAAGCTCGATGGTTCATGCCGCACGCCGATTGCCGGTTATGCGACGGTCAAAGATGGGATGATTTCGTTCTCGGGAATGTATCTGAGCGATGATGGTCAAAGAAGCTTCAGCGCTTCGGCGAAAGGTCCGGCATCGGACGCGGAAGCTCTGGGCAGAAAAGCGGCTGAAGAGATTCTTGCTGTGCTACCCGCCGATCTCAGGACCGGAGCCGCGTGAAGGTTCTCGTCACAAGGCCTATTGAGGACGGCGCAAAGACCGCTGAGCGTCTTAAAAAGAGAGGCTTTGATGTGGTCTTGGCACCCGTGACAGCCATCACTGCAACGGGACAAGCGCCCCCTTCAACGCCCTTTGATGGCGTGCTCATCTCGAGCGCCAACGCGATCCGACATTTGTCCGACGACGCACGAATGCGCCTTCTTCACGTGCCGATTTACTGCGTGGGCGAAAAAACAGCTTCAGTCGTGCGAGCGTCGGGGTTTACCTCCGTCACCACAGGCACAGGCGACGGGCGTGCATTGGTGAAACTCGTCGCCTCGACCCTTAAACCCTCCGCCGCCCTCCTCTATCTCACCGGCACACCACGAAAACCCTTTATTGAAGAAGGACTAAGCGCGCATGGGTTTCATACCGTAGTCACCGAGCTTTATCGGACAATTCCCGTTGACCCCTGGCCAGCCGACGCGCGCGCCTCGGTCGAAACATGCGACAAGGCGCTGCATTTTTCGCGCGCCAGTGTGGAAGCCTTGCTCTTAGCCACAGAAAAAGCAGGGCTTTCCTCCACGTTACGCGGCTTAACACATCTCTGTCTTTCAGAAGATGTCGCCGTGCCGCTTCGTGAAAATGACTATTCGCAGATTCTGGTAGCCGCCATGCCCAGCGAAGAAGATGTGCTGAGCCTGCTCCATATCAAGGAAACCTAAACCTTAACGAGCGATATTGGCGGTCGAATCGGAAACGAGACCGACAATATGAGTGACGACGCACCCGAACGCGCAGAGCCAGATCCGGTGAGACGCCGCGCGGGCCGCGCTGTCCCTCCCATCATCGATCTCAAAGCCGATGCACCCAAGGACGCGTCCGCATCGGGAGCGTCTTCTGCTCGAAGAGAAGAGTCGTCCGCTATGTTTCATCAATCACATGCCACCATCGCCGGGCCTCTTGTGCTTGGTGCGCTTGCCGGCGCGATTGCGGGCGCGGTGGCGACATTCCTGATCATCGCGCTGCCGACAAAATCCAAAGATGACGTGTCTTTGAGACTCTCAACACTTGAAGCCAACCAATCGCTCTTTTCGACGGCCGACCGCGCCTCGGCGCTTGAGCAGAAACGCCGTAATTTTCATAAGAAATTTGAAACTCTGCAAGCGACTCTGACACGGCAGAATCAAAAGATCGCCGAATTGGCGGACGCACAGAAATCTCTCTCAGAGGCTTTGGCTTCAGCTCAAAAATTCCTTGAGGCAATATCCAGCAAGCCTTCGTCTGAAAATCTTTCAGAAATTGTTGCAAGGATCGATGCACTCAACACCCGTATCGATATGTTAAAGTCGGAAGCGCCTGTTGCCAAACCTGATGAACGGTCAAAACTCACAACGGGTCTTGTGATTCTGCTCAGTGTAAAAAACAAAATTTTTAAAGCCGAATCTGTTACGCAAGAAGCCGCCGCTCTCAAAACTTTGAATTTTTCTTTCATCCCTAGTGATGCTCTAAAAGCGCTCGCTCTTGACATCGTTGACTCCAAAAAACCTTCGCTTCAAACACCGCAGAGTCAATCCACTCAAAATTCATTACCGAACGAGTGGAGTGTTCGCCTATGGGGGGCGCTGTCACGTCTTGTTACGATCTCGCCGGTTGAAGAAAAATCGGAAGCAAAGCTTTCACCTCAGCAAGACAATCGATCGAAAGTAGTTGATCAGCTGATCACACTTGTGATGGATCACCTGATTGCGGAAAGTGCAACGCCATGATGAGACTCATTCTCTTCATCGGTGTTTTGACAGCGGCGGCTTTAGG
>JBJTCD010000076.1:0-2652 GCA_046091665.1 Hyphomicrobiales bacterium
TCATGATCTCGCGAACATGGTGCGGCGTCGGCAGAACGGTGATCAAGATGTCGACGAGCCGCCCGACCTCGGCCGGACTTTCAGACCAAGTCGCACCCAACGCCAACAGGTTCGTCGCCTCATCGCGTGAAAGGCTGTGCACAACGGCTTCGTAACCAGAATTGAGAAGGCTGACCGCCATCGGGTTGCCGAGATTTCCCAAGCCGATCATGCCCACAGTTGGTTTCACGCTCATCGTCGGCCCCTCGGTGTTAGGAAACTAGCACCCGACTGCTCGCTACAAGACGGCTAGCTAGAAGACGCCTCGCAGGCGTGGCGCCACCGGCTGTATGTTGAGGAATCGACCAATACACGTCACAACCGTGTGATCGAATCGCTTGTAACGGTGTCAGCCATCTGAAATCAAGATTTCAAACTCCGGATCTTCAACAGCAATTGAAGACCGAGTTTTCGTTCGGTGACCGACGCAATCAAGGTGATCGTCAATGGTCACCGCTAAGTCGCGACTTACAATTATGTATTTCAGATTTGACTTCCTGATTACGCGACAACCAACATCATTTGGCAACTCGAGGACCAACGAGGGATCGGAAACGGGCAGAGCCCCCCGAGTACCCGTTGCAAACGCAATCAGATTTCCATGCGGACCTAAAAAGCCGATCTCAGATTTTTTGATCCCTTGTGCTTCCAGCATATGAACAATGCTCTTCGATGACTCAAGGTGAACTTCTTTTTGAAATGCGTATCTACCTTCCACTTGTCCCTGCATTCTCTCTAACCATTCACTATTTAAAAAATAACTAGGAACAACTGAAATGCTGGTAGCCACGAGAAGATTAGAAATAAGTCGCATCGAAAGACCGTGCTCTGCGCTGAGAGATCCGATCAAAATTGCAAACGATAGAGCAATCCAAACACTGCTACCGACGACAAGAACCTCGAGAGTCGAGTTGCCGACAAAATATGGAAGAGTGCCCAAACCAGACATACCGCAAAAGACCAAACTCGCAGATTTTGCCTTTTTGGACCCTATTGCGCCCATCAACCCGCTTGCTCCGACACCGAGAGCAACGAGGAATACTCCAGCAATCGTCGTATGAAGTCCGGCGACGCGCATCGGTATCTGCCAGGTGTCGGGTTGGAGAAAGTTCCAACGAATTTCAAACCAAAGGTCGAGTACCGCTCCCAGTGCGAAATTTCCGGATGCAAGAAAATAGGTTGCAATTATTGCGCAAAATGTTGAAAGAATGATCAGTATCAAATTCAATCGTTTTTGCAAAGTCCATGTGCGCACCAAAAGAAGGGTGCCAAATGAGGCGAAAGTGGACACCGCGCCAAACTCAGGATTGTTGAGAAACGCGAGACCAGTCGTGATACCCAAAGCCATTGCACCAGTGATGGCACGCTGTTCATTGTTGAGCATCCAAACGATAACGCCCAATGCGACGAGACCGAAAACTTGCCGTGAGGCCGGGCCGAGCAGCCAAAGTCCGCTTAAACCATCGCGAGATGCGATCCCGAGCCAGCAAGCAAGACATAAAGTCGTGACCGATCGAGTAACACCATTGAACAGTCTCCACAACAGACCAAGTGCCATTAAGACCACTGCTCCGCATATGACCTGATGCCAAATCAGAACGCTCTCGACTGGCCAGCGGCGAATTACTGGACCGAAGGCGAACAGCGGTATCCCAAGAAGATTTGTGTATTGCCCTTGAAAGTCAGCGAAAATTTTTAGACCCGCTAACGGTGCCGCAAGTTCATTCGTCGTCACCGCAAGATGGAGATATTCGGGAACATAGTTGCCACGTATGACGAGACCGCTGACAAGAAGAAGTCCAATGGCTACAGCAAGGAAATTATGAGTTTTTTGTCCGTTAGTAAAGAGCCGAATTTTTCTCAAATTAACGGTCGCGACAAGACCAAAACCGGCGGAAATAATAAAGACTAACGGTGCCCCACCTTGGAAATTTGGACTGGAGTCGAGACGTATCATCGCTCCGCAAAAAATTATGAATAAAGGAACCCCCCAAGCAATGCCATCAATGCGAGCCTTCACTCTTAACCCGACCGATTCTGATTTTTCAGGAAAAGCTGAATATCCAATTGGCGGCCGCAGCGACAATAATGGCCGAAGTATTATGACCAGTCCCGTTGCCAAAACGATCAATAACCAAGATCTGTCGCGACCTTCAACGCCGACCACGCTGTCGGGAATAAATCGAAGAGATGCAGTTGCAATCACAAGCCCCAGAGCACTTGAGATCAAAATGAAACGCAGATTTGACGGCGTCATCTTGGGTGAACGCCATCTGTATACGCGATTGTTAACGTTAACGAAAACCTAATGCGGACCCGCAACCAGCAAACCTCAGGCGAAGAGTTACTCACAATTCTCCAAAAAGCATCAATATTGTCATGCCCACAGTTGGTTTCACGCTCATCGTCGGCCCCTCGGTGATAGGAAACTAGCACCCGACTGCTCGCTACAAGACGGCTAGCTAGAAGACGCCTCGCTAGAAGACGCCTCGCAGGCGTGGTGTAGCCCGCTGAATATAATTCGAAGAAGGGTTAAATGCCCGTCAACTTTACGGTGCTGTTCAGAGGGGTGCCCGCATCAAAACCAAACGGATCGTCAAATTATGCGGTGCG
>JBJTCD010000077.1:0-19447 GCA_046091665.1 Hyphomicrobiales bacterium
TCATTGATGCTCTGAGGCATAAGCCGCATTCGTCTCATTTAACCGTCGCCGAAGCCTTAGAATGGATTGATCGCATGAAACCGAAGCGAGCGATCCTCACAAATCTCCATGTCGATCTTGATTATGAAACATTGAAGGCAATATTGCCGCCGCATGTCGAACCTGCATTTGATGGGATGAAAATCACGGTTACGGGGAGCTGAATATTCTTAAATTTAAGATGGATTTCATATAAAGTAATGCATTGATATAATGAGATTATCATTTTAGTTCCATAATGTTTCTTATGCGAATTATGGATAGATCACCAAAGACCAGGAAATCTGCTTCATGTCGTCCCCCAAGGCCGGAAAAGACATTCAAGATTTGATCGCCATCATGGCGGCTTTGCGCACGCCCAAGACCGGTTGCCCTTGGGATCTCGAACAGAGTTTCGAGACGATTGCGCCATACACAATCGAAGAAGCCTATGAAGTAATCGACGCGATCGAGCGTGGCGATATGGTGGATCTCAAAGACGAGCTGGGCGATCTTCTATTGCAGGTTGTCTTTCACGCGCGCATCGCTGAGGAAGCCAAATTGTTCGCTTTCCCCGATATCGTTGAGGCCATCACCAAAAAATTGATCCGCCGACATCCGCATGTCTTTGGAAACAAGGATGCCCAGTCGCCCGCTGCGGTTGAGACGCTCTGGGACGACATCAAGGCTGAGGAAAAGGCGGAGCGTCGCGCCGCTCGTAAGGCAGCCGGTTATACGGAGAGCGAGGCGCACGCCTCTCTTCTCTCAGGCATTCCGGAAGCCCTACCCGCACTCACGCGCGCGGAAAAGATACAGTCGAAGGCATCGAAGGTTGGATTTGATTGGAATGATCCGCTCGTGGTGCTCGACAAGATCGAAGAAGAAACCGATGAAATTCGTGATGCGATGGCCAGCGGATCGAAAGCTGAGATCACCGAAGAGATCGGCGATCTTCTCTTCGCGGTGGTGAATCTCGCCCGCCATCTGAAAATTGATCCGGAACAGGCTTTACGGTCTGCCAACAACAAATTCGCAAAACGATTTAATTATATAGAACACTCACTTGAAGCAAAAAATCAGCCGATCAAAGACGCCACGCTCGATGAAATGGAAGCGCTTTGGCAGGAAGCGAAAGGAAAAGTTTAATCCCGTCATTGCGAGCGAACGCGAAGCAATCCAGTTGGAGTCTTAGGATAAGGCTTAAGGATGACATAGCGTTTCAAAACTATCATCAGCTGGATTGCTTCGCTCGCGCTCGCAATGACGTGCGTTATTCTTCAACCTTCTCCGCCTCCGGACATTTCAAAATGAGACGAGTCTCACGCTCTGGCGGAATGCGGATGAGCGTTTCGATAATGCCGTCATCGCGATCATGGCGTTCGAGAATTTCGGCATTCTCATAAAGCCAGTGAAGCCGTGCGCCGTCATCGGAGGGAATAAGAATTCGATAGGTCTTTGTGTCGCGCGCGAGCCGCGTTTCAATCTCATTGAGAAGACCTTCAATGCCCTCGCCTGTGAGCGCTGAAACGAGAACCGGCCGCATTTCTTTTTGTCTTTGCTGCGTGATTTCAAAAAGTCGCGCGCGGTCGGACTCATCAAGCAGATCCGATTTATTCCACACTTCGATGATCCGGCTTTGATCATAGGGATCAATGCCGAGATCTTTCAGGATCGATGTGACATCGGCCGCTTGCGCTTCGGTGTCGCCATGTGAGACATCTCGCACATGTAAAATCACGTCGGCTGAAATCACATCTTCAAGCGTTGCTCGAAAGGCAGCCACAAGCATGGTCGGCAAATCAGAGATAAATCCAACCGTATCTGACAGAATGATCGGCGCGCCATGCGGCAATTTTGAAATACGCGCGGTCGGGTCCAACGTCGCAAAAAGCATGTTTTCAGCAAGAACATCCGCCGCCGTGATGCGGTTGAACAAAGTTGATTTTCCCGCATTCGTATAACCAACAAGAGCCACGACCGGATAAGGCACTTTCTCGCGGCTTTTGCGATGAAGGCCACGGGTGCGTTTCACCGCTTCGAGGTCGCGTTCAATGCGCGTCATCCGTTCTTGAATGAGCCTGCGGTCAGCTTCGATCTGTGTTTCGCCCGGTCCACCCAAAAAGCCGAAGCCCCCGCGCTGACGTTCAAGATGGGTCCAAGAACGGACCAGTCGGCTTTTCTGATAATTCAAATGCGCAAGCTCAACTTGCAGAGTGCCCTCTTTCGTCCGCGCGCGACGACCAAAGATTTCAAGAATAAGCCCGGTCCGGTCGATCACTTTGACTTTGAGGGCGGTTTCCAGATTCCGTTGTTGAACGGGTGAAAGCGCGCAATCAGCAATCACCAGACGGATTTCTCGCTCCTCAATCAGCGCCGCGAGTTCTTCGATTTTGCCGGTGCCCATATAGGTCGCTGGCCGCAATTCGGAGAGCGGCACCAGACGGCTTTCAACGACATCAAGATCAATCGCGGCGGCTAACCCTGTTGCCTCTTCAAGTCGTGCTTGAGCGGGACGTAAATTTGTATCGGGAGCGTTAGGCCGACGGCGCGTCAGATAAGGTCCGATCACAAGAGTGCGCGTGTCTTTGGCAACATCATGTTCAATATCGGACCCGACAACGGGCCGATTGCCAAATTCATAGGGCTTAGACGCCAAAGGAGGATCTTTCGCGCGTCTTGATCACTCTTTTATGACCGCGCCAGTTTCGTCAGTAGGGTCAAATAAAGTTACCGGCGAGCCTGGCATGATTGTCGAGATGGCGTGTTTATAAACCAATTGCGAATGGCCATCCCGGCGCAGAAGAAGGCAAAAATTATCAAACCACGTGACGACGCCTTGGAGCTTCACGCCATTCACGAGGAAGATCGTGAGCGGAATTTTGGCCTTCCGAACCTGGTTGAGAAACGTATCTTGAAGATTTTGTGCCCGGTCATTTACCATTTTATTTCAGTCTCTTCTTATTGCTTTTTCATCCGGATTTTTAGGTAGAAATCGCGCCTCATATCGAGGCCGGAACCATTCCCACCATCCTTATGAAAACAGATAGTCGCGCAAGGCTCAAGATTCAATCGATCCCGAGCGATTTGAGTTTCCGGTGAAGTGCGGATCGCTCCATCCCGACAAACTCGGCGGTGCGAGAAATATTGTGACCGAACCGCGCGATCTGGGCGACGAGATAATCCCTCTCGAAGAGTTCCCGCGCCTCTCTCAAAGGAAGAGCCAAGAGCTTCTCCCCACCCTGCCCGCCGGCCATGGACGGCGCCGATGCACCCACATCGGAGGGCAACAGCTCGGCTGTGATTGGCGTCTCCGGATCACCGCCCGCAAGGATCAACATCCGCTCGACGCTGTTGCGCAATTGGCGGATATTGCCGGGCCAATCATGCGCCTGCAGAACCGCCATGGCATCATCGGCAATCGCACGGGGCACTTGCCCCGTAGAGCTGCAAATCTCGTCAATGAAATGCGCGACAAGCTCCGGCACGTCTTCGCGACGCACAGCAAGTGCGGGAACCCGCAAAGGCACGACCGCAAGCCGATGAAGAAGATCTTCGCGGAAGCGCCCTGTGCGCACCTCCGCATCCAGATCACGCGCGGTTGACGACACGATCCTCACATCGACTTCGACCTTGATGGAGCCATTCACACGCTGAAAAGATTGATTGACAAGAACCCGCAAGATTTTGCCTTGTGTCTCTTTCGGCATATCGGCGATTTCATCGAGAAGCAGAGTCCCGCCATGCGCTTCTTCAAGCGCGCCGATGCGTTGCGGCCCCGTTCCGGCTGTCTCGATACCGAAGAGCTCCGTCTCCATAGAGTCCGGTGTGATAGCTGCCGCATTTAACACGACAAAAGGTCCGCCCGCGCGATTTGAAGATGCGTGGATCATACGCGCAGCGAGTTCTTTACCTGATCCCGACGGACCCGTGATTAGCACGCGCGAATTGGTGGCGGCTACTTTTTCAATCGATTGTCGCAATTGATTGGCGAGTTGTGATTGCCCAATTAGTGATGCCGTCTTTGGTGCGCGGATGCGTAATTCACGCACTTCACGTTTGAGCTTGAAAGTTTCCAGTGCACGATCAGCGACCAATAAGAGCCGATCTGACTTGAAGGGCTTTTCAATAAAATCATAAGCGCCACGTTTAATCGCAGCGACGGCTGTTTCAATATTGCCGTGGCCCGAGATCATCACGATGGGAAGATCAGGATTTTGTTCTTTGACAAGATCAAGCAATTGCAAACCATCGAGGCGCGAACCTTGAATCCAAATATCAAGGAAAATTAAATTCGGCCGGCGCGCGGAAATTTCTGCAAGTGCGGAATCGGCATCGGCAGCCGTTCGACACTCAAAACCCTCGTCTTCGAGAATACCCGCAACAAGATTGCGAATATCAGCCTCATCATCAACAATGAGAATATCAGCGCTCATGCGGCACGCGGTCCCGTCAGTGTTTGATCGAGGGGGAAGAATAAACGCACACAGGCTCCTCTTTGGCCGTCAGGTCGATCAAGCAATTCGACGCCACCACCATGTTCTTCAAGAATCTTTCCGACAATCGCCAAACCTAAACCCGTACCACCCACCCGCGTTGTCATATAGGGTTCAAGCAATCTTTGGCGCGCCTCGGCAGGAAAGCCTTTGCCATTATCCATAATGTCAATAGCAACCATGCCCGGCTTTTCAAAGGTTAAAGCCACATCGATTTTTGCTTTGCCCCGCTCTTCAGCAGGAACCGCTGCAATCGCTTCGGTTGCATTTTTTACAATATTTGTGAGAGCTTGCGCGATCAAACGACGATCAAAATCCGTTATCACTTGCGCCTGAGGGATCTGTTCGGAAAACTCAATTTCCGGATGCCCCACACGCATCAAAAACAAAACCTGACGAATGACGGTTACGACATCGTCGCGATCAAGAAGTGGTTTCGGCATACGCGCAAAAGATGAAAACTCATCAACCATGCGTTTGATGTCGTCAACCTGACGGATGATTGTATCGGTACATTGATCAAAAACTTCGCGATCTTCCTGAATGACTTTTCCATATTTGCGTCTGATGCGCTCAGCAGAAAGTTGAATGGGCGTCAGCGGATTTTTAATTTCATGCGCAATGCGTCGGGCGACATCGGCCCATGCAGAGGTGCGTTGAGCGGTCACAAGATCGGTGATGTCATCAAGCGTGACGATGACACCGGCGCCCTCTTCGCTTTCCTGTTCGATGGTAACACGAACAGTAAGTGTTCTTTCGCGCTCTGCCGTGCCGATTGAAATCTGCCCTTGAACCGGGCGCCCGCGATCAACAAAATCTTCCGGCAAGATTTCGCTAAATGCGGGAATTTCTTCCACGAGCTTTTTACTCTCAAGTGATGAGAGTTCGCGACCAAGCAATTGCTCTGCCGAGGGATTTAGGAGCGTCACACGCCCTTCTCCATCAAGACCAATGACGCCTGCGGAAACACCAGACAAAACCGCCTCAGTGAATCTTCGGCGTTTGTCCATGATCACATTGGCTTTTTGTAGATCATTCGTTTGACGGCCAAGCTCTTCGGTCATTTTGTTGAATGTATCACTCAGATGCGCAAGGTCACCTTCCCGCGATGTGACAGGAACGCGCACCGTATAATTTCCGCTTGCGACTTGGTCGGTTGCAAAAATCAAACGGCTGATGGGAGCGTTGAGCCAATTGGCGAAACTCAGACCAACCCAAACGGCCGAGAGCAGCAAGATCACTGAAATTAAAGCATACATACTCGCAAAAGCGATCTGAACGCCAAGTTTTTGCTCAGCCAACGCATCATAATAGCGTGCGGCCAATTCCGCCTGTTGTGGAAATTGTAGCGCTTTGGGATCGATTGTACGCGCAACGAGAAGATATTCCGTATCAAAGCCCGGCACTCTTACAAGAGCACGAAAAATATTACTGTTTTCTTGAAAGAGACAAATCCCATCAGTTGATTCATTTGCGGCAGCAAATTCTTCATCCTTGGGAAGTGCAAGATCCGGTAAAGCCACATTATCAATACGTTCGGTGATCGCCGAATTTTCACTCATCAGGATCGCGACAAAAAATCCAAGGAAATAAGATCGTGTTCGCATAAATTCGCGAAACACTTCCCGGTTCTCGTCGAAGACCGGACGTGCACGCCCGAGATCCGACGCCATCAGTCGAACTTCACGTCCGATTGAGCGACATTGAAATTCTTGATAGGCGCGCGCAACACCGACAGAGGTTTGTAAAAGCTCTTTGATCTGTCCTGAAAAGGAAACGTCGATTCCGCGCTCAAGGGTCAGCCATCCAACAACCGCCACAAGAATGGCCGGCGCGGTTGCAACGAATGCGAAGAGACCAACAATACGAACATGTAGCGCTGCCGCCGCCTGTCCTCTTCGCCGCGCGACAATCAACCGCGAGGCTTCAAAACCGATAACGATCAGCAAGACACCGATCAGGAGGCCGTTAACAGTGAAGAGCGTGATCACCACATCGCGCGTCGGGACCACGGGAACAAAATTGGCAAGCACCAAGAAGGTCGCCATCGCGGAAAGGAGCGCGAGGACGACGGTGGTGATACCCAGAAAGCTGCGCCAGAACGACGAGAGACGGATCGCGGCCCGACGCCCGGCAACCGGCTCACGCGCTGGAAAGCGCATTAAGGCCATCTGTATCACTCCCGAAAATCCGCTCGGCGCAAAAGCAACCGCAAGACTGATGCAATAGTGCAACAGTCGGGATAAGCAACTGAAAAAAGAAGGCGTGACCTTATCGAAGGGTTCTGATGATCCGAAGATCAAGATCCTTGATCTTTTTGCGCAAAGTATTGCGATTGACGCCCAAAAGCTCGGCGGCTTTGATCTGGTTACCCCTTGTGGCAGCAAGCGCAGCATTCACGAGCGGTTCCTCTACTTCGCGCAGGATTCGGTGATAGAGGCCCGGGGGCGGCAACTCGCCCTTAAATTTGGCGAAATAGGCTTCGAGATGATGCTCAACCGAGTCCATGAGTGATTTCGGGGCGAGAGCTGGTGCATCCGTTAAGGAGCTCTGCGGCACTTCCGTCAGTTCAGCGGCAACAAGCGGCTCGGTAATCGTCTCATGGGGCGAAAGCGCCGCGAGACGTCGGATCATATTTTCCAGTTCACGCACATTGCCGGGCCAACGATGGCGCTTCAATCGCTCAAGGGCCGGCGTATCGATCTGCTTCTTCGGGAGCCCTTCCTTTTCCGCAAGCGCGAAGAAATGGCGGACAAGATCCGGAAGATCTTCAATGCGCTCGCGAAGCGGCGGCAGTCGCAGAGGCACAACATTTAAGCGGAAGAATAAATCCTCGCGAAAGAGACCCTGCTGGATCGCCTGACGAAGATCTTTGTTGGTGGCGGCAATGATGCGCACATCGGTTTTGATCGAAGACCGTCCGCCGATGCTTGTATATTCACCTTCTTGTAACACACGCAAAAGACGTGTCTGCGCTTCCATCGGCATATCGCCGATTTCATCGAGAAAGAGCGTCCCGCCTTCGGCTTGTTCAAAGCGTCCGGTTGCACGGCTAACCGCCCCTGTAAATGAACCCTTCTCATGGCCAAACAATTCGCTCTCGATGAGATCGCGCGGAATGGCCGCCATATTCACGGCGACAAAAGGACCATTGCGGCGTTTGCCATAATCATGAAGCGCGCGGGCAACGAGTTCTTTACCCGTTCCCGATTCACCATTGATCATCACCGTGAGATCCGTGGACATCAAGCGCGCCATGGCACGATAGAGCTCTTGCATCGCAGGGGAGCGGCCCACAAGTGGAATTTCATCGGTAACCAAATCTGATTGGGGCCTTATAACTTCACGAGGTCTCGTCAAGGCACGACTAATAACGCCGAGCAATTCTTTGAGATCAAAGGGCTTCGGTAAATATTCATAAGCGCCGCGTTCCGACGCGCGAATTGCGGTCATGAAAGTGTTTTGAGCACTCATCACAATGATCGGCAAATCAGGACGAAGTTTTTTGATCCGTGGCAATAAATCAAAAGCGTTCTCATCGGGCATCACGACATCGGTGACAACGATATCGCCCTGCCCCTCGGATATCCAGCGCCATAACGTCGACGCTTGTCCCGTAACACGCACTTCATAACCTGCACGACCCAATGCCTGATTGAGAACCGTACGTATTGCGGCATCATCATCCGCGACAAGAATTGTCCCGTTCGCCATCACTTAACCATCAATTTCCGCACGCCGGCCATCGCGTGCTGAATGCATCGACAAGAGAACTCTGAACACCGTGCGTCGCGGGAGCGAGTCACACTCGACAATACCCCCGTGATCACGAATGATCTTGGAGACCAAAGCAAGACCGAGGCCAGATCCCGATGTCTTGGTGGTCACAAAGGGGTCAAAGAGGGTTTGCACGATGTCTTGTGGCACGCCCGGACCATTATCGCGTACGGTGATTTCAAGCGGCAATGCGATCCTTTCGCGTGATCCCGGCGTCGCGATTTTCACACCCGGACGATAGGCCGTCGATAATTCAATCGTGCCATCAACAGCGTCAGGTCCGATCGCTTCGGCCGCGTTTTTCACAAGATTAAGGAAGACCTGTATGAGTTGATCGCGATTGCCATTAATTGGCGGCAATGACGGGTCATAAGTCTCAATAAAACTTATGTGACGGGCAAAACCTGAGGTTGCGAGTTTCTTCACATGTTCAAGAACACTATGAACATTAACAGGCTCGCGCTCTACCGGGCGTTCATCCGAAAAATCTTCGAAACGCTCAACAAGCTTCACAATTCGATCCGTCTCATCGCAAATCAGACGGATTAAATCGCGATCATCATCGTCAACAGTCGCATCAAGAAGTTGTGCCGCGCCGCGAATGCCCGAGAGCGGGTTTTTGATCTCATGTGCAAGCATTGATCCCATTGCCGAAATGGATCTTGCCGCACCACGATGGCTTAATTGCCTGTCTATTTTTTCAGCAATTGTCTTTTCTTGAAGCATAATGACGATGTCACCCGGATGATCGGTAGACGGCGTCGCATAAAGATCGACAATCTTTTCCTGACCGATACGAGGCGTACCGACATCGACCCGATATTCGCTCATACTGCCGCCATGCATCCGCACGGCTTCAATCAAAGTCAAAAGCGGGGAGCCGAAGGGAACAATTTCTACGAGCGTAAATCGGCTCAGCATCGAAGCGCTCATCTGCAAGAAGGCTTGCGCTGATAAATTCGCTTCAACAATGCGATCCTCCTTATCGATAACGATCACGGGAAGCGGCAAAGCGTTGAGTATGGCATCCGCGCGCGGTTCAGCAGTATCCATTGATTGTTTTGCTTTAAGAAGCGCTGTCATGCGGCTTCTCTCCGATCAATCGGATCGTAAAGCTTCGCCAGACGTTTCGCGACGATGTGATGATCCGTTGATGTTAAAAGCTCCAAACGTTCCGATTCAGACCAGTGAGCCCCCAGCGTGATCGCATCATCGAGATAGGCCGCGAGATGTTTACGCGCATGGCGAATGCCGATCTCAACACCATAAAGCGATAAAAGATCGTCATAGTGTTGATTGACCGCGTCTTGGCGCTCTTTAATCTCCGTTTCGCGATAGGGTTCACCCGCTAATGCCATGGCTATCTGACCGACGACCCACGGTTGGCCAAGCGCGGCGCGCCCCACCATCACCCCATCAGCCTTTGATTTTGAAAGCATGATCTTGGCATCATCAAACGATGTGCAGTCGCCATTGGCAATCACAGGAATCGAAACAGATTGCTTCACATCTGCTATCGCGCGCCAATCCGCTTCGCCTTTGTAAAACTGGCACCGCGTCCGCCCATGAACAGTGATCCAAGAGACACCATGCGCTTCGGCGCGGCGCGCGAGTTCGGAGGCATTGAGCGATGCATCATCCCAGCCCAAACGCATTTTGACAGTGACCGGCAAAGACGTGGCCGCGCGCGTGGCTTCAATTAGGCGCTCGGCCAGGTCAAGATCGCGCATCAAGGCAGAGCCTGCATAGCCGCCCGTCACGCGTTTCGCGGGGCAGCCCATATTGATGTCGATGACATGGGCGCCAGAGCTTTCTGCAAGACGTGCGGCCTCCGCCATCCAATTTGGATCACGGCCAGCGAGCTGGACGATATGGCAATCAATCCCCTCACCTTCGGACCGCACGCGGCTTTCTTCCGAGCCCCGGACATAATCATCCGACGCCACCATTTCTGAGACAACGAACGAGGCCCCAAAGCGCCGCGCAATACGGCGCATGCTCACATCCGTAACCCCGGACATGGGCGCCAAGGCAGCTAGCGGCGTCGCATCCTCCGCACGGCTTGAAAAAGGTATATTAGATTGCATAAATATTAGGCAGCTCGGGAAACTGCCCAAGTTTTAAACTGATCTTCGCAATGCAGCAAATAAAAATTTTACAAATGTGCGACGAAGCTCTGAAGCTCTGTAAAGCTCCGTTGACGTTTTGGGGTAAATTCCGCCACAAAGCGGAATGACTTCGCTGATCAGCGTCCCTGACCGAATTTCCGTCGCGGCCCTTCTCGTGGCTGCCGGGCGGGGATTACGCGCGGGCCTCGATATACCGAAACAATATCTCGATCTTGCGGGCGAAACCATGCTCACGCGCTCGATCCGCGCGCTCGCGGCTGATAAACGCGTGAAGCAAATTCTTTGCGTCATTCATCCCGATGATCGCGCGCGTTATGACGAGGCGATTGAACCATTGCCATCAGTGATCAAAACGCGATTGGTTGAGCCAACCTTTGGTGGAGCCACGCGGCAAGAGTCTGGCAAAGCCGGGCTCGAAGCGCTTGCGGTGTCGGATCATCCGCCTGACATCATTCTCGTTCACGATGCTGCACGACCTTTTGCCAGTGAAGCCTTGATCGCGCGCAGCATTGAAAGCGCTTATCTCAAGGGCGCGGCCATTCCCGGCATTTCAGTCATCGACACGATTAAAAAAACAGACCTCTCCGGTATCATTACGTCAACGCCGCCACGCCGCGATTTGCGCGCCGTGCAAACGCCGCAAGCCTTTAAATTCGATATTCTTCTAAAAGCGCATCGCTCGGCACTTTCGGCAAAAGATATTGAATTTACCGACGACGCTTCGATTGCCGAGTGGGCTGGACACAAGGTTCACATTTTTGAAGGCGAACCGGAGAATATCAAAGTCACAACGCCGGAAGATGTGAACGAAGCGCGGCAACGTCTTTCAGGTCCGCGCGATGTAAGAACAGGCATCGGTTATGACGTGCACGCCTTCGAAGAGGGTGATCATGTCATTCTCGGCGGTGTACGTATTCCGTTCACGAAAAAACTTAAAGGCCATTCGGATGCCGATGTCGGTTTACATGCACTAACCGATGCAATTTTTGGAGCACTTGCCGAAGGCGATATTGGTTCACATTTCCCTCCTTCAGATATGACATGGAAAAATGCGGACTCAGCTTTGTTTCTTCGGCATGCCGTTAAGCGCGTGAAAGCGCGTGGCGGTGTGATCAAACATCTTGATCTTACCTTGATTTGCGAAGCGCCAAAAATTGGCCCGCATCGTGACACGATCCGCGCGCGCATTGCCGAACTTTGTGGCATTAAGATTACGCGCGTAGGTGTGAAAGCGACAACGACCGAACAATTAGGTTTCACAGGCCGCGGCGAAGGCATTGCAGCGCAAGCCATTGCCACAATCGAATTGCCTGATCTCGCATGAATGATTTTGCTGAAAGACTCGTCAAAGACGCGATCGCAAAAGGCATTATCATAGCGACTGCTGAGTCTTGTACGGGTGGACTTGTCTCCGCTGCAATCACATCAATTGCCGGATCATCAGCGATGTTTGATCGCGGCTTTGTCACTTATTCCAATGAAGCGAAGACGGAACTTTTGGATGTTTCGCCTGATCTCATTCAACATTACGGTGCCGTGAGCGCGGAAGTCGCAACAGCGATGGCGGAAGGTGCATTAACACATTCAAATGCAACGCTGAGTGTTGCGATTACGGGCATTGCAGGACCTGGTGGCGGAAGCATTGAAAAGCCTGTGGGCCTTGTGCATTTCGCAACTGCTTTCAAAGGCCAAGACACGCGCCCCTTTGAAAAAAGATTTGGATCCATTTCACGCGACGCCATTCGGCACGGTGCCGTACACGCGGCCCTTCAAGCGCTCTTATCGCGCTTGCCGTAAACGACCCCTGCCCGCTCGACAAACGCATCAGAAAATTTTCTGAACGCCGTATCAAACATCGCGCCCATCAGCATGCCGAGCATGCGGGATTTGAATTGGTAATCGATAAAAAATTCGACCCGTGTACCTGAATTTTCCGGCACAAAACTCCACCGATTTTGCATATGGCTAAAGGGTCCATCGACATATTCGACGAGAATCTTGCTATTCGCCGGATCCAAAGTGACACGCGATGTGAAGGTCTCGCGGATCGCCTTATAGCCGATGGTCATATCGGCAATCAGCATCTCGCGATCACCATCAAGCGGCGAGCGCCGACGGATTTTCAACGCCTCACAGAGCGGCAAGAATTCGGGATAATGTTCGACATCGGCAACAAGTGCGAACATATCTTCGGGCGCATAGCCCACAGAACGGGAGGAATTAAATACGGGCATTATGGTAGTTTAACGCCCGAGCTGCTTTTCACGCGCCACGCGAAGGCGCGCAAAATCCTCGCCCGCATGATGCGAGGAACGCGTGAGCGGTGTCGCCGAGACCAATAAGAAGCCTTTTGTGTAGGCAATTGTCTCATAGGCTTTGAATTGATCGGGGTGAATATAATCGATCACCGCGTGATGTTTGCGCGTTGGTTGCAGATATTGACCAATGGTGAGGAAATCGACCTCAGCCGAACGCAAATCATCCATCAATTGCAACACTTCATTCCGCTCTTCACCAAGCCCCACCATGATGCCGGACTTAGTGAAGATTGACGGATCAAGTTCCTTCACGCGTTGCAGAAGACGGATCGAATGGAAATAGCGCGCGCCCGGGCGCACCGTAAGATAATTCGACGGCACGGTTTCAAGATTGTGATTGAAGACATCCGGTCTCGCTTTCACAACCACTTCCAATGCGCCCTCTTTGCGCAAGAAATCCGGCGTCAGAATTTCAATCGTTGTGAGCGGCGACTTTGCGCGGATCGCATAAATCACATCCGCGAAATGTTGCGCGCCGCCATCAGCCAAATCATCACGATCAACCGATGTAATCACAACATGGGTAAGACCGAGTTTAGACACAGCATCCGCAATCTTTTCTGGCTCATGGCGATCAAGCGCTTCCGGCAGGCCCGTCTTCACATTGCAGAAAGAACAGGCGCGCGTGCAGGTGTCGCCCATGATCATGAAGGTCGCGTGCTTCTTTTCCCAGCACTCACCAACATTCGGGCAACTTGCTTCTTCACATACAGTGACAAGCTTATGCTCTTTGACGATTTTATTCGTCTCAGCCCATTTCGGCGAGCCCGGCGCCTTCGCGCGAATCCACTCAGGCTTGCGTTGAATGGGATTATCCGGCCGATGCGCTTTCTCAGGATGACGCACTTCGCCCTTTTTGCGGGGATCATCCTTCAAAAGATCGATAACGGCGGGCATGGGTCCTACTCCTTAAGAAGCCGGCTCAGACATGGATCGCGCGGCCATAGGCGTCAAGTACACTCTCATGCATCATTTCGGAAAGGGTCGGATGCGGGAAGACGGTGTGCATCAACTCTTCTTCCGTCGATTCAAGCCCCATGGCCACGACATAGCCTTGAATGAGCTCGGTGACTTCGGCGCCAATCATATGCGCGCCCAAAAGCTTGCCCGTTTTGGCATCGAAAATGGTCTTTACGAGGCCATCAGGCTCGCCAAGCGCAATCGCCTTGCCATTGCCCATAAAGGGGAAACGGCCGACTTTGAGCGTATAACCCGCATCTTTAGCTTTCGCTTCTGTTAGGCCGACAGAGGCCACTTGCGGATGACAATAGGTGCAGCCCGGGATCTTCTGCTTGTCCATCGCGTGAACAGGCAAACCCTTGATCCCTTCAATGCAGATAACGCCCTCATGCTCGGCCTTGTGCGCGAGCATGGGCGGGCCTGCGACATCGCCGATGGCGTAAATGCCCGCAACATTGGTTTTGCCCAGACCATCGGTCACGATGCAGCCGCGATCCGTCTTGATGCCGAGAGCTTCAAGGCCCAAACCTTCGATATTGCCGATAACGCCCACGGCAGAGATTAAACGATCCGCGGTGATCGATTGCGTTGCGCCCTTCTCATCTTGGATGGTCGCGGTGACGCTGTTTGCAGCTTTTGATACGCCCATCACTTTCGCGCCGGTTAATATCTTGATGCCCTGCTTTTCAAAACGCTTGCGCGCAAGAGCGGCAATCTCCGCATCTTCTACGGGAAGAATTTGCGGCATGACTTCAACAACGGTCACTTCAGCGCCCATCGTGCGATAGAAGCTTGCGAATTCGATGCCGATAGCGCCGGAGCCCATCACGATCAATGATTTCGGCATCACATCCGGCACCATCGCTTCGAAATATGTCCAGATGAGTTTTTTATCGGGTTCAATACCCGGAAGCGCACGCGGCCTTGCGCCTGTCGCGATGATGATGTGCTTCGCTTGATAGGTGCCCTCACCCAACACGCCTTTCGGCACAGGATGTTGCGGCTCAACCGCAGGCTTTGTCGATTTACCAACAATCACTTCGCCGGGCTTTGTGATCTTGGCTTCGCCCCAGATCACATCGACCTTGTTTTTCTTAAGCAAGAAACCGACGCCGCCATTGAGCTGACCCGATACGCCACGTGAGCGCTTGATCACATCGGCAAGGTTGAAACCAATTTTGCCTTCGAGTTTCAAACCATAGTCCGACGCGTGAGTGGCGTAATGAAAAATTTCAGCCGAACGCAAAAGCGCTTTTGTTGGAATACAGCCCCAATTTAAACAAATACCGCCAAGATGCTCGCGTTCAACAAGCGCGGTTTTGAAACCCAATTGCGATGCGCGAATCGCGGTGACGTAACCACCCGGCCCACCACCAATGATGAGAACGTCATATTGAGTAGCCATCATCCGTCTCCGTTCACACCAACATTGAAACTGGATTTTCGATCAGACCCTTGAGTGCTGAAAGAAGTTCAGCCCCAAGTGCCCCATCAACCGCGCGATGATCGGTTGAAAATGTCACCGTCATCACGGTCGCAACCGTCAATTGGCCATTTTTCACCACAGGGCGTTGCTCACCCGCACCGACCGCAAGGATCGTGGCATGCGGTGGATTCACAATCGCTGCGAATTGTTTGACGCCAAACATACCAAGGTTCGATACAGCTGTCGTACCGCCTTGATATTCTTCCGGTTTCAATTTGCGATTACGTGCACGCGCTGCAAGATCTTTCATCTCATTCGAAATGGCAGAGAGTGATTTCAAATCAGCTTTGCGAATGACGGGCGTAATCAAACCGCCCGGAATGGAAACGGCAACACCGACATCCGCGTGCTTATGTTTGAGCATCGCGTTTTCGGTCCAGGTTACATTCGCTTCCGGCACACGCATTAACGCAATGGCAAGCGCCTTGATGATGAAATCATTGACCGAGAGTTTATAAGCGGGTTTACCGTCAGCGCCCTTTGGCGCATTTGCATTGATCTCTTCACGCGCTTTCAAAAGCGCATCAAGCTCAATATCAGCGGTCACATAGAAATGCGGCACCGTTTGTTTTGATTCAAGCAAACGCCGCGCGATGGTTTTCCGCATCGAGTCATGCGGCACTTCTTCGTAAGAGCCTGCTTCGAAAAGCTGCTTCACAACGGCATCCGCCATACCGGTGGCAAGTTGAGGCGCTGTGCTTGGTGCAGCAGCTGTGATCGCACGCGGAGCCGTTCCTCCTGCAAGCGCCGCTTTCACATCGCGTTCAATCACGCGACCATGCGGACCCGAGCCTGAAATCTTTGACAGATCGATACCGGAGTCTTTCGCGATGCGTTTTGCAAGAGGTGAAGCGAAGGTTTTCGCACCATGCGATTGAACAGGTGCAGCAACCGTTGTTGACGCTGGCGCAGCAGTCGGAGCCGTTTGCGGAGCTGCAGCTTTCGGTGCGGGTGCGGATGGCGCATTTGCGGGAGCCGAAGAGATATTTGAAACGCTTTCGCCCTCAGCGGCAATTAACGCGATTTCCGTATTCACGGGAACATCTTGCGATCCGGCGGCAACAAGAATTTTAGCAAGCACGCCTTCATCAACCGCTTCGACTTCCATCGTCGCTTTATCAGTTTCAATCTCAGCGAGAATATCGCCAGATTTGATTTTATCGCCTTCTTTCTTGAGCCATTTAGCGAGATTGCCCTTCTCCATCGTAGGAGACAGAGCAGGCATCAGAACCTTGATCGGCATGATCTCTTCCCTTCTCAGCGATAGCAGACGGCTTTCACCGCCTCGACAATTTCACCAATGGTTGGCAAAGCCAGTTTTTCCAAATTCGCGGCATAAGGCATTGGCACATCTTTGCCCGTAATGCGTTTCACTGGCGCATCAAGCCAATCAAATGCATTTTCCATGATCTGCGCAGAAATTTCGGAACCGACACCAGATTGCGGCCAGCCTTCTTCAATCGTGATGCAACGACCTGTTTTGCGCACAGATGCGAGAACGGTTTCCGTATCCATAGGGCGGATGGTGCGAAGATCAATCACTTCGGCATTGATGCCTTGTGAAGCCAATTCATCAGCCGCTTTCAATGCGTAGGTCATTCCGATCGAGAAAGACACAAGCGTGACATCCGTGCCTGCGCGTGCGATGCGCGCTTTGCCGAGCGGCAAAACAAAATCATCAAGTTTCGGCACAGGACCGCTTTGACCATAGAGAATTTCATTCTCTAAAAAGACGACGGGATTGGGGTTACGAATGGCGGCTTTGAGCAGGCCTTTCGCATCGGCGGCATTTGAAGGCGACACCACAAGAAGACCCGGTACATTCGAATACCAAGCGGTGTAATCTTGGCTATGCTGAGCAGCTACGCGAGCGGCCGCACCGTTGGGGCCACGAAACACAATCGAACAACCCATTTGCCCGCCCGACATATAAAGCGTCTTTGCGGCTGAGTTGATGATGTGATCAATCGCTTGCATCGCGAAATTAAAGGTCATGAATTCGACGATGGGTTTCAAACCCGCAAAGGCCGAACCCACCGCAAGACCTGCAAAACCATGTTCGGTGATCGGCGTATCAACAACGCGATTTTCGCCGAATTCTTGCAATAATCCTTGCGTGATTTTGTAAGCGCCTTGATATTCGGCGACCTCTTCACCCATCACATAGACATCGCCATCGCGACGCATTTCTTCAGCCATGGCATCGCGCAAGGCTTCACGCATGGTTTGCGTAACAAATTCAGTTCCCGCCGGAACTTCATGTGAAGCGTCATACGCGTGAACATCTGCAGGTGCTAAGACATGGACCGCTGGCGCTGCAACAGAGGGTGATGTGACAGGAGCCACTGCAGTCGACGGAGCGGCAACAATTCGATCGCCAACGCTCTCACCTTCGGCGGCAATCACAGCGATGGGCGTGTTGACGGCAACATCTTGTGTACCAGCGGCAACGAGAATTTTAGCAAGCACGCCTTCATCAACCGCTTCGACTTCCATCGTCGCTTTATCGGTTTCGATTTCGGCGAGGATATCGCCGGCTTTAACTTTATCGCCTTCTTTCTTAAGCCATTTGGCTAGATTGCCCTTTTCCATTGTCGGAGAAAGAGCGGGCATTAAAATATCTACAGGCATGATGATGAGCCTTCGAATGAAATGACGGGATTATTTCAAAATATCGGTGTAGAGTTCGGACGGATCCGGTTCCGGATCATGGGTCGCAAATTCTGCAGCATCATTGACGATTTGACGCACATCTCCATCGATGGTTTTCAAATCATCTTCCGCAAGTTTCCATTGCTTCAACAAACGCGCGCGCACTTGTTCAATCGGATCATGTTCTTCGCGCATCTTCTGCACTTCGTCTTTTGAACGATATTTGGCCGGATCCGACATCGAATGTCCGCGATAACGATAGGTCTGCATTTCAAGAATGTATGGACCTTTGCCGTCACGGCACCATTGAATGGCGCGTTCAGCCGCGTCACGCACGGCGCGCACATCCATGCCGTCAACTTGTTCGCCCGGAATGTTGAAAGAAATGCCGCGCTTCGAGAAATCTGTTTGCGCTGATGCGCGCGAGACTGATGTTCCCATCGCATAGCGATTATTTTCGATCACATAGACAACAGGAAGCTTCCAGAGCTCCGCCATATTGAAGCTCTCATAGACTTGGCCCTGATTGGCCGCGCCATCGCCGAAATAGACAATCGAAACTTGTCCATTCTTTTTATAGCGATTGGCGAAAGCGAGTCCGGTGCCAAGCGGCACTTGTGCGCCAACAATACCGTGACCGCCGTAAAATTGCTTCTCGACGCTGAACATATGCATCGAGCCACCCTTGCCTTTAGAAAGACCGCCGCGACGCCCGGTGAGTTCAGCCATCACGCCTTTGGGATCCATGCCGCAGGCAATCATGTGACCGTGATCGCGATAGGAGGTGATGACCTGATCCCCATCCTTCTGCGCCATCTCGACGCCAACAACAACGGCTTCTTGTCCGATATAGAGATGGCAAAAACCGCCAATCAGCCCCATGCCATACATCTGGCCCGCTTTCTCTTCGAAGCGGCGGATCAACATCATTTCGCGATAGGCTTTGAGATCTTCATCTTTGGAGAATTCACGTGGCAGGGCATTTTTACGCAATGTCGGTTTTGCCGCCGCCTTCGGTGCTGCCTTTCGAGCCGCCGTCGCCATTGTTCCGTCTCCCGTTTTTAATCTATTGACAGATCCTTAACCGAAAATCGGCCGATTGACGAGCCCCAACCGCATCGAATATGCGTCATGGTAAATCAAAATAGACAATATAAATCAGATATTTATACATATGAACCTAAAAAAGGTTCACCGATTTATCTGAATCAGCGCAAAAAAATCAGGGCGTGAGCGCGATCACAACATCCGTGGCTCTGCCGCGATTAAGAATGAGCCGCGCGCGCTCTTCAAGAAGATCTGGATCAAGCGAATTTGACGACAACATCGCGTTGCGATGTTCGAGTGAAATCCGTTCCGCTTGGAGATGGTCACGAACGCGCGTTAAGCGCGAAATCTCCGCGAGCAACGCATTGCGCGTATCAATGCCGCGACTGCCCGAACGTGCTTCATTGATAAAGAAATAGGCCGCAGCCCCCGATGCGAGATAAAGCGCAAGGGGTAACAGAATGCCGCGGAATCGACGTTTAACAACCATCAATCGAGTATGTGCCTTAGCGCAGTAAACAACAGGTTAATTCTTTGAAAAAACAAAGAAAAAGCCCCCAATATGGG
>JBJTCD010000078.1:0-25882 GCA_046091665.1 Hyphomicrobiales bacterium
CCGGATCGACGCTCGTCCCTATCGAGGTCGTGTCCGGGCGCGTAGCACAGCGGTAGTGCGTTCCCTTCACACGGGAGAGGTCACAGGTTCAATCCCTGTCGCGCCCACCATTTAAGCCTTTGAAAATCAGAGATTTAGCAAAGCGCCTCTTCCAAATTCTACTTTCGGTGCCCGCACGACAGGCGGTCGGCACGCCGGTATAGGCAGTGCATGTCGTGATGTCGTCACCAAGTTCAGCCGAAGGATTTGATTGTCATCGCCCGAAATCGGCGTAACATCTCTTTAGAGTTTGCGCCTTCATTCGTGCGCATGACCTCGCTCGATGATGAGACGCAAGCCGCAAAAGGCATTTTGTTGCGTGGCCTTTAAAGGCTCTTCATGAGGAGGATCGTTCCATGCTCGTGCGTGACATTCTAAAAACCAAAGGCAGCGATACAATCACCATTAGTGTTGATGATCATCTGGCTGATGCGGTTGCACTTCTGGCAAAACGGCGCATTGGCGCTTTGCCTGTATTGTCATCTTCAGGTGCCATTAAGGGTATTCTTTCAGAGCGTGATATTGTCCGCGCTCTTGCCAATAATCCGCAGGCGCTTGCTGATCGCATTGCACATCACATGACGGAAAATGTCATCACATGTCCGCCAGATTTTTCAGTATCCGATGTCATGTCAATAATGACGAAGGGGCGTTTTCGTCATCTGCCGATTGTTGAAGGACAGAATTTAGTCGGAATCATTTCCATCGGCGATATCGTCAAAGCCCATATCGATGAAATTATTGAAGACAACAAACATATGATGTCTTACATCGCTTCGGCTTGAATAAAGATTTCGCGGTTCGGATTAGTTAAGTCCCTAAAACCCTATCGATTTCAGATAGGCGCGATTTTCGCGCGCATCATCAACAGGTGAAGTGGGGCCAGCCGGATCACAATCCTGCTCAACCGTGCACCAGCCTTCATAATTGGTTGAGAGAAGTAATTCGCGCACCGCTTTGAAATCGGTCATTCCTTTGCCGAGATTGCAGAAGATTCCTTGGGCGCAGGCATCATAAAATCCTGTTCGTTTGGCAACCGCATCCGCTTTCACGCGCGGATCAATATCTTTGAAATGGACATAAGCAAGTCGCGCGCGATGACGCTTCATAAAGACCACCGGATCAAAGCCTGCATAATGCGTGTGTCCCGTATCAAGGCAAAGCTTGAGAATCGATGGATCTATTTCAGCGAGTAGGCGCTCGGTCTCGGCTTCAAAATCGATAAAGCCTGCCGCATGCGGATGAATTGAAACAGTCAATCCATACTCTTCGGTACCCATGCGTGCGATGGTGCGGAAACGATCACAAAAGCCTTTCCACTCCGCCGTATCCATTTGTTCGGCTTCACTCGGACGTCCGGCGGTCGGCGCGCGGCGTGGTGAAATGGAATCAATCAATACAAGGTGTTTGGCTTTGTGAGACACGAGTGCGCGGCAGGTGCGCTTTGCCGCATCAACAACATCATCCCATTTCTCGGCATCATGGAAAGGACGAAAGACAACGCCGCCAATCAGTGTGAGTCCGCGTGCGGAAAGCGCATCGCCCAATTCATGCGGATCTTCCGGCATGAAGCCGATTGGCCCCAATTCGATGCCCGTGTAACCCGCCGCTTTGCATTCATCGAGAACACGCTGCCAGGTGGGATTGCGCGGATCATTGGCAAACTCAACGCCCCATGAGCAGGGCGCATTACCGATTGTGATTGTCATGATATTGGTCCGTTTCAAATTTCAGAAAGATCGACCCAGCGTTTATCGCGATGAGAGATGAAAGCAGCTTCAACCGCTGCACTGACTTTCAAGCCGTCACGAAAGGTGGGCCATATCGATTGTTTACTCTCAATCGCTTTTAAAAAATCGCGCGCTTCTATGATGATTTGATCTTGATACCCGGTGCCATGACCGGGGCCAAGGCAAAAGGCCTTGAAATCGGGATGTTCCGGCCCCGTGAGAATTTTTGTGAATCCCTGTCGGTTGCCGGCCTGATCCATGCGGTAAAACCATACGGCGTTTTGATCTTCGCCATCAAAACGGATCGCGCCTTTGGTGCCATAAATATCATAGGCATAACCCATCTTGCGACCCGTCGCGATGCGGCTGATGAAGAGCGAGCCCATTGCGCCGCTTTCAAAGCGACAAAGCATATGGGCTTGATCATCATTGGTGACCGCGCGCGGGCCGTTTTCTGTCGGCCGGGTTTTATGCACGGTCTCGATATCGGCGATGAGCGATTTGATAGGGCCAGCCAAAGCAAAGGCGGCATTCAAAATATGCGGCGACAAATCACCCATATTGCCTTGCGAGCGCCCCTCCGTGCGCCATGTCGCAGGTGAGTGCGGATCAGCGAGAAAATCCTCAGTATGCTCACCACGGAAATATGTGATCTCGCCAATTTCTCCCGCAGCAATCATTTGGCGTGCGACTTGCGAAGCGGGTGTGCGGATATAATTGAAGCCCGTCATATGAACGACGCCGGATTGCTCGGCTTTCTCCGTCAAGAGCCGCGCTTCTTCTAAAGAGAGTCCCAACGGCTTTTCACAAAAAACAGGTTTGCCTTTTTCAAAGGCTGCGAGCGCAATCTCTTTATGTGTGTCTTGCGGGCTGGCGATCACGACCGCTTCCACATTCGGGTCATTGACGAGAACGCGCCAATCGCCTGTTGAGCGGTTAAAGCCAAATTCTTGCGCGCGGCGTTTAGCGCCCTCATCCGTAGAGGTGCAGATCATTTCCAAAACGGGACGCAGGCGCGTGTTGAAAACGGCACCAACTGCCGCATAAGCGACCGAATGCGCCTTGCCCATATAGCCTGCACCGATGATCCCGATGCCAATCTTTTGCGTTTCCATGGGGAATCTATCGCAATCGATTGAAAACCTGTCAAACGACATTTAGAGTTGTCGGTAAATCATGGATTATTTCGGATTCTCGGGAGGAATAAGTGGCTGGAAAATCGGTCAGATTGACAATGGCGCAGGCTCTGGTTCGCCATCTCGCGGCGCAATATATCGAGACGTCCAAAGGTGAAGAACGACTTGTCGCAGGCGGTTTCGGCATTTTCGGTCATGGCAATGTGATTTGCCTTGGCGAAGCGCTTTATGAGCATCGCGACATCCTGCCGCTTTGGCGCGGCCAGAACGAACAATCCATGGCTTTGGCAGCGATTGCCTACACGAAGGCGAAATTGCGTAAGCGTATGATGTTTGCAACGGCTTCAGCCGGTCCGGGCACCACCAATATGTTGACCTCGGCGGCTGTCGCGCATTCCAATCGGTTGCCCTTGCTTCTCTTGTGTGGAGATACTTACGCAACGCGCTTGCCGGACCCCGTTCTTCAACAGCTCGAACATTTCGGCAATCCGACGACGACGGTGAATGATGCGTTCAAAGCCGTCACGCGTTATTGGGATCGGATCACGCATCCGGCACAAATCATTCAGTCATTACCTGTTGCGATTTCGACCATGCTTGATCCGGCCGATTGCGGTCCGGCCTTTTTTGGCCTGCCACAAGATGTGCAAGGTTGGGCTTATGATTATCCGGTAGAATTTTTCGAACGCCGTGTTCATCGCATCAGACGGCAATCGCCTGATAAGCGCGAGATTGCCGATGCAGTTCAACTTCTGAAAACAGCAAAACGTCCGATCATCATTGCAGGCGGTGGTGTGCAATATTCGGAAGCGACTGATGATCTCAAACGCTTTGCCGAGACGCATGGTATCCCAGTTGTTGAGACGATTGCCGGACGCGCCAATTTGCTCGCTTCACATCCGTTGAATTGCGGGGCACTCGGCGTCACCGGATCAAACTCAGCCAATTCGCTGGCCGAGAAGGCCGATGTGATTGTGGCGATTGGAACACGCTTGCAGGATTTCACCACGGGATCATGGACCGCCTTTGATCGCGAAGCCCGCATCATTGCCATAAATGTAGGCCGCTATGATGCGAGCAAACATCGCGCGCTGTCGGTTGTTGGCGACGCGAAACTCGCCATCAACGAAATCGAGGCCGCACTTGCTTCTTATCATGTGCCGAAAGAATGGGGCGAGTTTGCGCATAAAGAACGCGCGGCTTGGCATGCATATGTTGCGGATAATGTGAGCCCGCAGACGCGCGAGGGTGGCAATCGTCCCATCGCCTATGCGCAAGTGATCGGTGCCATCAATGAGATCTGTGATCCGCGTGATCGTATTTTGACAGCGGCTGGCGGCTTGCCTTCGGAGCTTGCCGCCAATTGGCAAAACAAAGGCATTGGCACGGTTGATGTTGAATATGGTTTCTCTTGCATGGGTTATGAAGTTGCAGGCGGTTGGGGCGCTCGTATGGCCCAACTTGAAGATGAGCCCGAGAAAGAAACCGTGGTATTTGTCGGTGATGGTTCTTATCTCATCCAGAACTCGGATATTTATTCATCAGTGCTGACGGGTAAGAAAATGATCGTGATCATTTGCGATAATGGGGGCTTCGCGGTGATCAATAAATTGCAAAATAACACAGGCAATGTGTCATTCGGCACTTTGATCAAAGATAGCCGTTTGGCGGTCGCACCTTTTTCGGTTGATTTTGAAGCGCATGCAAAATCCATGGGCGCTTTGGCCGAAACGGTTACTTCCATTCAGGGCCTGAAAGACGCTTTTGCCCGCGCGCGCAAAGCGGATCGCACTTATGTGATCTCGATGCAAACCGATCCTTATGAAGGCTGGACCACAGAAGGCCATACGTGGTGGGAAGTGGGATCACCCGAAGTTTCGCAAAGCGAAAAGATTCGCGCGGCCCATGAAGAGATTGAGAAAGGGCGTTTGAAACAACGGCCGGGAATTTAAGAGCGTGACGCGCGAGAGGATCACAAAAGGCGCGTTTCTTGTTTTTGGACGCGTGGGGCTTGATCTATATGCAGATCCTCCGGGAACGCGCATCGAAGACGCGCGCGCGTTTTTTCCGGCACTCGGTGGCTCGGCTGCAAATATCGCAAGCGCGATCACGCGATTGGGGTCTCATGCATCGCTTGTCACAACCGTGTCTGATGATGCGGTGGGTCGCTATGTTGTCGCTGAGTTGAAACATTATGGTGTGGCAACCAATCATGTTCGCCTCATAAAAGGCGAGGAGCGCACATCTTTGGCCGTGGTCGAGACGCGTGCGGAAAATTGCCAATCGGTTTTATACCGCAACAATGCGGCAGATTTCGCACTGACAAAAGACGATGTCGCTGCGCTTCACTATCAAAGCGCGGCGGCTTTGATTGTAACAGGGACGTCCTTGGCGATTGAACCTTCACGCGGCGCGAGTTTTGAAGCCATAAAACGCGCGCGCGCGGCATTGTGTCCTGTAATTCTTGATATTGATTATCGGCCCTATTCATGGTCAAGCCGCGGCGAGGCCGCGAAGATTTGCGGTGAAGCTGCAAGACAGGCGGATATTCTCGTCGGCAATGATGAGGAATTTGCCGTGCTCGCCGGCCAAGTCGATGGTTTGTCTTTTGCCCGCGTGCTTGCTGATGAACATAGCTCTATCGTTGTTTATAAACGTGGTGAGAAAGGCTTGATCGCTTTTGTCGACGGCGAGACGATTGAGATGGGCATCTATCCCGTTAAAGCATTAAAGCCCACAGGTGCAGGCGACGCTTTTATGGGGGGTTTTGTGACCGGCTTGGCGCAAGGGTTAAAGCCTAAAGACTCCCTTCAACGCGGCGCGGCCTCTGCCGCGCTTGTTGTGACACGCGTGGGTTGTTCGCCCGCCAATCCGAATGAAGAAGACCTTCAAAACTTTATGAGATCGCATCATATCAATCAATAACAGTGTGTGAGGAGCGCGTGATGCATATTCCGCCCTATGACAATCACAACAAAGCCGTGATCGATGTTGATGACGCGCGTGTGCCGCTCAATTATTTCAATATTGTCAAATTGAAGCGCGGCGATCATTTCTCCTATTCTGTCCCGCGCTATGAAACAGCCATTGTTCCGGCAACAGGCACGGTTGATGTTGAAATCGAAGGTGTAACTTTTAAGGCACTCGGCAATCGTGTGGACGATGTCTGGGGCGGCGAACCCGAAGGCGTCTATGTGCCAAGCGCCGCAAAAGCCGGTATGACCTGCGTTTCTGAAACGGCTGAAATTTTTGTCGCCGGTGCGCAGTTTGACAAGGTGCTTGAGCCTTTCGATGTGCGGGTTGCTGATCTTGATCGCGTTCAATATGGATCGGATGAGACGAAGACGCACCGAAAGATCAAACATATTTTGGGTACGAAATATCGTGACCGCGTGGGGCGTCTTCTTGTCTCTGAGCTCTTTACAGTTGGGCAGGGCGGATGGTCAGGCTTTCCGCCGCATAAGCATGATACAGATCGTTTGCCGTTAGAAACACGGCATGACGAGACTTATAATTTCCGTTTCAAGCCCGATCATGGCTTCGGCATGCAGCTTGTTCAACGTGAAGACGGAAAAGTGGGCGATGCCTATCACATTGTGAATGGATCAACGATCATCCTTGATAAGGGCTATCATCCTTGTGTCGTAGCGCCCGGTTATGAAATGTATTATTTCACCATTCTTGGCGGCTTGAGCCAGCGCCCCTTGGTGCAGTTTTTTCAACCTTCTCACGCCTATCAGATCGAAACGATCCCTGGCATCAAAGACATGATTGCGAAATTCAAATGAGTGCAGCGACACTGAATGATGTTTTTAAACCTGCTCTTGAGGAACACTATGCGATTGCGGGTCTTGTTGTGCTCGGTTGGGAAGATGCGCGGCTTTATGTAGAAGCTGCCGACGAAACAGGTCTGCCAATCATTCTTCACGCCGGACCCGCATGTCGCCGTCATACGCCGGTTCAAATCTTAGGTAAAATGTTCCGACATCTTGCCGAACAATCGCGCGTTCCGATTGTGTGCCATATCGATCATGCCAAAACCTACGAAGATTGTGCAGCGGCGCTTGATGCGGGTTTCACTTCCTTGATGATTGATGGTTCCGCTTTGCCTTATGATGAAAATGTTGCGCTCACGCGCCGCGTCGTTGAATTGGCGCGCCCGCATGGCTTGTCTGTTGAGGGTGAGATTGGTGCGGTGGGTTATAGCGGTGGCGCAGCTTCCTCATTGACGGATGCTGATGAAGCGGGGCGCTTTGCGCGTGATACGGGCGTTGATGCACTAGCCGTCTCGGTCGGCAATCTTCATCTGCAAACCGAACACGCAGCGATCATCAATCGCGATCTTCTCTCGCGGATTGAGGCCGTGACCACCTGTCCACTAGTGATCCATGGCGGGAGCGGCGTGGATCCTGTGGTGCGGCGTCAGCTTTCAAAAGAGACGCGCGTCAAAAAATTCAATATTGGCACCGAGCTTCGGCAGGAATTCGGCCGATCTCTTAGGTCGCATTTAGCGGCTCATCCGGCTGAGTTTGATCGGATCAAGATCCTTACAGGCACTGTTGATCCCATGCGCCACTTGGCGGCAAAAATCATTCGTGATCTTGGCCCGTGATATGGTAGATTAAGAATATAAGAATTTTTTATTGGGGAGGTTTATCATGAATAAACATGTTCCAGCACCACGGACGCGGTGGTTTGATGGGAGCTCGATTTCCCTTCAAGATTTTATTGCCGATATCAAGGAAGCGGCGGCGCATCTGAGCTGCCCTTTGGCGGATGATGTTCAAAAGAACGTGCCGATCTATAATGCGTCTAAAATTCATTCTCTGATCAATGATCAATCCTCGCTTGATCGCTATATGAACGAATGGACCGATGTGTTGTTGGATGGTCCGGGTATCGTTGTTTTTCGTGGTGCTTTTGCCGACACGAGTGTGGTGGATCGCACGACCGATGTGCTCAATGAATTGATTGCTGAAGAAAAGCGTTTAATGGGCGAGCGCGGCGATCATTTCGGCAGAGTGGGCCAAAATGCGCGGCTCTGGAACGCGCATGAAAAACTCTGCGTCGCGGATCCGGAGGCTTTCATCCGCTATAATGCGATTGATGTTGTTGATCTGATCAGCCGCGCATGGCTTGGTCCGCTTTATCAAATCACGACGCAAGTGAATGTTGTCTATCCCGGTGGAAAGGCGCAAACGGCGCATCGTGATTATCATATGGGATTTCAAACCGCCGAGCAGCTTTTCCAATATCCTGCCCACGCGCATCGTTTGTCGGCGGAACTGACGCTTCAGGGGGCGATTGCGCATTGCGATATGCCCATTGAAAGCGGACCGACACAGCTCTTACCTTTCTCGCAACGCTATCTTCCAGGCTATCCTGCGATTTTGCGGCCTGAATTTCGTGATTACTTCCTTGAACATCACATCCAATTGCCACTGAAAAAGGGCGATGCGTTGTTCTTCAATCCTGCACTCTTTCATGCGGCCGGTAATAATGTGTCGAAAGACATTGTACGTTTCGCCAATCTCATGCAAATCGGTTCTGGGTATGGTCGATCAATCGAAGTGGTAGACCGTGCGCGGATGAGCGTGAGTGTTTATCCAACGCTTCAAAAGATGGTCAAAGACGGACAGCTTTCATCGCGGCAAACCGAACTTGTGATTGCGGCTACCGCCGAAGGTTATCCATTCCCGGCCAATCTTGATATTGACTCACCTTTGTCGGGTATGGCCCCGCCGAGCCAGCAAGATATGTTGAAACGCGCTCTTCAAGAGAACTGGACCAGCGAAAAAGTTGCCGCTGAGTTTGATGCCTATTTGAAGCGTCGCCTTACGCATTAAGCGCCGCGTATAAAAGTAAGGAGTAGAGGAGGGGCGCGCTTCAATGCGTCGCGCGGCCATCCGTTCCCGTCTTCGCACCCGTGATATAGGAGACAACCTCTTCGCCACTGGTTTCGCTTTTCTTGAGATTGGCGACGATGCGTCCACGGCGGAACACAACGATCCGGTCAGCAAGATCAAAGACCTGACGCATATTATGCGAAATCAAAATCAAAGGTTCGCCATTCGCCTTTAATTGGCGAATGATATTTTCAACTTGCAATGTTTCTTGAACGCCAAGCGCGGCCGTTGGTTCATCCATGATGATGAGCTTAGACGCAAATGTCGCTGTGCGGGCAATCGCCACACATTGACGCTGACCGCCCGACATATTCCTGATCGTATTGGCGAGATTGGGAATCTTCACGGCTGTGCGCTTCAAAGCGTCTTCGGTTGCCGTGCGCATTCCTTTGAAATCGAGAATGGAGAAGGGTCCCAATTTCACGAGAAGTTTTTCGCGCCCGAGAAAGAGATTTGAGGGCACATCAAGGTCATCCGCCAGCGCGAGATTTTGGAACACGGTTTCAATGCCGGCTTCGCGCGCCTCGAGCGGACCTTTGAAATGAACATCATTGCCATTAAAAAGCACGCGGCCGCGTGTGCGTTGTTCAACCCCGGTGATCTGTCGCACAAAGGTCGATTTGCCCGCGCCATTGTCACCCATAATCGCAACATGTTCGCCACGCTTTAGTTCGAAATCTGCATCTTCAAGCGCGTGAAGACCGCCATAATGTTTGGTCAAGCCTTCGGTTTTTAAGATAACGTCGGTTGAATGGTCCGTGCTCATGGATCAAACCTCCCGCGCCTGGCGTTTTTGTCGCCATTGATCAAGAGCGACCGCGCCCACAATGATCGCGCCTTTCACCATATTTTGATAATAGGCATCGACTGAGAGGAAGATAAATCCGGAAAAGATCACGCCGAAAATCAACATGCCGAGCGCTGTGCCAAGAATACTGCCGCGTCCCCCTGAGAGGGAAACACCGCCGATAACCGCCATCGCAATCGCATCTAATTCATTCATCGTTCCGAAGACGGGTTGTGCAGTTTGAGCGCGCGCGATCAAGACGAGACCGGCAAGACCTGCAAGCAGGGCCGAGATCACATAAACAAGAAGAAGATGGCGCTCGACATTGATGCCAGACATGCGCGCTGAGGCTTCATTCGATCCAATCGCATAAGTGTGTCGACCATAGACTGTAAATTTCAGGATCAGCGAGAAGAGAAGTGCAACGCCAATGAAAATCCATACCGGCATCAAGCCATCGCCAATCGCCATGAAGTTCTCAGTTGGAAAACTTAGAGGCTGCCCTTTCGTGTACCAAAGCGCGACACCACGCGCTGACACCATCATTCCAAGTGTTGCGATGAAAGAAGGGAGCTTGACATAGGCAATTAGCAAGCCATTGATCATGCCGCACAGCAAGGCGACCGTGAGGCCTGCGAGGATTGGTACAATGATTGGAAGATCCACCCAGCCATGGGCGAAATAGACGGCGCGTTGGTTCGTACCCACTTGCGCGAAGCTCATCGCGATCATCGCAGTTGCCCCGATGATTGAGCCGCCGGAAAGATCAATGCCGCCTGAAATAATAACTTGAGTGACGCCTACGGCGAGAATGCCAACAACCGCTACTTGCGTAATCAGGATCGACAAACGAAGCTTGTTCATCAAAAAGCTTTGATCAACCACGATCCAGCCAATCACTTCAAACAGGATCATGATGGCCACGAGGCCGATCAGTGCATTGAGTTCAGCGGGCCAAATTTTTCGGGAAGCGCGTGGAGCGGCCTGACCGGCAATCATCGAATCTGTCATGTGATACTCTCAAGAGGCGAAGCGCCGGACTCGAAAGTCCGGCGCGGTGTCAAAGATCGATTGATCCCGAACTTAGTTCTTCGACAGATAGTCTTTGATATTCGCAGGTGTGACGAGCTGGAAGGGGATATAAACCTTCTTCTCGACCTTCTCACCGGCTGCGAGTTTCAAAGCCGTATCGATCGAGCCTTTGCCTTGGCCAGCTGCGTCTTGGAACACAGTCACAGCCAATTCGCCATCTTGCATCGACTTCAAGGCTTCTTGCGTGGCATCAACACCGCCAACAGGAATGTCTTTTGGTGAGAGGCCCGCCTTTTTAAGGGCATTGAGTGCACCAAGGGCCATATCGTCATTATTGGCTACGATGGCGTCGAATTTTACGCCCTTCGAAATCCAGTTTGTAACGATGTCTTGACCGGCTTCGCGCTTCCAGCCACCGGTTTGCTCTTCAACGATCTTCATGAAATTGCAATCCGGTGTCGCGATCACGTCGTGCACGTCTTTTGTACGTTGCACAGCGGCTTGGTTCGACAATTCACCAACAAGCACAACAATATTGGCACCTTTGCCTTTGCCCTTTTCTTTTAGGATGCGGCAAATTTCTTTGGTTTCCAATGTGCCTGAATCAACTTCGTTCGAAGCAACGAATGCTTGGTTGTCAGGCAGTGTGTCGATATTGATTGGCTGACGATTGACATAAACAAGCGGGATTTTCGCTTTTGCAGCAGCATCCGTCATGGCTTGCGTGGCTGACGTATCAACCGCATTCACCACAATCGCATCAACACCGGCTGCAATGAAGTTTTGGACTTGTGACAACTGTGTCGCGACGTCATTTTTAGCGTCTTCGAGCTGTAATTTTACGCCTGGCAATTTTGCTGCATGGTCCGTCATCCCTTTAGCCATAACGGCAAGGAATGTGAATTCAAGGCTGGCAATTGACGCGCCGACTTTTTTATCTGCCGCCTGAGCGCCTGATGCGATCATGGCTGCCGCAAGAGTGCCGATGAGCACTTTTTTCATTGTTTCCCTCCACATTGTATTGGTGTCCGATCTCACCTGATTTTTATTCGGATCGCTCCGTAGACCGGAGTTCTTAGCGCTTTGATTGTTGCGCAGTTTTCTCGCAACGTCAAAGCCCCGAACAACGGGCGAGGTCGCCTTATCCGCAAGGACAGCCGCCAACCCGACGATCCGAAAATTGCTCGGAGGAGACAATCACTATCTTGATCAAATTTGATCAAGATAGTGGTTTTCAGATAGGCTTACGGACGCATAGGGTCGGAGCGTTCGACTCTTCGAGTGTGCGAGAGAGGGGCAGTCTCATGCGGGTCATCAGCTCAAAAAATGAAAAATATGTCTATTTTTCAATAATTTATGAAAAATTCTCGCAAGCGAGATCCTTTGCCTTTTGAAGCCCGATATCAATGCGATCAGAACCACGAAACACGAAAATTTGAAATTCAGGGAGAACGGAACCATGGCGCAGTTTTCAGGAAAGGTGGCGGTCGTCACCGGATCAACGCAAGGCTTGGGGCTTGCGGTGGCCACTTTGCTTGCCGAGCGCGGCGCGGCCGGTCTTGTTCTTTGCGGTCGCAATCAAACAAAAGGTGAGGCCAACGCTAAAGATTTGGCCGCGCGTTATTCGACCAAAGTCATCTTTGTCCGCGCCAATTTGGGTGATGTCGCTGATTGCCGTCGCGTGATTGCGGAAGCTGATCGCGCCTTTAGTCGTATCGATGTTCTCGTGAACTGCGCAGCCGATACACGACGCGGAACAATCATCAACACATCGCCTGAACTCTTTGACGAGCTTTTCAATGTGAATGTCCGCGGTCCATTCTTTTTGATGCAAGAGGCGATCAAAATCATGCTGCGCGAAAAAATCGAAGGTTCCATCGTCAATATCGGTTCGATGTCTGCAAAAGCGGGTCAACCCTTCTTGACCGCCTATTCGATGACCAAAGGCGCTTTGCAAACGCTCACTGAAAATGTCGCATTTGCAGCGCTTAAAAACCGAATCCGCGTCAATGCGTTGAATATTGGCTGGATGGAGACCGAAGGCGAACATGCGATTCAAAAATCTGATGGCAATCCGCCGGATTGGCTTCAAAAAGCAGCGCCCAATATGCCCTTCGGACGTTTGGTTGATCCGAAAGAAGTGGCGCGCGCCGTCGCGTTTTTGGCGTCTGATGAATCAGGTCTCATGACGGGTTCGGTCGTTCAATTCGATCAATCGATCTGGGGCGCTTATGAAGGCGCGCCGTCACCCTCAAAGCTTTTGTCCCTGTAAGATTGAAAACACCTAAACGAAATAAAGGGGAGTCACGGCCATTCCTAAAACGACAATCAAAAAGATTGCCGAATTGGCTGGCGTTGGCACAGCAACGGTTGAACGCGTCCTCAATGAAAGAGGGGGCGTTCGACCGGATACGGTTGAAAAAGTCATTCGCGCTTTGCGCGATGTTGATTATCCGCGACGCATTCCCGAAAAACATCAAGGCCTGATGCGGATTGATGTTATTCTCGTTAATCCGGAATCAACATTTTTTGAAAGATTGGCACGCGCTTTTGCGCGCATTGCAGCAACGCTTGATCCCGCCATTTCGGTGCATCGCACCTTTATGGATGATACGGATCCCGAAGCGATTGCGAGGAGATTGTCGGATTACTCCGTTCGTCGTTCTGCCATCATTATTGCAGCACCCGAACATCCTTCTGTTCGTCGCGCGCTTCTTGCGTTGCGCTCGCGCGGTGTACCTGTCATTCAAATTGTCTCACGGATGAAGGGGCTTGATGCCGATTATATTGGTATTGAAAACGCTGCAGCCGGGCGTATGGCAGGGCTTTTGATGTGTGGTCTTCAAAAGCGGGGTGGCCGAATTCTCGCGATGTGTCACTCCGGCATTTATGACGCGCATCGGCAACGGGTTTCTGGCTTTTCTGACTATATTCAACGGCAGGTCGATAGCGGTTTTCATTTTGACTCGGTGAGCTTTCATTATGATGAAGCCGAACGCGCGCGAGAGACACTGATGGATGCCCTCGACCGGCATAAGGATTTCGTCGGCCTCTATAATGCGGGCGGTGCGAATTCGACTTTGTCAGATGTGTTGCGTCGTCATCCACGCGGAAAAAATATTTGTTTTATTGGGCATGAACTCACAGAGCGCTCAAGTGCCTCGCTTCGCGATGGCACAATGGCCGCCATTATCGATCAAGTGCCGGAGGCACAAGCACGTCGCGCGCTTGATCTGGCGCTTTATCGCTTAGGCTTGCTCGAACATGCTGTCGATCTTCGGCCCATTCCCTTTGTCACGGTCACAAAGGAAAATGTGTGATGAAATTTCTTGTCTCTTTAATGCGCAGTAAATTTATATCGCGGAGCGCTTTGTGATGGATGATTTGGCCTTTGGTTCACGCAACAAAAGAGGAGATTGGACGCCGAAAGAACCGGCATCAACCGCGCCGCTTTTCGTATTTCCGCCTAAGCCTTTGGCTTTTTTGAAATGGATTCCTTCTTACTTTTTTCCCTTTAATCTTCTTTTTGCAGCATCGGCCTATGTTTGGTGGGTCTATCTTTTACCCGATCTTTCTCGATTTCAAAATTTTGATCTCTTCCTTGCGATACAACTTTATTGTTTAAATACATGCGCGTTGATGATCTTTTATAGTCTCTTTGAGATCCGCCTATATGTGATGCGAGCGCAAGGCCAACGTTTCAAATTCAACGGACGGTGGCCCTCCGACAACAAAAGTGATGTGTTCTGGTTCAAAAGCCAGCTCATTGACAATGTGCTCAGAACGCTTCTCATCGCGATGCCGCTCTGGAGCATAGTAGAATATTTGATCTTCGCATTCTACGCTCGTCAATTTCCTTCATTGCCTTCTTTAGCGGATCACCCGGTTTATTTTGCCGCTTTGGCTTTGATCGTGCCCGTTATCCATGAAACCCATTTTTATCTCATCCATCGTGCGCTTCATTGGAGGCCGCTTTACCGTCTCTTCCATTCGGTGCACCATAATTCCGTCAACCCGTCGCCATTTTCCTCACTGTCCATGCACCCAGTAGAGGTGTTTCTTTATCTTGGTGTGGCCTTTTGGCATGTGATCATTCCGTCTCATCCATTGCTTGCGCTTTATCAACTTCATTATGCGGGATTTGGCGCAATACCGGGTCATATCGGATTTGATAAAATTGAATTGGGTGAGGAGAGAGCGCTCGATACGCATTCTTATATTCATTATCTCCATCATAAATATTTCGAAGTGAATTATGGCGATGGTCTTATTCCCTTCGATAAATGGTTTGGTACATGGCATGATGGCACGCAAGAGGCTGATGACCGCATGAATAAACGTATGGCAAAGCGTCGAAACTCTGCCGCGTAACAATCCGATTTTTTTGGGTTTCAGAGTTACTGGTTTTATAAAAAGCAAATTCAAATCGGGGAGGGAATTATGACTTCAAGAAAGCGACCAACCATCGCCGATATCCGCGCGAATAAGGGTAAATATCAATATACAATGATGCGGGTTGAAAATTGGGAAGAACTGGCGGCAGCGGAAGCGGCAGGGATCGATATGGTTTCTGTGCCGCCGCCGATGCTGGCGGATAAAAATTTTCGTACAGTAGCACCGACTCTTTTTGCGGTTCCCGGTTTGGCACTTTGGGACAATTCCGGCACGACCGATGATTTCTTGCGCTGGGGTTATGAGATGATGCGCCATGGTGCTGATGCGGTCTATTGCGCGGCGTCTTTAGGTACGATCCGTCGCATGGCAGATGAAAAAATACCTGTTATCGGTCATGTCGGATTGATCCCGCATTTCTGCACTTGGACGGGTGGCTTTAAAGCGGTCGGTAAAACGGCGGAAAGTGCCTGGGAGATTTATGAGCGCTGCCGCGCCTATGAAGAGGCAGGCGCTTTTGGCGTCGAGATTGAAGTTGTGCCGCCCGAAGTCACTGAGGAAATCTCAAAGCATACATCGCTCTTTCTTGTCTCGATGGGGGGTGGCGCGGGCGGCGATTGCCAATATCTTTTTGCGTGCGATGTCCTCGGCACGAATCGCGGTCACATGCCGAGACACTCCAAAAAATATGTTGATCTTGCAAAAGAGTTTGATCGGATTCAGGAACTCAGGATCAAGGCGTTCAAAAGTTTTGTCAAAGATGTTCAAAAGGGCACCTATCCTTCGGCTCCCTATCTCGTCTCCGCGCCAAAAAATGAAATGGCCGAATTCAGAAAGAAAATGCGTTCATTAAATTGAATCTATGGTAAGTGCCCGGTCAGGGACGAGCTTAAAGAGGATAAGATGTCGAATTGGATAAAGGCTTGTGCGGTTGATGACATTCCTGACGAGGATGTCATCCGGTTTGATCATGGCGGCGCGACCTATGCGATCTATCGCAAGGACGACAAATTTTATGCCACCGACGGTCTTTGCACCCATGAGAAGATTCATCTCGCGGATGGGTTGGTCATGGACTACACAATCGAATGTCCGAAACATAATGGCCGGTTCGATTATCGCACAGGGGCGGCGAAAGGCGCACCTGTCTGTATTGATTTAAAAACCTATCCCACCAAAACCGAGGGCGATGCGGTTTTTATCGATATCGGTTAAGCAACGAATTTATATAGTTAGATTACGCAGAATAGGGATCAAGACGATGACAATCAATTTCGGACTTTTGGGTGCAGGCCGCATTGGAAAAACACATGCCACCGCTATTCTTGGCATACCGGGCACTAAGCTAGCGGCCGTTTATGATCCGATCGATGCGGCGGCAGATCATATTGTTCAAATGTCTGGCGCGCGTCGTGCGTCCGTTGAAGAGATCCTCGCCGATAAATCGATTGACGCCGTGTTGATCTGCACGCCAACTGATATGCATGCCGATCAAATCGAATTGGCAGCGAAGGCGGGTAAAGCGATCTTCTGCGAGAAGCCCGTGGATCTTTCAGCGGATCGTGTGCGCGCCTGTCTAAAGACGGTTGATGCGACAAAGGCGAAATTGATGATCGGCTTTAATCGCCGCTTCGATACGAATTTCGCTGCCGCCCGCGCGCGTATTGATGCGGGTGATATTGGGTCTGTCGAATTGGTTCAGATTACATCGCGTGATCCGGGTCCGCCGCCTGTTGATTATATCAAGCGTTCTGGCGGTCTTTTCCGCGATATGATGATTCATGATTTCGATATGGCGCGCTTCTTGTTGGGCCATGATGAAATCATCGGTGTCACAGCCACAGGCTCAGTGCTCGTTGATCCGGCGATTGGTGCGGCGGGTGATGTGGATACCGCAACAGCGACTTTGCGCACGAGGTCCGGGAAGATCGCCGTCATCACCAATTCGCGCCGCGCGACTTATGGTTATGATCAACGCATCGAAGTTCATGGTTCAAAAGGAGCGGTGAGCGCTTCGAATGTTCATAACAACACTGTGACGCTCGCCAATAAAGACGGCTATCATGATGCGTCACTCCTTGACTTCTTTATGGAGCGTTACGCCGCTGCTTATCGCACGGAACTGCAAAGTTTTGTAAAAGCGATGACGACGGGTGCGGAGATCACACCCACCGGTCTTGATGGGTTGAAAGCGCTCGAGCTTGCCGATGCCGCTGTGAAATCCATGCAAAGCAAAACGGAAATTTCTGTTTCAATATGAGCGATCTCCGCTCGATTGTGATCATTGGCGCCGGTGAGTGCGGCATACGTGCTGCGCTCACGCTCCGCGATGAAGGATATACGGGCGAGATTGCGTTGATTCATGGTGAGGCGGTTGAGCCTTATGAAAAGCCGCCTTTATCAAAGCCGGGACTTGAGGGCATTTCGATAAAGCCCATTTCAGGTACGGATCGAATTTTAAGAGAAAATATTGCTGTTCATCATGATCAACGTGTGACTGCGATTGATCGTGCTACAAAGCGCGTTTCTTTAATAAATGGCGAGATGATCTCTTATGATCGCCTGCTTTTGGCAACCGGAGCACGCCCCCGCGCGCTTGTGATCGATGGTCGTGAAATTCAGCAAGCACGTCTCTTTCGAGATTTTTCTGATGCCATGGCTTTTTTTGATGTTCTTGCGCCCGATTATCGTTTGACGATTATTGGCGGCGGCTTCATCGGTATGGAGCTTGCCGCCGCCGCGCGCCAAAGGCAGGTGCAAACGACGGTCATTGAATCAGCGCCGCGTCTTCTTGGTCGCGCTGTGCCTGAGAGTCTCGCTGCACGCATTGAAGGCCGGCATCGCAAAGAACAAGTTCAATTCTATATCGGTCAATCGATCACATCGATCAGCCCGACACGCAAAGTGACTTTGGCTGATGGTACAGAAATCATCAGTGATGTAATTCTTGCAGGTATTGGGTCCATTCCCGATACCGCTCTTGCGGCACAATGCGGCCTTACGATCGATAATGGCATTGCGGTTGATGCGTGTTTTCGCGCCTCGGATCCCGCTATCTTTGCAGCGGGAGATTGTTGTTCCTTTCCCCATGCGCTTTACGGCATGAAAAGGATGAGGCTTGAGAGTTGGCGTGCCGCGCAAGAGCAGGGCGCTCATGCCGCGCGTGCGATTCTTGGTGCTACGCATCCTTATCAATCGGTGCCCTGGTTTTGGTCAGATCATTACGATCTCACTTTGCAGATCGCAGGACTTCCATCAGAAGGTGTCACCATGGTGACGCGTATGCCTGATGATGAGAGTGAAATTCTCTTTCATCTTGACGCGGAAGGTCGTCTTGTCGGTGCAAGTGGCTTAAGTCGCGGTAATAAAATCGCCAAAGATATTCGTTTGGCAGAGATGCTGATTGCGAATAGAAGCCATCCGGATCAGCAGGCTTTGGCTGATCCTAAATTCAATCTCAAATCGCTTCTTAAAGCATGAAAGAGTTTGGGACTCTCATCTTAACGAAGGTGGTCGCGCATCAGTCCATTGTCCGCCAGACTGATTGGAGTGAACCGCTGCTTTGATCGCCGCAATCGAACGTAACCCATCAACCGCCGTCGGAAAAGAAAGTGCGTGAGCGCTTGGCGTACGTCCTTCCTTTTTCGCGTAAATGACTTCGGCAAGATCGAGATAGATATTCGAAATGGCGGTGGTAAATCCTTCCGGATGGCCAATTGTCACGCGTGTCGCGCGTGCGGCTTCTGGCGATTGTCCATTGCTGCCGCGTTCGATGATTTCCGTGCGACCATTCAAGGGCGTATAAAAAAGTTGGTTTGGCCATTCTTGCGCCCAGCGCAAACCGCCACGCTCACCATAAACTTCAATATTAAAACCATGCATTCGGCCGACAGCGACAGAGCTTGTCCAAAGACGAACAAGCGCGCCGCCATCCATGCGGATCGAAACCCATGCATCATCTTCGAGCGTGCGGCTTTCAAGAACGGAGGCGAAGCTTGCCGATAATTCTTTTGCATCTTGGCCGGAAACAAAACTTGCAAGATGCAGCGCATGAATACCGCAATCCGCAAATTGTGCGGAGATACCCGCTTGTGCAGGGTCATAGCGCCAGCGCACGCGCGGATTATCGGCATCCGCTGCGTCTGCGTGAAAACCATGAGCAAATTCCGTGCGGATCAATCGGATCTTTCCGAGGTCGCCGCGCTTGATCATCGCGCGCATTTCGCGCACGAGCGGATAACCACTATAGCCATAATTCACCGCACAAATTGTGCCGGTGCGTTTTGCAGTCGCGGCAATCTCTTCGGCTTCTTCAACGGTAACCGTCATTGGCTTTTCGCAAAGAACCGCAATGCCCGCTTCAAGAAAGGCTTTGGTGATTTCGAAATGGGTTGAATTGGGCGTGGCCACAGTGACAAGATCAATGCGGTCAGCGCGATTTTTTTCGCCTGCAAGCATCTCCTTCCAATCACCATAAGCGCGATCGGGCGCGATCCCGAGACGTTGAGCATATTCACGACCGCGCGCGGGGTCAGCATCAAGGGCACCCGCCTTGAAAACAAAGTGGCCATCCATTGCGGTGGCAATCCGGTGTGCGGGGCCAATTTGGCTGCCTTCGCCACCGCCGATCATTCCCCAACTCAACGCTTTCATATGACGTCCACCCTTTGATCAAATCCTTCGATTTCAGACGGTGAAGATGCTGATCTTGGCGATAAAGTCAATGAATCGGGGGAACGTGCGTCTATTCCGTGACGCTTTTTTGAGTGTCGTTCTCATCAAGACAATTCACGCCGGCAATCGGGCGCTGTTCATAAGGATTGCGCGCGTGTTTCTCCTCGCGTTCTTGGCAGGAGGGGAAAGCGCTAGTCAGCGGCTTCGCATGAGGCACACTGTTGAGGAGCCTTTTTGCATGTTCCTGCTCTGTCATCCAATCATCATGGCCTTCCCAATTCATGGCATAGGTTTTGTGCGGCGCGCAGAAGGGCAGAGCGGCTATAAAGAAGAGCGAAAGGATCGGCGCTTTTTGATGAGAAATGAATGACAAAAAACAGGTCATGATTATCTCATCGCCGCCCGTTCGGCCCTGCATCATTATGTAGTGCTTTTTTAAGCCGTCTTAAAATCACGTTTCGAGACTTTTCATCGGCAGCTTTATCAAGCTGGTCCTTAATGTCGAGAATGAGTGTGGCAAGCTCATTATGGCTATCAAGCCGCGCCATCATGAGTGGGTCGATACGCGGGCGCGTTTCGGCTATAAGGAAGGCGCAAGTAGCGCCAGTAAGATCATAAACGGAATCAAGCGTGGGAATGATGATGCAGTCATTCGGCACACCAAGCCCCCGCGTGTCGCGGGCCAGCGCGTCCTGCGCTTCGGCTTCACCATGAGTGATGAAGAGTGTTTGTGCGATGGGGAGCCGTTGTTTTATCCAATGAATGAGCTCCGTGCCGTCTGCATGGCCTGAATAATCTTCGATTTTCCTCACCGTTGCTTTCACAGAAATAGGCTCGCCCATAATGGTCACTTGTTGCGCGCCTTCTTGAAGAATGCGCCCCAAAGAGCCTTCGGCTTGAAAGCCTGAGAGCAGAACGGTGGTTGATGATTGCCAAAGATGATTCTTTAGATGATGGCGGATGCGGCCCGCTTCGCACATGCCTGAGGCGGCGACGATGATGCGAAAGCCCGTAAAACGCGCGAGTGCTTTTGAATCTTCAACCGATTCCGTCATCTGCACATTTGGTGAAGTGAAGGCATGTACAAGTTCAGCGCCGTGATCGAGGGCCTTTGCGTGACGCGAGAAAATATCAGTGGCCTTTGAGGCGAGCGGCGAGTCAATGAATATGGTTGCTTGTGGAACCTTGCCTTGATCCATAAGCTTCACAAGATCGGTGACAAGCTCTTGTGTGCGTTCAACGGCAAAAGAGGGAATGAGCAGCGCGCCTTTCTTCTTTGCCGCGTCATTCACTTCGCGCGCTAAAATATCACGTCGCCCTTCTTCACTACGCTCGAATCTGTTGCGTCCACCATAAGTTGATTCGCAGATCACGATGTCGAAGTGATCCGGCGCTTCGGGAAGGGGTTGCAACATTTTATTGTCGGGCCCGATATCACCGGAGAAAAGGATTCGAAGCGGCTTTTGGTCCTTGCGTTCAATTTCAACTTCAATCGAAGCGCTTCCTAAAAGATGTCCCGCATTCCAAAACCTCGCGCGGATGTCATTTGTAACCTTGATCCAGCTTTCATAAGGATGTCCCACAAAATTATCGAGCGAGGCCAGCGCATCTTGCAGCGTATAAATCGGTTCAACTTCTTTCTCGCCGCGTTTCAGGCGTCGGGGATTGAGTTGCCGCACTTCCATTTCTTGAATGAAACCGGAATCGGGTAACATGATCCCGCAGAGATCGCGTGTGGCTTGAGTGCAATGAATTTTTTTCGTGAAACCTTGTTTCACCAATTTTGGGAGCAGTCCCGAATGATCGATATGGGCATGGGTAAGCAGAACGGCATCAAGGTGATCAGGTGCAAAGGGGAAGGCACGATAATTTAATTCGCGTTCGGTTTTCGAGCCTTGAAACATACCGCAGTCGATTACGATTTTTGAAATGTCTGTCTCAAGCCGATAGCAGGAACCTGTCACACTGCGAGCGGCACCATGGAATGTGAGACGAATGCTCATGAGCGACCCTCAGGAATTTTAAGACCATTGTTCATCAATTTTTCCCAAGCCTCGCGCGGCGTATCGGCATAATCGAATAAATGAAGATCGGAGGCCATAATCATTTTATGTTCAACCATGGTTTGGAAATTAATGAGCCTGTTCCAATAATTGCCATCATAAAGAATGACGGGCAGATGCCCATTCATTTTTCCGGTTTGGCGCAAGGTCAAAATTTCAAATAATTCATCAAGCGTTCCAAACCCGCCTGGAAAAACGATCAAAGCCGCCGCACGGATTGCAAAATGCATTTTGCGCATCGCGAAATAATGGAAGCGGAACGTCAGATCCGGTGTTGAATATGCATTCGGTTCCTGCTCATGCGGCAATGTGATGTTAAAGCCGATGGACGGTGCGCCCACATCATGCGCGCCGCGATTAGCTGCCTCCATGATTCCGGGGCCACCGCCTGTGGCGATCACATTGTGACGCGGTGTGTGATTGATGAGTTTCGCGCCACCTTCTTCAGAACAGATACGGCCGAAATCACGCGCGGCTTTGTACCAGCCTTGCGGATCATCTTCGCTTACGCGTGCTGAGCCGAAGACGATTACAGTGGATGCCACGCCCCATTGGCGCAAATTTTCTTCCGCTTTCATATATTCGAGCTGAAAGCGCAGGCCCCGTGTGGAATCACCGAGTAAGAAGTCAGCGTCAAGCGCCGGAATGCGATAGGCTGCGTTGTTGAGTTGAGCGCGATTTGAAGGCTTGTCCATGATGGTCTTGTGAGTTTTGATTTTTGATAAAGGTTTCAGGCGTTATGTTGTTAATGAAAAAGTCGGCGTCCAATCCGCCTTTTAGCTTGTGAAGTTTTCTGCCTGTGTGAGCTTTGGCCTAATTCGCCTTTTTGGCAAGAAAAAGATAAAGGCCGCCTCCCTCGTGAGGGAAGCGGCCTTGGTCTCTTCTCATCCAATAGATTGCGATGTCAGCTCTGCGGCGTTACTTTTCTCAAACGCAAGGCTGCGTAACCTGCTGCGGCCAGAGCCACGAGAACAAGTTGGGGCAGCAACGCTTCGATCGTCTTTTGGAAGCCGATGGTTGAAAGAAGCGCCGGCATATCAATTGGGCTTTCAGGCAGGATATGCGCTTCTTGCAATTCGTGGACACCAGCGCCGAGGAAGCGGAACGCCATCACGAATAAGAAAGCCGATGTGACGATGAACAAAGGTCGAAGCGGCAGGCGCACCGTCAAAAGTCGCATCGCGACGAAGAGGAACGCGAGAATGATCGCCGCAATGACAAAACCAGCGATGATTGGGGATGTCCAGCCACCTTCGGAATTCGACAAAGCGTGATAGAAGATGACAGTCTCCGCGCCTTCGCGAATAACAGCGAGGAAGGACAGCACGCCGATTGCGAGGCCGCTTTGCTGAGACTTCATCGCTTGATCGGCTTGCGCGTGGATATAGCTTTGCCAGGCGCGTGGATCTTGCTTCACAAAGAGCCAACCCGAGACATAAATCATCAAGGCGGAGGCCAAGAGAAGCATCACGCCTTCAAGCAATTTGCTTTGTTCTGCGCCCAGAAATGTTTCGATGATCATGGCAAGACCAAAGCTTGCCACAACGCCAATAACGGCTCCGGAGTAAAGGGCAGGGAGATGGTGGCGTGCGCCGGTCTTAATGATATAGGCGATCAGCGCGCTCAAAATCAGAATGACTTCCAGACCTTCACGCAAAAGAATGGAAGCGGATTGGACGAGCATCGTCCAGCTCACAGAATCATACATGGTCATTATCCTCTGCATCACGACGGTCAAGGCGTCGATACTGACGTTGCACCTAGCATCGCGTTTTCGAGGCTTCAAACAATTTTGGCGCGAAAAGCCGCTAGTTTGAAAATATTGTAAAGTAGAAAACTACAGCGTGGCCATGTGATTTTGTTCTCTTTGACCGCTACCAAGAGCGCCCATCACCAGGATAAACACGCCGTCTCGCTTGTGATTCCGGCGGATTTTTCAGCGACCCGCGCAGCACTACCACCAATACGAGTTGGATTGCGGCGGATCGGATTGGGCAGACTCGCGGCCAAGCGCGCGGCTTCGTCATTTGTGAGCTCGGAGGCCGGCTTTTTGAAATAGAATTGAGCGGCGGCTTCTGCGCCAAAAATGCCGCGACCCCATTCGGCAACATTGAGATAGATCTCCATCATCCGCTTTTTCCCCCATAGAAGATCAATGAGAAGGGCGAGCGGTAATTCAAGCGCTTTGCGGATGTAAGACCGTCCGGGCCAGAGATAGAGATTTTTTGCGACCTGCATCGAGATGGTGGAGGCGCCGCGCGATGGTCCACCATGATCAGACAACACCGATTGAAGTTCGATGAAATCGACTCCCCAATGCGTGCAAAAACGTTGGTCTTCAGAGGCTATCACCGCTTTGGATAAAGCCGGTGAGATGGACTCGATTGAGACCCAACGCCATGAAGGGAGGTTACCCGTAAACAAGTGACCAATGATCAAAGTTGAAGGTATAGGCAAGACGCGCCCCCAGATCAAACTGATCACAAAAAGGACCAGTATCGCTTGCAAGGCGATTTTCAAAAACGTCACGAGGCGTCGGAATTGGAGCATCAGGATTGAAACTTATAGAAGCCGGATGAGAGAGCACTCTTGAAGACAAGCACTCTTATGGTCATCTTCCGTGTGTTTCAATCCCGTGTTCCGTAATGATCATATCCAGAGGCTGATCATAGGGCTGCGGAAAAATCGTATCGAGTTTTGCTTGGCTTAAGCCCACGCCGATCACAAAGCGATCTCCAGTAAACGCCGCCAATGTACGGTCAAAATACCCGCCGCCATAACCAAGGCGAAAATTTTGATTGTCCCACCCGACAAGCGGCGCGAGAAGTATATCCGGAGTCACTTTCACGCGTTTCGCCGGCACCGGGATGTTCCAAAAGCCGCGCTCCATTTTATCACCCGGCTTCCACGCATAAAATGCAAGCGGCGCATTTTTTGTCTCAACAACTGGGAGCGCGAGCTTCATGCCGAGCGTGAGACAGGTCGAAAGCGTCTCTCGTAAATCAAGCTCCGATTTGATCGGCCAATAGAGGGAGAGGATTTTGCCCTCGAGATTTTGATATTTGTTCTTAATCGTTTCGATGACGTGATTGGAAATGGTTCGCCCCATGGCGTCACGCTGAGAGACGGACAAAGCGGCGCGCGCGCCGAGGAGCTCTTTGCGTTTCGATTGACGCCAACGTGACAGATCAAGCGCCTGTTGCGGGTCGATGATGTCCATGCCGTTTCCCGTATCAGCAAGCTCATGCGCGAAACAGGGCGGTGAAGCGCAGACGCTTTGCACAGGCTCTTTGGACACGGTCATGCCGGACCCCTTAAGAATAACATGTTCAATCATATCATGAGGGGCGAAATGGGGTATACGCGCGAAGCAGAGCCGCGGCGTCGCCTGCGCACGGCTTGTTGAGGTCGAAGCCGCGCCTTGGAGGGCAGAGGGTTCGCTTAAGATCGCGTGATCCTATGCAAATCCTTAATCATTTTCTCGCATGAGGAGGAGGGATTCTTATTGTGGTGGTGACGTTTTGTGGCCAGCGTTTCGGCTTTCATAATTGCGCTTTATCTTGCTGTTCTTGTGGTGGCGCTGATCAGCCGTGGCCGGGACTTTACGCACCCTTGGCTTTTTCTCTTGAGGGGATTTTTCCCGAGCTGGCGTTTCTTTGACGCCCCCGGACCACAGCCGCGTCTTTTTGTTCGGATGCTTTCTGAGGATGAGCGCTGGTCAGCCTGGACTATGTGTATTCCGCGCGCTCCCTTTCGGTTAAGAGATCTTTTTTTCAATGCTGAAAACAATCTGCGCCTCGCGGAACAAACGCTGATCGATCACTTTAGTCTTGAACTCCAGTCTTTGTCTGAAGGCGAACATGTTGAAAAGCTTGTATCATATGCGCTTACGCAAAGGCTGGCGCATCGTGTTGCGCGAACGCTCGCATCCGATCAGAAGATAAAAGCCTATCAATTCGAACTTCGTCTTTTGCCTGGTCTTGGCGACGAACCGACCGAGCATCAGCTTCTCGTCTCACCGTTCATCAAAGAGGCGAGCGATGTCTCTTGAGCTTTCGATCGCGGCCTTTGCGCGCCTCCTCGCTTTGAGTCTTGTTATACAAACTGTTGAAGCGATCAGTCT
>JBJTCD010000079.1:0-10381 GCA_046091665.1 Hyphomicrobiales bacterium
CACGTACGCGATCATTTACAGTCACGCCAAGATCCTGCTGCGTGCGCAACACATAGGCATTGGCATAATCATCAGAAAGCGAACGCCGCATCTGATCAGCAATCCTGCCTGCATCTGCAAGGGCTGTTGCTGAATCACCCAGAGCAGATGAGTCCACTGTCAAAATGATCCGTTCATCCGGATTATTGCCGAGAGCTGAGGTTGCTTCCGTTACCGGAACACCAAATGCCGCCGAAACCGCTTTCGGCGATACGCCTTCGCTTTGTGCTGACCGTTTGAGCGCTTTTGCATCCTTCGCGTCAAGACCCAATTCGCTTGCGAGTGTCGCGATGGATTTACCCGATTTGACCGCCTGAACGAGTTCATCGGCTTTTGCCTGCAAGCGTTTGGCGAGGTCATCCTCACGCCAAGCGTTTACAACTTTTTCTTTGGCTTCATCGAAGCTGCGATCGCGCGGTGGTGTGATGCCTAAAACATCGAACCAGATATAACCACCTGTGCGCAGTGTAACCGCTTCATTATCAACACCAACATCGGAAGCAAAGACTGCATTGATCAGCTGATTTTGACCGTCAAGTGCAGGGATCGACGCCCCATCATTTGAAAGCCCTAATCGGTCCGCAGCATCAATCGTAACCAAAGCGAGATTGTTGTCTTTTGCAATTTCAGCAAGCGGTTTGGCAGCCGCGCGTTGGTCTTCAATTTTGTCATGAAGATCCCGGATCGATGTTTTTGCCTTTTCAGTTGCTAATTTGATTTTGATACTGTCGGCGACCGTTTCAAAGCTTTGTGTTGTTGCAGGCGTGATGTCACTCACAGTTACAATCACGAAACCGAATTGTCCTTTAATGACATCGCTGACTTTCCCTTTTTCAAGAGAAAAAGCGGCGTCGGCAACTGCCTTATCGGCGATCATTCGTTTTTCGATGACGCCTATATCCGTATCTGCTGCTGAAAGCTTGCGCTCGGTCACGAGGTCATCAAAGGACGAGCCGGACGCGATTTTTTCATAAGCGGTTTTGGCTTCATCTTCCTTTGTAAATACGATCTGCCGAAGGGAACGCTTTTCTTGGCTGGTATAGATCGTCTCACGATCCGCTTCATACCGCGCTTTCACATCCGCATCGGGAATGCTTGCGGGATCAGCGAGTTTCAAAGGATCAAGAGATGCAAATACAAACTTCCGATATTCGGGCGCTTTGAAATTGGCTTTGTTTTCTTCAAAAAATTTAGTGAGCACCGCATCATCGGGAATTGTGCTTTCACCCACTTGGGTTTTTGAAATCACAATATAGGAAATGCTGCGCTCTTCGGTCGTGAAGCGGCTCATCGCATCGGTGACGAGCGAGGGCGGCGTTGCAACACCGGAAAGCCCTTGAATGATATGTTGACGCAAATCGAGCGCGCGTTGCTCGGAGATAAACCCGGCTTCGGAATAGCCCGACGCGCGCAGGGCCTCATTGAAACGCGCGCGATCAAATTTTCCATCGGCACCAATAAAATTCGGATCGCTTAAAAGCGCATTGGCAATCGCTGTATCCGAAAGGCCGAGCTTCATTGTACGCGCGCGATCGTCGAGAGCGGCGTCCGAAATCATGCGTTGAAGCACCTGCCGGTCAAGGCCAAAGGCGATGGCGCGATCGGCGGTGATGTTTTGCCCATAGCGGCGGGAAAGCACTTGCAGCTCGGCTTGAAAAGCTTGCTTATAGACCTGTGCATCAATTTCGGTATTCCCGACTTTCGCTACGGTCTTCATGCCATAGCCTTTGAAAATGTCGCCAATACCCCAAAGCGCAAAGCTGAAAATGAGAATACCAAACATGATCGTGAGGACGATCCGGCCGATCCAGCTGTTTCCTGCTTTGCGTAGCCCGTCCATCATGATGTTGTTCCTATAATCTGCTTGTTATGCCGAACCGAGAGCGGCACATCGCCATCCTATGAAGGCTTGCTGCGGGCCGCAATTGGGTGCTGATTGGCAAAGCCTGTTTGAAGGAAATATGCAAGCAAAACAGTGGCTTTAGGGTTTCTTTTTGCTCGAATTTATGCCTTTCTCCGTGTGAAATGTATAATTTTACGAGAAAGCCAAGGAAATGTCGCAAGCAAATCGCCCCCTCGTTGTTGGCAATTGGAAAATGAACGGCTCGCGGGCCGCACTCTCTGAACTCTCGGCTATGGGGAAGGGGTTTGACGGTGCGTTGCGTTCAAAGATTGATTTGGTGATCTGCCCGCCAATGACGCTCGTTGCGCTCGCGGCTCAAGCGGCGGTCGGCACCGGCATCTCGATTGGCGCTCAAAATTGCCACGCCAAAGTCTCCGGCGCCCATACAGGTGATGTTTCGGCTGAAATGCTCGCGGATATCGGCGCAGTGGCCGTAATGGTGGGCCATTCCGAGCGCCGGACGGATTACAAGGAAAAGGACGCCGATGTGCGATCAAAGGCCGAAGCCGTTCGTCGCGCAGGGCTTATGGCTGTCCTATGCCTCGGCGAGACAAAGGCCGAGCGGGAGGCGGGCAAGGCGTTGTCGGTCGTGCGGCGGCAATTGAAGGAGTCCGTGCCCGAAGGGATGCCTGCCCATCAGCTTGTGATCGGTTACGAGCCAGTTTGGGCCATTGGCACGGGTTTGGTACCGACCGCCAAGGATGTCGAAGAGGTGCATGCCTTAATCCGCTCTGATCTCAAAAAGCTCCTCGGCAAAGAGGAAGGCAGCAAAGTCCGTATTCTCTATGGCGGGTCGGTTAAGCCGAACAATGCCAAGGAATTGCTTGCCGTTCCCAATGTCGACGGGCTTCTGGTCGGTGGCGCGAGCCTCAAAGCCGAAGATTTCCTGACGATTGCCGGGTTTTATCGGTGAAGGCCTAATTTAAGCGGCTTTTTCGAATTTCACTTTTGGATGGAGCCCGGCGCGAGAAGCAAGCGTTACAAGGGCATCGAGGCTGAAGCGGGTTATCTTACCCTTCAACAGCGCGTTTAGGCGCGGCTGGGTAATGCCAAGACGTAACGCGGCTTCGGCCTGAGTCACCTTCCACTCAGCGACGCTTTCGCCGATAGCGTGCATCAGCTCGGCGCGCATTCTGAGATGCGATGCCTCCTCGGGAGTGTCAGCAATTGCGTCCCAGACGGAGTCAAAAATTTGAAAATTTGGTGATTGGTGCATTTTCGACTTCCTTTAAGCGCTGCTTGGCCAAGGCCAAATTTCGTTGCTCTGTCTTTTGTGTTTTTTTCTGAAAACAATGGAGGACGAAAACAAAGTTTTTTCTTTGCGCCAAATAAATCACACGAAACGCGCCGTTACTGTCTCTGATCCGAATTTCCCGAACACCGGAGCCGATGGTCGGATTTGGTTTCCAGTTCTCAGGATCATCGCCGAGTTGCACTCGGAAAAGTTGCGAACCGGCTTCTTTTCTTGCTTTCTCTGGAAAACCCTTGAGTTCATCCAAAGCGGCGCCAACAAAAATAACTTTCTTGCGTGCCATATGGAGGTTGTCTATATCCAAATCAATATAAAATCAAGATTGTATCGGTCTTGCATCTTCGTGCTTGGAGTGCCATTTGCTCCATGCTAACAGGCACCCATAATAGAATTTCTGGCTCGAAAGATCCTCAATGCAACAGGTTTTGATCGTTATTCATCTTTTGATTGTCGTCGCGCTGGTGGCCGTTATCCTTTTGCAGCGGTCCGAGCAGGGCGCGCTGAGCGGTCTGGGCGGCGGTGGCTCGGGCGGTCTCGGCGGCCTGATGTCGGGTCGCGGTCAAGCCAATTTGCTCACCCGTACGACGGCCATTCTTGCGGCAGCGTTTTTCGCAACAAGCCTCTTGCTCGCGATCATTGCGGGTAATTCCTCGGCGCCGAAATCGGTGATCGATCAGGCGACAACCGGCCAGTCGGCCCCAGCGAAGGGCACAGAGGCACCCGCCGCCCCCGCTTCAGGCGGTGTGCTCGACCAGTTAAAACAGCTCGAAGGCCAGCCGAAACCCGCCCAATAAGCGGGATTCTCGCGAAGATATGAATAACCGGGCGATCATTCGCCCGGTTTTTTATTGAAAAATACAAAAGCCCGAATGTGAGATGTGGAAAGCGGCGCTTTTCGTCTCCTTTCGCTTTGTAGAATCGGCGCGATGGACTTAGAAGGAAAACCCCATGGCACGGTATATTTTCATCACCGGTGGCGTGGTGTCTTCTTTGGGCAAAGGGCTTGCGTCGGCGGCTCTGGGCGCTCTTCTTCAGGCCCGAGGTTACTCGGTTCGCCTCCGCAAACTTGACCCCTATCTCAATGTCGATCCGGGCACGATGAGCCCTTATCAGCATGGCGAATGTTTCGTAACCGACGACGGCGCGGAGACCGATCTCGATCTCGGCCATTATGAGCGCTTCACCGGCCGTCCCGCGACCAAGCAGGACAATATCACGACGGGCCGCATCTATCAGGACATCATCACCAAAGAACGGCGCGGCGATTATCTCGGCGGTACCGTGCAAGTCATTCCACATGTCACGAACCACATCAAAGAATTCGTGCTTGAAGGCAATGACGGCGTTGATTTCGTGCTTGTCGAAATTGGTGGCACGGTCGGCGATATTGAAGGTCTGCCGTTCTTTGAAGCCATTCGCCAACTCGGCAATGATTTGCCGCGCGGCCACGCCGTTTATGTGCATTTGACGCTGCTTCCTTACATTCCGGCAGCGGGCGAACTCAAAACAAAACCCACGCAACATTCGGTGAAAGAACTGCGTTCAATCGGCATTCAACCGGATATTTTGCTTTGCCGTTCGGATCGTGAAATTCCGAAAGAAGAACGTCGTAAACTCGCGCTTTTTTGTAATGTGCGCGAAACGGCCGTCATTGAAGCGCGCGATGTATCCTCCATCTACAAAGTACCTGAAGCCTATCACGAAGCAGGGCTCGACGCTGAAGTGCTCGCCGCCTTTGGCATTGAGCCCGCGCCAAAGCCCGATCTCACGCGCTGGAAAGGCGTGATGGATCGTGTTGAAAATCCCGAAGGCGAAGTGACAATCGCGATTGTTGGCAAATATACCGGCATGAAAGACGCGTATAAATCCTTGATCGAAGCGCTTTATCACGGCGGCATCGCCAATAAGGTGAAAGTGAAATTCGATTGGATTGAATCGGAAGTGTTTGAGCGCGAAGATCCAGCGCCGTTCCTCGAACATGTGCATGGTATTCTTGTGCCCGGCGGTTTCGGCCAACGTGGTGCAGAAGGTAAAATCAACGCCGCGCGTTTCGCACGCGAACGCAAAGTTCCTTATTTTGGCATTTGCTTCGGCATGCAAATGGCGGTGATTGAAGCTGCCCGTAATCTCGCCGGTATTAAAGACGCAAACTCGACAGAATTTGGCCCCTGCAAAGAACCGCTTGTCGGTTTGATGACCGAATGGATGCAGGGCAATGAATTGAAAATCCGCGAAGCGGGTGGCGATCTCGGGGGCACGATGCGTCTGGGTGCCTTCCGCGCGCGGCTTGAAGAGGGCAGTCATATTGCCGAGATTTATGGATCTAATAATATTTCGGAACGTCATCGCCATCGCTACGAAGTAAATATGGCCTATCGCAAAAGGCTTGAAGACAAAGGCATGAAATTCGCAGGCGTCTCACCGGACGGGTTATTGCCTGAGACGGTCGAATATCCCGATCATCCGTGGTTTATCGGCGTGCAATATCATCCAGAATTGAAATCACGCCCCTTTGAACCGCATCCGCTCTTTGCAAGCTTCATCGCGGCGGCGGTTGAGCAGGCGCGGTTGGTGTAGAAATATAAAAATTAGAACTCTTAAACTAACGCAAGATCAAAAATCCGAACTAGCCGTATTGAAGGCTCTACCGAACGGCGCCATCGACACGCGCGACATTCCCGAGCAAAAGGATTGGTCGCGTGCTATTCGAGGGCGTTTCTTTCGTAAAGTTTTACTAAACTCCTCTCATTCGATTTAAAGCTGCATCGTCACATCGTCATTAGCTTTCATCCTCCCACGCGTCACGCTTTGGGGCAGGTTGATTTTTGATGCGGGTTTGGTAGTCTTCCCTAAGGTCATTCCCATGATGACGCGGGGCTTTATACCCTCGCAAGCTAATATATCCCTGCGACAACTCGTTGAGAGAGCCACATGAAAAATATTTCAGTCTTTCTCTTTCTGTTAGTCGGGCTGTCAGGTTGCGGCTTTTCGAAAGATGTCTTGCGCTCGGAATATGTTTCAAAAAGTGATTTGGATATCTGCGTTGCGAGTGTCGATGAGCGGCCATTGGGCTTTGCCGTTAGGCGAGAGGTTGCTCTAGATTTGATCAAAGAGCGAGATATCAAGTGCGATGTGAAGGCCGCTAAGATTGAACTCGAACGGCGGATCGCCGAGAGAAAATATAACGCCTGGGCACATCCTGTGCAATTTACTTTCCCGCATTGAGATTGAAGAATGTTCGGCATATCGCTCTAGGTTGATCTCTTACTGGATTAAAACAACAAAGCGATAATTCAAATTGTTTCATACAACCCAACCGAGCATAAACCCATAATTGCTATCATCCTCCCTCCCACGCGGCACGCTTTGGGGCAGGTTGATCTTTGATGCGGGTTTGGTAGTCTTCCCTTAGGTCATGCAAATCATGACCTGGGGAATTAAGAAGCCTCACTTAGCTCGGCAGTGCATCTGCCGTCATCAAACTGCCCTGACGCCTTCACGTCGGGGTGGCGGCGTTATGTAAAGGCTGCAAAGCTAAAAGCGCTGCGGCCCTAGCTAAGTGGCTTTCTTAACACCCCGACACCAGTGTGCCGCACTGGTGTCGTTTTCGTTTTGGGGACTTGCTCCCCCGCGTTTTTTCGCGGGCGCATGAAGGGAAGGGTGCATGAGAAAGCTCGATTTCGATCAGCCGATCACCTTTATCACCGCGCTTGAAACGCTGAGCCTCACGCTTGCTGTCGTGATGATCCGTTTGCGCGAGCATATCGAATTTGACGAGGGTGCTGCGCCGCCGCTTCAGGCCATGCATTTCCTCTCGGCTCTGCTCGAGGACACACAAGAAGAGGTCGAGCGCCTGATTACAAAAATGGAGGGCAGGCGTTAGGAACTTCGAGCGCCTATGCCGGCAGGTGATCCTTCGGGTTAGAGCACCCGTAAACACCGGCATGAGACAAGCCGTCAAATTTTTGCACACTGTTTCTTCATGCGGGCTGATCGGCGCGCTGCTCGGTCACATGCTCATTCTCTGGCATGCGCCACAGGCGACGGTTGAGGAATACGCCACCTTGCGCGAGACGATTTCGCAAATCGCGCGCTTCATTCTTGTGCCGTCTCTCGGCATTTCATTGGTCACGGGGCTTTTGGCCATGCTCGTGCATCGGCAATATCAGCAAAAGCGTTGGGCTTGGGCGAAAGCGCTGTTGGGGCTTTCAATGTTTGAAGCCACACTTGCCGTCACACAAAGCAAAGCGGTGGCCGCCGCTGATTTCGCTGCGCGCATTGCGCGGGGTGAAAATGTTATTGAAACGCAGCGCCTCTTAGCTGAGGCGATCCACAGCGAATGGAACGTGCTTTACGCGATCCTCGCTCTCTCGCTTGCACAAACCGCGCTTGGCATTTGGCGACCAAAATTGCAGATGAAGAAGACTGCGGCTGCTTGACTAAGTCTACGCCGCCCTCAGCCTGATTTCGCTGATGATTTTGTCATAAGGAGCTTCGATCAATCCGTCCTCGCGTTTTTCAATGAGGCCGATCTCCATCAAGCGGCTGACATCGCCATGAACGCTCTTATAATCGCGTTCAAGCACTTTCGACAAAGCGCGAATGGAGAGGGGGCCTCGTTCACGTAATGCTTTAAGAAGTTTTATACGATCGCCAGAAAATGCAGTTAACCAGTCTCGATAGGCGCTGAATTTATAGTTCATGCCAAGTGAGTCTCTTTCGTTATAATCAACATGCCGCGCAAAATCTTGATCGCGATCTGCTAACAGAGCATTTTCAATATGAATACTGAAGGCTCGATCATAATCCATGGCTTATCTCATCGTTAGAATTTGTCTTTGACCAATTCAATCTAACACATTAGAAAAAACTAATTCTATTTACGAAACATCATCTCACATTTGGTAATTAATACAAACATGTCCCGCCCCCTCGATCACCTCGTTCTTGCCGTTCGCGACCTTGATGCGGCGGGGGCGTTTTATAAGCGTCTCGGCTTTCTGGTGGGCGCGCGCAATCGCCATCCTTGGGGTACGGAAAATCGCATCGTGCAATTTGATGGTGCGTTTTTGGAATTGATCACTGTGGGTGAGGGCGCCGAGATTACTCCACATCAACAAGGCGTCTTTTCTTTCGGGGCTTTCGTGCGCGATTATCTCAAAGCGCGCGAAGGTTTTGCGATGCTCGTGCTCGCTTCAAATGATGCGAGCGCGGACAAAGCCGCCTTTGACAAAGCGGGCATTGGCGGCTTCGCGCCGTTCAATTTTGCACGCAAAGCGAGACGGCCGGATGGGTCGGAAGTCGAGGTCTCATTCTCGCTTGCCTTCGCGCGTGATCCGCTCGCTCCTCGCTGCGGCTTCTTTGTGTGCGAGCAGCATCGACCGGAGAATTTCTGGAACAAGGTGATGCAGGCGCATCCGAATGGAGCCTCGGCTTTAGCGGGTCTGACCATGGTCGCCGCGGACCCTGCCGATCATGCGGAATTTTTTAGTGCCTTCACCGGCATCCGCGCGTTCTCCGCGACATCCGCAGGTTTGCGCTTTGATACGCCGCGCGGGATCGTCGAGTGTCTCTCTGATGCGGCCTTCGCGTTCGATTTCGGTGTCGCCGCAATGGGCGAGGGGCCAAGGCTTTCGGCCTTCACAATTGGCGTCAAAGATCTCGCATCGTTTGAGGCGCGTTTGAAGGCGGAGGCGGTCGAGTATCATTCGCATTTAAACGCGCTGATTATCCCGCCACAAAATGCCTTTGGCGTGGCTCTCCGTTTTGTGGCCGATTGATCGCCGCTTTCCCGATCATGCCGGGCGTTGTATATGCGCCGCATGAGCACAGATGTTTCAACCGATTCCGGCCTCGTCGCAGATCGCGGCCTCGCCCATGTCACTTTCAGCCAGTCGCGCCCCTTTGTTTTGATCGCAGGGCCCTGCGCCATGGAGAGCCGCGCGCATGCGCTTGAGATGGCCTCGGGACTCAAAGCAATCACCGGTAAACTCGGTATTCCGTTCGTCTTCAAAACCTCGTTCGACAAGGCTAATCGAACATCCGCTTCAGGCCCGCGCGGTATTGGCTTGTCACAGGCGATGGATGTCTTTGCCGAGATCAAATCAAGCCTCGGACTTCCGGTTTTGACCGATATTCACGAGAGAGATCAGTGTAAGATCGTCTCGGAAACCGTTGATATACTTCAGATTCCGGCATTTCTCTGCCGTCAGACCGATCTTCTCATAGCCGCTGCTGAAACCGGTCGCATCATCAATGTGAAAAAGGGGCAATTCTTGGCGCCTTGGGACATGAAAAACGTCGTGGCCAAGATTACAGGTGCGGGTAATGAGCGGGTGCTTGTGACCGATCGCGGTACTTCATTTGGCTACAATACGCTTGTGTCCGATATGCGCAGCCTGCCGATCATGGCGCGTGACACGAATAAGCCTGTCGTGTTCGATGCCACCCATTCCGTTCAGCAACCGGGTGGGCAGGGTGGATCGTCAGGTGGGCAACGTGAATTCGTTCCCGTGCTCGCCCGCGCGGCTGTCTCCATCGGCATCTCGTCCGTGTTTATTGAAAGCCATGAGCAACCGGAACGCGCGCCGTCTGACGGGCCCAATATGGTGCCGCTTTCGAAAATGGAAGCGCTGCTTTCCGATCTAAAGGCCTTCGACGAATTGGCCAAAGCGTGTCCGGTCGAAATTTAGCGCGCACTCGCTTTTGGGTGCATTGCAATATCCGACGAAAGGCGTATGAGGAGGCGGAAATCGCCCCCTTACTATTTGCGCCAAATGGAGCCGCCTCGTGACCGAGATTATTGATATTCATGCCCGCCAAATTCTCGATAGTCGCGGCAATCCTACCGTTGAAGTCGATGTGACTTTGGAAGACGGTTCGATGGGTCGCGCGGCCGTACCGTCAGGTGCCTCAACGGGCGCTCACGAAGCGGTGGAACTCCGCGATGGCGACAAGACAACCTATCTCGGTAAGGGCGTCTTGAAGGCTGTCGATGCCGTTAATGGTGAAATATCCGATGCGCTGATCGGCCTTGAAGCGGAAGATCAGATCGCCATTGATGACGCGATGATCGCGCTTGATGGTACGCCCAACAAGGCCCGCCTTGGCGCAAACGCCATTCTCGGCGTCTCGCTTGCGGTTGCCAAAGCGGCGGCGGATGCGAGCACACTGCCGCTCTATCGGTA
>JBJTCD010000080.1:0-5588 GCA_046091665.1 Hyphomicrobiales bacterium
ATCTATATCATATTTATCCGTATAGTAGGTAGAAGAGAAAATATAGTAATCATCTCCAAGAGTGTCCGATGTTGCTTTTATCAACCATCTACTATCGTGATCGATTGTAGCACGGTAACCTATTCCCTTTGAAAAAAAATGTAGTTTTTTTTCAACTCTAATTATCTCGTTTAATGCTTGTTTAGCTGCGCTTTCGTAAAGTAGCGGATCTGCATGAAATAGTTCCGTTGGATCGTTCACTTTTTTATGATGATTGAAGTAAAGAACGCCAGAATCTAAAATACTAATCGCACTATCAATGCTTGTATAATGAAACAGCAAATTATCTGATTTATCATTCAACGCGCGATGATCCCGCCCGTCTCCGTTGTTCTCGTCTACGCATACGCTACGACGCAACACAACTCCGACGCGGCAGCCTCCGCTATCCTTCTTGCTTCATCTCGGCGATGGCTCGCCAAGTCGTAGCTCGCAGAGCGAAGACTGGTGGGCGATGACGGACTCGAACCGCCGACATTCTCGGTGTAAGCGAGACGCTCTACCAACTGAGCTAATCGCCCTAAATCAGGGAATGCGCTCTCTTAGCCGACTGGCAGAGCGGCGTCAAAGGGGGCAAGTGAGGGTTTAGGGTTTAGGCAGACGGCATAGGGATTTTAAGAAAACCTCATGGTGAGGAGGCCCGAAGGGCCGTCTCGAACCACCTGGAACAAGTGAGCGCTTCGGAGCACTTGCAGATCAAAGCGTCCTTCGACTCGTCGCTTCGCGACGGCTCAGGATGAGGAGATTTCAAATTTTCTACACCCTACCCCCTACCCCCTAATTCACCGCCGCCTTAAACGCCGCGGCGGGTTTGGATTTCGGTGTCACCGAGGCTTTGGTTTTGATTTCCTCGCCCGTGCGCGGGTTACGCGCGACGCCCGCCTCGCGATGCGCGGTCAAAAACGTGCCAAAGCCCACTAGCCGCACCTCCTCGCCCTTTTGAAGCGCCGCCGTGACATGATCGAGAAACGCATCAAGCGCCGCGCCCGCTTCCGCCTTTGTGAGATTGGCGCTTTCCGCCATCGCCGCCACAAGCTCGATCTTATTCATCACCTAAACTCCACACACGCATTCGAATCGAAACTGGATTTCACGCGATGGTCATCAACTAGGCGCGAAGATGCAAGCACATGATCCGTGCGCGTGAACATTGCGCGTGAACATTGCGCGTGATCGCGCGCATAAAAAAGGGCCGCACGTGGCGGCCCTTGATGTCGCTCACAGTGTAGCGCGTTTTAATGCGCCACCATGCCCGCGCGATCTTCATCAGAAGTGACAGGCGCTTTCGCATCCACCTCTTCTTTCCATTCAATCGCCGTCGGCTGACGCACAAGCGCGTGCTTGATCACTTCATCCATGCGCGAGACCGGCACAATCTCCATGCCGCTCTTCACATTGTCAGGAATGTCGGCGAGGTCTTTCGCATTCTCTTCTGGGATCAAGACTTTCTTCACACCGCCACGCAATGCTGCGAGAAGTTTTTCTTTCAAGCCGCCAATCGGCAGCACGCGACCGCGCAAGGTCACTTCACCCGTCATCGCCACATCGCGGCGCACCGGAATGCCCGTGAGCATGGAAACGATGGCTGTGGCCATGCCGATACCGGCAGAAGGACCATCTTTCGGCGTTGCGCCTTCCGGCACGTGGACGTGAATGTCGCGCTTATCAAACAAAGGCGGTTCGATGCCGAAATCCACCGCGCGCGAGCGGACATACGAGGCCGCCGCAGAGATCGATTCCTTCATCACGTCTTTGAGGTTACCCGTCACCGTCATGCGGCCTTTACCGGGCATCATCACGCCTTCGATGGTCAGCAATTCGCCGCCCACTTCCGTCCACGCAAGACCCGTGACAAGACCGACTTGATCCTCAGACTCCGTTTCACCAAAGCGATATTTCGGCACGCCGAGATAATCGGGAATCTTGTCGGCTTTGACTTTCACGGCTTTGATCTTGCCACCCGCCATGATGATTTCTTTGACCGCTTTACGCGCGAGATTTGAAATCTCACGGGTGAGATTGCGCACACCCGCTTCACGCGTGTAACGACGGATCACCATCATCACCGCGTCATCATCGATCATCCATTCCTTATCGGTGAGCCCGTGTTTCGTACGCGCTTCGGGAATGAGATGGCGCTTGGCGATTTCAAGCTTCTCATCTTCCGTGTAACCGGCGATGCGGATCACTTCCATACGATCAAGAAGAGCGGGTGGAATGTTGAGCGTATTCGCTGTCGTCACAAACATGATGTTCGACAAATCATAATCAACTTCGAGATAGTGATCATTGAAAGTCGAGTTCTGTTCGGGGTCCAACACTTCGAGCAAAGCGGATGACGGATCACCACGGAAATCCATACCGAGCTTGTCGATCTCGTCGAGCAAGAACAACGGATTCTGCGTCTTTGTTTTCTTCAAAGACTGAATGATCTTGCCGGGCATAGAGCCGATATAAGTGCGGCGATGGCCGCGGATTTCGGCTTCATCGCGCACACCGCCCAAAGACATGCGCACAAATTCACGCCCCGTGGCTTTCGCAATGGATTTGCCAAGCGATGTTTTACCGACACCCGGAGGACCAACGAGGCAGAGGATCGGCCCCGTCAATTTGTTCTGGCGCTGCTGCACCGCGAGATATTCGATGATGCGTTCTTTGACCTTATCGAGTCCGTAATGATCGGAATCGAGAATGCCTTGCGCTGCCGGCAAATCCTTCTTGATCTTCGAGCGACGACCCCAAGGCAGCGACAACATCCAATCAAGATAATTACGAACGACAGTGGCTTCCGCCGACATCGGCGACATCTGACGAAGCTTCTTCAACTCAGCAAGCGATTTGTCGCGCGCTTCTTTGGAAAGCTTTGTCTTCTTGATGCGATCTTCGAGTTCGCCGAGTTCGTCTTTGCCTTCCTCGTCACCGAGCTCTTTCTGAATAGCCTTCATCTGTTCGTTCAAATAATATTCGCGTTGCGTCTTTTCCATCTGACGCTTCACGCGTGAACGAATGCGCTTCTCGACCTGCAATACGGAGATTTCGCTCTCCATGAAGCCGAGAATGCGTTCAAGACGTTTCACAACATCGGTTGTTTCAAGCACGTCTTGCTTGTCGGAAATTTTGACAGCGAGATGCGATGCGACTGTATCCGCGAGCTTCGCATAATCTTCGATCTGCGTAACAGCGGCGACAACTTCCGGTGAAATCTTCTTGTTGAGTTTCACATAGCCTTCGAATTCGGTAACGACGGAGCGCACCAAGGCTTCCGCTTCGATCTGGCTTGAAATCAGATCAGGCACCGCAATCGCGTCCGCCTGCATGAAGCTTTCGCCAGCAATAAAGCTCTCAGCTTTCGCACGGCTTACGCCTTCGACCAACACCTTCACAGTGCCGTCGGGTAATTTCAAAAGCTGCAACACGGTAGCGAGTGTGCCAACGGAATGAATCGCATCAATCGCCGGATCATCATCACCCGCATTTTTCTGCGTCGCGAGAAGAATGAGTTTCTCAGTCTTGACGACATCTTCAAGCGCTTTGATTGATTTCTCGCGGCCGACAAAAAGCGGCACAATCATATGCGGGAAGACGACGATGTCGCGGAGAGGCAGCACGGGATAGACGGCCCGGCTTCCGGCTTCAACATTCGTGCGCGGCTTCGACTGAGGCATGATCTTTTAGTCCTTCTGATCACGGACCCGGAACCCAGAAGCGGCGATCCGGCGCCCCGCAAAACTTTAGAGGTTTTGCGCGCGGTCTCTCCCATGGGACGATTCCCTTCGGATGGGCAAAGACCGACACCCCATAAATGGAGAAGGGCCGCTCCGGTTTCAAGCCGGAACAGCCCCTAATCCCCACAGAGCTTGCAGATCAGTTACGCGCTTGAAGCGGTCTCGGCCACTTTATCCGAATAGATGTAAAGCGGACGCGCTTTGCCATCGATGACTTCTGGCCCGATCACAACCTGCTCACAACCATCAAGGCTTGGCAGATCATACATGGTCTCGAGCAAGATCCCTTCCATGATAGAGCGCAAACCGCGCGCGCCGGTCTTTCGTTCAATGGCTTTCTTCGCAATCGCCGACACGGCTTCTTCGGAGAATGTGAGTTCCACATCTTCCATCTCGAACAAGCGTTGATATTGCTTGACGAGTGCGTTTTTCGGCTCGGTCAAAATGCGCTTCAATGCGGGTTCATCAAGATCTTCAAGCGTCGCAATCACGGGCAGACGACCGACGAATTCCGGGATCAAACCGAATTTCAACAAATCTTCCGGTTCAGTTTCACGGAAGATCGCGCCGGTACGACGATCATCAGGCGATTCAACCTTGGCACCAAAGCCAATCGAAGTGCCCTTGCCCCGTTGCGAGATGATCTTTTCAAGACCCGCAAAGGCACCACCACAAATGAAGAGAATATTTGTCGTATCGACTTGCAGGAATTCTTGCTGCGGATGTTTACGTCCACCCTGCGGCGGAACTGACGCCACAGTGCCTTCCATAATTTTGAGCAAAGCCTGTTGCACACCTTCACCCGAAACGTCGCGCGTGATCGAAGGATTATCAGACTTGCGGCTGATCTTATCAATTTCGTCGATATAGACGATGCCGCGCTGCGCGCGATCAACATTGTAATCAGACGCCTGCAGCAATTTCAAAATGATGTTCTCGACATCTTCACCAACATAACCGGCTTCGGTGAGCGTTGTCGCGTCCGCCATCGTGAAAGGAACGTCAAGAATACGCGCGAGCGTTTGCGCAAGAAGCGTCTTGCCTGAGCCAGTCGGGCCCACCAGCAAGATATTCGACTTCGCAAGCTCAACATCATTATGTTTCGTTGCGTGGTTCAAACGCTTATAGTGATTGTGAACCGCAACAGAGAGAACCTTTTTCGCGTGTTCTTGACCGATGACATAATCGTCGAGAACTTTGCGGATTTCTTTCGGCGTCGGCACACCATCGCGTGATTTCACGAGCGAGGATTTTGACTCCTCGCGAATGATATCCATGCACAGCTCAACGCACTCATCACAAATGAAGACCGTTGGTCCCGCAATGAGTTTGCGAACCTCATGTTGGCTCTTACCGCAGAAAGAGCAGTAAAGCGTGCTTTTCGAATCCGTGCTGCCAACCTTACTCATCGCCGTAATCTCCGCACCCAAACCGACCGGCCAAGCTCAAACTGAGCCCTTAAACCCGCAATAGAGAGACCGGACGATCGGACATCTCTCTATGCAATCACGCCCTTACGAATCGAGCAATAGCGCAGGAACCTAAACAAAACCCTTAAATCCAGAGGCTAAGGTTAATTCGGCCCACGCGTTCTCGTCCTTGCAACCCCTGGGCCAGACGAAAAACCCTTATTCCTTAATGGGTTCGGGGTCACCCGGGCGCTTCTCCATGACCTTGTCGATCATGCCGAATTCCTTGGCACCCTCAGCCGTCATGAAATTGTCGCGCTCGAGTGCCTTCTCGATCGTGTCGTAATCTTGGCCCGTATGGCTCACATAGATCTCATTGAGGCGCCTTTTAAGGCCTTCAACTTCCTTGGCGTGG
>JBJTCD010000081.1:0-29202 GCA_046091665.1 Hyphomicrobiales bacterium
GCCGATGGCTTCCTCAACACCCGTGCGAAGCGCTTGAACATTATCACTCATACTGTTGAGGCGTGACGCAAAGAGCTTTGCCGTCGATAAGAGCGTGGATTGTTGAGTAGACGATGACGGATCCGAACGCAGCGCCTGCAACGCGGAGTAAAAGACATTATAGCTTGATGATAGATTCGTTTTTGAATCAGGCGATCCATAAAGCTGATCAAGCTGAGACATGATATCTGATTGGGCTGAGGAATACCCGCTATTTGCTGTTTCCTGCCACATCTGCCTTTGAACATAAGGCTCGAGAGCGCGCCGAATGGTCGAACCGTGAAGACCCTGATCAAATACATATTCTCGCCGGACATAATTTGGATTACTGGCGTTTGCGACATTTTGCGAAAGCAAACCCAACGCATCATGCGTGTAGCGTAAGCCATTTGTCGACGTGTTTAACGCAGAAAAAAGACTCATGATGTTGATCCTGAAAATGTCATTCCGCGGCGAAGTGGTACGTCAACCCTTGATTAAAAATCATAAGGTCACCACCTCTAAGGAGCCTTAACCAAATAGACGCAAGTTTAACGGATCACATTGACCGCTTCCCTCATCATATCTTGCGCCGTTGTAATCACTTTGGCATTGGCTGAATAAGCCTGTTGTGTCGCAATCATGCGCGTGAATTCTTGCGAGATATCTGCGTTTGAACCTTCAACACCGCCGACCATTAAGGAGGATCCATTCAAACCATAGATCGGCTCGCCTGATTGATCGGACACTTCATAAGCTCCGCCATCACCGCGCTTTAAAGCTTCCTCGCCATTGAAATGAGCGATTGCGACATCCGCCACGGGCACCTGCATACCATTAGAATATTTCGCATAGATACGCCCTTGATTGCTGATCTCCATACCCGTCAAACTTGCAGAGGAATGACCATCTTGTGAAATATTTGACTGTCGAAATACGCCATTCGTGTCGCCATATTGCGAGAGATTGGAGATATCGATGGATAAAGTGCCTGTTGTCTTCCCGTCGATGCTCATAGATTTATTGAGCGTGGCAGATGAAGTGAGTTTTCCCGATGAATTGAACGTGGCCGATGGACCAAGGCTCGTCCATTTCGCTGCGGATCCGGTCGCCGTACTATCGGACATATAGTAAAGATCCCATTGTCCAGAGCTCGTTTTTGCCCAACGCAATTGCAGATTCATCGCGGTTCCCGATGTATCGTAAATGGTCAGTGATCCTCCCGATATCGAGTCATCAAGAAAAGCACTCTCACCATTGGCAGCGATCGTGTCGCCCGCCACTGAGGCGGCCAGCGAGCCCTTCGACTGCAATTCATTGGTGGGTTTTACGGGTAAATTGCCTTCATATTTGATGGCTGTCGTGGCTGCCGGAGGTAAATCTGTTGTCGGAATTTGGATCGTTTTAACAACACCATCCTTTACGGCACCCGAGATCGTATCCACAGCATAGCCCATCAAAAATTGGCCTGCGCCATTCACCAAATTATTGTTTACATCGACGCTGAAATCGCCACGTCTTGTGAAGAATGGTGAAGAGCTGAATGAAAGAGTTCCCGTCGCATCGGCGTTTTTCTTGCTTACGGCAAAAAATCCATCACCTGAAATCGCAACATTGGTTGTAACGCCGGTTGTCCGGAAAGCCCCAGCAACCGCATTTGTGGTTTGCGAGATCGCACTCACACCACCCGTCAATCGCGTTGATAAAGCAAGATCGGGCACAAGATCCTGAAAGCTCGTGTCAATTCTTTTGAAGCCAATCGTCTGCGAATTCGCAATATTTCCCGATATATTATCGAGTGCATAGGCTTGCGCCTGCATGCCCGAAACCGCCGTTTGCATGGCGCCCAAAATACCCATGATGACCTCCGTAGTCCTTTTTCAAAACAATTATCCCCGCGCGGTGGCGGACATACTCTCGGAGTTGAAAAGGCAAGGCCCATGCCGATGCGCTCTTATTGATTTTCAAAGAGAATTTTCACAGCACTTGGAAAGAGCGTGGAAAAAATGACCGGTGACGCGGCAAAATTTGCCGGGGTCATTTAAGGTGTTGGTGGAATAAGAAAACGATCAAGACGTCCTTTATGCGCGGAAATCTCTGCCCAAGATGGAACGTCAAAATCAAATACAGCACAAGCGGCGGTAGGAAACTCATCGCGTAGACGTGCAAATGCGTAGCGATCACCAAAGCCATAACATTCTAAAGCAAAATCATGGAGCGACGGATTATGCCCCACAATCATGACGGTCTTTGGATGTGGATCGAGCGCATGAAGCAAAGACAAAATCACATCGGGCGTTGCAAGATAAAGATCACGCTCAAGACGCATCTCTGTTTTTGAAAAATAGCTCTTCGCATTGTCCCATGTCTCGCGTGTGCGCGTGGCGGAAGAAACCAGAACCAGATCAGGGACAATCCCCCCTTCCGCAAGCGCCTTTGCCGTTGCGCCACTTTCGCGCTGACCGGTTGCCGTCAAGGACCGTTGACGATCCGGCCCTTGATCATGCGGCACCGCCTGACCATGGCGAAAAAGCACGAGACGAAGCATCAAAAACCCCGAAACCCCTTTTGTTACACCCTGCCCCGAAAGAATTCGATCCGCCTCTATTGACGATCGACATTCAATCGCCATGTTTCGGGGGTTCATTAAGATGAAGTTTCACGGGAATCAGGCGCCGATGCAACAAGATTATGAGTCACTCCAGAATATGAGAGGGCAACGCTTTGTGATTAAGCCGGTGCCTGGCTGGGTCATTGCGCTTGTATCGGTTGCGATCGCCGTTGCGGGCTTTGTGTTGTTTCTGGTGAGCGCAAGCCTGTTATTGGTTCTGGCACCGATTTTTATTGCCATCGGTCTTTATCTGCGTTGGCGTTTTCTCAAAGCGTTGCGCAGCGCGTCACAAAATTATCGTCAAGACGAAACCATCATTGAAACCGAATACCGCGTGCATGATGACACGCGGTATCGATAAATTGACAAAGCATTCTCAGGCCGATGGCCGTACAACAAGCACGGAACACGGTGCATGGCGCACGATCGTTGTCGCGTTTGAGCCCAAAAGATAAGTCGCCATAGCGGGGCGATGCGAACCAATCACGATGAGATCGGCTTTCTTGTCTTCAACCTCTGCCAGCACTTCATTATAGACTGACCCCATTCTCACCGCAGTCGTCACTTTCGATTTGTCGGCCAGCGTGAGAGACGCCACAAGTTCTTTCATCCGCTTTTCGCAATCTACCTGTTGCTCTTCATCAAATGAAGGCGGCACATATTCCATGAATGTGATCGGTAAAATCGATCTCACATAAACAAGATGAAGCGGCGCATTGGCAACGGCAGACAGCGTCGCTGCGCGTTCGAGCGCCAATTTTGAGATTTCGAGCTCTGCGAGATCAACCGGAACAACAATCGATTTAAACATGAACGCCTCCTTCACCGACGCGCGCGGAATGCGCGTCACAGGGTGAAGATAGCCGCCATGGTCAGGCTCACGCCTTGATCTGAATCATAAAGGGGCCCGAATAATGGGCGCGATGCCGCTCAGGCCACGCCGAGCTTCTTTTGTAAGCTTGTGGACGAGGTCGTGTATTGGAAGGTCACGCGACGATCCGGATAGACATAGCGCTGCACTTTTTGAGCCGCGAGCGCACCCTCGTGAAAGCCTGAAAGGATCAGCTTCAATTTACCGGGATAGGTATTGATATCGCCGATGGCAAAAATTCCGGGCACTGATGTTTCAAATTTTTCGGTGTCCACGGGGATCAGATTTTCATTGAGCGATAGACCCCAATCAGCAATCGGCCCCAGTTTCATTGTGAGCCCAAAGAAAGGCAGCATTGCATCGCAAGCGACAGCGAATTCGCCACCGTCATTGTCGCGACAAATCACGGATGACAGGCGGCCGGCTTGACCTTCAAGCCGGGTCGCTTGCCCGATTTTGAGATCCATCTTCCCGTCTCGAACCAAAGCGCGCATTTGCTCAACACTATGCGGCGCAGCACGGAAATCATCGCGACGATGCATCAGCGTCACGCGTTTCGCCACCGGAACGAGATTGAGCGTCCAGTCGAGCGCGGAATCCCCGCCGCCGACGATCAGAACCGAGCGATTGCGAAAGGTCTCGATCTTGCGAACCGCGTAATAAACGCTCTCCAGCTCATAGGCATCGATTTCCGGGATCGGCGGCTTTTTGGGCTGGAAAGATCCCCCGCCCGCCGCAATCAAAATGGTCTTTGTCTCAAAAACCGTGTCACCATTGGTTTTCACGCGAAAGAGCGGCGCAGTTGAGGTTCCAAGACTCTCAACTTCGCTCACCATCTCGTTGAGATGAAATTGTGCCCCGAAAGGCTCAATCTGCTTCATAAGATTGTCGATGAGCCCCTGCCCCGTGACTGTGGGAAAGCCCGGAATGTCATAAATCGGCTTTTCGGGATAAAGCTCAGCGCATTGCCCGCCAATTTTATCAAGAATATCAACAACATGCGCCCGAATATCGAGAAGCCCCAGTTCAAAGACGGCAAACAGGCCCACAGGCCCCGCCCCGATGATCAGGCAATCGGTCTTGATGGTCTCGGTCATGGTTTTTCCGGCGCTTTCTGTCGATCAGGCCTGTTTTTCAGGCGTTCTGACGGTCAAACCGTCGAGTTCGGCTTTGACCTGAATTTGGCAGGCCAGGCGGGAATTTGGCCGGACATCAAAGGCAAAATCGAGCATGTCCTCTTCCATCGAAGAAGGCGGGCCGACTTTTTCCTGCCATTCAGGCTCGATATAGACATGGCAAGTCGCGCAGGCGCAGGCGCCGCCGCATTCCGCCTCGATCCCGGGAACACCATTCTTGATGGCAGCTTCCATAACGGTCGAGCCAGCCTCCGCCTCAACGGTCCGCGCCGTGCCGCCAAAATCAATGAATTGAATTTTTGCCATAAGACCCTCATATTCCGAACGTAAACCCGCTAGCGGCTCGATACAGGACCAGCGCCGGTTTGACGAGGAATTTCGTCGAAACAGGGGTCGAATTCGCAAGATTATTGAGTGATATAGGGCTAATTCTTCTAAAAACACCCCCGTTAACGACGTTTTCACTATTTATTGCGGCCGGGTGTTCAAGGGCGACCCCAAAAGTTAGACTGCGAAGGGGTGAACCCTCGCCTAAAATTCAGTTTGGAGCGGTAGGACAATCATGGCTACGCATACAAAAATCTCGGATTCAGCCGAAGCTGCACTTTCCGCGATTGAGGAAGCTTTGACCCAGTCAATCAATCCGGCTGCGGCTGGCGATGTATCTGAAACAAAAGCCAGTGAAGAAACGACCGCGCGCCCAACACCGCGTGCGACGCCGAAAGCCCGTATTGAATCTGATCCGCGCCCGAGCCTTCAAGACATTGAGCGCCCCTTCCCGGGCCTTGCCGCGAATGATGATCGCAAAGCGGTTGGCGAAATCATTCAGACTCTGCAAGCACGCCCCTCACGCCGTCCTTATCTCTTTGCCGGTATTGCTGCCGGCGCTTGGATTTTATCAGCGCTCATCGCGCTCCTCATTCATCCCGATTTGTTCGGCAACGCTTTCTCCACCGCTGAATCGTCAGCGGTCATTCCGTTTCTTGTTGTCGGCCTCACCCTGCCGATCGTTCTGTTCTTCCTTCTCGCTCTTGCGTCTGTACGCGCCGCGGAGATGCGCACCATAGCGAATTCGATGACTCAGGTCGCGTTGCGTTTGGCACAACCGGAAGCCGCGACAACAGAAGCCGTCGTCTCTCTTTCGCAAGTGGTACGTCGTGAAGTCGCCGCTATGGGTGATGGTATGGAACGCGCGGTGGCGCGCGCGAGCGAACTCGAAGCGATGGTGCATAATGAAATTGCCACGCTTGAACGCGCTTACGGTCAAAATGAAGTGCGTATTCGTGCGCTCATTGATGAGCTTGCCTTGCAACGTGACGCGATCTCCTCAAATGCCGAACATATTCGCGCGTCCATTCTCAACACGCATGAACATTTGGGCCGTGAAATCAATCAGGCCATGACGCGCATCACCGCGCTTGTCGATGATGCAGGGTCAAAAGTCGCGGGTGCGATTGATCAAAAGACCGCAACCATTGCCTCCACTTTGGGACGCACCGGCGAAACCATGATCGGTGTTCTGTCCGAGAAGAGCGACACATTGTTGCGTAATCTCACGGAAACCAACCAGACGGTTTCAACGCAACTGACTGAGATCGGCAAAAACATCGTCGATGCATTGGAAGAAAAGTCAGAACTCGTTACCGACCGTCTCGCCTCAACCGGTGAAGGCCTTGTGCGCGAGATCGTTGGCCGCGCTGAAACCATGGTTCAGGCGATTGAAACCGCGTCCGAGCGGGCGAAAGAGCAAGTCACGTCTGACTCCGATATGTTTGTCGCGCGTATTGCCGATATGAGTGAATCGATCCGGTCAACGATTGAACATCAAGTCGAAACGCTGGAGCGCGGCATCGATAACAGTGTGAGCCGCCTCGCGGTCATCATGGATGACAAACTGGCGGCTTCGCGCAGCGTGTTCAGCGAAGGGCTTGATGATCTCGTTGATGCGGTTAACGGCCAGACGCAGAAGATCAAGAATGAATTCTCACGCGAAGCCGATGCGATCCGCGTTCAGATTTCATCCACGTCAGGCATGTTGATCGACTCGCTCTCGCACGAAACGCAACAACTCGACACAGTCCTTTCCACCCATTCGCAAACGCTTGCGAATACGCTTTCGGGCGCAAGTGCCGATATGGGCCAATCGATTGGTGAAAAAATTGCGGCTGTGACGGCGTCATTCGAGACCGGGACAACGCTCTTGAATGCGAGCCTGCAACGCAATACCGAAATGATTGAAGCCAATCTTTCGAGCTATTCAACACGTATTGACCAAGCGATTGGCGGGCGTGTCGCTTCGCTCGAAGCCACCATCCGTGATGGTGCTTCGGCTCTTGATCAAAATCTCTCGCATTATCTTGGCTCGATCACCGCAACCCTCGATCAAGGCGGCGCGCGGATCAATGAGAAGCTTGGTGGCCAGATCGAAACTTTCGAGAAGACGATCATTGTCAAAGGCGGCGCACTCAGCGAAGCGCTCTATCGTCGTCTCAATGATTTCGAAACCAATATTTTGGGTCGAAGCAGCGAGATCAATTCGAACATCACGCAGAACCTCACCAATCTCGAACGCGTTCTTGAGACCAGCGGCAATCAACTTGCCGAGCGTATCGAGCGCAACACAATCACCTTCACGACAACCATCGAAGCGCGTCTCGGGGAAGTCGCCCATCTCTTCTCGACCGAAGGACGCGCTCTATCCGACCGCCTCGTCGAACAGGCAAAGAACGCTTCAACCATCATTGAATCACAATTGGCTGCCATCGAAGCCAATTCACGCGAGAAGAGCGTCGCCGTTGTCGAAGGCATCGAAGCGCTCTTCAGTCGTGTCGACCAAGGCCTCATCGAGCGTACCAATATCCTCATGGAAGCGATGTCGGAACGTTCGAACAATCTCGAAGAGACGCTTCAGCGTTCAAGCCTTGCGATTGGCAACACGATCGAATCCAAGACCGAAGAGCTTGGCCGCGTGATGACCGATCGTGCCGATACCGTTACGCAATCGCTTGCGGTTCGTGCCATCGAGATCAACGAAATTCTCGGCGAAAAGGCGCTCGACATCGCCAACACCTTCGAAGGTCAGGTCCGCCATTTCGAAGACAATATTGTCACGCGTCTTGAAACCATTGGCGCGGTCATTGGTGATCAGAGCAATACATTTGGTCTGAGCCTCGAAGGCCACACCGAAAAGATTTCGGATGCGTTGAATTCGGCCATCTCGCGCCTGTCGACCACACTCGACACACAAGGCTCTACGCTGATCTCTGCGCTGCAATCAAATGCCGGAAACATCACGGATACGATCGCGCAGGTTGGTTCGCACACTGCGGACATATTGAGCGGCACGGCCGATCGTCTGCAAAGCGAGACGATTGTCACCTTGCAGAAAATGTCGGATGCGAGCCATATCGTTCGCAATCTTGTCGAACAGGCCAATCAATCGATTGGCGAACTCGAGAGCAAACTCGCCGACCGCGTCATCGGCCTTGCCCATGCCGGCACCGTCATCAAGGAAGACGCGGCTCACTCCGCAAGCCTCCTTCTCGAGCAAATCGAATCCATGCGCGAAGTCACGGCCACCGGCATTCACGAAACACGCGCGCTTATCGATGTGCTTGATGAAAGAACGCGTGCGGTGTCCTCGGTCACACGTGAACATGTCGAAATTCTTGAGAATGCGGCGCAATCGCTTGGTAGCATCGAAGGACGTCTCGGTTCTGATCTTGAAAATCGTAAAGCGTCGATTGAGGTTCTCACCCGCACGCTCAACGAACATTTCAACAATGTCGAAACCGTCGCTGAAAAATTCGCGCTCCATCTCAACGGCGCTTTGATGGCGATTGAAAACCGCGCCTCCTCGATCCGCGATATTATGAGCGATGCGGCAACGGTTGCGAGCCAAACCATGCGCGAGCAATTTGACTCGGTCCGCGCGGAAGCTGACGCCGAGAAACTGCGCACCGTTGAGCAAGTCCGCGCTGTATCAACTGAAGCGCTCACCGAAATGGGTGACCTCCTCGGTCAATTGGTTGCGCGTTTTGAAGCGACCGCGGCGGATGTCAAAGCGGTTACAGAATCTATCGCACAAGAAGTTGAAGCCTCACGCGAGGAAATCACGAAGAGCGTTGCCGTTCTGCCGAATGAAACAAAGGAACAGTCGGCAGCATTGAAGCGCGCGGTCAGCGAACAAATTCGTGCGCTTGGCGAATTGAACGCGATCATGGCCGCAAGTGGCCGGGTAACCGATACGGCAAAGCCGGTTGAACAACGTTCGGCTCCGCCTGCGCCGGAGCGCACGCTTGAGCGCACCCCGCAAATGCAGGCGCCGCGTCCTACTCCTTATGAAATGCCAAAGCCCGCGCGGCCCGAAACAACAGGGCGTATCATTCCGCCAGCGGCAAAACCTGTGACTGAAGAAAAGCCTTTGGTATCGCCTTTGATGCCGGAAGCGAAACCGGACCCGGTTGCGACAACCGCACGCGCGCCCCAGCCGCAAGCGCCCTCGCGTGAAGCGAAAAGCGGGTGGTTGTCTGATCTTCTTGATCGCGCCTCGCGTGATGAAGTAAAAGCACAAGCGGCAAAGCCTGAGACAACGCGCGTTCAAGCGCCTGTGGCTCCTGCTTCGACATCAAGCGAAAAGACGCGACCGGTTGCAGCGCCTTCGGCGTCTCTCTCAACGCCGACAGAACCGATTGCTCAACTCCTCGCCGATATTCGCTCGCTCATGAATGATGATGCGGTGACAAATCTTTGGGCTGCTTATCTTCGTGGCGAGAATGTTTCCTTCTCGCGCTCGCTCTATACATTAGGTGGTCAACGTCGCTTCGCTGAATTGAGTGCGCTTTATCAAGCGGATGAAAAGTTCCGCACGAGCCTCAATTCCTATGCGAACCGTTTTGAATCGGTGTTGAAAGATCTAACAGTAACCGACGCTGATGGCGCGATCACCCGGTCGATCCTCGCGTCGCCGGAAGGCCGTGTCTATACGATGCTTGCTCATGTGAGCAATCGTCTGGGCTAAGCGAAATGAAACGCGCGCGGCTCCTGATATCAGCCGCGCGTCTTTACACTTTCGGATCAGGATTTTCCGTGTGGCCGTCAACGGCAATCACCTGCCCTGACACATAGCGCGCGCCATCACTCGCTAAGAAGAGCGCCATCGCTGCAACATCACGCGCCTCGACAAAAGTCCGCATCGATGTGCCCGATGCATAACCTTCATAAATCGCATCTCGCGTTGTGCCTTTGAGCGCCGCTTCTCGTTCAAGCACGCGTTCAATACGCGGCCCCTCCACTGACCCCGGACAAATCGCATTCGCACGAATGCCATAGGGCCCAAGCTCCATCGCGACTGTTTTCATCAATCCAATCACACCCCATTTCGCTGCCGCATAGGGTGAGCGATTGGGAAATCCATAAAGGCCCGCCGTCGATGATGTAAAAATCATCGAACCTTTCTTTTGCGCTTTCATCATGGGTGCCGCGTAACGTGCGGCAAGAAAGGCACCATCAAGATTAACCGCGATGCATTCACGCCAGCCTTGCAAAGGCATATCTTCGAGAAGTGCGGTCGGGCCCGATATGCCCGCATTGGCACAGAGGACATCTAGGCCACCCCAACTCTTCGCAAGCTCATCATAAAGCCGCGCCATGTCGTCTTCTTTTGAAACATTGGCCCGCGTTGAACGGATCGTTGATGGCACGGATTTCAGCGCCGCCTCATCGACATCCGTGACCCAGACGTCATAACCCTCGGCGAAGAAATTTTCGGCTAAAGCGCGGCCAATTCCTGCTGCCCCTGCCGTGATCAGAACGCGCTTTTTCATGCCGCTACCCCCGAATTCCGTATGAATTTAATACTGTGTTCCAAGTAGCTCGACCTTAAGCATCTCCATAAACAAATACCAATTCGCCTGATCAAAAATTAACTCTTTCTTAATTTTTTCATTGAGGCTCAGGAAAAGCCCCGATACGGTTATCCTATGATCGGGGGTAGCCTCTCTCTTCGCGCACTTCTTTTGGCGCTTGTCTGTCTGTCATGCGGTCCGGCTTTGGCTGGGCGAAGCGTGCCGGAAGCGCCTGCGCGTTTGCCACAGGTCTCCTCTTTTGCTTTGCCGCATGGTTCGACAAAGGCTCCTTGGGGGTGGGCAGATTTCTGCACGCGCCACCACGAAGAATGTGATGTGGCCGCGCTCAAGCCGGAGCCTGCGATTTTGACCCCAAGCCTCTGGTCGCAGATTGAAATGATCAATCATGCGGTGAATGCGTCGGTCCGCGAAGCGGATGACCGCGAAGTCTTTGGTGTGATTGAACGGTGGGACTATCCAAATTTGGGCGCGGGCGATTGCGAAGATTTCGCGCTTCAGAAACGCAAAGAGTTGATTGAAGCAGGTATTCCGCGTCAGGCACTCTTGATGACGGTTGTGACCGATGAAAATGGCGCAGGCCATGCCGTGCTCACGCTCCGCAGCAATCGCGGTGACTTTGTTCTTGATAACCGCACCGATAAAATTCTCGGCTGGCAATCAACGAATTATGTTTTTGTAAAGATGCAGTCGGAACAACATCCGAATGAGTGGAAAAAAATCGGCGATCCGTTGAACGCCACCCTCACCGCTTCCGGTCCGAACTAATCGAGTCTTAAACTCAAACTCTAATCGATACGCGAAAGATGTGCGGCGAAACGTTTTCCATTGCGCACATAATTATCTGCCGATGATTTGAGTTTTGCGACCGCCGCTTCATCAAGCGTACGAACAAGTTTTGCGGGCGCACCGACAATCAAAGAAAAATCAGGAAATTCTTTGCCTTCTGTCACCAGCGCGTTTGCGCCGACAAGCGAACCCCGCCCAATTCGCGCGCCATTCAAAATCGTCGAACCCATACCGATCAATGAACCATCACCAATCACGCATCCGTGCAAAATCGCGCGATGACCGATGGTGCATTCTTCACCAATCTCAAGAGAAAACCCGGGGTCTGTGTGAAGCACAGCCCCTTCCTGGATATTGCTTCTTTTACCGATGATGATGGGCTCATTATCGCCACGCAACACCGCGCCAAACCAGATCGAAACATCGGCGCCGATCCGGCAATCGCCGATGACATGGGCGTCAGGCGCAATATAAACGCTTTGTTGATCGGCGACTTTGGGACTTTTCACATCAAGCGCATAAATCGGCATGACAAAGCCCCTTTCGTCTCTGATTTTTCAGTCAATTCCTTCGAGATCGATATCGAGGATCGACATGGTCAATGCGTAAGAACGATCACCATCTTCGGTATCAAGCGAGATCACGCCGATAAACTCGTCACCGATCATCACTTCAGCGGAGTCGGTTTTTTTCGGACGTGCAACAACCTTGATATTCGCATTGCCAAAAAGGCGACGAAGATAGGTTTGAAGTTTTAAGAGCTCTGCCTTGTCCATGGAACTGCCGCCTGTTGATCGGTTACGAAGTCACTCGAGACTTTCGAATGCCATTTCCATGGTCGCGCCGCAACCCCCCAAACAGGTTCAAGCCGCGCCGCCACCTTTATCGGCCAAGATCTGGTCCATCGTCCGTGCCGGTTCCGCGCAACCCGTCTCGCCGACAATTTTTGCAGGCACGCCCGCAACCGTCACATTACGCGGAACGTCTTTAAGCACCACCGACCCCGCCGCCACACGCGCGCATTGGCCCACTTCGATATTGCCAAGAATTTTCGCGCCGGCGCCAATCAAAACACCGCGCCTGATTTTCGGATGACGGTCCCCGGTGGCTTTGCCCGTGCCGCCTAACGTCACGCCTTGCAGGATTGAGACATCATCTTCAATGACAGCTGTCTGGCCAACAACAAGGCCGGTCGCATGATCAAGAAATACACCACGCCCGATGCGCGCATCCGGATTGATATCGGTTTGAAAAATTTCCGATGACCGGCTTTGCAGATAGAGCGCAAAATCTCTCCGGCCCTGCCGCGCCAACGCATAAGCAAAGCGATGCGTTTGCAAAGCATGAAAGCCTTTGAAATAGAGAAGCGGTTCAACAAATCGCGTGCAAGCCGGATCGCGATCCGCAACCGCCATCAAATCGGCGCGAAAGCCTTCACCGATGGAGGGATCGGACTGGGCGATTGACGCAAAGATTTCAACGATCACCGCTCGCGGCACATCGGGATGATCTAAGCGCGCCGCAAGTCTTTCAATCACAGCCCGATCAAAACTCGGTTGATCAAGAATATTCGAGCGAAGCAGACGCGCGAGATCGGCGTCGGAAGAGAGGATATCGGCAGCCTCACTGCGGATATGAACCCAGATCGGATCCGCAACCGAACGGTCCTCTGTCAGAGCTTCAAGACGCTTGGTTTCCATGGGTCCGGTTCCGGCGAAGAGATTATTCGTCTCTATCTAGGTATGAAAAGAGGTTCTTGCAATCACTCAGCGGCCTGAGCTTAGAAATTCAAGCGCGGCGGCCTTATGCGTACGATCTCCTACAGCGAGATTATGATCGCGACCTTTGATAACGAACGCCTGCCCCTGCGGTATGAGGGATGCCAAGCGCTCCGGGTCACCCCCAATCCGGTCTTCGCTGCCCACCGCCACGAGCACCGGCATTGTGAGCGTCGCGACATCATGAACGGTCAGACCGCGACGCGAGCCACGCATACAGGCCGCGAGCGCTTTGAGATCTCCGCCATTCTTTTCAGCGAACAAACGAAACATTTTCTGCGTTGGGTCGGTGATGGTTTCTGGCGTTTGGCTTTCAAGCGCCTCGGCAATACCTGGCGGCAAGCCCTGCCCTTCAACGAGATGAATGCCAAGCCCGCCAAGGATCACCGACCTTACACGATCAGGAAAATGAAAGGCCGCCATCGCCGCAATCCGCGCACCCATCGAATAGCCAATAAGATCGGCTTTCACGAGATGCAGGTGATCAAGCAGCGCGATCACATCTTTGGCCATCACTTCGGGATCATAGGCTTCAGGCTCATAAAGCCTATCGCTTTGCCCATGGCCGCGATGATCAAGTGCGATGACACGATAGCCCGCGCGGGTGAGCGTTGAGACCCATGACGTATCGACCCAATTGACGCGATGGGTCGAGGCAAAGCCATGAAGCAACACCACGGGATCCCCTGCGCCCGCTTCCGGCATTTGATCGATATAGGCGATCCGAACACCGCCCGAGCTAAAAAATTCCATAGCGCTTCGCCTAAACCCCGAATGAGATCCTTCATAGGGGCTCGCTTCCGTGTAAGAAAGACGAAAATCAGCCGATTTCCTCTGGCCTCGAACCCCGCATCGGACTAAGGTCGCGCCGATTTCAAGGCTTTCTCGGGAGAAGAATTATGGCCGCACATGCCATTCCCTATTTCAAGAATGACGCCGGTTTGGCCCGGATTCGCATTCATGCTCGGGAGTTCATGTGTGTTGGCGCCTCTCCACCGCTCGATCATCCGCATATTTTCATCGATATGGGCAGTGATGCAGAAGCCATCTGCCCCTATTGCTCGACGGTCTTTGTCTATGACGCCTCTTTGAAGGCCGCCGCCGAGCCCGCAGACTGTGTGTTCGAGCCCGGTTCGATCGCCGCCTGATCCGGCATCCGCGTCATGCAGGATGCCCCTTTCCTCATCGCCGGCGCCGGAATTGGTGGCCTGACTGCCGCCTTGGCCCTTGGCCGCGCGGGTTTCCCCTGCCTTCTTGTGGAACAACGCACGCAGATCGAAGAGATTGGCGCGGGCTTACAGCTTTCACCGAACGCTTCACGAATTCTGATCGAGTTGGGCCTTGAACCCGTGCTTACCCGCTATGCGGCGACGCCTGAACAACTTCTCGTGCGTGACGGCACAGACGGCAAAACGCTGAGCACCCTTCCGATGGGTTCATCATTCATCGAGAAATTTGGCGCACCCTATTGGTCGATCCATCGCGCGGATCTTCAAACAATATTGCTTGATGCTGTGCGCGGCCTCGGGACAGTACGTTTGATCTTTGGACGAAAAGTTTCGGCGATCAAAAAAAATAACGATCAGGGTGTGATTGTTACCTGTAGTTCGGCCACCCAATCGGAAGATGTTTCATGTCGCGCGCTGATTGGCGCGGACGGGCTCTGGTCAAATGTCGCGGATTTGATTAGCCCTGCAAAAGCGCCCGAATTTTTAGGCTATCAAGCTTGGCGCGGGCTCATTCCGATCCAAGACTGGCCCACCCATTTACCTAAAACAGAAAGTCGACTCTGGCTTGGGCCAAAAGCGCATCTTGTTCATTATCCGCTGCGGCGCGGCAATGCGATCAATGTGGTCGCGGTCACTTCAGACGCAGAAAACCGTCCCGGCTGGTCTCATCCTGGTGACCGCCATAAAATCATGGGCCGGTTTCGCGACTGGGCGCCCGATGCGAAAGACGTCATCAAAGCGGTGCCTGATTGGTCGGTATGGTCACTCTTTGATCGGCCCGCGCGACCGCAATGGGGTGCTCATCGCGTAACGCTATTGGGCGATGCCGCCCACCCTGTTCTGCCGTTTCTCGCGCAAGGGGCGGCACTCGCCATCGAAGACGCGGCAACTTTGGCGAAAGACATCATCGCCACACCAAACGATATTTCGAGCGCTCTGCGCCGCTATGAGGCCAACAGGCGTTCGCGGGCGTCACAAGTCCAAGAAGCCGCCCGCGCCAATGGCCGGACCTATCATCTCGGCTGGCCTCTCAATAAAGCCCGCAACTTTGTGATGGCACGAACCGACCTTTCCAAACGCTATGACTGGCTTTATTCCTTTGTCATAAATTGATGCATGTTTCTGAACGAGATGCACTGATTGAATGGTGATGGGGGTATTATGCGTTATTCGACATTTTTGATTTTTATTGCCGCGACTCTGATCTCCGCACTATTGATCCCGCATCACCCTGTTTTTGTTATTCTGACATTGATTGGCGCAATCGGAACAGGGATTGGGATTTATAATCTCTTTCAAACGCATCACAGTATATTACGAAATTATCCGCTCATCGGATTGATGCGATTTTTTCTTGAAAGCATCCGCAAAGAGATGCGGCAATATTTTATTGAAAGCGACACGGATGGAACGCCATTTAGTCGCAACAAACGCGCGATTGTATATCAACGCGCGAAGGTGCAACTCGATAAACGTCCTTTCGGTACGATTCTGGATGTTTATCAACCGGGCTTTGAATGGCTCTCCCATTCGCTGGCGCCGCAACATCCCGATCCAAAAACTTTTCGTATCTCCATCGGCGGACCTCAATGCACAAAGCCTTACTCTGCGTCTGTGTTTAACATCTCCGCGATGAGCTTCGGCGCTTTAAGCGCGAATGCCATCCGCGCCTTGAACAAAGGCGCGAAAGAAGGCGGCTTTGCGCATGATACAGGTGAAGGCAGCATCTCCATTCATCATCGCGAACCGGGTGGCGATTTGATTTGGGAAATCGGCAGCGGATATTTTGGCTGCCGCCACGAAGATGGTTCTTTCAATGCGGAAAGGTTTGCTGAGCAGGCGCAATCGCCGCAAGTCAAAATGATCGAAATCAAATTGAGCCAAGGCGCAAAGCCCGGACATGGCGGCGTGTTGCCTGGCGCAAAAGTAACGCGTGAAATCGCCGAAGCGCGCGGCGTTCGTATCGGCCAAGATTGTGTATCACCGGCCGCTCATCCGGCTTTCTCAACACCGATCGGATTGATCGATTTTATTTCTGACTTGCGTCGTCTGTCTGGCGGGAAGCCCGTGGGATTCAAACTTTGCATTGGCGAGAAAAGCGAATTCTTAGCCATCTGCAAAGCGATGGTCGAAAAGAATGTGACACCCGATTTCATCGTGGTTGATGGCACCGAAGGTGGCACCGGCGCTGCACCGCTTGAATTTACCGATCATATCGGCATGCCCTTGCGCGATGGTCTTTCCTTCGTCCATTCGACATTGATTGGATTGGGATTGCGCGACCAAATTAAAATTGGTGCGGCAGGAAAAATTACATCCGCTTTTGATATGGTGCGCGTGATGGCGCTTGGTGCGGACTGGTGCAATGCCGCGCGTGGCTTCATGTTTGCGCTCGGTTGCATTCAATCCCAAAGCTGCCACACGGATCGTTGCCCCGTGGGCGTGGCAACACAAGATCCCCTTCGTCAACGCGCCCTCGTAGTGCCTGATAAAGCTGAACGTGTGAAAAATTTCCACGCGCATACGCTTGAAGCGCTTGCCGAAGTGATTGGTTCAGCAGGGCTCCGCCACCCCTCCGATTTACGTGCTGAATTGCTGCATCGTCGGATCAGTCCCACGAAAACACAAACCTATGCCGAACTTTATCCGACACTACATGAGAATGCGCTGATGGCCGGAACGGCACATGAAGAGATGGCATCACTGTGGAATAAAGTCAGTGCGGAGCGGTTTAACGCTTTTGCATAATGATCAGCGTTTACGCCAAACAAAAAGGCCGCTTGTTACATAGTTGAACACAGAGCCGGTAACAGCGCCTGCAAGACCCGCAAGCCACCAAATCTGTCCATCCGAATAGATCACGCGCGCAATGCCAACATTGGCAACAAGTCCAATGCTGCAGCTTAATGCAAAGAGAACAAAGCCGATGAAGAATTGTAAGCCATGCAAACGTCGGTCGCGATAGGTGAGTTGATTGTTCAAAATGAAATTGCTGGCCATCGCGATCAAGGTCGCGGTGATTTGCGCGCCATCAAAACCGAGCGAAGGCAAGCTTGATAAGGCAAGACGAAGTGCGGCGAGATGAACCACAACGCCTAAGGCGCCTACAAGACCAAAGAGAAAAAATCGGATGGGCACCAAACGACCCGTCAAATGATGAAATAAAAAGCCGAGATAATCGAAAGCGACACGCGCATCGAGTTTGCTTTCGCCATGTTGCCGCTCGCGAAACACATAAGGCGTCTCGCGAATTTGTAAGGGCTCTTCGGTTGTCGCCAGGATATCGGCCAAAATCTTGAAACCCTCCGTCGCAAGCTTCGGCGCGGCGCGCTCGACCACATCGCGTCGGATCATAAAGAACCCACTCATCGGATCTTTGACATCATTCTTAATGACAAGCCGTGAGAGGAAACGACCAAAATCACTCACGAAAGAGCGCTTATCGGAAAGTCCTGTAATATGACTTCCCTCGCGTTCCCGCGTGGCAATCACAAGATCAACATTCGGCGCACGGATCAAAGCCAACATGCGCACAAGCACACGCTCATCATGTTGCAGATCTCCATCCATCACCGCCACAAAAGGCGCGCTTGATGAAAGCATCCCTTCAATCGACGCGCCTGACAGGCCTCGACGCCCCACACGACGAATGCCACGAACACGCGGATCTTTCGCTGCTAACACTTTAATCTCTTCGCTCGTGCCATCGGGTGAATTGTCATCAACAAAAATCAATTCCCACGCGACGTCAGGAAGCGCGTCAGCAACAAGGCCAACTAGCGGCGCGATATTGGCGCGCTCATTATAAACGGGAACAACGATTGATAATTCTGGCGCACGCACGAAACTTTTTTCCTTCATCTCAGTGATGAGCGTGATTGGCACTCACCCTGCCTCATTCTAAGGCCTGTAATGATGGGTATAGCCTTGCCAATCCCTGATGCGCCAGCCCTCCCCGTCTATTTCACAAGAAAGAGCGGCGACAGGCACTTTGCCCGCGCCTCCTGGCAAATCAATTACATAAACCGGTTGCGCAAGGCCTGAAAGACGTCCCCGCAAGCCATCGATCAGCGCCTTGGCGTCTTTGATGCTTGTTCGAAAATGACTTGTGCCCGGCGCGAGGTCGCCTTGATGCAGATAATAGGGTTTGACACCGGCTTCGACAAAGCCCTGCATTAACGCGGTGAGCGTCTCTACAGTGTCATTCACACCTTTGAGCAACACGCTTTGGCTAATCAGGTTCAGCCCTGCATGTTTCAAACGCGTGATCGCGGCACGACACTCAGCGGTTAACTCACGTGGATGATTGGCATGAAGTGCAAGCCACACAGATTTTCCGTCCGCCACAAGCGCGCGGGAAAGTTCGTCACTGACAAGTGAAGGATCAACCGAAGGCACGCGCGTGTGCCAGCGAAGCACTTTTACATGCGTGATCTTTGCAAGACGCGACGTGAAGGCTTCGAGCCGCCTTGGTGACAAGATAAGCGGATCGCCGCCCGTTACAATCACTTCCCAGATTTCGGGATGCGCTTCGATATAGGCATAAATTAATTCAAGGTTCTTTTCTGAGAGCGCTTCACTCTTTCCAGGACCCACCATTTCGCGACGAAAGCAAAAGCGACAATAGACAGGACAGATATGCGTGAGCTTCACAAGCACACGATCCGGATAGCGATGCACGAGGCCTTCGAGTGGCGAATGCGCGAAATCACCGATCGGATCGTCGACTTCATTTTTAGTGACGATCACTTCACGCGGATCCGGAATGAATTGCAGGCGAATGGGATCATCAGGATCATCACGCTTGATTAAAGCATCCATCGCGGGCGTGACGGCAATCGCGTAGCGCTCTGAGACTGGCTCAAGCGCAACGCGTGCGCCATCAGTAACCAAACCCGCGGCAACAAGATCATCAGGATTGCGAAGCGTTTGGGTCACTGAAAACTCAAAACCGTCTTTGAGGAAATAAAAATTTCGATGGTGCGGACAGCGGGACTCGAACCCGCACAGTATTACTACCGAGGGATTTTAAGTCCCTTGCGTCTACCAGTTTCGCCATGTCCGCCATCACCAAGGATTGGCGCATCGAAGAATCACGAGGAGCAGGTTCACCCGCCCCGCCCCCTTTAGGTGAGCTTGCGGCGCCCCGCAAGCCTTCCCTAATCCCTTGCCTTACCCCTTATGGTCCTCGGCAATCGGCGCCTGATAGGCAAGGCCCATATCCCACGGGAAATAAATCCATGTGTCCTGTGAGACTTCGGTTATGAAAGTATCGACCAGAGGCCGGCCAAGCGGCTTTGCATAAACGGTTGCGACATGCGCATTCGGAATGACGTCGCGAACGATTTTTGCGGTCTTGCCCGTATCAACGAGATCATCAACAACGAGAATGCCTTTGCCCCCGTCGCCGCCTGTTGCCAAGACATCTTTGGCAATCGATTTCAACACCTGCAAATCACCTTGGGTCGTGTAATCGTGATAAGAGGCGATGCAGATCGTCTCGATGATCCGCAAACCCAATTCACGCGCGACAATCGCCGCCGGCACAAGCCCGCCGCGTGTAATGCAGATTACCGATTGGAATGGATCTGACGCGGCAAGGCGCCAAGCGAGCGCGCGCGCATCACGATGAAACTGATCCCATGATACAGGAAAGGCTTTTTGACTCTGTCCGCTCATCTTTCACTCTCACTCGTCACTTATAAAGGAATGGTTTTGTCATTTTTAGCAAGGCCCTTCAGCATCGCTTCAACTGCAACTCTCGCATGATCAAGCGCGGAAACATCGCGACCACGCAACACGATTTGATTGCGAAATGTCTGCCCATCAAAATGCGGATAAGAACCGATGATGACATCAGGATGATCTTTTTGAATGGCACCCAAACCTGAAGCATAAATTCCTTCTGGTAACCCACCACTATCAACGGAGACGGATTGTAATTTCACACCAGTCTTCAAACGCGGCGTTACATTCTCGAGCATCGCCTGCATGATGGAGGGCACACCGGCCATCACGATCACATTACCAACCATAAAGCCCGGCGCTTTTGAAATCGGGTTTTCAATAAGGTCGGCTCCCGCAGGAATGCGCGCCATACGCAAACGCGATTCATTCAAATCTTTTGGGTCGGGATAACGCTCGCGCAACAGCGCGACCGCTCGCGGATCATGACCAATCGAAACGCCAAGCGCTTTCGCAACACAATCCGCAGTGATGTCATCATGGGTCGGGCCGATGCCGCCCGTGGTGAAGAGATAGGTGTTTCGCGCGCGCAAAGCGTTCAGCGCTTCGATGATCGCGTCTTCATCATCGGGCACCACGCGCACTTCGCGTAAGTCTATCCCGATCGCGGTCAGATATTCAGCGAGAAAGCCGATATTCTTGTCCTTGGTGCGGCCCGAGAGAATCTCATCCCCAATCACAAGCAGGGCCGCGGTCACGCGCATCGGACTGTCGCTGCTCATCGGGGCTCCTGAGACTGTTGAAGATCGCGACCATAAGAGGCCAAAGCGCCGCGCTCAAGCGGCGGGTACGGCCCTTCCCCACGAAATCGGCGTGAAGCGCGCTTCTGATGAGGCCCATGGCTGCGCTTTTCCTTGCATCCTGACGATCATTCCCCCATTTCTAAAGGATCCGATCCCGACCGCGAGCCCCCACGCTTCCGATGACCTTTGTTGATGCCGCCTCCGCCACGCGCCGCCAGCCCGGACAGATCAAATTGTTCGGAGCGGAAGCCTTTGAAGGCATGCGCAAGGCGGGACAATTGACGGCGCAGGCGCTTGATCTTCTGGTCGATCTCGTGAAGCCGGGCGTAACCACCGAATATCTCGATAAGGTCTCCTTCGAATTCGCGATGGATCACGGCGCCTATCCCGCACCGCTCCATTATCGCGGTTTCAAGAAATCCATTTGCACCTCGATCAATCATGTCGTGTGTCACGGCATCCCGAATGACAAGCCACTGCGTGAGGGCGACATCGTCAATATCGACATCACGCTTGTGGTTGATGGCTGGCATGGCGATTCAAGCCGCATGTATGGCGTGGGTGAAATTCCGCGCCGCGCGGAACGTCTGATGGATGTAACATTTGAAAGCCTGATGCGTGGCATCGCAGCGGTGAAGCCCGGTGCGACGACAGGCGATATTGGCTACGCGATTCAGTCTTATGCCGAAGGCGAGCGCTGCGCGGTGGTGCGCGATTTCTGCGGCCATGGTCTCGGTCGTCTCTTTCATGACGAGCCGAATATTCTGCATTATGGCCGCCCGCGTGATGGCGTCCCGTTAAAGCCAGGTATGTTCTTCACAATCGAGCCGATGATCAATCTCGGCCGCGCGGAAGTGAAAGTGTTGGGTGATGGTTGGACGGCGGTGACACGTGACCGCTCGCTCTCCGCGCAATATGAACATACGATTGGCGTGACCGAGACAGGATGCGAGATCTTCACACTCTCGCCAAAAGGTCTCGACAAAACTCATATCAGCCGGCCGAGCGACACATGACCGAACGCGTGATCTGTTCCTCCGATGACAAACCGGGGGAAGATCACGCCAGCGGCCACCGCCAGAGGTTGAAGGATCGCTTCATGCGCGCGGGGCGCGAAGCACTTCAGGATTATGAGTTGCTCGAACTTCTTCTCTTCCGCTCCATCCCGCGCCGCGATGTGAAACCGCTTGCGAAAAAACTTATCAGCGAATTTGGCTCGGTTGCCGAAGTGTTGGGTGCGCCCCTTACTCGCTTACGTGCAACCGAAGGCATAGGCGATGCAACCGCGCTGGATTTGAAACTCGTTGAAGCGGCAGGCCGTGAACTTGCCAAAGGCGCTGTTAAAAAACGCACCGTGCTTGGATCATGGACAGCGGTGATTGATTATTGCCGCGCGTCCATGGCATTTGAAGCGCGCGAAGTGTTTCGCATTCTCTTTCTGGATAAACGCAACGCATTGATTGCCGACGAAATCCAACAAACCGGTACCGTTGATCACACGCCTGTCTATCCGCGTGAGGTCATGAAACGCGCGCTTGAAGTTTCGGCAACAGCTGTGATCCTTGTTCACAACCACCCCTCTGGTGATCCGACACCGTCACAAGCCGATATCGCGATGACACGACAAATCGTCGAAGCCGGAAAACCGCTCGGCATTCTCGTGCATGATCACATCATCATCGGAAAAAACGGCCACACAAGTATGAAAGGGCAAGCGCTGATCTAGATTGCTTTCGCGTTAGATCAAGCGTGCCGCACCTGTGAGTACGGCCACGAGAAACCCATAAGAAAACACAACACCGATGATGCCAATGCCGAAGCCAATCGCAACCAAAAGCCCGTCGCGTTCAACAAGGCCAAGGCCAATCAAACACAGTGCGATGCCTACCGGGATTTGACCGACGACCGGCAAAGCAAAGACAAGCCCGAGCGAGAGGATTAGCAGGCCAAAACCGACGAAACGCAAACCAGGCGCGGAATCAAAAACCGTATAACGCGGCTGAGCCAATTTCTCGATCCAACTCACCCATGGCATTGCCCGTTCAATCGCGCGGCTGACGTCAGTGCGCGCAAGATCGCGTTTCAAAATGGACGCCGGTAACCAAGGTGATGAGCGGCCGAGCACCATCTGAAGCGAAATAAACACCATCAAGATCCCGCTCACCAAGGCGATGGGTGGCGGCATAGGCAGACTGTTCGGTAAGCCCAGAATGACGATCAAAATCGAATAACCACGCGTGCCCAAAGCCGACACAATATCGGACACCTTCAAACGTTCGCCCGAGCCTTGTTGTGGCAGGCGAAGAAGAATGGACGAGATGCGTTCTGAGGACAGGCTCATGGCAAAACTTAAAGGGATCAAAATCAAAATGCGATCCCTGCCTAACGCAAAGTGCCCCGTCCCTCAATCAGAGTGATGAAAGAAAAGCCTCTGCCGTCGCCAGATGCCGCTTACGTGTGTCTTCTGCCATGGAATCGAGGCTGCGATAAGGCATAAAAAGACGCGGATTTTTTGAAAGCCGCTTCCGGTTGCGCTCCAGAAAAGCCCAATAAAGCGGCGTGAAGGGGCAAAGCTTTTCAGCGTCCTTCGCTTTTGGGCTGAAGCGACATGAGGCGCAATAATCGCTCATCCGATCAATATAGGCGCCTGAGGCGGCATAAGGTTTCGACGCCAAAAGCCCGCCATCCGCATAAAGCGCCATGCCATGCACATTGGGGAGCTCGACCCATTCATAGGCATCGGCATAGACGGCCAAAAACCAGTCCTCGACTTCGCTCGGTCGAATGCCTGCAAGAAGCGTAAAATTACCAAGCACCATCAACCTTTGAATGTGATGGGCGTAGGCATTGTCCATCGTATCTTTCACGCATTGCTTGAGACAATTCATCTCAGTCTCGCCAGTCCAATAAAAGTCCGGCAAAGGTCGTGTGGCCTCTAATGCATTCGAGCGGGAGTAATCCGGCATCACATGCCAATACAGTCCACGAACATATTCGCGCCATCCAAGGATCTGCCGAATGAACCCCTCTACCGCGTTCAACGGCGCATGCCCTTGATGATAGGCGCGTTCAGCTGCGCGGCAGATTTCAAGCGGAAGCAAGAGACCGCAATTTAATGCTGGAGATAAGAGTGCATGAAACAAAAAGGGCTCGCCCCCTTTCATGGCATCCTGCACATCGCCAAAACGCGGCAAACAAAATTTTATGAAGTGATCAAGCGCCTTCAACGCCGCTTTACGAGTTACGGGCCACCCAAAAGTTTCAAGTGAACCCGGATGATCATCAAAGCGACGCTCAACAAGGTCCATCACGTCTTTGGTGATCGTGTCCGGCGCAAAGCGGAGCCGTTCGGGAATTTTTTCTTTCGGCGACAGCGCTTTGCGATTTTCAGCATCATAATTCCATTGGCCGCCCTCAGGATCCTTTCCTTTCATGAGGAGGCCGGATTTTTTTCGCATCTCGCGATAAAAAAATTCCATTCGTAATTCCTTGCGCGGCGTCGCCCATTCTGAAAATTCTGCACGCGTTGCAAAGAAGCGATCATCATCACGAATTTCGACCGGAAGATTGAATTCGTAATGCCACGACTCCATCATCGCACGGACGCGATATTCTCCCGGCTCTGTGACAATGAGCTTTGAAGGCTTAAGCTTTTTGATCGCACGGTGAAGTTCGCCCGTAAACGAACCCGTATTGCCTTTATCTTCAAGCTTCACATAGAGGACATTCAACCCCTCTTGCTTCAACTCTTCGGCGAAATGCCGCATCGCAGAAAGAATAAGAACGATCTTTTGCTTGTGATGTTTGACGTAAACGGTCTCGTCATGCACTTCGACCATCACGACATGATCAAGCTTCATATCGATGTCTTGAAGACTCGACAGGTTACGCGTCAGTTGATCGCCCAGAACGAGACGTAAAGCGCCCGCCATGATCAACCCTTAGTACGCAGCCGCGCACGACCGCCATCAACACCGAAACTTTGGCCCGTTATCCAGTTGGATTGCGAGGAAAGCAAAAGTGCTGCAAGCGGACCGACATCATCAGGCTCACCAATCCGCTGCATCGCATGCATACCGCCAATGGATTGAACAAGCGTCTCATTCGATGTGAGCGAAGACGCCAAAGGCGTGCGCGTCAAAGACGGCGCCATGCAATTGACGCGAATTTTCGGCGCAAGCTCGGCAGCGAGTGAAAGCGTTAACCCTTCAACAGCACCCTTTGCCAAACCGATTGATGTGTGCGCCGTGAATCCTTGATGCACAGCGATGGTTGAGAAGAGAAGCACCGAGGCTGTGTCATGATAGGCCTTGAGCGCGGGCAATGATTCTTTTACCGCGGTGAAAGCGCCCAAAGCATTCAATTGAAAATCGGCAAGCGCTTCACTTTCTTGCAACCGCGCGACGGGTTTCAAGGTGATTGAACCTACTGCGTAGCAAAGCCCTGAAAGTGCGCCCCCCGCTGTCTTTGCAGCCTCGTCAACCGCATCCGCAATCTCGTCCGATTTCATCACATCGGCGACGCTCACGGACGCGCCACCCAAGGACGCTGCTGCGGCATCAAGCCGCGCTTTATCCCGACCAACCAGATGAACCGCATAGCCGAGCGCTTTGACCGATTTCGCAACCGATGATCCGATTCCACCTGCCCCGCCGAAAATCAAAATTGTACCCGTCATTCTGCTTGCTTTCCTGTTGACGCTTGTGATTTGAGGTTTCGAACCTTTTACGTTTGATCGACACAAACAGATTGAAGCGCGCGCTACATGCCCCCTATGCGAAAAAAGAGCGATTTGCCGCAAAAGACCTGCAAGACCTGCGGGCGGCCTTTCACATGGCGCAAGAAATGGGAGCGCGTGTGGGACGAGGTGCTTTATTGTTCTGATCGTTGCCGGATGGATAAAAAGGCGAAATGATCACCTTTTAAACATTACCGAGTCTCACAAAGCTGCGCGCTTTGGCAAGCGCTTCGGGTGTATCAAGATCGACCAATACATTATCACTTGTCACAGGCATCTCGATCACATCTGCATGATGCGATTGCAAGAGTTTACGCGCGCCCGCATCACCAGAAAGTGTTTCAATTTCAGGAAAAAGCTTTCGTGCAATCAAAACCGGATTGCCCCACTCACCTTGATAGGTCGGCACCAATGCCAAAGCCTGAGGCGAGGCGTTGAAAACATCGATCATCTGATCGATCAAATCATGCGTGATCAAAGGCATATCGCCTAAAAGAATGATTGCGGCATCAATTGACGAGGGCAAGGCACGAACCCCCGCTTTGAGCGAGGATGAAAGACCTTCCGCAAAGTCGGGATTTGATACAAAGCGCACATCAGAAGATGAAAGCGTTGCGCGGATCGTATCTTCATTATGTCCCGTAACAACAAAGACCTGACGGACGTTTGATGCTAACGCGGCATCAACAGGATGACGAATGAGCGCCCGATCACCAAGAACTTCAAGAAGCTTATGGCTGCCCATGCGCGTTGAACGACCCGCTGCCAATATAAGCGCGGCGATGTTCATTCCACCGGATCTCCAGAGGGATCACGCGGATGACCCCTTTGAACAATTTCCATCAGAAGGCCGCCAACGCCGAGCGATGTAATATCGGCACGTGTGACAGGAAGATCCGCCATTAATCGGTGGAGCACCCAATCAAATCCATTTTCTTTTGGCGAACGCGCACAACCCGGCGCGCCGATCACCGTCTTGCCGCGCACCGTTCCGATCAACAATAAATTACCCGGATCAACAGGCATACCAAAATGCTCAATATGTCCGCCAGCTTTTTCAATCGCCGAGGGAATGATATCGCGCCGATCCGTGATCGCTGATGCGCCATAGATGACAACAAGATCCGCGCCATCATCAAGCGACGAGGTAAGCGCTTCGCTGACCGCATCAATGTCGTGGCTCACGCGTAAATCGGAATCGACGATAGAGCCCGATGGTGCAAGACGCCCTTCAAGCACAGCGAGTGTTTTATTGATGACGCTCGGTTTTAAGCCCGGCAGCAGCGTTGAAATCGCCGCAACTTTTCGGGACTTGAATGGATGCACAGTGACAAGAGGTGTGGCACCGATCACCGTATCCGTTTTGTCCATCACGCTTCTTTGAACCGCAAAAGGAATGATTTTGACGGTTGCAACCATTTCGCCGCGTTCCACGGCGCGATAATCCGGAAGCGTTGCAAAAGTCACCGATTCATCAATCGCATTAAGCGCGTTAATGCGCGCGGCATCAACACGCAACACACCGGCACTTTGTGCAAAAAGATTTACCCGACCCGTCGAGGGGCGGTCCATGCGGATCGCCGCGCCACATAATTTTGTGGCGAGTGTTTGAGCGGCTTGATCCTCATTGATATCATCCGCTTCCAGTTGCGCGACGATAACATGATCGCGACCTTCCGTGCGCAAGGCTGCAATGTCCTCGGCGTTAAGGCGCGCGCCTTTCTTGACGGCGCGATCGACAAGTTTAATCGAATGCGCAGAAATGGCACCCAGAGCCTGATCGAGAGAGACGGGTCCGAATTTCATAAGATCAATGCCCGATCTTTGTTCCGTCAGGCTTCAAACGAAGCTTTGCAGTAATCTCGCCCAAAATCGACAACGCAATTTCGGCGGGACTAATCGCACCAATATTCAACCCGATCGGCGCATGTATGCGTTTGATTGTGTGCTCATCAAAACCCAAAGCCTGTAAACGCTCTATGCGCTTACCATGTGTTTTACGTGAGCCTAAAGCACCGATATAAAATGCAGGGGACTTCAACGCGTAAATCAACGCCGCATCATCAATCTTGGGATCATGCGTGAGCAAAAGATAGGCGGTATAACGATCAGCACCCAGTTTCGGCAAAACAATATTGGGCCATTCGGCATGGATTACCACATCGGGAAAACGCTCGGGTGAAGCAAAGGCCTCGCGCGGATCAACGATGATGACATCATGGCCCAATTGTTTCGCCATCGGCACGAGCGCTTGTGAAATATGCACGGCACCAATCGCAATGATCCGTAAAACCGGCGCTTGCACGGTCAAAAAATAGTTTTGGCCTTGATGTTCAACAACGCTGCTTTTACCCATCCGCAACGCATCTGAAAGAAGCGCCGATAAAGGATCATTCGCAATCTCGGCTTCGAGAACGAGGCGTTGTTTATGATTTTCCAAATTGGTAACAAGAACCGCCGCGCGGCGATGCGCGCGCTCTTCATTCAAACGAGAAAGCAGTGAAAGATCCATCTAATTCACTTTCTCGACATAGACGCTGATGCGCCCGCCGCAGGAAAGACCAACTTTCCACGCGGTCTCATCGGCGATGCCGAATTCGAGGATCTTCGGTGTGCCGCTTTCGATCACATCAAGCGCCTCGGTGACAACCGCACCTTCCACGCATCCGCCAGACACAGAGCCCATGAAGGTGCCCTCGCCATCAATCACGAGATGGCTGCCGACCGGACGCGGTGCCGAGCCCCAAGTCTCCACAACGGTGGCCAAGGCCACGCCCCGACCCTCACGCCGCCAGATCTCAGCTTGTTTCAAAAGATCATCATCGGTTGCGAGCATGGAAACCTCCCGCTTTTGTGGATTGCGGGAACCATAATGCATCGTCCTGAAAATGGAAGATTGACCGAGGTCAATGGGTCCTGCGCTGGCCTAATGGCTGAAAAAGGCGCGGATGTGATCTTGGAAGGCGGCAAACCCTACGAGAAAAGTCATGAGGCCGCCAAGGACCGTGGCCGTTAAATTCAGTGATTTTACAAAAAAGCCCTTATCAGGAAGGTGGCTCACCCGCTCATTCAGGGTTGCCAGTCCGGTTCGAAGATCGGAAACCTCGTCCCTTGTTTTACCCAAATCAGAGCGAATAACGCCCATATCAGCTTTCAAGCCGCTGATATCGCTGCGAATATGCTCAATATGAGTCTCAAGGACGGCGACACGTGCTTCCATACCGTCATATGTGCCTCCTCCGCCGCCTGTTTGCAAGGGGCGGTCGGGCGGCTTAACAGGAGCGAATTCAGGACGTCGGCTCATGGTTCGCGTCGAGATTGAGAATATATTACGTAGGGTAATATATTAAGCGACGCGCTTCAACCACAAACGCGGATCGGCTGATGCCGCGCTATCCTTTGAGAGCGCTTGCACGAGCGTTTCCATACTCTTTAAATTATGAATCGGTCTAAACTCATCAACATGAGGGAGAATGGCACGTATGCCTGAAGCCTTCGCTTCAAAGCCATCAAAGCGAAGAAGAGGATTCAACCAAACAAGTTTAGAGCATGAACGATGAAGACGTGAGATTTCCTTTTGCAATTCATCCGTATCATCGCGCTCAAGGCCGTCAGTGAACAAGAGAACAATCGCACCCTGGCCCAACACACGACGTGACCATTCACGATTAAATTTATGA
>JBJTCD010000082.1:0-6416 GCA_046091665.1 Hyphomicrobiales bacterium
CCCTGAGCCATAGCGAAGGGCTGATAGGAGGGTTTAGGGCTTAGGGTTTAGAAAAAACATCCTCATGCTGAGCCGCGCCGAAGGCGCGTGTCGAACCACGTCCTTCGACTCGTCGCTTCGCGACGGCTCAGGATGAGGGAATAAAAAAACCTCATGGTGAGCCGCGCCAACCGCTTTCACCTCATGGTGAGCCGCGCCGAAGGCGCGTGTCGAACCACGTCCTTCGACTCGTCGCTTCGCGACGGCTCAGGATGAGGAGTGAAATTCAATTTTTTTGATGACTCCGCAGGCGCGCTTCAAGCGCGCTGGTGAGGGCTTCGCTTTCCTTCAACGCGTCGTCGAGTTGATCGATGAGAAAATGCGCGGCGTTGAGCGATGTCGGATCATGATCATCACGAAAGGCCACTTCATCGCGCAATTTCACAAGACAAAGCGAAAGCAGGATTACGGCGGCTTCAACCGCATCGGGAAAACTCATTGTTTCATTGTAATTGATGAGCGGCATCACACACCCCCGAAAATGAAAACGACCCCAGCGGGAACCGCTGGAGTCGGGGTGTTAAGAAAGCCACAACAGTTTGGCCGCAGCGCTTTTAGCTTTGCAGCCTGGACATAACGCCGCCACCCCGACGGCAAGCGTCAGGGCAGTTTGGTGACGGCTGATGCACTGCCGACTGTTGTGAGGTTTCTTAAGCCCCGAGTCATGATGGGCATGACTTAACGGAAACCCTATCAAACCCACCGCAAAACGCAAACCCACCCCGCATATGCCGCGCAGGGCCTTGACGTTAGAAAAGAAAAACTGAGAGCGGGTTAGAATGAATGATCGCAATTGAGTTAAATGCGGGGGAAAGTTTGAACCCGTCATTGCGAGCAAAGAATTCTAGTCCGTCATTGCGAGCGAACGCGAAGCAATCCAGTTAGTGATTGAAGAATGGGCTTTATCAATTCGTGGCCTCATACCATCACCTGACAATTAACCCGTGGATGGACCACTTTCTTCACCTGTTCGAAATGACAGGTGCTATTTCGGTTTTGTTGCTCCACCATATCACTATGCGCGAACCGGCAGTTTATATCATGGCAAGCGAGAGAAATGGCACACTCTATGTTGGGGTGACATCAGACATTGGTCGCCGAGTTTACGAGCATCGCGAAGGAGCTATTCCTGGCTTCACAAAGCGTTACCGTTGCAAAAATCTGGTTTGGTTCGAATTTCATGAGAGCATAATTGAAGCCATCGCGCGCGAGAAAAACATCAAAGGTCAATCACGAAATTATAAATTACGGCTGATCGAGGACTTTAACCCAGAATGGAAAGATTTGTTTGAAATAATTGCTTGATTGTTTCGCTCGTTAATGAATGAGTCTGCAGTGGCGAAACGAATGAGCCTGTTATTGCACCATCAACTGGATTGCTTCGCGTTCGCTCGCAATGACGGATTAAATTGGAAAAAAGATATATACAAATCCTACCCAATCCGCGGTCGAGCATCGTCCGGTGCGGATTGGAAATTTACTGCCGATTAGCGGTTGGACCTTGTCCAGAGCGTAATCGGCAAAACAAAGATGGAGCGGGTGAAGGGAATCGAACCCAAATCTATGACGATTGGCTCTGGGCAAAGCCCAACCGCCAATCGTAAAAAATTACGAGGGTTCGATACGCATATGCTACAAACTGTGATTACAAAGCTCACGCCCGATTAGCGGTTGGACTTCGTCCAGAGCGTAATCGGCAAAACAAAGATGGAGCGGGTGAAGGGAATCGAACCCTCGTATTCAGCTTGGAAGGCTGCTGCTCTACCATTGAGCTACACCCGCGCACGCGAAAACGCCGCGACTTCCGCGCTTATGCCAAGCCCCGTGCGTCGAGGCAAGCCGAATCCGGCTAAACGTGCAAAACCGCGCGGACCAAAGAAACGGCCTTGATTTTTCGTAATCGATCGATTACATTTAAGCATGTTCATCGTCAAGCGCCTGCCTGAATTCGATGAGTGGCTCAAAGGTCTCCGCGATGACATTACGCAAAAGCGTTTGATCGCGCGTTTGCGCAAAGCGCAACTCGGAAATTTGGGCGACGTGAAATCGATTGGCGAGAGCGTGTTTGAGATGCGCGAATTTTTCGGACCAGGTTGGCGTTTGTATTTCGCGCGACGAGGCGATGTTCTGATTGTGATGCTTGGCGGTGGAGACAAATCAACCCAAGCAGCAGACATCAAAGTGGCGCTTGAACGTGCGAAGCGTCTTGTGGAGTAAAGTCATGTCAAAACCCGTCAAAATCAGCGATCTCCCTGAATTCGATGTCACGGATTATCTTGATGATGATCAGGCGATTGCGAATTATCTCACCGCTGTCCTTGAAGACGGTGATGCCGCTCTGCTCGCCGCTGCTCTTGGGGACATCGCCCGCGCGCGCGGCATGACCGGTATTGCGAAATCGGCGGGGATCACACGAGAGGCTTTGTACAAAGCCCTGCGTGCCGATAGCGCGCCGCGTTTCGATACAATCCAGAAAGTCTGCTCAGCGCTCGGTATCAAACTTGTCGCGCAACCGATTGAGGCGTGAGCGTCAAGTCTCTGGCCACGCGTAGCCGAAGAGCGAAGCGTGGTGGGGGAAGCAGGACTCGAACCTGCGAAGGCATAGCCAGCGGATTTACAGTCCGCCCCCTTTGCCGCTCGGGACATTCCCCCGTGCTCCAGCGCACGCTCGCCCTTAGCCTTTCAAGGGCCGGAACGAGTGCGCCCTTATGATAAGCCCCTTCGCGGGTGTCAACCTTCGCGGAGGCAGAAATCGCCTTTCGCCATTTGCCCGTCGATCCCTCCCATGCGAGAAGAGCCCCGATGCGGGGGTTGAGACACAATGGCACGACGCTTTGACGACAAAAGACGCGGGCGGGATAACGCGCGCGAGGGCCGCCCCTCCCCGTCCTTCTCCCCGTCGCGCCAAGCGGCTCAACATGCCACCTCTGGCCGTCCTGTGATTTACGGTTTCCACGCCGTGATCGAGGCGCTCAAAAATCCACGCCGCAAGGCCATGGTGCTGCATGTCACCGAAAACGCGCTGAATCGGCTCAATGACGCGCTGCCGAAACTGCCCGTTGCCCCACGCCTCGCGCGCGCCGAAGAAATCGATCGGCTGACCGGCTCCGGCGCCGTCCATCAGGGCATCGCGCTTGAGGTCGATGGCCTCCCCGCAGGCGATCTCGCCGATCTTTCAGGCGAAGGCACCGTCATCGTGCTCGATCAAGTGACCGACCCGCATAATGTCGGCGCGATTTTGCGCTCGGCCGCTGCCTTTGCCGCCGAGGCCGTCATTATCACCGAGCGGCACGCGCCGGACGCTATTGGCGTTCTGGCCAAAACCGCCTCGGGTGGGCTTGAGCATGTGCCGCTGATCGGAGTCGGCAATCTCGCCCAAGCGCTCGTCAAACTTGGCGATCTTGGCTATTGGCGGGTGGGCTTGGACTCGGAAGGGCCGGAAGATCTCGAGAAAAGCCTCGCCACTGGCCCGATTGCTCTTGTGCTTGGCGCGGAAGGGCGCGGGCTCAGGCGGTTGACCCGCGAGCGCTGCGATACGCTCGCGCGGCTCGATATGCCCGGGGCGATCAAGAGCCTCAATGTGTCAAATGCCGCTGCGGTGGCTTTGGCGGTTGTGACGCGTTTTCGCACTGCAAAATAAGGCAAAAACGCATTAGACCAATGGCCAAGGCTTCAAACGGTCGCATTTCCAAGTCGATTCCGTTAGTATTTACCGCATGGCAGCTTTGTGACCGGCAAAGATCGAGTCGCAGGGCGTCAATCACCACGGAGCCGAACATCCGGATCCGTTATTGGGGGAAACTGTCGGCCCAGTAAGCCGACACGGTCAGGAAGGAGAGCGGGTCAATTAGTGCCCGCTTGAGAGGCTTTACGTCTCATGTTCCCGATCGCGCGCAAAAAAAGGAATGGTCATGGCCTCAGCATCAGGCGCTCATGCTCAACACGAGCAACGGCCGATGACGAGCGGTGAAAAGAAGGTGATCTTCGCCTCTTCGCTCGGAACGGTTTTCGAATGGTATGATTTTTATCTTTACGGTTCATTGGCAGCGATCATTGGTGCGCAGTTCTTCAACGTGGCGGGTGCCGATGGCAAGCCGATGTTCGATGAAGCAACGCGCAACATCTTCTCGCTGCTCGCGTTCGCAGCCGGCTTTATTGTTCGCCCGTTTGGCGCAATTGTGTTTGGTCGTATCGGTGACCTTGTCGGTCGTAAATACACCTTCCTTGTCACGATCTTGTTGATGGGTATCTCAACATTCATCGTGGCCATTCTGCCAAGCTCATCAAGCATTGGTATCTGGGCCCCCGTGATCCTCATCGCGTTGCGTCTTGTTCAAGGCTTGGCGCTTGGTGGTGAATATGGCGGTGCGGCAACATATGTCGCCGAACATGCTCCGCATGGTCGCAGAGGTTTTTACACCTCGTGGATTCAGACCACAGCGACACTCGGCCTGTTCTTGTCACTCATCGTCATTTTGACTACACGTACCCTAATTGGCGAAGCCAACTTCGCTGCATGGGGCTGGCGTATTCCTTTCGCGGTGTCGATTGTATTGCTCGGCATCTCGGTCTGGATTCGTTTGCAGCTCAATGAATCGCCTGCCTTCCAAAAGATGAAAGAAGAAGGCACGCATTCAAAGGCACCGCTCACCGAAGCGTTCGGTCAATGGAAGAATGCGAAATTCGCCATTCTCGCGCTGTTCGGCTTGGTGATGGGGCAAGGCGTTGTGTGGTACACGGGCCAGTTCTATGCCCTGTTCTTCTTGCAATCGATCCTTAAGATCGACGGCTACACAGCTAACCTCTTGATCGCTTATTCGCTGGCCATCGGCACAATCGGCTTCGTGATCTTCGGGGCGTTGTCGGATCGTATCGGTCGTAAGCCGATCATCCTTGCTGGTTGCTTGCTTGCCGCATTGACCTACTTCCCGCTCTTCGGCGCTTTGACGAAGAACGCCAACCCAACTCTCGCCAATGCGCTTGAGACGGTGAAGGTGGAAGTGGTCGCCGATGCCGCAGATTGCGGTGATTTGTTCAACCCCGTGGGTACACGCAAATTCACCTCATCTTGCGACGTCGCACGTGACGCGCTTTCAAAGGGTGCGATCAAGTACTCGACCGTAACGACAGCACCGGCTGGCGAAAAAGCCAAGATCGTTGTTCAGGGTAAAGACGTTCAGGTCTTCAAGGACGGAAAACTTGATCCTGATTTCAGCAAGAACCTGACAGCGGCTGCGGTTGAAGCCGGCTATCCGAAGGCTGATGATCCGAACAAGGTGAAGCTCGCAGGCGTGTTGGATATTTTCAAACCGCAAACGCTCACCATTATCGGGATCCTCACACTCCTCGTTGTCTATGTGACGATGGTTTATGGCCCGATTGCAGCAGCGCTTGTCGAACTATTCCCGACACGTATCCGCTACACATCGATGTCATTGCCCTATCACATTGGTAACGGGTGGTTCGGTGGACTGCTTCCGGCAACTGCTTTCGCGCTCGTGGCTCAAACCGGCGATATCTATTACGGTTTGTGGTACCCGATCGTATTCGCATTGATCACCTTCGTGATTGGTCTGCTCTTCGTTCCTGAAACGAAGGACCGCGACATCTATGCGGATGATTGATCGTTAGATCGCTCAGTAACAGAAAGGCCCCGTGCGAACGGGGCCTTTTTTATCTGTCTGTCGTGATGAATGAAAACGACAATCAATCGCAATAGCGAACAGGGCGTATATCCCACCCCCAGCCATGGACCCACACCCGTTCATTCACGATGTAGCATTGCGGTCGCGGCGGTCCCCAATAATAGCTGACCGATGGCCCACCATATCCATGATGGTGATGACGCCATCCGTCATAACGCGGCTCGCTATAACCATAAGAATATCCCACTGACCCACTTGCGCCGCCGCCCGAAAGCGCTGAGCCGAGCGCCAAGCCGCCGATCACACCCACAATCGCCGCCGCTCCGGGATCCCAGCGCTGATCCGCATGGGCCTCTTGCGGCAAAGCCGCGCCGAGCACGCCCGCCATGGCAAGCGCCGTAACCGCCTTGGTAAAGTGTGATTTGATTGAAACGCTCTCTGTCAAAGCCTGATACCGCATGTCTGCCTCCGAAAGGTCCGGGCGCAACCGAAACGGGTTTCCCGCCTTCATAGAAGTCAACATCGGTCCCAAGCGCTGAATGCGGGCTGAACCGAATGAGGCGCTTTTGCGGCCAAAGTGACGCTTGCGCTTCGAAAGCCCCTTGCCTCAACGCCCTTGCGAATGTATCCACACCGCACCGCCCGTGACGGCGCGCCGGTTTAGCTCAGTTGGTAGAGCAACGGTTTTGTAAACCGTAGGTCACCTGTTCGAGTCAGGTAACCGGCACCATT
>JBJTCD010000083.1:0-19268 GCA_046091665.1 Hyphomicrobiales bacterium
GTGACGCGCATTCTGTTCGAGGGGCGTCGTGCGGTTGGTGTTGAATATCGTCGTGGCAATGAGATCGTCACCATTCACGCACGTCGTGCTGTTGTTCTTGCAGGTGGGCCGATTAACTCGCCGCAGCTTTTGAAGCTGTTAGGCATTGGTCCAGCTGAAGAATTGCGAGCGCAGGGCATTTCCGTTTTGGCTGATCGCCCGGGTGTCGGTGAAAATTTGCAAGACCATCTTGAATTCTATTTTCAACGGGCCTGCACAAAACCGGTGACGCTTTATTCGTGGATGAATCCGCTCGGGAAACTTTTGATCGGTGCGCGGTGGTTTTTCTTTAAAGATGGTTTAGGTGCCACCAATCATTTTGAAAGCTGCGGCTTTATTCGCTCACGCGCCGGTGTGCCTTATGCCGATATTCAATATCATTTTCTGCCTGCTGCCATTGCCTATGATGGCAGTGTGAAAGCAGAGGCGCATGGGTTTCAAGTTCATGTCGGGCCAATGCGTTCAAAGAGCAGAGGGTGGGTCCGTTTACGTTCGCCTGATCCTTTCGATAAGCCGCGTGTGCTCTTCAATTATCTGAGCCATGAAGAAGACTGGATTGAAATGCGCGCCTGTGTTCGCTTGACGCGTGAAATTTTTGCACAAGCCGCTTTTGATGAGTATCGCGGCGAAGAGCTGCAGCCCGGAGCATCGGTTCAAAGCGATGACGCGATTGATGTCTTTATCAAACGCAAAGTGGAAAGCGCTTATCATCCCTGTGGCACCTGCAAAATGGGGCGCGCTGATGATCCGACGGCGGTTGTTGATGCAGAGACGAAAGTGATCGGCTTTGAAGGCTTACATGTCGTCGATACATCCGTTATGCCGCGCGTGACCACCGGCAATCTCAATGCGCCCGCGATTATGATTGGCGAAAAGGCGTCGGACATAATCTTAGGCCGCACACCCTTGCCCGCCTCCAACGCGCCCTATTTCAAGCCTGACAATTGGCAAACCGCGCAACGGTGAAAATTTTTCACGTTTTCTATCGTCTGAATTCAAGTAAAGAAGAAGATCAATGAGAGGGGGCATAAGCGCCCCGCCTGCATGTGCGTTATTTGTTGGGGGGTTTTTATGTCGATCATCGAAGCGGGGAATGAATTATCGCCACGTCGGGCGCGCGGTGGTGGTCGCGATGCGCGGCAAAAATCGCGCGGCGGCCCCGCGGCCCCTGCCTATATCAAACGTGTGATCCCGCCTTATGAAATGCTTGATGAAGAAGGACTCGTTGCACTCGAGAATGAAGCCGACCGTATTCTTGAAGAAATCGGTTTTGAAATTCGTGGCGACGACGAAGCGATTGCGCTCTTCAAAAAAGCGGGCGCAAGCGCTGATGGTCAACGCATGCGTTTCCCACGGGGGTTGATCCGCTCGATCATTCAAAAAACAACGCCGCGTGAATTCGTGCAACATGCGAGAAATCCCGCGCGTAATGTTGTGATTGGCGGACGCAATACAGTCTTCTCACCTGCTTATGGTTCGCCTTTTGTGACGGATATCGATAAAGGCCGCCGCTATGGCACGATCGAAGATTTTCAGAACTTTATCAAGCTCGCTTATTCAACGCCTTATCTTCATCATTCCGGTGGTACTGTTTGCGAGCCGGTCGATTTGCCGGTGAATAAACGCCATCTCGAGATGGTGTATTCTCACATAAAATATTCCGACAAAGCTTTTATGGGCTCCGTGACTACCGCGCCGCGCGCGGCGGAATCAATCGAGTTGTGCCGTGTTTTGTTTGGCGAAGACTTTGTTGACAAGAACTGCGTCATTCTCGGTAATGTGAACACAAATTCTCCGCTTGTTCTTGATGGTGAAGCAAGCCGCGTGATCCGCACTTATGCCGCAGCCAATCAAGCAGCGGTCTGCGTGCCTTTTATTTTGGGTGGCGCGATGGGTCCCGTCACAACAGCAGGCGCGCTCGCGCAATGTTTCGCCGAAGCGATGGTATGTGTGGCGTTGACGCAATTGGAGCGCCCCGGTGCGCCCGCGATCCTCGGGAATTTCTTATCATCCATGTCATTGAAATCCGGCGCGCCGACATTCGGCACGCCCGAGCCGGCGCTTGGTTATTTTGCGATTGGTCAACTCGCTCGCCGTTTGGGTGTACCGCTTCGCTGCGGGGGTAATCTCTGCGCTTCAAAAATTCCCGATGCGCAAGCCGCTTATGAAAGCGCCAATTCAATGTGGCCGGCATTTCTTTGCGGCGCTCATTTTATTCTTCATGCGGCAGGGTGGGCAGAAGGTGCACTCTCGATGTCTTATGAAAAATTCATTTTGGATGCTGAGCAATGCGGCGCCTATCATGTGATCGCCGGAAGTCTACCGACGGATGAAAATGCATTGGCACATGATGCTTTCCAAGAGGTTGAGCCCGGAAAGCACTTCTTGGGTTCGGCGCATACGATGCGGAATTATGAAACAGCGTTCTATGATTTTGAATCATCCGATAATAATTCTTTTGAGCAGTGGCAGGATGAAGGCTCGCTCGACATCCAAATTCGCTCCAATCGCAAATGGAAACGCATTCTCGCCGACTATCAGCCGCCGCCGCTTGACCCGGCAAAAGATGAAGAATTGCGCGCGGTGATTGACACCAAAAAAGCCGCAGTGCCCGACGCTTGGTATTGATCTTTTGGCAAAGATTGCCATAATCAGGTTAGTCTTTGCCAAGAGAGGCTGCCATGGCGACAATGAATATCTCCTTGCCTGATCAGATGAAAGAATGGGTCGAGGCGCAGGCCTTAACCGGCCGCTACAGCAATGCGAGCGACTATGTCCGTGATCTGATCCGCCGCGATCAGGAGCGGGGAACACTTGATGTTCGCTTGCGCGAAGCGATTGCCGAAGCTGATAAAGGCGAATTCATTTCGGCTGAGGCTATTCATCGCTGGATGGAGCAATTGGATAAAGATGGAGAAGCTGCTCCTCCCGCGCCTGATGTTTTTGTGCGTCGGACTCTATGAATGCGGGTCGTTTATCTCCGCTCGACCACAGCAGATTTGAAATGGCTCCGAAAATATTATTTGCATGTTTTTCCCGAGGGAAAAGAGAATGCTTTAAAACATGTAAAAGCGGCCGAACGCCTTTTGCTGGATAATCCCTGGGCGGGCAGGCTCTATGATCGCGAAGAGATTAGACTCTTAAACTTACCGCGCACACCTTTTGCCTTCATTTATCGAGTGGTTCAGGATCGAATTGAAATTCTGAGGGTCATTGGTCAGCGCTCGGATGAAAATGCACCTTAGTTTTAAGTGAAGCTCCCCGCATCCCCCTCCGCCCAAAGACGATAGGGCCTCATCATTGAAACTCTCAGGGAGCAGGGTTAGGAAGGGGCAGCGACTTCAGGAGCGCCCCATGCCGTCCGCCATCTATGATCTCGATCTGCCGAAAAACCCGGCCAATTATAGGCCCTTGACGCCTTTGACCTTTTTGGAGCGGGCGGCCGATGTTTATCCGGATCATATCGCGATCATTCATGGTGCTTTGCGGCGCAATTACCGCGAATTTTACGAGCGGTCGAAGAAGCTCGCTTCGGCTCTGGCCAAGCGCGGCATCGGGCGGGGCGATACGGTCGCGGTTCTGCTCGCCAATACGCCTGCGATGCTTGAATGTCATTATGGTGTGCCGATGACGGGCGCGGTCTTGAACACATTGAACACGCGGCTCGATGCGGCGATCATTTCGTTCTCGCTCGATCATGGTGAAGCGAAAGTTGTGATCGTTGATCGCGAATTTTCAAAAATCATGAAGGCTGCGCTTCAAACCTGCAAAGCCAAGCCGCTTGTGATCGATTATGATGATCCGGAATTTGAAGGCGAGGGCGAGCGCATTGGTTCGCTTGACTATGAAGATTTCATTGCTGAAGGAACATCGGATTATCAACGCGCGGCGCCCGGTGATGAGTGGGATGCCATCTCTTTAAATTACACTTCAGGAACGACAGGCAATCCGAAAGGCGTTGTCTATCATCATCGCGGCGCGCATCTTTTGGCGCAAGGCAATGTGCTCACTTGTGGCATGGCAAAACATCCTGTCTATCTTTGGACATTGCCGATGTTTCATTGCAATGGCTGGTGTTTTCCTTGGTCGATTTCGGTCGCGGTCGGCACGCATGTTTGTCTGCGGCAAGTGCGCGCTAAACTGATGTATGACGCGATTGCCACGCATAAAGTCACGCATCTTTGCGGCGCGCCGATTGTCATGTCCACGCTTCTCAATGCACCTGACGATGAAAAGAAACCTCTGCCGCATATTGTTGAATTTTTCACCGCGGCGGCACCGCCGCCCGAGGCTGTGCTTGCCGGTATGAAGGCTGCAGGTTTTAACGTCACCCATCTTTATGGGTTAACGGAAACCTATGGCCCTGCCGTTGTGAATGATTGGCATGAGTCATGGGATGATCTTGAGCCTGTAGCGCAAGCAGCGAAAAAAGCGCGTCAAGGCGTGCGTTATGGCGCGCTCGAAGATCTTGATGTGATGGATCCTGAAACCATGGTTCCCGTGCAACGTAATGGCGAAGCGATGGGCGAAGTCATGTTTGCGGGCAATGTTGTGATGAAGGGCTATCTCAAAAACAAAAAAGCCACGGAAGATGCTTTCAAAGGCGGTTATTTCCATTCAGGTGATCTCGGCGTGCGTCATGCCGATGGCTATATTCAGTTAAAGGACCGCTCGAAGGACATCATCATTTCAGGTGGCGAAAATATCTCTTCGATTGAAGTCGAAGACGCACTCTTTAAACACCCTGCCGTGCAAGCCGCCGCTGTTGTGGCAAAGCCCGACGAGAAATGGGGCGAAACGCCTTGCGCCTTTGTGGAATTAAAGCCAGGCAAAACAGCCACTGCCGACGAATTGATCGCGTGGTGCAAGACGCATCTTGCCTCCTACAAATGCCCGCGCCATATTGTGTTTGCGGAATTGCCGAAAACATCAACGGGCAAGATTCAGAAATTTGTACTTCGAGATCGCGCGAAAGAGTCGTGAGCCGTTTAGTTGTCAAGGCCTGAGAGACGTTTCGCAATCTCTTCAATACGGCTTGCGGCATTGGCGATGGCGGTCGCGACCTCCGCTTCCGTCTTATTCGTCGCCATATCGAGCGTCGCGCGGCTTTCTTTTAAATAAGCGATTTCATTTTCAAGCGTGGAGATGCGCGTTTTCATTTCTTCGCGATCATCCATGAAGGTGATCGCTGCCATCACCGTCAAACGACTATCGCCAATTTCACCAAAGGCATCGCGCATTTCATTGATCTTGCGATCAAGTTCGGCGGCCAATTTGATGAGATGCGCTTCCTGCCCATCATTGCAGGCGATGCGATAGGTTTTATCGGCGACGCTGACAGTGACTTGTCCCATGCCTCAACTCCTCGGTGTGAGGTCAGAGAGGACTTCACGAACGGTCGTCGTCGCACGTTCAACACGCCGCGCCAATTCGCCCGTTACCGCATCAAGCCGCGTTGATTTTGCCAAAGCCGCGTCAAGATCGCTTGCAAGCTTCGCCCGCTCGTCTTGCATCAAAGCAAGTTCTTTTTTCATGAGATCCAGCGTGCGGTCATCTTCGGCGCGCCGCGCCACGACGCTCTCAAGCGTTGTCACCGCCTGACGCAATTGCGCCAGCGCTTGGGTAATCGCCGGAGAAATGGCCTTGGCCATGCGGAACAACCCCGAGTGCAACGCGACATTCCGGCGCTCCGGATCCGCTCACAAGCGAATCCGCACGCCGATTCAGTATCTTGTCTTCAAAACCTGATGTGCGGAGCAAAGCCGAGCCGCTTTTCGCACTTATCCACCGCTTTTCGGCGGATTTAGTACGTCGCGTCGGGCATTGAAGCCTTTTTACGCTCGATATAGTCACGCAGCGCCTCGTCGACGCCCGGATCGATTGCGGGGGCCTCATATTCGGCAAGCATCCGTTTGAAGATGCCATTGGCGCGTTGGGCTGCATCCTTGCGGCCTTCTGCGTCCCATTGTTCAAACGAATTATTGTCTGCGACGCTTGAGCGGTAGAAAGCCGTTTCGAAATTCGCTTGCGTATGCGCCGAGCCCAAGAAATGGCCGCCCGGCGCGACTTCACGGAATGCATCCATCGCTTGGCCATTCTCGCTCATGTCGATGCCCTTGGCGAGCACGTGAAGCCCACCCAATTGATCGCAATCCATAATGAATTTTTCATAAGAGGAAGCGAGACCGCCTTCCATCCATCCCGCCGCATGCAGTACGAAATTTGTGCCTGCGAGCAAAGTCGGCATCAGCGTGTTGGTGCTTTCATAGGCCGCTTGTGCATCCGGCAATTTTGAACCGCAAAGCGAACCGCCCGTGCGGAAGGGCATTTTCATCCGGCGTGCAAGTTGCGCAGCGCCAAAGATGGCGAGTGAACCCTCCGGCGTGCCGAAGGTTGGTGCACCCGATTGCATCGAAAGTGTTGATACGAATGTGCCGAAGATTACGGGTGCGCCAGGGCGCACAAGTTGCACAAAAGAAGTCCCAGCCCATACTTCTGCAAGCACTTGCGTGAGCGTGCCAGCGAGTGTCACAGGGCTCATCGCGCCTGAAAGAATGAATGGCGTGATGATGCAGGCTTGATTGTTGCGCGCATAAACTTCTGCCGCGCCGAGCATCGTATTGTCCCACACCATCGGGGAATTGGCGTTGATGAGACTCGTGAGAACTGTGTTCTGATCGATGAACTCTTCGCCAAACATGATCTTAGCGAGATTGACTGTGTCTTGTGCACGATCGGGATGCGTGACCGAGCCCATATAGGCTTTGTCCGAATAGCGCATATGCGCATAAACCATTTCGAGATGGCGTTTATTGACCGGCAGATCGACGGGTTCGCAAACCGTGCCGCCAGAGTGATGCATATGCGGCGACATATAAGCGAGCTTCACGAAATTCTGGAAATCTTCAATCGTGCCATAGCGACGACCATTGTCGAGATCATGCACGAAAGGCGAACCATAGACGGGCGCGAAGACGGTGTTCTTGCCGCCAATCTCAACGCTACGCGCTGGGTTGCGGGCATGTTGTGTGTAATGCGAAGGAACTGTTGCGATGAGTTTCTTCGCAAGGCCACGCGGAAAACGCACGCGCTCGCCTTTGATGTCGCAGCCTGCATCTTTCAAAAGCTTCAGCGCATTCGGATAATCGCGGAATTCAATGCCGACTTCTTCAAGCAAAGTTTCAGCATTATGCTCGATGATCTGCATTGCTTCCTCGGAGAGGAATTCGACGAGCGGGCTCTGGCGCGTGATATAGGGAATGGAGGCTCCGCCACGTGAAGCGCGCGCCGCACGTCGCGCGTCACGACCACGACGGCCACTATCTGAATGTTGATCCTGCGCCAGATTGGACATGATAACCTCCGCTTTGCGGGAACGGCCAATTGCTGCCCGAAATTCCCTTTTCATAGTGATAATGCCGCCAAACCCAGACGACTGCCCCATTCGCGCCATTTCTTGTCGCAAGCCGTCATATCCGATGAGTCCTGCTCATCAGATTCATGAGGCAAAGACCGGTGTGACGGAAAGAGGGCATTCTTGACGGCGGCAGGATATCGAGCGTCGAAATGCGGTAAGACGGGCGCATGACCCTCAGAAAAACTGTAAACGAAGCTCGGAGGCTGCGCTAAGACGGCGAAGCTCACTAAGGGCAAGCGAACAGGAGCGGTGGGATATGAAAACGACGGCGCGTGTTGTGGTCATTGGCGGAGGCGTTGTCGGTGTCGGAACGCTTTATCATCTTGCAAAAAAAGGCTGGTCGGATGTCGTTCTGATTGAACGTAAAGAATTGACTTCTGGTTCCACCTGGCACGCAGCCGGATTGTTGCCGCTCTTCAACCTCTCTTATTCGGTCGGCCAGCTCCATAAATATTCAGTCAATCTTTATGGCAGCTTGGAAGCAGAAACGGGTCAACCTGTCGGCTTCAAGAAAGTTTCAAATATTCGTCTCGCGCGCACCAAAACGCGTTGGGATGAATTCATGTATTATGCCGGTGTTGCTGAAACCATCGGAGTGAAAGTCAACAAGCTCACGCCTCAGCAAGTGAAAGAGATTTGGCCGCTCTGCAACACGGAAGGTCTTCTCGGCGCGATCCAGCATCCGGATGACGGCTATATTCAGCCTGCAGATTTAACCCAAGCTTTCGCAAAAGGAGCGCGTAACCGCGGTGCAGAAATTTATCGCAACACAACGGTGATCGGCATTGAGCGCACGACATCAGGTGAGTGGCTTGTCAAAACCGACAAGGGTGACATTCAATGCGAGCATATTGTTTCTGCATCAGGCAATTTCGCTCGCCAGACCGGTAAAATGCTTGGTCTTGATATTCCGGTTATCCCGGTTGAGCATCAATATATCGTCACCGAACCGCATCCGGCTGTGCAGGAACGTCACGCAAAGGGTCTGCCGGAAATGGGCGTGCTGCGTGAAGCGGATTCATCTTGGTATCTGCGTGAAGAAGCCGGCGGTTTCATTCTCGGCCCTTATGAAAAAGGTGCGCCGGTTTGCTATGTCGATGGTCCGCACAAGGATTCGGAATACGAACTCTTTCAAGAAGATCTTGATCGTCTCGCGCCGCATATCGAAACGGCGATTGAGCGCGTTCCGGCCTTCGGCGAAGTCGGCATCAAGAAAGTCTATAACGGCGCGATTGCTTATACGCCGGACGGCAACCCGATTGTCGGCCCCGCATGGGATCTGCCCAATGTCTGGTTGAATGAAGGTCACAGCTTCGGCGTGACCGCTGCGGGTGGCGCAGGCTGGCAGCTTGCGGAATGGATCGTTGATGGTGAGCCGACGGTTGATTTAATGGGCGTCGATCCGCGTCGCTATGGTCCTTATGCGGGTCGCGGCTATCTCAAGCAGAAGAATGAAGAAGCCTATGCGAATGTCTTCACGCCGCATTATCCGGATGAAGAACGTGTGGCTGCGCGGCCTTTGCGTCAGACACCTTGCTATGATCGCATGAAGGCACTCGGCGCCGTGTTTGGTTCTGTCTATGGGTGGGAACGTCCGAACTGGTTTGCGCCTCAGGGCTATGAAGTACCGGCGTCTGAACTCAATGTTGATGATGTTCTCACCAATGAGAATCATGCTCCGCCTGCGGATGATGGCAAGATCAAAGAAAAGTGGAGCTTCCGTCGCTCGAATTATTTCCCCTTTGTCGGCGATGAAGTGAAGAATGTCACAAATGGCGTGGGCTTGCAGGATATGTCGGCCTTTGCGAAATGCATTGTTTCAGGTCCGGGCGCGCGTGCTTGGCTTGATTCAATCTTTGCCAATCGCATTCCAAAACAACGTGGCCGTATCGCGCTTTGTCATTTGCTGACATCGCGCGGCGGTGTTCGTGCGGAATTCACGCTTTATGAAAGTGCGCCCGATACATTCTATCTCGTCTCGGCTGGTGCACTCGAGCGTCACGATCATGATACGCTCAAGAAACTTCTGCCGAAAGATGGCAGCGTTCGCTTCACACCGATCACGACGTCTTATGGCGTGCTGGTGCTCGCAGGACCAAAGTCACGAGACGTGCTGCAGTCCTTGACCGATACGGATATGTCGAATGAAGCCTTCCCCTGGCTCACAGGTCAGCGCATCTCGGTCGGCGCGGTTCATTGCGATGTGTTGCGCGTGAACTTCATCGGTGAATTGGGTTTTGAATTCCATCATCCGATTGAGATGCAGAATTATCTTTTTGATTTGCTCATGAAGGCTGGTGCGAAATTTGGCATCAAGCCTTTCGGTATCCGCGCGATGATGTCGATGGCGATTGAAAAATCCTATCGCCTTGTGGGCCGTGAAATGTCGATTGAATATTCGGCATTCGAATCCGGCTTGCAGCGTTTCGTGCATCCGAACAAGGGCCAGTTCCTTGGCCGCGATGCTTTGGTGGCCTGGCAGCAAAAAGGTTTTGCCAATCATTTCGTCACGCTTGAGGTGCATGGCATCGAGGATGTTGATGCGCGCGGGTCCGAGCCGATCCATAAAGGCGGTAAGCTGATCGGACGCTGCACGTCGGGCGGTTACGGCTGGCGGCTTGGAAAATCCTTGGCGCTGGCCATGGTGGCGCCTGAATATGCGGCCAATGGAACCGAGATGGAGGTTTCAATTTTGGGCAAAGCCTATCGCGCAACGGTGATCGCCGAGTCCCCCTTCGATCCGGACAATGCCCGCCTGCGGGCCTGATCCCAAGTCGTGTTCGATGCGGTTTGCGGCGTGCTTCGTGAGTGCGATGGGGCTTCCTGTCGCAATCAGGGGAGGGAACGTCCCAATTCCGACAGCGATCTCGACTTCGGGCTCTTATTCGGTCTAGAAGGGAAACGCATAACCGACCTTCTCGAAGGATAAAGACCAATGGCCGACGGCGATCTCGATCTCAATACGCTTAGCGACGAAGAACTTGTCGAACAGATGCATGATGACCTTTATGATGGTCTCGGCGAGGAAATTGTCGATGCCGTTCAAATCCTCCTGAAGCGCAGCTGGACCCCATATGACATTCTGACGAAAGCGCTCGTCGAAGGCATGCGCATTGTCGGTGTTGATTTCCGCGACGGCATTCTCTTCGTGCCTGAAGTGTTGATGTCAGCGAACGCCATGAAGGCGGGCATGCAAGTGTTGCGTCCGCTTCTTGCTGAAACCGGTGCGCCGAAAGTCGGCAAGATGGTGATCGGCACGGTAAAGGGTGACATTCACGACATCGGCAAAAACCTCGTCTGCATGATGATGGAAGGTGCGGGTTTCGAAGTGATTGATCTCGGCATCAACAATCCGGTTGAGAAATATATCGAAGCGCTTGAAGAACATAAGCCAGACATTCTCGGCATGTCGGCGCTGCTCACCACAACGATGCCTTATATGAAAGTCGTCATCGACACGCTCAAGGAAAAGGGCATGCGCAACGATTATCTCGTGCTCGTTGGTGGCGCACCGCTCAACGAAGCCTTCGCGGAAGCTGTTGGTGCCGACGCCTATTGCCGCGACGCGGCGGTGGCTGTCGAAACCGCAAAATCGCTTCTGTCGCAACGGACGATACGGGCTTAAAAATTACGAATGACGGGATTTCAGGTCCCGTCATTGCGAGCGTTAGCGAAGCAATCCAGTTGATCTTGAACATTTAGACTGGATTGCTTAACCGCTTCGCTCCTCGCAATGACGGTTGAGAGGAGCACATACAATGGGTGAGCAAAGCAGCAACCCGCCAAGCCAATCACACAAGACATTGGTCATTGCCTGCGGTGCTCTTGCTCGTGAATTGATTGACGCGAAGACGCTTAACAAACTCGCTCATCTCGACATCACCTGCCTGCCTGCGATCTGGCACAATCGGCCTGAAAAAATACCCGATGGCGTGCGCAAGAAAATCCGCAAAGCGCGTGCGGAGGGTTACGCGACTATTCTCTGCCTTTATGGCGATTGCGGCACAGGCGGCCTTCTCGACAAAGTTTTAGAAGAAGAAAATGTCGCACGCATCGAAGGCGATCATTGCTATGCCTTTTATTCAAAGCCCGGCGATTTCGATAAATTGATGGACGAAGAAATCGGATCATTTTTCCTGACCGATTATCTTGTGCGACATTTCGACCGGCTGATCATTCAGGGCCTCGGCCTCGATCGCTATCCGCAATTGATGAACGACATTTTCGGCCATTACAAACGCGTTGTGTATCTGGCGCAGATGCCTGATCCCGCTTTGGAAAAGAAAGCGCGTAAAGCCGCTGAGCGTTTGGGTCTCGCCTTCGAAATGCGCGTCACCGGACTTGGCGGATTGGAGACATTTGTCACCGGAAACGGTCGCATCCACGCGCGGAGCTCTGCCGTATAAATCCGTGAAAAATGCGGAGGGTTTTGAGCCATGGCTCAATTGATCATCGTTTATTGGCGCGACATGCCCGCGCAAGTCATCGTCAAACAAGGGCGCACCAGCGCCAAGCGCGAGCTTCCCGAACGTTTCGTCACCGCCATTGACGCTGCGGCGATGAAGGCTGGCGCGCAATCAACCGACGCTTATCTTGCTGATTGGCGTCGCGCGGATCCTCTTGATGTGAGCGACGATCTCGAAGCGGAAGCATCCGCGTGGGCGGCAAAACTCGAAGCCGATTATCCGAATGAGCGGCTTGCCGCTCTGGCAAAAAATCAAGGTTACGAGGAGACGAAATAATGTCACGCGTTCCTTTTGCTTTTGAAGCCTCAACCAAACCGCCGCGTGATGGCAATAAATTCGCTTTGCGCTTTTGGGCCAATCGTCATGCACGATTGATGGAAATCACCTATTCGGTTGTTGAAGCCACGCTGCGTGGTCTCGCACCGCTTTTCAAACTCATTGGTTATGAGCGGATGGAAAAGCCGATGGTGGTTGTTGAGAAAACAATCAAAAGCGCGCTCTTTGATTGTCGTATGTGCGGCCAATGTATTATCTCTTCCAGCGGCATGTCCTGCCCGATGAATTGTCCGAAAAATTTGCGCAACGGCCCCTGTGGCGGTGTGCGCGCGAATGGCAATTGCGAAGTCTATGCCGAGATGCCCTGTGTGTGGGTGAAGGGATGGGAAGGCAGTCGTCTTATGAAAGAGGGCGACAAGATCATGGATGTGCAAAAGCCGATTGATCATCGTTTGAAGGGTCGCTCCTCATGGCTTGCCGTCTCTCAAGGCGCGCATGAGTGATATCGTTTAGGGACAAGTAACAATGACGCCTCCTATTCCTTCAACCGATCTCGGCCCGACGCCTGCGTCACCACTTCCCGAATTGCCGGGTCACACGTCGCGTGGTCGTTTGGAGCGCGTGTTGCGTCGTGGTGAATTTGCGATCACCGCAGAACTCAATCCGCCCGACAGCGCCAACCCTGATGATGTCTATGAACGCGTCAAGCATTTCGATGGTTTCGTTGACGGTGTGAACGCGACCGATGGTTCAGGTGCCAATTGCCATATGTCGAGCGTTGCGATTTGCGCGCTGCTCACGCGCGTTGGCTATTCACCGATTTTGCAAATCTCTTGTCGCGATTACAACCGCATCGCCATTCAAGGCAATGTGCTGGGTGCTGCCGCGCTTGGCGTGTGCAATGTGTTGGCGCTTACAGGTGACGGCGTGCAATCGGGCGATCATCCGGAAGCGAAACCGGTATTCGATCTTGATTCAACATCGCTTCTCTCGGTCATCAAAACCATGCGCGATGAGAGAACTTTTCTCTCTGGTCGCAAGATTACCGATCCGCCGCGGTTATTTTTAGGTGCGGCTGAAAATCCATTCGCGCCGCCTTATGATTGGCGTCCGCTACGCTTGGCAAAAAAAATCGCCGCCGGTGCGCAATATATTCAAACACAATATTGTTATGATGTGCCCTTGCTCAAACAATTCATGACCAAAGTGCGTGATATGGGCCTTGATGAGAAATGCTATATTCTCGTCGGCGTCGGGCCTCTTCCATCAGCCAAGACGGCACGCTGGATGCGTTCAAATGTTGCGGGCGTGCATATCCCAGATCACGTGATCAAGCGTATTGAAGGCGCTGAAAATCAAAAGTCCGAGGGGGTCAAGCTCTGCATCGATCTCATTCAGGAAATTTCCGAAATCAAAGGCGTCGCGGGTGTTCACATCATGGCTTATCGCCAAGAGGAAAGCGTCGGCCATATTGTGACCGAATCAGGCGTTCTAAAGGGTCGCCAGCCCTTCCGGCGCGCTTTTGCCACACCGGCCGATAGCGAGATGCCGCCTTCTGCTGTCGCAATGTGACAAGACATTGGGTCGGAATGACGTTATCCGACCAGCGAGTTTTCCAATAACGCCTGTTTTCTATATTTGCCCTTAGGGCTCTTCGAGGATTTCCGATGACCGACACCGTTCTCTCTTCGCACAAAAAAGAAGTCGTGATCGGCTTCGAGCGCCGCTTCGTTATGATTGGCGAACGCATCAACCCGACGGGCCGCAAATTGCTCGCCGCTGAAATGGCCGCAGGTGATTACACGCGCGTTGTCGCCGACGCGCTGGCGCAGGTGGAAGCGGGCGCGCAGATGCTTGATGTGAATGCCGGCATTCCACTCGCCGATGAACCTGCCATTCTCGCTGAAGCGATCAAGCGCGTGCAGGAAGTCACGGATGTGCCGCTCTCAATCGACTCGTCAATTGTTGCGGCACTCGAAAGCGGCCTTTCGGTTTACAAAGGCAAGGCGCTTGTAAATTCCGTGACCGGTGAAGAAGAGCGTCTTGAATCCGTTTTGCCGCTCGTCAAAAAATATGGCGCGGCTGTTGTCGCCATCTCAAATGATGAGACGGGCATTTCGGAAGATCCCGATGTGCGTTTTGAAGTCGCGAAAAAGATTGTGCAACGCGCCGCTGATTACGGCATTCCGAAAGAAGACGTGGTTGTCGATCCGCTCGTCATGCCGGTCGGTGCTTTGAATGATGCGGGTCGCAAACTTTTGCATCTCCTGCGTCGTCTGCGCGAAGAGTTGAAAGTCAACACGACGTGTGGCGCGTCGAATTTTTCTTTCGGCCTTCCTAATCGTCGTGGACTTGCTGCGGCCTTCATGCCGATGGCGATTGGCGCAGGCATGACATCAGCCATCATGAACCCGCTTCATGCGGAAGATATTCAGGCCATTCTCGGCGCGGATGTGATGATGGGTCACGATCCGAATTGCGGTAATTGGATTCGCAAATATCGCGAACCTGCGCCGGAAGGTGCGGAAGGTGCCGCCGGAGATCGTCGTGGCCGTGAAGGCCGTCGTCGCAATCGCGAGTAAATCATGTCGACACATCGCATCGTTTTCACACCATCAGGTAAGCGCGGTGATTTTGCTGAGGGCACTTCGGTGCTTGAAGCGGCGCGGTCACTCGGTGTCGATGTCGATAGCGTGTGCGGCGGTCGCGGCATCTGCGGCCGGTGTCAAATTCTCGTCGCCGAAGGCGATTTCGCCAAGCATGGCATCAGCTCGGCTGAAAGCCATCTGACTGAATGGAATCAAGTCGAAGAGCGTTATGCGAATAAGCGCGGCGCGCTTGGTGCGCATCGCCGTTTGGGCTGTCAGGCGAAACTCTGCGGCGATGTTGTGATTGATGTCCCGCCAGAAAGCCAAGTGCATCGCCAAGTTGTGCGCAAAAGCGCTGACACGCGCCAGATCGCGCTTGAGCCTGTTGTACGCTTGCACTTCATCGAAGTGGCAGAACCCAATATCGATGAACCCTCATCTGATTTCACGCGCCTTTGCGAAGCTTTGAAGGCGCAATGGAACATTGATGGATCGATGCCCGATCTGCGCGTGCTGAATACGCTGCAGAAGACTTTGCGCGCGGGCGAATGGAAAGTCACCGTCGCTGTGCGCAAGGGCCGCGACATTGTCGGTATTTATCCCGGCCTCGTTGAAACCGCTTACGGCGTTGCAGTTGACGTCGGCTCGACGACGATTGCTGCGCATCTCTCCGATCTCTACACTGGCGAAACTCTCGCTTCGGCGGGACTCATGAATCCGCAGATCCGCTTCGGCGAAGATCTGATGAGCCGTGTCTCTTATGTGATGATGAATCCGGGCGGCGAAAACGAGATGACGGACGCCGTGCGTGCGGCGCTCAATGATCTCGTTGGCGAAGTTGTCAAAGAAGCAAAGATAGAACGCGAGCGCGTGGTCGAGATGACCGTCGTCGGCAATCCGATCATGCATCATCTGTTCTTGGGCCTTGATCCGACCGAGCTTGGTGGCGCGCCATTCGCGTTGACGCTTGATCGCGGTCAAGATGTGAAGGCACGCGAAGTCGGTCTCACGATTGCGCCCGGTGCTTATGTGTATTTGCTGCCCTGCATCGCGGGTCATGTCGGCGCGGATACGGCAGGTGTCGTGCTCTCGGAAGCACCGCATATGAATGATGATGTGACATTGCTTGTTGACGTCGGCACGAATGCCGAAATCGTGCTTGGCAATAAAAAGCGGTTGCTCGCGTGTTCATCACCAACAGGTCCGGCCTTTGAAGGCGCGCAACTCTCATCAGGCCAACGTGCTGCACCAGGCGCCATTGAGCGTGTGCGCATCGATCCCGTGACGCTTGAACCGAAATTCAAAATCATCGGCTCGAATCTTTGGTCGAATGAAGACGGCTTTGCGGAAGAAGCCGCAAAGACCGGCGTCAACGGCATATGCGGTTCGGGGATTATTGAAGCGATTGCGGAAATGTATCTTGCGGGCGTCATCACGCAAGACGGTGTGATCGATGGTGATTTACAATCGCGCACATCGCGCATACTGCCGGAAGGCCGCACCTTCACCTATCTTTTGCATGATGGTGAACCACGCATCACCATCACGCAAGCCGATGTGCGCGCCATTCAACTCGGCAAAGCCGCGCTCTATGCGGGCGTGAAATTGCTGCTCGATCATTACGGCGTTGACCATGTGGATCGCATCACATTGGCAGGCGCGTTTGGCAGTCATATCGATGTGAAATATGCGATGGTCTTGGGCCTCATTCCCGATTGCAATCTCGAGAAAGTTGGCTCGGCGGGGAATGCCGCGGGCACAGGTGCGCGCATTGCGTTGCTTAATCTCAATGCGCGCGATGAAATCGAAAAGACGGTCGGCAAAATCGAGAAGATCGAAACCGCAATGGAACCAAAGTTCCAGGCGCATTTCGTAAGCGCGATGGCGATCCCGAACAAGGTTGATTATTTTGAGAACCTTGCAAAAGTCGTGGCCTTCCCGCCGAAAAAAGAAATTACGCAAGCGCAAGAGGGTGAAGGCGGTCGTCGCCGGCGAAGAGGGTAATGGGAATATATTTCTCCCTTCTCTTTCATAGGTTTTTATTCATTTGACGTAACGTCAATAAAATCGGACGATGCTTGAGAGACGTGTCCTGAGCATCATCGCCCAAATTTTTGTTGACTTATATGGCAACAATTGATACTTTGATTATACAGGCCCTGCTCGTGAAATATGAGCCAGAGGTGCCGCATTCTGCCTTGGCCGAGCGTGTCATTTATATGACTCCACATTTTCAGGACTGGGCGGAAGATGTTTTGAAGCGTCGTAAGCCGTCCAAGGGGACTCATCTTAGTCCTTTTTACCAACTGGTTGACCGGTTTGATGCCTTTACTCGGGGTGAGTTTTTTGAGGCGGGTCGTATGTTCAAAATACTGCAGCCTAAGGCCTCTGCCGTTTGGGAGATGAAAACTGTCGATGTTTGAATCTTTGGTTATTTTGTTCACAAAGACTGCTTCATCGCTGTCGATGGGTAGTTGAAAAGCGCTCTCATTGTTTCATCGCGCTATCAAAAACATATTGGTCGTGTCGTACAAATTCGTGACTGATTGGGGCTTCATTGGTTGAAAGGGACTGCATATGGCGACGTCATTTCGCTTAAAAATTGATCCCAAAGAACGACAAGTCGCGCGTTTTTTTGGAGATGTGGAACGCGCCTTTCAGAAGGCGTTTATGGACGCGAAAAAAAAGCGGAAATTAACCCAGCAGCAACTGGCTGTAACACTTGGCGTTGATCGTTCGGCCATTAATCGCCGTTTACTCGGACGCGAGAATATGACCCAACGTTCTATCGCTGAAATGGCTTGGGCTATGGGGTATGACATCGAGTTCAAACTCATGCCGCGCAAAAGCGTGGTTGAAGACAAGAACGCTATCGCAGCCGAGTAATCACCCCTCAAAACTAAAAGGCGAAACGCCACGAATGCTTTCATCAACGCGGAGTTTGCGCGTGATCGGTGGGGCGGCGCGTTGCGCGCAATGTTCGCGTTCGCACAATCTGCAATTGACGCCGATTTGCGTTGCGGGCGCGGCTTTCAAATCGAATTTGCGCGCGTAAATCAGGCGTGATGCATATTTCAATTCGCAGCCGAGGCCGATTGCGAATTGTCCTTCCGCGTCACCATAAGCCGACGCCGCGCGGCGCACCGTGCGCGCAATCGAAAACCATTTCGCGCCATCGGGCAATTCAACAATCTCGGTCATAAAAGCGCCGGGGCTTGAGAAAGTTTCGTGCAAGCTCCAGAGCGGGCAGGTGCCGCCAAAACGCGAGAAAGGAAAATTCCCCGCCGCAAAACGTTTTGAAACATTGCCTGCATTATCGATACGAATGAGGAAGAAAGGCACCCCACGCGCATTGATGCGATTTAATGTTGTTAATCGATGCGCGACTTGTTCAAAGCTCGCTTGAAAACGAGCACCAAGGACATCGATGTCGTAATTCAACGCTTCTGCGGCATCGAGAAATTTTTGATAGGGCATCATCAGCGCGGCTGCAGCGTAATTCGCAAGACTTACACGCAACAGCGCTTTGGCGGGGCTTTGCTCGGGTTCCAAGCGCGTGGCAATCGCATCAATCACCTCGCGCCATTCAATTAAAGCGAGTTGATAGGCGGTTTGAAATGTGCGGCCATGAACATCAACAAGCTCCGACAGCATCAGCCGACGGCGGTGATGATCAAAGCGGCGAAGAGATGACGGCATCACATCCACCGGCAAGATTTGCACGCGAATGCCATGCATCTCTTTCAATCGCGTAACCAGCGCGGGGAGGAGATCGCTTCCCATTTTTGCGATGTCATCGGCAAGCGCTTCCGCGCGCGCTTCAAGTTCAGGAAAATGATTGGTCGCCGATTGAATGAGATCGCGCACGCGATCAACCGGATTATTGTTTGACGAAGCTTCGCCGCGCTCATCATCTAGCGCGCCGCTCGCGCCCGCGCCTCCTTCCTTCAAATCGCGATAGGCTGTGTAAAGTCTCTGCACAGCCTCGGCGACGGAAGGGGCGATGTCGGCAAATTCGCGCAGTTCATCGCGTGCCACTGGCGCCGCGCGAAACAGCGGATCAGCGAACATCTCGTCAAGCTCGCTTTGCAGCCGCGCTTCCTCTTCGCGTGCAAAGCCGCGCGGATCGACATTGAAGGCTTCAGCCAAGCGGATCAGCACCTGCGCCGTCACGGGGCGCTGGTTGCGTTCCATGAGGTTGAGATAGCTCGCGGAAATGCCGAGTTCCGCCGCCATGCCCGCTTGCGAGAGGCCAAGCTCGCGCCGGAGCCGCCTCACGCGGGCTCCTGCGAGAATTTTTCGTCCAGCGTCTGCTGCCATAATTGCCCGCTTGGCTTTGGAAAGATTTGCAAATTTTCAGAATATTACAAAAATTTACAATATAACAAATTTACAATTGTGAATTTTATACGTCTTTACCTTTCGGGTCAATTGTCCGTCTGGTGCGGCGCACAATCTTTGTTTTACTTTAATTTACAGACC
>JBJTCD010000084.1:0-4836 GCA_046091665.1 Hyphomicrobiales bacterium
TTGCTTCGCGTTCGCTCGCAATGACGAAATAACTGCCTCACCATGAGGTTCATAGTTTACTGACCTCATCCACAAAACGCGCTTCATCAATATCAATTAAAGTGGGTCCGATGCGCGAGGCGGCTTCGCGCAACAGATGCGGCAAGTCGTCTGCCTTAGACAAGCGCTCAGCATGCGCACCATAGCCACGCGCAATCGCGCATAAATCAGGCGCACCAATCTCGACGCCTTGTGGTTGGATCTCGCGGCTGATCATAAAATTTTTGATTTCACCATAGCCTTGATTGTTCCACACCAGAATGATGATCGGCACGCGCTCTTCAACGGCTGATCCGATTTCAGCGATTGTGAATTGCAAACCGCCATCACCAATCACTGAGACAACGGGATGAACAGCGCCGATACGCGCACCAATGGCAGCGGGCAGCGCATAGCCCAGCGTACCAAACCCGGTCATTGATCCGAAAAAACGCCGTGGTGCATCGGGTGCATAGGCAACGGACGCCGCATAGGTCGCTTGTGTTGAGTCACCGACAATAATGGCTTGTGGCAATGTCTTCTTAACGCGATCGAGAAGTGCTATTCCGGCACGATAGATTGGTGTTAACTCTTCACGCTCAACACGCAAGCGTATTTCTTTCACGCGCGAGGCAGTGGAGCGCGATGGCGCAGGCTCAACATGATTCAGCAGAGCTGCAACGCAAAGCTTGGCGTCACCGATGAGCTTGGTATCAGCCACGCGACCCCGATCAATTTGTGCATCATCAAGATCAATGCGGATCAAATGCCCGGGAATGTTGAAACCACCATCTTCATACCAATCATAATCTGTGGGGCCGAATTCCGTGCCAATAGCTAACGTGACATCGGATTGTGCCATAACATCACGAAGCGCTTTTAAACTCGGATTGCAGGGCAGAGCCAATGCGTGATCGGAGGGAAGAATACCGCGTCCATTCACCGTCATGACTACAGGTGCATCAAGACGTTCTGCAAGTGCTTGTATCGGGGCGGCCGCATCAATTGCACCACCGCCCACAAGAATCAGAGGTGAGTGTGCGTGATTTAACAGCTCAGCGGCGCTCAAAATTCGATCATTTTCAGGTGAAATTTTTGCGGGCAAAGCGCGCCGTTCGGCTTTGATGGCGGCATCCACTTTCATGCGCATCACATTGGTGGGAATTTCAATGTGAACGGGGCGCGGACGTTTGGTGCCAAACAATGCAAAGGCTTTTGCGATGGCCTCATCAAGATCTTCACGCGTGTGAATGGTGGTGCTTCTTGCTGAAATTTGTTCTGCAAAAGCGCGTTGGTCTTTGAGTTCATGCAACCAGCCACGACCAGAACCCATACGACCTTCGGCATTCACGCCGGTAATCACCAACATCGGAATTGAATCAGCATAGGCTTGTGCCATCGCGGTTGCCGCATTGGTGAGGCCAGGGCCTGTGATCAGCAAACAGACGCCAGGTTTACCGGTAACGCGTGAATAACCATCTGCCATAAAGCCCGCGCCTTGTTCGTGGCGCGGTGTCACATGACGGATACGCGTTAAGGGTAGGCCGCGATAAAGTTCAACTGTATGCACGCCCGGTATGCCGAAGACGGTGTCAACCCCATAGGCTTCCAGCAATTCGGCAAGATAAACGCCCAGCGTGCGCATAATCACCTGATCCTATGTCGAAAGGGATCGAGCATAACGCAAAATTCTTTGCGCGGCATCAGCGAGCGCATTTTCTGAAACTGTGAAGGCCACTCGAATATAGCCTTCAGCAGCCGGGCCGAAAGCGGAAGCATCAAGCACCGACACGCCTTCAGCTTTAAATAAACCCCATGCAAATTCATTGGCACTCAATCCGGTTTGCCGAATATCAATAAGCGCGAACATGCCTGAAGCCGGATAAAGTACTTTGAGATTGTTCGCAGCCTTCAACGGATCGCATAAAACGCCACACCGCGCGCGATAAATGTCGCGCATCTGTGGCGCGATGTGATCGAGATCCGCAATGGCTTGTATGGCGCCATTCTGAATGAAGCCTGGCAATCCATAAAGCGAACAAAGCGCCAGATGATCCGCATGCGTGATCAAGGCTTCAGGTGCAATCATCCAGCCAATGCGCCATCCGGTCATCGCATGAGATTTCGAGAGCGAGCCAATCGTGACGGTGCGCTCGGCCATTCCTTCAATGGAGGCAATGCTTTTAAATGAACCATCAAAAACAAGTTCTGCATAAACTTCATCGCTGATGACCCAGAGGTCATGTTTCTTAGCAATCGCCGCGATGCCTTCCAGTTCTGCATGATTTAACACGATCCCTGTGGGATTACCCGGATTGGCCATCATAATGCCACGCGTGCGTGGAGTGACGGCCGCTTCTAGTGCGGCAAGATCCGGACGGAAGCTTCCATCGCGCTTGGCTGAAGCGCGAACCATCCGCGCGCCTGTTGCGCTAATGGTCGCCTCATAAGTCAAATAAGCGGGTTCGGGAACGATCACTTCATCGCCCGGATTGAAGAGACATTGCGCGGCAGAAAATAACCCATTTTGCGCGCCTGCCACAATCAGCACATGATCTTCATGAAGCGCCAGACCTGTGCGGCGTGACTGATGAGCCGCGATGGCTTTTCTTAAATCGCGCTTGCCGGCCACTGTCGTATAATGCGTGTCACCATTTTTCAGCGCCGAGATTGCGGCGTCAGTGATCGCTTGCGGGGTGGCAAAATCAGGATCCCCCACCGAGAGCACAATGACATTCTCACCCCGGGCAAGGGCGTCTTTTCCCGCATTATGGATGTCCCAGGCCCTCACAGAGCCGCCGCCCAAATGGTCTACCCGTGCCGCGAACCGCATTCCAAACTCCCAATTTCGTAACAGCGCAGAGCCATAGACCTGACCTCGTTGAAGCTCAACCCGGGGAAATGCGCCGGCTCGGCTTCAAATCAGGGGTAGGGGCCTTGTTCAATGCCAAAAGGAGTGAAATAAATCTGTCATACGGCTCCGCTTACAGATCCGCCGATGCGGCGGGAGGGCCGAAGTTCCAGAAGGGGGATCAATATTATGCTCAAATCAATCATCAAGGGTGCAGTGGTTATCGCGTCGCTGGCCCTGGCTACATCAGCCATCGCGAAGGATAAAATCCGCGTCGGTATTTCGCCGGAAGCCTATCCGCCCTTCACATCGCTTAATGCAAAAAATCAGTGGGAAGGTTTTGAAATCGATCTTCTCGCGGCGCTTTGCAAACAGATGGATGCAGATTGCAAAATCGTCTCCATTGCATGGGATGGGTTGATCCCTGCTCTCAATGGTAAGAAGATCGATATGATCTTCAACTCGATGTCGATTACCGACGAGCGCAAGAAGGTCATCGACTTCTCGGATAAATATTATAATTCGCCCGCTGAAATCATCGGCACCAAAGACGCGCCGAATGTGACGGTTGTTGACAATCCTGACGGCAAAGGCGGCAAGATTGCCAATCCGGCTGATTTGAAGGGCAAAACCATCGGTGTGCAGACCGCGACCATTCACGCCGATTATGCCGCTAAATATTTCAAGGATGCGACGGTGAAGGTCTATGACACCGCTGACAATCACAACGCCGATCTTGTTGCCGGTCGTATTGACTATGCGCTTCTTGACTCCGTTGCAGCGGATGACTTCGTCAAAGCGAACGCCGCGAAGGGTATCGGTGCGAAGCTGATTGTTCCGGCAGATCCGATCTTCGGTGTTGGCGCAGGCGCGGGCCTCCGCAAGAATGACACAAAGCTCAAGGACAAGATCAACGCTGCAATCAAAGCGGTGCGCGCATCGGGCGAATACGACACGATTGCCAAGAAATATTTCACCTTCAACATCTATGGTGATTGATTAAGAATAATGACCGCGGCACCAAAGCGTGCCGCGGCTTTTTTCTGAAGCGAGGACTTCTGATAGAGAATGGAATCACCTTCGCTTTTTTCTCTCTTGAGTTTTGGCCCCGATGGATGGGGCATGCGCTTTGTTGAAGGACTCGTCGTTACCGTCGAAGTCTCGGTGGCCGCTTATTTTATTTCTCTCGTTCTGGGATTGATCGGCGCGGGCGCAAAATTATCAAATTCAAAAGTCGCACGCGGTATTGCCGATATTTACACAACGCTTGTGCGCGCCTTGCCGGAGCTTTTGCTTCTTTTGCTTATTTATTTCTCCGGCGCAGATGCAATCAAATTCATTCTGAGTTTGATCAGCGAAGATTTCGATGATTTCGAGATCAATCCCTTTGCCGCGGCCGTTGCCGCTCTTGGGTTTATTGGTGGCGCTTATATGACCGAAGTCATGCGCGGCGCCATCCTTTCAATTCCGAATGGCCAAATCGAAGCCGCGAAAGCCTGCGGTATGTCGCGATTTTTAACTTTGCGTCGCGTGATCCTACCGCAGATGTTGCGTTATGCTTTGCCGGGCATGGGCAATCTTTGGCTTTCCGCGACAAAAGATTCATCCCTCATCAGTGTATTGGGCAATACGCAAGATCTTCTCTTCATGGGTTATCGTGCCTCAGCGGTGACCAAACATTATGGATTCTTCTACTCTGTGGCAGCGATCTTATTTCTGGTGATCACCATTGTTTCAATGATCGTGATTAAACTTCTCGAAGCCCGCGTTAATCGCGGTTATCGATAGGAGTGGGCGATGGATGAAACGCTGGATCTTTTTCTCCAAATTGTTCCCACTCTGCTTGCTGCTGTTCCTGTCACGCTAATTCTAACATTTTTATCCGCTGTGATTGGCAACACGCTGGCTTTGCCGGTTGCGGTGGGTTCGATCTCTCCCAATTTTTATCTACGGTATCCGAGCCTTTT
>JBJTCD010000085.1:0-38946 GCA_046091665.1 Hyphomicrobiales bacterium
GGATAGAGCTGCAGACTGTTTAGCGACCGCGCGTTTTATTTCAGGGGAAGCGAAAAAACTTTCGAAGGGATTGCCCACAGGTGGTCGCCCTGCGCCAAAAACAGTTTGCGCAAATCCATTCATCATGGTCGCGGGCATCAGAGCTTCAAGCGCGCGATGCATATCGGAATCGCCCAAACCGAGCCGTCGCGCGACATCACGCATCGCTTCTGTGCCTTCAACGATTTTCAACCATTCCTGATAGGTCATCATCGGTCTATCCTCCCCATCGCTTATTCACCGACGCGTTGTTTCACGCGCTTGTTGTCCATCTTTTGGCAACCCGATCGACAACTTTGTAAGCGGCCCACACACCGGCCACACCAAAAAACACAGCGCCCACCGCTTGCCCCGTCAGAGCGCCTTTTGCACCATACCATTCAGCACCCAAAAGCGCGAAGGGAACGGTGCCAATGGTTGACTTGCCCCAGTTAAACGCGGTGGCAAGCGTCGGCGCACCAAGATTGTTAAAAGACGCATTCGCAACGAAAAGTGCGCCGTGAAAAATCCAACTGCCCGCGATGAAAAAACAGAAAAAGGAAATGAGATCAGCGGTTGCAGCAGTCGCATGAAAGATGATCGATAATTCTTCATGCGCCAGTGCAAGTATCACCCAAGCCGCAACAATGCTGATTGTTGAGAACAATAAACCGTCATTTAATGTCGCTCTCACACGCGCAATATCGCGCGCGCCAAGATTTTGCCCGATGATCGGACCAATCGCGCCGGATAATGCAAAGACCGTTCCGAAGGCCACCGGAATCAAACGTGTAACAATCGCATTCGCAGCCACAGCTTCATCGCCATAAGGCGCGAGCACCGCCGTCATAAAAGCGCCCGCGGCAGGCCCTGCAAGATTTGTGAGTACCGCTGGCAACGCAATGCCAAACAAAGCCGGCATGTCTTCGAATATTTCTAAAGGCTTTGGCACGCGCACCAGATCATGCACGCGAAACGCGCCTTGATAGCCAACAATACAAAAGACGATGCGTGATCCGATTGTTGCGATCGCCGCGCCATCGGTACCCAAACCCAAACCAAAGATAAAAAGTGGATCGAGAAAGACCGACGCAATCGCTCCTGAGAGCGTGACATACATAGAGCGCCGCGCATCACCGACAGATCGCAACAGGCCGGACAGTGCCATACCAATGCCCAGGATCACATTCGACGGCATGGCGATCATCAAGAAGCGATAGGCAACACGCGCGGTCTCGCCTTCTGCACCCAATAAACGCAAGATCGGATCAAGCGCGCTCATAATCGCAATGGTCACGATCAAAGCCGCGATGGCGGAGATCACAAGACTTGTTCCACCTTGCCGCCGCGCCCGCTCACGTTCACGCGCGCCCAATGCGCGTGACACGAGCGCGGTAACGCCGATCATCATACCGACATTGGCGGAGGTTGAAAAAAACATCACCGCGGTCGCGTAACCAACACCAGCAGTGAAATTCACATTGCCGAGCCACGACACATAGAGAAGCGACAAAAAATCGACGGCGAAGATGGAAATCAAACCCGCAGCGCCGCTCGCGGACATCACGAGCACATGCCGTTTGATGGAGCCTGTTGTGAATTTGCCCGCCGTGTTTGAGGCTTTGTCCGGGCGAGCGCTTGAGTCGTTCATGGCTGCAAATCCGCATGAAGGGCCCGCGCCGTCAAGGGTGAAGCGGCGCCAGGTGTCCGTTCACTCATGGGTCACTGTGATGCCGGCGCACTTAAGCGCCTCAAGAAAGCCCGTAACGCCTTTGAAAACATGGCCCTGAAGCCCTGCTTCTTTCGCACCCGCAACATTGACGGCGAGATCGTCGATAAAAAAGCTTTGATCGGTAGCTGCGCCGACACGATGACAAACCGTGCGAAATATTTCGGGATCAGGTTTTGCGAGCGCCAAATCTGCCGAGACATATAGATGCGACCCGAAAAGCGGACGCAATTCGGGAAAAAGATCATCGATGGTCTCAGAGAGAAGCCGATCATTATTGGTCAAAAGCGCAAGGCGATGACTTTGTCCGAGCGACCGGACGAGATCAAGCATCGGAAGATCCGGCGTCATCGAGACACGCCGCGCCTCGACCCATTGGGCACGTCTCAAAGTCTTTCCCAAAAGACGGCCAAATTCTTCGAGATAGGCTTCGGCTGAAAATTCGCCCCGATCCGCCCGGTCCAAAAAATCGCTTTCCCAAATCGCCTGACGGATTTCCCGTTCCGGACGGCCTGAAAGAGTGGCCAGAGCCGAGACCCTGCGCCCGACATCATAGGTGCAGAGCACATCGTCCATATCGAAAATGAAAGCCTCAATCGGCAAAAGCGGCATCCTTCAAACAGGGAAAACGGGCAGATCGCTTGACCTCTTCTCGCGCGCCCCTCACAAACAGGCAAGTTTTCTCGTCCGGACCTCTCGCATGGCCTTAAAGCCGCCGCTTACGATCCTGCTTTGTGCCCCGCGCGGGTTTTGCGCCGGGGTTGTCCGCGCCATTGATGTGGTGGAAACGGCGCTTAAAACCTATGGCGCGCCGGTCTATGTGAGGCACGAGATTGTGCATAATCGCTTTGTCGTCGATGACTTAAAACGAAAAGGCGCCGTCTTTGTGCGTGAGCTAGATGAGATTCCGGAAACCGAAGCGCCGGTGATTTTCTCTGCGCATGGTGTGCCGAAATCAGTCCCTGCTGAAGCCTCGCGCCGGAATTTTTTCGCGATTGATGCAACCTGTCCGCTGGTGACGAAAGTTCATCGCGAAGCCGAAATTCATCATAAGCGCGGCCGCACCATTCTCCTTGTTGGTCACAAAGGACACCCTGAAGTGGTTGGCACGATGGGCCAATTGCCTGAAGGTGCGGTGACTTTGATTGAAACGCTTGAGGATGTTGAAGCACTCCCCCAAAGCGATGGAGCATCACTTGCATTCGTGACGCAAACAACGCTTTCGGTTGATGACACACGCGACATCGTTGAAGCGCTCAAAGCAAAATTTCCGCTGATCGCCGGACCGCATAAAGAAGATATTTGTTATGCGACAACCAATCGCCAAGAGGCAGTGCGTTCTGTCGCGGGCCGCGCGGATGCTGTCTTTGTTGTTGGGTCTTGGAATTCATCAAATTCGCAACGGTTGCGTGAAACGGCAGAGCGCGCCGGTGCGCCGATTGCGAAGCTTGTGAATGAAGCGCGCGACATTGAATGGGACACACTTCCGCTTTTAAAAACCATCGCAATAACAGCGGGGGCGTCCGCTCCCGATATTCTTGTTGAAGGCATCGTCGATGCGTTTGCCGAGCGCTATGATGTGACCGTTGAAACAATCACAACGGCGGATGAAACGATGTTCTTTCCTCTGCCGCGTGAATTGCGTGAGAAGGTTCAGGGGTAAATCGTGGCTGTTTATACGGATGTCCCCGAGGATGCGCTCGAAAAATTCATTGCGCTTTATGATATCGGCGGCGTGTTGTCTTTTAAAGGCATCGCCGAAGGTGTCGAGAATTCGAATTTTCTCCTTCACACCGAAGGCGGCTATTTCATTTTGACGCTCTATGAGAAGCGTGTGAAAAAAGAAGATCTGCCATTTTTCATCGGGCTTATGGATCATCTTGCGATGCGCGGCATCAATTGCCCGCGTCCGGTGCGGATGAAAAGCGGCGAGACGCTCGGTGAATTGCAGGGCCGTCCCGCCGCGATTGTCACATTTCTTGAGGGCATGGGCATTGCGCGACCCACTGCGCATCATTGTCGCGAAGTGGGAGAAGCGCTGGCAAAGCTTCATCTCGCCGGACAGGATTATAAAACCCGCCGTGTGAATGCGCTCTCTGTGCAAGGCTGGCGTCCGCTTTTTGATGCCGCCAAAGACCGTGCCGATTCCGTGACGCCGGGACTACGCGACGCAACAGCTTCTTCTCTTCAAGCGTTGGAAGCCGAGTGGCCGAAAGATCTGCCGCAAGGCGTCATCCATGCCGATCTCTTCACTGACAATGTGTTTTTCTTAAAAGACAAACTCTCGGGCGTGATCGATTTCTATTTCGCCTGCACGGATTTTCTCGCTTATGATTTGGCAATCTGCCTCAATGCCTGGTGTTTTGAACTTGATGGTTCATTCAACATCACCAAAGGCCAAGCGATGATTGCGGGCTATCGCGCCATTCGTGATCTTAAACCGCGTGAAGTGGTAGCGCTGCCAGTATTATGCCGTGGCGCGTCTTTGCGATTTATGCTCACACGCCTTGTTGATTGGTTAAATGTTCCGCCGGGCGCTCTCGTGCGTCCGAAAGATCCGCTCGAATATTATCGCAAGCTTCGCTTTTTTGAAGCGTGCCGCAACGCGCGTGATTACGGCTATTCGCAATGACCACGGATGTGACTGCAAAACGCGTGACTCTGTTCACCGATGGCGCGTGCTCGGGCAATCCGGGGCCGGGCGGTTGGGGTGTTCTTATGATTTATGGCGAGGCACGTAAAACACTCAATGGCGGCGAAGCGCAAACCACCAATAATCGAATGGAATTGACGGCGGCCATTCAAGCGCTTGAAAGCCTCACACGGCCTTGCACGGTCGATCTTTACACAGACAGTCAATATGTGCGCCAAGGCATCACACAATGGATGCATGGGTGGAAACGCAATGGCTGGAAAACATCTGATAAAAAGCCTGTGAAAAATGCTGATCTCTGGCAAAGGCTTGATGATGTCGTCAAACGCCATGATGTCGAATTTCATTGGGTGAAGGGCCATGCGGGTCATCCCGAAAATGAAGAAGTCGATCAGCTCGCACGCGACGGGATGGCGCCGTTTAAAAATCTGTCACTCGAATAAAATAAACGATCTTTTATGTTCCCCACATTCACGCATCCTTTTTTGAAATTGCGCCATGGCCGTAATGAGGATGGCGCAGGCATGGGGAAATTGATCGCGCGCATTTTTTCTGATTACGAGAATTGTCCTTTTCTGCCGCATGAATTTCCAGAGCTTAAAGCGCCTGCAGATTTTTATCGGGGCAAGAAAAAAGGGGGGCTCTGGATTCTTGAGGATCCGCGTGCGGACGCTTCGTTTCCCGTTGCAGGCTCTATCGCGATCACTCCGACCTTTGAGCCAAAGCGTTTTGAATTGTTTAAAATCTATCTTGCGCATGAATTTAGAGGACAAGGTCTTTCACAATTCATTCTGGATACCGCACTTGATTACGCGCGCGCGCACCACGCGACTGAAGTAACATTATGGACCGATACGCGTTTTCATGCCGGTCATCGCTTTTATGAAAAAGCAGGCTTTACGCGTGTGGCCGGTATTCGCCAATTGCATGATGCAGCTGAGACTTTTGAATATGGCTATCGACTAATGTTAAAAACCGATAAGGATCGGTGATGGAAAAAAATCATCACGATCTTTCAATTGGTCCGGTTCTCCTAGCCATTGCCGCTGTCTTTTTCTTCACCGCGCTTGATGGCATCGCGAAAGATTTGGGATCACGCCACTCAACGATTGATGTTGTTTCCATCCGCTATTTGAGCGGGCTCATATGGTCCGCTGTGGTCGCTGCCTTTTATCGCCCGCCTTGGCCTTCCACTGAGATGGTGAAAGCACATTCCATTCGTGCTTTCTTTTATGCGGGAACAAGTTTTCTATTTTTCTACGCGATCAGCGTGTTGCCAATGGTTGAAACCATGGTCTTCACTTATATCGCGCCGATCTTCATGGCGATCTTGGGTCGCTTATTGTTGAAGGAAAAAGTGCCCGCTTCGACGGCGCTTGCTATTCTTCTCTCTTTTGTCGGCATTCTCGTGATTGCGTTCGGCAAAGGATTTTCGCTCGATCATTTGCAAGGCAGCGTGCTTGGAATCATCGCCGCACTCGGGTCAGCCGGAACTTACGCGCTCGCGAATGTTCTTCTTCGCGCCCGCGCCGGCGATGATACGATCGCCGGTGTCGTCGTGTTGCAAAACATCCTCGCCTCGACGCTTGTTTTGCCTTTTGCCTTTTTAATTGGTGACCCGATCGGGGCATTGCGGTCGGAATGGATGCTCGGCCTCGCCATGGGCGCGCTCGGCACCATAGGTCAATTCATGATGGCGACCGCGCTTCACCGCGCGCCTGCCGCCCGCATCGGCACGGTCGAATATACGAACATCATCTGGGCGACGCTGATCGGCATCTTCATCTTTCAGGAATGGCCGCATTGGACGGTCTATGCCGGCGCGGCGCTGATCACTGCCGGCTCTTTCCTGCTGCTGAAGGCTAAAAAGAGCTGAATTTTTAGGAATTTAGGTCCACGCCTCTGGAATCGAGCAAAATTTTGGCACACGCGCCTTGACTCAGCTTTGCCCCCTCCCTATTTCCCCGTGCGGAGCCTTTAGCACTCGCCAAATCTGAGTGCTAACAGGCATCAAAAAAGGGGTTCGCCCCGAAAACAGTGTCAACGGACCAAAATCTGAAGGAAACACTACATGAAATTCCGTCCGCTTCATGACCGCGTGGTCGTCCGCCGCCTCGATTCAGAGGAAAAGACCAAAGGCGGCATCATCATCCCCGATACCGCCAAGGAAAAGCCGCAAGAAGGTGAAGTCGTCGCCGTCGGCAATGGCGCGCGCGACGAAACCGGCAAGCTTGTGCCCCTCGATGTGAAGAAGGGTGACAAGGTTCTGTTCGGCAAATGGTCGGGCACCGAAGTCAAGATCGACGGTCACGAACTCCTCATCATGAAGGAGTCTGACATTATGGGCGTGATCGGCAAGTAAGCCGAGCTGCTCTCGTTCTTTGATCACACTCATTTAAGGAAGCTATATCATGGCTGCTAAACAAGTATTTTTCTCCTCCGATGCACGCGACAGAATGTTGCGCGGCGTTGATATTCTCGCCAATGCGGTGAAGGTCACGCTCGGCCCGAAAGGTCGTAACGTTGTCATCGACAAGTCATTCGGCGCTCCGCGCATCACCAAGGACGGTGTGACGGTCGCAAAAGACATCGAGCTTGATGACAAGTTCGAAAATATGGGCGCACAGATGCTGCGCGAAGTCGCTTCCAAGACGAACGACATCGCTGGCGACGGCACCACAACAGCAACCGTTCTCGCGCAGGCTATCGTTCGTGAAGGCGTGAAATATGTAACCGCCGGCATGAACCCGATGGATTTGAAGCGCGGCGTCGATATGGCCACTGAAGTCGCCATCAAGGACATTCAAGCCCGCGCGAAGAAAGTGAAGTCCTCGAGCGAAGTCGCCCAAGTCGGCACGATCTCGGCCAATGGTGATGCGCTCATCGGCAAGATGATTGCGAACGCCATGCAGAAGGTCGGCAATGAAGGCGTGATCACGGTTGAAGAAGCCAAGACCGCAGAAACCGAAGTGGATATCGTTGAAGGTATGCAGTTCGACCGCGGCTATCTCTCGCCTTACTTCATCACGAATGCGGACAAGATGACCGTCGAACTCGACGATCCCTACATCCTCATTCACGAGAAGAAGCTTTCTTCGCTCCAGGCCATGCTCCCGGTTCTTGAAGCCGTTGTGCAGACCGGCAAGCCGCTTCTCATCATCGCGGAAGATGTTGAAGGCGAAGCGCTCGCAACGCTCGTTGTGAACAAGCTCCGTGGTGGCCTCAAGGTTGCTGCGGTGAAGGCTCCGGGCTTTGGTGATCGTCGTAAGGCGATGCTTGAAGACATCGCGATCCTCACCTCGGGTGAAATGATTGCGGAAGATCTGGGCATCAAGCTTGAGTCAGTCACACTCAACATGCTCGGCCGTGCAAAGCGCGTCCGCATCGACAAGGAAAACACCACGATCATCGACGGTGCCGGTAAAAAGAAGGACATCGAAGGTCGTGTTGCGCAGATCAAGGCGCAGGTTGAAGAAACAACCTCCGACTATGATCGTGAGAAGCTCCAAGAGCGTCTTGCGAAGCTCGCAGGCGGCGTCGCGGTGATCCGCGTCGGTGGTGCGACAGAAGTCGAAGTGAAGGAAAAGAAGGATCGCGTTGATGACGCGTTGAACGCAACCCGCGCTGCCGTTGAAGAAGGCATCGTCCCGGGCGGCGGCACAGCGCTTCTTCGTGCGAAGGCTGCGGTGCAGGCGTTGAAGAGCAAGAATGATGACGTGCAAGCGGGCATCAACATTGTCTTGAAGGCGCTCGAAGCCCCGATCCGTCAGATCGTCGAGAACGCTGGCGTTGAAGGCTCGATCGTCGTCAACAAGATCCTCGAAAACAAGTCGCAGACCTATGGCTTCAACGCCCAGTCCGAGCAATATGTCGATATGCTCGAAGCCGGTATCGTTGACCCTGCAAAGGTTGTTCGCACAGCGTTGCAGGATGCGTCGTCAGTCGCCGGTCTCTTGATCACGACCGAAGCGATGATCGCCGAATTGCCGAAGGATAAGCCTGCCATGCCGATGGGTGGCCCAGGCGGCGGCATGGGCGGCGGCATGGACTTCTAAGAAGTCCAAAGCCGGCCTCCCATCATTAAAAAAGTGAAAGTCGGGCAAGCCCGACTTTCATGGCGGCGGCATGGACTTCTAAGAAGTCCAAAGCTTGGAATAAGAAGGGGCGCTCGCAAGGGCGCCCTTTTTTTATTTTTCGTCATTGCGAGCGAACGCGAAGCAATCCAGGTGGAGTTAACGAACGAAGCGCAATCGATTCATTGCGCTTTAACAACAATGATCAGCTGGATTGCTTCGCTCCCGCTCGCAATGACGGTTTAAGTATCCTCATCCTGAATCGGACCGCAGGTCCGAGTCGAAGGACGTGGTCATTAATGAAGCGTGGTTCGACACGCGATGCTTTGCATCGCGGCTCACCATGAGGGTTGACAGAGTTCCTCATCCTGAGCCGTCGCGAAGCGACGAGTCGAAGGACTCCATTCCTCGTTGCACATTTTCAAAAAATTGCCGCGTCGATTGTTCAAATGAGAATTGAGAAGCGAACTCACGCGCCTGAGTGCGCGAAAGAGTTAAAGCCTTGCGCGCGGCAACTGTGAGATCATCATGAAGCACAGCGGAGCCTGCATCAGCCACATCCCGAATAAGGCCCTCACCCGGAAAGGCTGCCACCGGCACGCCAGAGGCCAGCGCTTCAAGCAATACAAGGCCGAAAGTTTCCGTGCGACTTGGAAACACAAACACATCGGCTGATGCATAAGAGCGCGCGAGATCCTCGCCAAATTGCGCGCCCATAAAATGCGCGTCCGGATAAAGTGATTGCAACCGCGCACGATCAGGCCCGTCACCCACAATCACTTTCGAGCCTTCAAGATCGAGCGACAAAAAAGCTTCGAGATTTTTTTCAACCGCTAACCGCGCGACGCAAAGATAAATCGGACGCGGCAAATCAAGAACAGACTCAGCACGTGGCTTGAACAAAGCTGTATCGACTCCGCGCGACCAAAGCATAAGACGATTAAAACCCTTCGCCCGTAACTCATCACCCAACGCTTCGGTTGCAACCATCGTGCCATCACCACTATTATGAAATTTGCGCAACAACGCGTAAGTGAGGGGCTCAGGCACGGGCAAGCGCGCGCGAAGATATTGCGGGTAACGCGTATGATAACATGTGGTGAAAGAGAGATTGCGTTTGCGGCAGGCACGCCGCGCCAATAGGCCAAGCGGACCTTCAGTGGCGAGATGCACCGCATCCGGCTTGGCAGCATCAATCAAATCATTAAGGAGTTTGGGACGCGCAAGCGACAATCGAATTTCAGCATAGCCCGGCATCGGCACAGTGCGGAATTGTTCGGGCGTAATGAAGACAATCTCTTCGCCAATGCGGCGCGCTTCCGCTTCAAGCTGTTCAAGCGATCTCACAACACCATTGACTTGGGGGTGCCACGCATCGGTTACAACAAGAACGCGCATTAAGCTGCCGATCGCAAATCTTCCAGATCGCTTTCTAGCATTGTTTCGACCGCGCGCAAAGATGTCCACCGCATGAGTTCAAGCGTGCCATCAAAGCCTTCAACAAGCGCTGAGCAAGAATCAACCCAGTCACCCGTGTTCAGATAAAGATAATCATCAAAATGGCGGATCACCGGCGCGTGGATATGGCCGCACACAATGCCATGCACGTCAAATTTACGCGCATCATTCACAACGGCTTTTTCAAACGCACCAATGAAGTTCACGGCACGTTTGACTTTCTGCTTGCTCCAACCAGAGAAAGACCAATAAGGCAGGCCCAAACGGCGACGCACCCAGCCAATTGAAATGTTCAATCCGATAGCGATGTCGTAGGCCCAATCCCCAAGATGGGCGAGCCATTTCACATTATTAACAACCACATCAAATTTATCGCCGTGCAAAATCAAAAGCCGTTTGCCATCCGCGGTTTCATGGATGATCTCTTCATGAATTTCGACACCACCAAAATTTTGGCCGACATAGTCTCGCAAAAATTCATCATGATTGCCTGGAATATAGATGATGCGGCACCCTTTGCGCACCCGACGCAATAATTTTTGAATCACATCATTATGCGCTTGCGGCCAATACCACCCCGCTTTCAAGCGCCATCCATCGATAATATCACCCACGAGATAGATCGTTTCCGCCTCGATATGCTTTAAAAAATCGAGCAGGAGATCGGCCTGACAGGCTTTCGTGCCCAAATGAATATCCGACAAAAACAAGGTCCGGACGCGCTTAACGGCGTTATGAGTCACGAAGGCACTCCCTGACGAATCGCTATTCCCCGCTGTCACAAAACTGATTTCTTTGACGGGATCATGACAATTTCACGGCCAAGCGCGAAAGCCCATCCGCAAGATCACGCATAATCGCGCGTGATCAACTCGACCAGTTGGTCTGGAAATCACCAAAGAGGGTAATGCCGCCACATGCAAAAATGGTTTGCCCGGTAATATAATTAGCATCTTCCGACGCCAAAAAAGCATAAACGCCCGCGACATCTTCAGGCGTTGCAACACGGCGCATGGGGATATGGTTTTCAACCACGCTCACCGCTTTCGGGTCATGCCGCCATGAATCATTGAGGCTCGTTGATACAGCCCCCGGCCCAACCGCATTCACGCGGATATTCTTATCCGCATATTCAAGCGCCAATGTGCGCGTGAGGTTGGAAAGCCCGCCTTTGCTGATCGAATAAGCGAGGTAAGTCGGCTTCGGAATCAACTCATGGACACTTGTCGTGTTGATGATCGATCCACCACCCGCGCGAGAGAGAAAATGCGCGATCGCTTTTTCCGATGCATAGGCGGTGCCCATCAAATTGACCGCAACAATTTTATCAAAGGTCGATGCGTCAAATCCATTGCCCGGCGTTTCAGCTTGAATGCCAGCATTATTGATCAAACAATCCAAGCGCCCGCATTCCTTCACGGCCTGATCAATGGCGTGATGAATCGAAGTGCGATCAGAAACATCTGCGGCGATGATGCGATGGGCGTTGCTATCAAATCCATTCTTCGTGCTGATCGCCTTTAGGCTTTCGAGCGTGTGTGCGGCTTCCTCATCATCCCGATAATGATTGATGATGATCACCGCGCCTTCAGCGGCAAACCGTTCGGCCACAGCACGACCGATACCGCGCGAACCACCCGTGATGAAACTGCGCATACCCTCAAGACGAGCTTTAGACATGAAGATGATAACCTTATTAAGAAGCTGCGCGGACACCACGATGACGTGGCGCTTTGGGTAAAGCGGAAATGAGCCGATAGGCGAGAAGCGCGGTCAGCACAAGGCCTAAAAGAAGCGGCCAGAAAATATCGCGCTTCACAAGCCACCAATAATGAATGATTCCCAATATTGCGATGGCATAAATCAATTTATGGAGCTGCGCCCATGTCTTGCCGCCAATCCGCAGCACCCATCCCCGAGTCGAAGTTACCGCAAGCGGAATCATCAAGAGAAAAGCGAGGAAGCCGACGAGGATAAAGGGCCGTTTTGCAATCTCACGCGCCATATCGGAAAGGTCAAAGAGGCGATCGAAACCGAGATAGGCCAAAAAATGCAGACTCACATAATAAAAAGAAAACAAGCCCAGCATTCGACGGAGTTTGATGGCGTCATTCCATTTTGTCACTCGCCGCACAGGCGTAACAGCAAGCGTCAGCAAAAGAGAATAAATGACCCAGTCACCTGTATGATGCAAAATTGCTTCTGCAGGGTTAGCGCCCAACATCAATGGATCAAAGAAAATTGCATAGATAATCAAGAGCGACGGAAGAAGCATAAAACAGAATAAAAGTGGCTTGATCACGCCGATGAATGAGCGCGTCGACTTAAACAAAGAATTGGAAGCAGTTGCACTCATCGGATCAATAAAATTTCGCAAGATCCATGCCGGAATAAAGCGATGCCACTTGTTCGCCATAACCGTTGAACGGTTCCGTATCATGATTGGCAAAGAACCCGGGCAAGCGCCGCTCGCGCTTTTGGCTCCAGCGTGGATGATCAACCGCCGGATTTACATTCGAATAAAATCCATATTCATTCGGTGCGGCGCTGTTCCATGCGGTTTTCGGTTCATCGGCAACAAGATCAATCCGTACGATGGATTTCACGCTTTTAAATCCATATTTCCACGGCACAACAATGCGCACCGGCGCGCCATTTTGATTAGGCAACACTTCGCCATACATGCCAAGCGTCAACAAAGTGAGAGGATGCATCGCCTCATCAAGACGTAAGCCTTCCGTATAAGGCCAATCGAGCACGCGATAGGAAATACCCGGCATTTCATCAGGCTTTGACGCGGTTGTGAACTTCACATAGCGCGCTTTGGATGTCGGCTCCACTTGCGCGAGAAGTTTTGACAAGGAAAAACCAATCCATGGAATGACCATCGACCAAGCTTCAACGCAGCGCAGGCGATAGATGCGTTCTTCAAGATCAAATTTCAAAAGCTCTTCTACGCCGATAGTTTTCGGCTTTGCGACTTCGCCGCCAATTTCAACGGTCCAGGGTTTCGTTGTGAATTTTACGGCATTGCGCGCGGGGTCGGATTTCGAAGTGCCGAATTCATAGAAATTATTATAGGTCGTTGCGAGTGAACGATCTGTCACCGCGTCGGACGGTTTTGGAAACGCATTTTGCGAAAATGATAAAGCCGTAGGCGATGTTGCACCCAAAGCCGATGACCAGCCAAAGCCGCACCCGTTGCCAAAGCACCTCCCATGAAATGACGGCGTGAAAGATAGATCTCATGCGGCGTGATTTCATATGAAGGAATTTTGGGACCAAGAGTGTTTGTCATGCGTATCTCCATCAAGAGAGAAAAGCGGCAACGAAACTATAAACGCATTTACGCAGACAAGACTCAATCAGTTTGCCATAAAGGCCTCGACCGCGGCGCGGCGCGGTATGGGCCCCACAGCACCATAGGCTTGTGTCGATAATGCGGCAGCCGCATTGGCAAAATGCGCGGCGACAAAAGCATCGCGGCTTTTCACCCATTCGGCAAGGAAAGCGCCATCAAATGTATCCCCTGCCCCCGTCGCATCAACAGCTTTCACAACCCGCGCCGGAATATGGCGGCGTTTATCTTTTGTCGCCACAAGCGTACCCTCTTTCCCCATGGTGAGCGCCACGATGCTCGGCCCCAAAGCGAGATAAAAATCACAAATTGCATCAGCGCTTTCAAGTCCCGTCAATTGACGCGCATCATCAAGGCCGGGAAGAAGAATGGTGCTTTTCGCCGCTGCTGCGTGGATGATCGCGCGCGCGCGTTCAATCGGCCAAAGGCGCAAGCGCAAATTCGTGTCGTAACTGATTACACGCCCCGCCGCGTGAGCGCGCGCCATCGCTTCAAACACCATGTCGCAGGCTAAAACTGAAATCGCTTGGCTGATGCCGGAGACATGCAAAATCTCAGCGGACTCAACGAGCCCCTTCGGCAAATCTTGTGATGTCACAAGGCTCGCGGCTGATCCTGCGCGGTAATAGCTGAATTCATGGCCATCAGGTCCATGAGTGACAAAATAAATCCCTGTCCGTTGCCCTTGGGCGAGCTTCACATGCGTGCGGTCAACATGTTCTTGATCCCACAAATCGAGAAATTGTCGGCCAAAGGCGTCATCTCCGAGATGGGTGAAATAGGCGGTGCGCGCGCCTTGACGGGCGGCGGCGATAATCGTGTTCGACGTATCGCCGCCATGACCGGGCCGATAGGTCGGCGCGGGCCCCGAGCGATCCTCGTTGAATTCAACCATCGGTTCGCCAATCGCCAGAATATCGATTTTCGCCGTCACCGCCCCACTCTCCTTGATCACTTGCAGGATGGATCGAGCATGACCATATTTCGCTTAAGGCCGAAAGGCCCCGGAGTGCTTAATCCCGAGGCTCCTGATCCGAAGTGCCTTACTCATGGGCTTCGCACATGACACGAATGACCACTTTGACCTCGCCTTTCCTCATCGGCTTTGATGAATTCGAACGGGCACTGGAACGCATCGCGAAGACCGCGACCGACGGTTATCCGCCCTATAATATTGAACGCGTGCCGCGCTCGGACTCACAACCGGAGCTCTTGCGCATCACTTTGGCGGTGGCAGGCTTCACCCGCGATCAACTTGATGTGACTTTGGAAGAAAACCAGCTCGTGATCCGTGGCCGGCAGACAGACGATAAAAGCCGCGTCTATCTTCATCGCGGCATTGCGGCGCGGCAATTCCAGAAAAGCTTCTTGCTCGTCGATGGCATGGAGGTCATGGGCGCGGCGATGACCAATGGTCTTCTTGTTATCGATCTCGCGCGACCGGAGCCGGAAAAAATTATCCGGCGCATCGATATTGTAGAACGCGATTGAGATCATAAGTGATAAATATGACGACACCGCTCAAGGAGGGTGGCATGACTGAGACGACGAAAATTTTAACAAGTGAGAGCGGCGACGAAACCCTCTCCATCCAATCGCTCGCTCAATGGGGCGAAGGTAAACTCGCTTATCTGAAGCCGATCAAATCGGATGATCTTGGCCGGATTTTTCCGGGCGCGCCGGAAGTGGCGCCGGGCTTGAACCTCTTTGTGCTTTTGGCGGCCAATGGCATGCCGATCATGATCACGGATTCACGCGATACGGCCATGGCCAATGCCTGGGAAAATGACCTCGAAACGGTAAGCCTCCACTAAAAGAGCGCCACCTGAAGCGCGTGCTCAAAAAGCACGCGCGTGCAAAAAAGCGCGTATGAACCCGCACCCGAGTTGACTTCCCCGTGCTTTCCGCGCATTTCCGCTTATGAAGCAATCCTTCATTAAAACTGATTTGTCAGGATCAGCGGGCTTGCCCGTATCGGGACCCTGAAAATCAAAAGAGGAGACTAAAGCCATTCGCAGACCGATGAGAACCGCTCCCGTTCCGGTTAAGGACGGGCCCCGCGCCAATCGCGACATTCGCGGCGTGCGCGAAGTGCAGCTGATCGACGATACCGGCAATAATCGCGGAGTCGTTGCTTTCTTTGACGCCTTGGCCCTTGCGGAAGAAGCGGGCCTTGACCTTGTCGAGATCGTCCCGAACGCGACGCCTCCCGTCTGCAAAATCCTCGATTACGGCAAATTCCGCTTCCTTGAGCAGAAAAAGGCTGCGGAAGCGCGGAAAAAGCAGAAAGTCGTTGAAATCAAGGAAATCAAGCTGCGTCCGGGCATCGATAATCATGATTACGAGACCAAGATGAAAGCGGTGCGCCGCTTCTTCGAGGAAGGCGATAAGGTCAAAATCACCTTGCGCTTCCGGGGCCGCGAAATGGCCCACCAAGATCTTGGTATGAAATTGCTCGAGCGCGTGCGGACGGAAATGGCTGAAGTCTCGAAAGTTGAGGCCGAGCCCATGCTCGAAGGCCGCCAGATGACCATGATCATGGCGCCGCGCTAGAGCATTTTGCGATGAAGTGGGCACCGGTTCATCGAAACAAAATGCGATAAAACAAAGAAATAGAGCGCGTCTTTGAGTCCATCAAATTCAAACGCGCTCAACCCCCCTCGATTCGAAAAATTTTACGCTTTCGGCAAGGCCGCCACAAAATATGGTGGCCTTTTGCTTTTTGACCTCAAGGGCTTCGCCTTGACTCGTTCCCTGTTTCGCGGAATTAATGAGAACAAATAGTGAACATTGAGAAGAAAGTCGCCCCGATGCCTGTTGCGTCGCCCGATTTGCAGTCCCTGCGCCAGTCGATCTCGAAAATCGGCCGGGATGGCAGCCTGCGCGCCATGGATCCGGTTATGAAAAAAGCGCCCCTCGGCCATTCGGCGATGGATCAGGCGCTGGGCGGAGGACTCGCGCGGGATGCTTTGCATGAAGTCGCCCCGCAAAGCCCTTCCGATTTGGCCGCAGCGACAGGTTTCGCACTCGGCCTGATCGGCCGGTTTGCTCAGGAACGGGACTGGGTCTGGATCGGCGAAGAGATGACCCGTCATGAAGGTGGGCGCGTTTATGGGCCGGGGCTCAAAAATTTCGGGCTTGATCCCGCCCGTCTTCTGCTCGTTGCCCCGCGTGGCGCGGAAGACGGATTGAAAACGGCAGAAGATGCGCTGCGTTGCGCGGCCCTTGGTGCGGTTTTGTTCGAACCGTGGGGGCATCCAAAACAACTTGATCTTGTGGCGTTGCGACGCCTTGCCCTAGCGGCAGAAGAAAACACCGTGCCGCTCATCATCTTGCGTCATGGCGGACAAAATTTACCCGGCAGTTTGCGCACGCGCTGGCGTGTAGCGGCCGCGCCCAGTGAGGGCCGCGAAACTATGGGGCATCCGCGTTTTCGCCTCACGCTTCTTCTCAATCGGCAAAAAGGCGCGGAGAGCGCGGGCGGCATTTGGACAGTGGAGTGGAGTCATGGTGAGCGTTTGTTCCGACCGGCGGATTCTGTCGATCATTTTTCCGCATCTTTCGACCGATCGATTGCATCGTCGGGCTCATTTCACACTTACGAAAAATCAGCCTGACACGCCGTTGATTATCGTTGAAAAAATCAAAGGCGCGCTTGTGATTGTCGCGCTGGATCATCACGCGCTGACTGCTGGTCTTTCAAAAGGCATGACGCTTGCCACCGCACGCGCGCTTTGCCCTTCGCTTGAAGTAGAGGAACGAGATCACATTGCCGATCGTCAACTCATTGAACAAATCGCCTCATGGATGGAGCGTTACACGCCTTGCGTGGGGTTGATTGCATCAGAGGATGAAACGCCTGAAGGCGTAGCGCTCGATATTACAGGGGCTGCGCATCTTTTGGGTGGTGAAGACGCTTTGCTTCACGATTGTCTCACGCGATTACGCGCGCAAGGTTTTGATGCGAAAGCGGCGATTGCGGGAACACTTGAATGTGCGGCCGCTTTCGCGCGTTTCAAAGAGGAAGCTCTGATCATTCCAAAAGGCACAGAAGCAGACGCCGCCGCCTCTTTACCGATTGCGGCCTTGGGTCTTCCCTCAAGCGAAGTGATTGCGCTTGCGCGTTTGGGATTAAAAACGATTGATGATCTCGCTTCACGTCCACGCGCGCCTTTGGCCGCACGTTTTGGTCGCGATTTACTCGCGCGACTTGATGCGGTGCGCGGCGTTATTGAAACACCGATCACACCGCGTCGATATATTCCTTCTTTCATTACCGAACGACGCTTTGCCGAACCCATCGGTCATGAGGATGATATTCATCGTACCATTCTCACACTCTCTGCGGATCTCGCGCGTTTGCTTGAAAAACAAGGACAAGGCGGGCGACGTTTTGAGCTTGGCTTTTTTCGTGCTGATGGCGCGATGCGTCGCTTAGGCATTGAAACCGCGCGGCCTTTGCGTGATCCGAAAACCATCATGCGCCTCTTTCGTGATCGGCTAAATACACTGGCTGATCCGCTTGATCCCGGTTTTGGCTTTGATGTCATTCGCCTCTCTGTGCCTGTTGCTGAAACACTTGAGGCGCATGAACCTGATTTTGATGGACGCACTGATCTTGCCGAAGACCTCGCCGCTTTGATTGAAAAACTCGGTGTGCGTTTACATCCCTCTCGCGTGATGCGTCTTCATGCCGAAGACACGCATATGCCCGAACGCGCGATGCGTTATCTTCCCGCGCAAGATGGCAATGCCGCTCTCGCCACCGAATGGGATTTATGGAGCGATGCCGATCTTGCGCCCTTGCGGCCGATCCGTCTTCTTGATCCACCCGAACCTATCGAAGCGATTGCCGAAGTGCCTGATGGTCCGCCAATCCGCTTTCGCTGGCGGCGTGTGTTTCATGTGGTTGTGAAAGCCGAAGGGCCTGAACGTCTCGCACCTGAATGGTGGCGCATGACCGGGCAGGCATTACCACCAACGCGCGATTATTATCGCGTCGAGAATGAACAAGGCGCGCGCTTCTGGCTCTTCCGCGCAGGCCTTTATGAGCGCGAAACAAATGACCCCCACTGGTTTATGCATGGGTTGTTTGGATGACACCCGTCTATGCCGAACTCGCGGTCACGACGAATTTTTCGTTTCTGCGCGGAGCATCGCATCCGGAAGATTATGTGGCCGAGGCCGCACGATTAAATCTTTCAGGAATCGGCATTGCGGATCGCAACACGCTCGCAGGCGTTGTGCGTGCGCATGTCGCGCTGAAAGAAACAGATGCTGCAGACAGTGGTCTGAAACTCGCGATTGGTTGCCGTCTGGTTTTTGCCGATGGCACGCCCGATCTTCTCGCCTATCCGAAAGATCGCGCGGCCTATGGACGTTTGTCGCGTCTTCTCTCGCTCGGCAAACGTCGCGCCGAGAAAGGCGAATGCCATCTCACTTTCGATGATCTTTTAGCGGAGAGTGAAGGGCTTCTTCTCATCCTCATCCCGCCAGAAAAAATCGGTGATGAAACAATAGAGGCGCTTAAAAAACTCACGGCGCATGTACCCGATCATCTCTGGCTCGGCGCTATACCGCTTCATCACGGGCGAGATAAAACAAGATTACACCATCTTGCCGAGCTTGCGACTTATTATCATATTCCCCTCATCGCTTTGAATGACGCACTTTATCATCACCCTGATCGCCGCCGCGTGCAGGACGTGTTCACCTGCATCCGTGAACATCAAACCATCGAAACCATCGGCAAAAAACTTGAAGCGCATGCGGAGCGTCACCTAAAAAGTGCTGCCGATATGGCGCATCTTTTTCGCGATCATCCGGAAGCGCTTAAAGAGACAACACGCTTTCTCGAACGTCTTTCTTTTTCACTTGATGAATTGCGTTACGAATATCCGGATGAACCGGTGCCCGAAGGCAAAACGCCGCAACACCATCTCACCGATCTCGCCTATGAGGGCGCAAAACGCCGTTACCCAAAAGGCGTGCCGGATAAAATTAAAGCGGCACTCGCCAAAGAACTCGCGCTCATTGAAGAGCTTGATTACGCGCCTTATTTTTTAACCGTGAATGATATTGTGAGTTTCGCGCGCTCGCAAAATATTCTCTGCCAAGGGCGTGGTTCAGCCGCCAATTCTGTTGTGTGTTATTGTTTGGGCGTAACAGCGGTCGATCCGACTGAAATTGATTTGTTGTTTGAACGATTCATTTCTGCCGAACGACGCGAACCACCCGATATCGATGTCGATTTCGAACATGAGCGGCGCGAAGAAGTCATTCAATGGATTTATAAACGCTATGGCCGCGAGCGTGCAGGCCTTGCGGCAACCGTCATTTCCTATCGCCCCCGCAGCGCGATCCGCGATGTCGGCAAAGCTTTGGGTCTTACCGAAGATGTAACCGCAGCCCTCGCCAACACAGTGTGGGGCTCATGGGGCAAAGGACTAACCGACAGCCAGATTGCAGAAGCCGGACTTGATGCGACAAATCCGATGATCCGTTTGGCGGTTGATATTGCGATGGAGATCCAAGGCTTCCCGCGCCATCTCTCGCAACATGTCGGGGGCTTTGTGCTCACGCGCGGGCGACTTGATGAGACCGTGCCCATCGGCAATGCGGCGATGGATGAACGCACTTTCATAGAATGGGACAAAGACGATATCGCGGCACTCGGCTTGATGAAAGTCGATGTGTTAGCGCTTGGCATGTTAACCTGCATCCGCAAAACACTCGATCTCATCGCGATGCATGGCGGACCGCAACTCGAACTCGCCACCATTCCTCGCGAAGATCCTGACGTTTATGCGATGTTGCAGAAGGCTGATTCTGTCGGTGTGTTTCAGGTAGAGAGCCGCGCGCAAATGAATATGTTGCCGCGCATCAAACCCGCTTGTTTTTATGATCTCGTGATTGAAGTCGCGATTGTGCGGCCCGGCCCCATTCAAGGCGATATGGTGCATCCCTATTTGCGACGTCGGCAAGGCAAGGAGCAAGTACGTTACCCTTCGCCCTCACCGAAGCATGGCCCGCCAGATGAGCTTGAACGTGTGCTTGGCAAAACATTAGGCGTGCCGCTCTTTCAAGAACAAGCGATGCGCATTGCGATTGAAGCGGCTAAATTCACACCGGAAGAAGCCAACAAGCTTCGCCGCGCGATGGCGACATTTCGTCGTGTTGGTACGATTCATTTGTTTCAGGAAAAAATGATTCACGGCATGGTGACACGCGGTTATGAAGCGGATTTTGCCGCGCGCTGTTTCAAACAAATCGAAGGCTTTGGCGAATATGGTTTTCCCGAAAGCCATGCCGCCTCTTTCGCGCTGCTTGTTTATGCCTCTGCATGGTTGAAATGCCATCACCCCGCAGCCTTTGCCGCGGGACTTTTGAACAGCCAACCGATGGGCTTCTATGCGCCTGCGCAAATTGTACGCGATGCGACGGATCACGGGGTTGAAGCGCGCGCACCCGATATCAATGCGAGCCGTTGGGATGCGACACTTGAAGAACGCAAAGATCATGCGCTCGCCTTGCGTTTGGGCTTTCGCCAGATTGATGGCTTTCGTGAAGACTGGGCGGATCGCATTTCCTCTTTCCGCAATGGGTTTTATCCCTCTCCTGAAATGTTGAAACGCCGCGCGGATTTACCTGCACGCGCGCTTGTGTTGCTCGCAGAAGCGGATGCAATGCGATCAATCAATCTTGATCGGCGAGAAGCGGCATGGACCGTGCGGCGATTGCCTGATTCTGATCCTCTGCCTTTGTTCGAAGCCGCGCGCGTGCAAGAGCTTGCCGAAGAACCGCTTGTCACTTTGCCGGAAATGCCTTTGAGCGAACATGTTGTGGCTGATTATCAAACGCTGCGCTTGTCGCTCAAAGGTCATCCGATGATGTTTTTACGCGGGCTTTATGAAAGCGAAGATGTGTTGCCATGTTCGACCATTCGCGATTGTGTTGATGGACGACGCGTACGGGCGGCGGGTGTTGTGCTCATTCGGCAAAAGCCCGGCAGCGCGAAAGGTGTTGTCTTCATGACGATTGAAGATGAGACGGGCATCGCCAATCTCGTCATCTGGCCCTCTTTGCTTGAACGTTTTCGTAAAATTGTGATGGGCGCACGGCTTGTGAGCGTGGACGCGCGCGCGCAACGCAGTGAAGAAGGTCTTGTGCATCTCGTTGTCGAAGAGATTGAGGACCGTTCCACCGATCTTTTACTCTTGTCGCAAGAGTCGATTCCGCTCGCGCTTGCCCATGCGGATGAAGTCAAACGCCCCGTGCCGGAAGGCCGCACGCGTCATCCGCGCCAAGCACGGATTTTGCCGAAGTCGAGAGACTTTCACTAAATAATTATTCAGCTATAACTTCAATCCGCCAGCTTTTTCGATAAAGGCCGCGACCGTTTCAAGCCCTGTACCATCACGCATATTGGTAAAGACATAAGGGCGTTCTTTACGCATGCGCTTTGTGTCTTCTTCCATCACCTGAAGGCTAGCGCCCACATGCGGTGCCAGATCAATTTTATTGATCACAAGAAGATCAGACCGCGTGATACCCGGCCCGCCTTTACGCGGAATTTTTTCACCGCCCGCCACATCGATCACATGAATGGTGAGATCAGCAAGCTCTGGTGAGAACGTAGCAGCAAGATTGTCACCACCTGATTCAATCAGGATCAAATCGAGATTGGGAAATTTCTCGCGCATCGTATCGACCGCGGCGAGATTGAGCGAACAATCTTCGCGAATGGCAGTGTGCGGACAGCCGCCTGTTTCAACCCCCATAATGCGCTCTTCCGGAAGTGCTCCCGCAACCGTCAAAAGCCGCGCGTCTTCTTTTGTGTAAATATCATTGGTGATCGCGCAGAGATCATAAGTGTCACGAAAATATTTGCAGAGCATTTCGGTAAGCGCGGTTTTACCAGAACCGACTGGTCCACCAATCCCGACACGCAAAGGGCCATGTGATGAAGAACTCATGAGCGAAACAACCTTGTATATTGAGTTTCATGATGAAGAGAAGCGAGATCGGAGCGAAACACAGACGAGCCGAGATCCTCAAGCGAGGAATGGATTGCAAACTCAGATATTTCTTTAACGCGCGGCAAAAGCGAAGCAATCACGCGTTGACCATCCGTTTGCCCGATCACACCCAAACGCACGGAGGCCGAGACGAGATTGGAAACGAAAGCCGTAAGAAACGCTTCAAGAACATGTGACAGCGGCATTGCATAACTCGAAGCAACAAGACCCACCGCCACCGGATAGGTGATATCGCCTGCATGATGCAATAAAGTCTTTTCCAACCGCTCATTCGACCATGCCGCACGTGCGGTCGCAAGAAACGCTTTGCCTTGCGTGGTTGATTCTAAGTAACGCTCGGATGAGGGTTGCAGCGCGAGCGATGAATCAATGACAGACTTTAACGCGTCTTTGTCATCATCGCGTACGGCACGCCAGGCTTCCGCGAGAAGGATCGCATCATTGCGGCCAGATCCATAGACAAGAAGATCGGCAATCCAGTCGCGGCAGGTTTCGAAATCAGTGACATCACCCGCTTCATGCGCCCATTCCAACCCATGCGAATAAGCAAAAGACCCGACAGGAAAAGCGGGGCTTAACCAAACGAGAAGCGGAAGCGATGACTCGTCGTCCATGATCTATTTATGTTTATGACCATGCGTATGGCCATCATGGCTATGATCATGAGAGTGACCATGATGATCATGAGAATGGCCACGATGATGATCATGATCGTGGTTATGATCATGCGCATGATCGTGGCCACAGCCACATCCCGCACCATGAGCATGTTGGTGACCGTGATCATGATCGTGATGACCGTGATCATGGCTATGGCCGTGATGATCATGGGAATGTTGATCATGACTATGCTCACCATGCGCGTGATCATGATAGGCGCCGCGCTCGGGCTGGAAGGGGCGCGACACGGTCGCCATCGCGCATCCCAAGCCACGGATCATTTCGGCGAGCACATGATCTTCTTCGATATAGATCGCATCCGCTGTGATCTCGGCTGGTGTATGACGATTGCCTATATGCCAAGCGGTTTTCAAAAGCCGCATCGGATTCTCGGCTTTGATTTCGATCAGCGTTTGCGGCGCGGCGCTCACGAGAATAAGCGAGCCATCCTCGAGCTTAACCGCATCACCATCATTCAGCGTCGCGGTCTTTTCAAGATCGAGCAAAAACGCCGTACCCTTCTCGCCTGTGAGCGTAATGCGTCTGCGGTGCCGCCCTTCATGATCAAGGCTCACCTGATCAATAACTTTATCGGCTTTGACGGCGGCTTTGCGCACAATCGAAATGGCCCGTTGCATAAGATAATCCCGTTTCACTATCATCAACTACGACCCGAAGCTTAGAACAGAAAATAGCGCTGCGCCAGTGCAAGCTCTTTGGCGGGTTCGCATACAAGCAATTCACCATCGGCGGTGACGCGATAAGTCTCGGGATCAACCGTGATCTCGGGCGTCGCGTCATTATGGATCATCGAGGCTTTCGAAATGCCGCCACGCACATTTTCAACCGCAACCATTTCTTTTTGCGTGCCAAGCGCATGACGAAGGCCATTCGCGATCGCCGCTTTCGAGGTAAAGACCAGCGACGTTGAGGTCAAAGCCTTACCGAAAGCCCCAAACATTTCACGGAAATGCACAGGCTGAGGTGTCGGAATCGACGCATTCGGATCCCCCATTTGCGCAGCAATGATCGCGCCACCCTTGATGATGAGATCCGGCTTTGTGCCAAAGAATGCCGGTGACCACAAAACAAGATCGGCGAGTTTCCCAACTTCAACCGAACCGATATATTTTGAAACGCCATGCGCAATCGCAGGGTTGATTGTATATTTCGCAATATAACGCTTCACACGATGATTATCCGCACGACCATCGCCCGCAAGTGATCCGCGTTGTTGTTTCATTTTATCGGCCGTTTGCCATGTGCGCGTGATGACCTCACCCAAACGACCCATCGCTTGGGAATCCGACGACATCATCGACAACGCACCGATATCATGAAGAATATCTTCAGCCGCAATCGTCTCTTTGCGAATACGACTTTCGGCAAAAGCAAGATCTTCTGGGATTGATGAATCAAGATGGTGACACACCATCAACATATCGAGATGCTCATCCAAAGTGTTGACAGTAAATGGCCGTGTCGGATTGGTTGAAGACGGCAGAACATTTTTCAAGCCCGCAACTTTTATAATGTCGGGCGCGTGACCACCGCCCGCGCCTTCCGTATGAAAAGCGTGAATGGTACGGTTCTTAAAAGCTCTGATCGTATCTTCAACAAAGCCTGATTCATTCAGCGTGTCCGTATGGATCATCACCTGAATGTCGTGATCATCCGCAACGCTCAAACAATTATCAATCGCGGCGGGTGTCGTGCCCCAATCCTCATGGAGCTTTAAAGCACACGCCCCCGCTTCGATCATTTCAACGAGAGAGCCCGGCAAAGCCGCATTGCCTTTCCCAGAAAAACCAACATTGACCGGAAACGCATCGGCAGCCTCAATCATCCGCGCCATATGCCAAGGGCCCGGTGTGCATGTTGTCGCATTCGTGCCCGCTGAAGGACCCGTGCCACCACCGAGCAAAGACGTCACACCCGACATCAAAGCATGTTCAATTTGTTGCGGCGAAATGAAATGAATATGCGTGTCAAAACCACCGGCTGTCAGAATCTTGCCTTCACCCGCAATCACATCCGTGCCGGGACCAATGATGATCGTGACATTCGGTTGAATATCGGGATTGCCTGCTTTGCCAATCGTGGCGATACGGCCATTCTTCAAACCGATATCGGCTTTCACAATACCCCAATGATCGACAATCAAGGCATTGGTGATGACGGTATCCACCGCACCATCCTTGTTTGAAATTTGGCTCTGGCCCATGCCATCGCGAATGACTTTACCACCGCCGAATTTCACTTCTTCGCCGTAAGTGGTGAAATCTTTTTCAACTTCGATCAGAAGCGATGTATCGGCCAAACGCACACGATCCCCGGTCGTCGGGCCAAACATATCCGCATAAGCAGCGCGGGAGAGTTTCGTTGTCATGGTTTTTGTCTCCTCACACGCTCACAAGGCGCCCATCACATCTTGGCGGAAGCCATAGACTTCACGTTTGCCGGCAAGCGCCACAAGCGTCACGTCACGCGTTTGTCCCGGCTCAAACCGCACCGCCGTGCCGGCGGGAATATCAAGCCGCATACCGCGCGCTTTCGTGCGGTCAAAAGACAAAGCCGGATTGGTTTCAAAGAAGTGATAATGACTGCCAACTTGGATCGGGCGATCGCCTTTATTCGCAACCGTGATCGTAACCGTTGCGCGGCCTTCATTCATCACAATATCGCCGGGCTCGGTGATCACTTCACCCGGTTTAATCGCGTCATGCGAAGCGCCGCGGATAGGTTGATGTACGGTCACAAGTTTAGTGCCATCCGGAAATGTCGCTTCCACTTGCACATCATGAATCATCTCTGCGACACCCGCCATCACGTGATCCGCGCGTATCACATGCGCGCCCGCTTCCATAAGATCAGCAACGCTTCGCCCGTCGCGCGCGCCTTCAACCACAAAATCCGTGATCAGCGCCACCGCTTCCGGATGATTAAGTTTCACACCACGTGCCAAGCGATTGCGCGCCACCATCGCGGCCATTGAAACCAGTAATTTGTCTTTCTCACGCGGCGATAAGATCATCGCGTCCTCCTTTTTTATTTCTATTCAGCATTGCCACACGCGTGGCAGATCCGTGTTACGAAATCGGTTGAGAAACGCGACAGCGCTGCGACGAAGTGCTACCGGATCAGACGACACAAACCGCACAACCATCATGCCGTTCCACGCGCTTGCCGCGCATTCACAAGCAGCGTCACGTAAAGCTTCACGTGCCTCGTTAAGGCGCGCTTCGGCATCGGGCGCAATATAAAGACAGGTCGCCACCGTGCATGCGCCATTGCCAATCGCTTTGCGTTCGAGCAAAGCGGCCATATTGTTTTCGAGCTTTACATCATCGGCATAAATCAATTTCTGATCACGACGAATACGCCAATGATCGCGAAACATTCCGTCGCTGATCACCTCACCCATTGCGATGCGTCCAAAGACCGTCGATTCAAAAATCAAGAGCGACGCATCACGAGCCATATCGACGTTAAAATTCCGCGAGAGTTGCGCGCCAGAAAAGAGAATTGTTTCTTGCGGCACCCATTCGATGCGCGCTCTCGTATCAAGTTTTAAAGAAATAGAAATCTCTGCAGACGCACCTTCAGCACGATAAAGTTTTTCAGCCGATTGTGTGGTGAGAACAATTTCAGCATCTTCATCAGCTTTAAGAGTAAGAGCGAGCTCATCGCCCCCCACCATGCCGCCGCCTGTATTGACGAGCACCGCTTCGCAACGCGGACCACGCGGAAATTTAAGCCGATAGCCGCCACTTTCATAAAGCTCAGCAACCCGCGTGATACACTGCGATGCCTGAAACCGCGCCCGCACGCGGCCCTCGGCGCGAATTGTCCGGGGCGTTTCCGCTTCGGGCACAATGGGATCCATCAAAGCCAACGCCATCATTTCGGGCCTTTAAGAAAAGAGCGGCATTTTGATAGGCGGCTTGGCCGCTCTCGGAAAGCTGAAAATTTGGGCAGAAATGACTCCCGCATCGGCGTCCGCCTTCTCATGCGGGAAACGCAACGGAGCACGGGCCGCGCGTCTCTGGCTCCCCGCGCCCGTCATGCCTATATAGAGCCAGTAACAAGAGCGTCTTCGAGACGGAAAATGACTGAAACACCCGCAATTTCCTTGGCCATTGACGGCATGACCTGTGCCGCTTGCGTCACGCGTGTCGAAAAGGCGCTTTTGTCGGTTCCGAGTGTCACGGGGGCTTCCGTCAATCTGGCGACCAAAAGCGCGCGGATCGAGGGGATAACCGAGCCCGAACCGCTCATCGAAGCGGTGGATGACATCGGCTATGGCGCGAGCCTCATCATAGAAGCGGATCGCTCAGCTGAGGCTACCCGAGCGGAAACCCGCGCGCGGAAAGCGAAATTCGCTGCCGCGCTGGCCTTTATCATTTCAGCGCCCTTCTTTGTGGGCATGATCGGGATGGTGCTTGGCACGGATCTGATGCCCTCACCGCTTCTGCAATTCGTGCTCGCCTCTCTTGTGCAATTCGTGCTCGGCTATCGTTTTTATCGCTCGGCATGGAAGGCGATTAAAAGCGGATCGGCAACAATGGATCTTCTTGTCGCGCTTGGCACAAGTGCGGCCTATGGGTTGAGCCTCTATCTTTGGCTCTTTCCCGCGCATGAAGGCCATAGAGCGCATCTTTATTTTGAATCCTCTAGCGTTGTGATTGCCTTTGTCTTGATGGGCAAATGGTTAGAGGAACGCGCGACGTCGGAAACCGCCTCTGCCCTCAAATCACTCGGCGCGTTGCGGCCAAGCACTGCACGAAGAATAAAAGACAATCGTGAAGAGATGGTTGCAATCGAAGCACTCGCCCTTGGTGATCATGTTCTTGTTCGCGCGGGTGAAGTGATTCCAGTTGATGGCGTGATTAGTAAAGGCGCCGCAAGCTTAGATGAATCCATGATCACCGGTGAGAGTCTTCCGGTTCGAAAAAGCGACGGCGCGAAAGTGGTCGGCGGCACCGTCAATCTTGATGGGCTTCTTGAAATTGAAACCACTGCGCTTGGCGCCGAGACTGTACTTGCGCGCATTATCCGCCTTGTCGCGTCCGCGCAAAGTTCAAAAGCACCCGTGCAAGCTTTGGTTGATCGCATCAGCGCTATTTTTGTGCCTATCGTTTTGGTGATAGCACTATTAACCGCGATCGCGTGGCTCATCGTGGGCGTGACGCTTGAAACCGCGCTGATTAATGCCGTATCCGTTCTCGTTATTGCATGCCCTTGCGCTTTGGGCCTTGCAACGCCTACGGCTATACTTGCCGCAACAGGTGTAGCTGCACGGCACGGCATTCTGATCAAAGATGCGGCTGCCCTTGAGCGTGCGGCGTCAGTTACGCACCTTGTCTTTGACAAGACCGGAACCCTCACCGAAGGCAAACCGGTTTTGACCGCGCTTGAAGGTGATGATGTCTCTCTACTCTTAGCCTTAGCCGCTGCGCTCGAAGCCGGAAGCACACATCCTTTAGCCGAGGCCATTCGCAAAGAGGCTAGAGCACGCGCACTCACCATCAAAAAAGCAGAAAATTTTTCTCTGCTTGACGGGGCGATTGCAGCGCGTCTTGGCAGCGATGAAATGATTTTTGGCAATGAAGCGGCGTTGCGACGTGTTGGAATCGAGATACAAAAATATTCAGATCGCATCGCGGCTTTGACGGCTCAAGGTCATGGCGTCAGCCTTCTCGGAAATCTCTCCTCGAAAGAATGTCTGGGTTTGATCGCCTTTGCTGACCCCGCGCGTATCACTTCGAAAGCGGCGATCAAAAAGAGCCATGCGCTTGGTGTTTCAACAACGCTTTTGACCGGCGATACGAAAGGCGCGGCAGAACGCGTAGGAAATGAACTCGGCATAAGATCCATCATTGCTGAAGTTCGGCCCGAAGGAAAAGCCGACGCCATCGCCGCATTGAAAACAAAAGGCGCCATCGTCGCGATGGTGGGTGATGGTGTGAATGATGCGCCCGCTCTTGCAAGCGCCGATGTCGGCATTGCGATGGGTTCAGGAACCGATATCGCGATTGACAGCGCGGGCATTGCCTTAATGCGGCCCGATCCACGTCTCGCACCCGCATCACTTCATCTCGCGCGCCGTGCAACGCGAACGATTCGCCTCGGGTTGTTCTGGGCCTTTGCCTATAATGTTGTGGGCATTCCGCTTGCAGCTTTTGGCCTCTTGTCACCCATTGTTGCGGGGGGAGCGATGGCACTCTCAAGTGTAAGTGTTGTGTTGAATGCCCTCACGCTGCGGCTCTGGCGACCCAAGCTTAATTGATACTGCCCTCAACGGAGGATGGCTTGAGCCCCTTCCACTGATCGCTTAGATTGATCTCATGACAACAGCCCCTTCATCACTCGGCGCACGCGCCTATCGACGCCTTGAAGCGCTACGCGCTTACACAGATGAGCCCGGAAAAATCACGCGGCTCTATCTCTCGCCTTCTCATATCAAATCGATTGATTTCATTATCGATGAAATGCGCAAAGCGGGATGCGATAGCGTTCATGTCGATGCGCTCGGCACGGTGGTCGGTCGTTATGAAGGCACGACATCGGGCCTTCCAGCCCTGCTCATTGGCTCGCATATCGATACGGTGGTTGATGGCGGCGCTTATGACGGCGCTCTGGGCGTGATTGCCGGCATCGGTGTTGTCGAGGCCTTGCATCAAAAAGGTGAGCGGCTTGATTTTGCGATTGAGGTTCTGGGCTTTGGTGACGAAGAGAATGTGCGGTTTCCGGCCAACCTCACTTCATCCCGCGCACTTGCAGGCACACTCGATGAAGCCTCACTTGACGCGCGTGATGAACAAGGCATCTCCATCCGCGAAGCGTTAACCACAAATGGTTTTGATCCTTCAAAAATGAAATCGCTCAAACGCGATCCGAAAACGGTAATCGGCTATGTGGAAATCCATATTGAGCAAGGCCCCGTTCTCGAAGCCGAAAATCTTTCTGTTGGCGTGGTCACCGCTATCAACGGCGCAACGCGCTGGGCACTCACCATAAAAGGTGAACCGGGCCATGCCGGCACCGTCCCAATGAATTTGCGTTACGACGCGCTCACCGCCGCGTCCGAAATGGCGCTTGCGATTGAACGCATCGGTCGTGCGCATGAAAGTGTTGTTGCCACAGTCGGTCGTTTTCAAGCCTATCCGGGTGCCGTGAATGTAATCCCCGGCGAAGTACGCTTTTCGCTTGATACACGCGCGCCTGATGATGCGTTACGTGAAAAAATCATCACGATGATTGAAGCGGAATGCAAAGCGATTGCCGCGCGCCGTCATGTTTCTTTACGCATTGAGCCCCTCTCATCAGCGAAAGCCACGCCGATGGCCTCTCACATGATTGCCGGCCTTTCGGATGCCATCGGTCATCGCCAAATCACGCCGCGGCTTTTGCCTTCTGGTGCGGGTCACGATGCGATGGCAATGGCAACGCTTTGTCCCGCGGGTATGATGTTTGTGAGATGCAAAGGTGGTATCAGCCATTCACCTCTTGAATCCATGACGGAGAGTGATTGCGATATGGCAATCGAAGTGTTGCTTGATTTTGTGCGACATTTTGACCCGAATCGATAAACGCGGCCTCTGCCTTTATTTTTTCACAATCTCTCGTCAATCATGACGATGTGAAGAGCCGGGCCCCTCTGGCGAGCATCTGCTCGTGATGTCGGATCTTTGATCGTAACACAGAGGAGGCTTATGATGGCATTTGATGCCCAGTCCCTGATCGATTTTGTCATGCAACCTTGGCTCGGCAAGCCACTTTGGATGTGGCTGAGCTTCACGGGTCTTGTGCTTTTCTTATTGGCGCTTGATCTCGGTGTGCTTAACCGAAAAAACCGCGTCATCTCGGTGCGCCACAGTCTGATCCTTTCCGTTTTCTATATCAGTCTGGGCCTTCTTTACGGCGCTGGCATCTGGTTCACGCTCGGCGCTGAATCGGGCATGAATTATCTCACCGGCTTTGCGGTCGAAAAAGCACTCGCGATTGATAATATTTTTGTCATCGCGATGATTTTTTCTTTCTTTGCGGTGCCGGACAAATATCAGCATCGCGTTTTGTTCTGGGGCATTCTTGGCGTGATCATCTTGCGCGCCATCATGATCGCGCTCGGCGCCGCCGTGATTTCAGAATTCGCCTGGGTGCTCTATGTCTTTGCGGTGTTCTTGATCGCAACCGGCGTCAAAATGTTGTTTGCGGGCGATAAGCCGACTGATATCGGCAAAAATCCCGTATTACGTTTCATGAAGCGCTGGCTGCGTGTGACAGAGACGCATCATGAAGAGCGTTTCTTCGTGCGCGTGCAGGATCCTTCAACCGGCAAACGCCTGATGTATGTCACGCCGCTCTTTATGGCGCTCGTCTTGATCGAGATCGCCGATGTCGTCTTTGCGGTTGACTCAGTGCCTGCAATTTTCGCGATCACGACGGATCCGTTCATTGTTTACACATCAAACATCTTCGCTATTCTCGGCTTGCGCGCGCTTTATTTTGCGCTCTCCGCGATGATCGAACGCTTCCATTATCTCAAATATGCGTTGGCAATCGTGCTCATCGTCATTGGTGGCAAGATCTTCGCCGCGGATCTCTTGGGTATCGAGAAAATCCCGCCAGCTCTCTCTTTGGCAATGATTGTGAGCATCATTGGTGCGGGCGTGGTCGTGAGCCTGATCTGGTCACGACCCGAGGCGAAAAAAGCCGCGCACTAGAGCATTTTGCGATTAAGTGGAAGCCGGTCAATCGAAATAAAATGCGACGATACAAAGAGATAGAGTGCGTTTTTGATTCCATCAAAAACGCGCTCTAAGAGAAGATAAAACGTGGAGCGTCAGTCGAGTTTACCGACTGACGCTTCAACCGCTTCAACCACCGCGCCGGAACGCACATGTTGATGCGCAAGATTCATTTCTGTCGCATACCAGCGATCACCATCAAGTGCGGGGTCAACAACACTGCGAAGCGATGCAAGGGCCGCCTTTGAGCCCTTGCCAATCGGATGATCTTTCGCAATCGGCTCAATGAGCGAGAGCGCTTGGCCTGCCATCAAAATTTCCATCGCAACGATATATTCGACATTGCTGACGATGGTGCGCGCCTTGCGGGCGCACCATGTCGAATTCGACACGTGGTCTTCTGCATTGCTCTTGCCCGGAATCGAATCCACTGAGCCGGGCATGGAGAGCGTGCGGTTTTCCATCACCAGCGCCGACATCGAGCACTGCACAGTCGCAAAGCCCGTGTTCAAACCTTTTTTACCCGCAAGCAAATTGCGTGGCAGACCATAGCTCATCGTCGGATCGATCAAACGCGCGAGACGACGCTCGGAGATGGAACCCAAATCCGCGATCGCAATTGAAACAAGATCCATCGCTTGCGCCACATATTGGCCGTGGAAATGGCCGCCGGAAATGACAACATAAGTGCCGTCACCATTTTCGAAAATGAGAGGATTATCGGTGGCCGAATTGATTTCGGTCGAAATGATTTTTGTAGCGTAGTCGAGCGCTTCGAGCGCGGGACCATGCACCTGCGGCGTGCAACGGAGCGAATAGACGTCCTGCACACGCGGCGGCGGCGCTTTGCCAGCGGCGCGCGCTTCATCAGGATAAAGCGTTTCACGCGCATCAGCCGAGCAGCGCTTCGAGCCTTCGGTGATCTTGCGGATGTTCGATGCGATCTTGCGCTGGCCTTCATGCGGACGGGCTTTGTGCACACGCGGATCAAAGGCTGCGAGTTCGCCACGCATCGCTTCGAGCGAGAGACACATGCCGATATCCGCAGCTTTGCGAATGCGCTTCGCATCATAAATCGCAAGCACAGCAATCGCGAGCGAGACGGTCGAGCCGTTGATCAAAGCGGAGGCATCTTTTGCATGCAGCGTGAAATCAGGTTCAAGCCCTGCTTTCTTGATTGCATCGCGCGCGGGCAGACGCTTGCCTTTGTATATGATTTCCGCTTCCGGAAATCCACACAAAGCGCCCGACATATGAGCGAGCGGCGCGAGATCGCCCGATGCGCCGACGGAACCTTTTGCGGGAATGACCGGGATGAGACCCTTGTTCAAAAAGTCCAGCAAACGATCAACGACTTCCACACGCGGGCCGGAATAATTCGATGCAAATGCATTGGCACGCAGCAACATCGTGGCGCGCACAACATCTTCATCAAGCGGTTCGCCGATACCCGTCGCATGGGCGTAAATCGATTTTGTCTGATAGGCAGCCATATCCGACATCAACACGCGCTGATCTTTGAAAAGGCCGACGCCTGTGTTGAAGGAATACATCAATGGCGCGTTGTCGTTCATCCACTCTTTGTCGATGAAGGCACGCGTTGCAGCAATACGCTCACGCGCTTTCGGCGACAAAGCCGCCTTCTCATAACGGCCATTGGCGGAGGGGCGCGCCACACGCACCACACCATCGATTGTCAGTTTTGCGCCATCAATCGTGACCGTCATAATCTACTCCTGTCGAAAACAAATTTATCAGCTAACGGCGTCGCCACGCTTTAATCGTCGATCTTACTTCGCCTCGCGGCGTCGCAGGAAGGCTTCTGCAATATCACCTGCAGCATCCTCAAGAGTGATATAGCGATCATCGAGATTGCGGTAGGCCTGAATGATCGTCTGCCAGAGAACTTCATCGGCTTTGATTTTGATCAAGCCGTTTTTCGCGGCGAGACGATAAAGCCGCTTGGCCCCCGCTTCGCGCGTGAGACCGCCCTCGGCAATCACCCGGTCAATCCGGTCCCGCTCCGCCTCGAGTGCTGCGGCATTTGAATCGCGGCTCGCGGGCAAGGGAATGATAAGGCTCGCTGCAAGCGCTTCTGCCGTCACTGTCACCGCCCGGAAGGGTTCAACCGGCTCGGACGCCATTTGTTCGACCGCCGGAGGTTTAGGCGTTGTCGATGCCGCGCCGCCCCGCATCAGGGTCTTGTTTTCGGATTTCGCTACCTGTGTCGACGCCGCATCGGACGCCTCGGCGGCCGTAATCCCGCTCCCCTGTGGCGAGGGCGAGAACCCTTGGCATGCAGCCACGGCAAAGGTGACAACGAAAATCGGCAGAATTCGACGCATAACTCACCCTCCAACCGCATTTTTTCAAAAAGGCGTCCCAGCAGAACGGCTAGCACTATCTCTTTTTGGCATGAAACTCGCTCTAACGCTGCCACGTTGTGACAATGACCCGCTTAATTTTTTGTTTCGGGAGCCGTCTTCTCCCCCAAGATTGGCACGAAACGAAATAATGGACCCGCTATGAGCGCAGAAATCATCAATCTTGCGAGCCTGAGAGCGGATCGTCGTCGTGAAACCGATCAACGCGAAGAAGCATTCTTGCGTCAGGAAGTGGCGGGCTTCAACGAATCACTCCAGAGCGCCTTTGAGCGCCATCGCCTTAATCTCCCGATGATGGCGACCTTGTTGATTGCCAAAGCCGTGGACGCCTTGGAGGATGATCAACCCATCGCGCGCACCGAACCGGCCGAATTTGAGGCGGCCGCATCGATTTTGCGCGCCATTGTCAAAGCCCGCACCACGGCCCGCGCGAAAGCCGCAGCGGATGCTGTGCGCGTCTTCAACATGCCGAATGGTGCCTGATTATAAACTGCGCGCGTGAAGCCAAGCGATGATTCCACGCGCTGCTGTGACGGCTGTAGAAAAACAAGCCTGCAACAAATAGCCGCCCGTGGGCGCATCCCAATCAATCATCTCACCGGCAACGAAAACGCCCGGCATTTTTTTGATCATTAGATTTCGATCGACTTCATCACGTGCAACACCGCCTGCGGATGAAATTGCGCGATCCAAACCCTGCACCTCGCGGACAGTGATTGTGCAAGCCTTGATCGCCCGCGCAAGATCTTCCGCTTGATCGGGAAGTTTCTCACCTCGTAGCAAAAAAGATTCACGCACCAAAGCGATGGATAAAGGATCAAGCCCCGCCGCCGATGAGAGAAAAGTCGAAAGACTCTTTTTTCCACGCGGCTTTTTAAGACGCGCGATCATTTCTGACTCTGAGATGTCACGCCGCAAATCAAGCACGAGTGTCGCTGAACCGGTGCGCTTAATAGCCTCACGCAAAGCAGGACCAAGCGCATAAAGCGCGCCACCCTCAAGCCCGTAATGGGCGATCATCGCTTCGCCATGCGCGTGATGCTCTCCGCATGAAATGATTAAACGCTTGATCGGCTGCCCAGCAAAGCGCGAGATAAAATATTCGGACCATGGTACCTTCACGCCGACATTTGAGGCTGTTAACGGCGTCACCGCGATGTCTTTATCGCGCAACAGATTCTGCCATGCACCCGTTGCGCCCAATCTCGGCCAAGACGCGCCGCCAAGCGCCAACAAAACGGCATCGGATTTTACAAGAACATCACCTTTATCGAGCGCATGAAAGTGCAACGCGCCTTGATCAGTAAAGCCCTTCCACTCGTGGCGCATAAAAAATTTGACACCTTGCGTTTCCAAGCGCCGTAACCATGCACGCAACAAGGGAGACGCTTTAAAACTTTTTGGAAAGATACGACCGCTTGAACCGATAAAGCTCGCTTCACCGAGATCATCGCACCACGCGCGTAATTCATCAGGCGAGAACGCATGAATAAATGGCGCAAGAAACTCTTTTGCCTCGCCATAACGCGTGACAAATTGATCGAAAGTTTCCGAATGTGTGAGATTAAGACCGCCACGTCCGGCCATCAAAAATTTTCGCCCCGGCATCGGCATCTGATCATAAACAGATACAGAATAGCCTTGGAGCGAAAGCTGCTCGGCCGCCATCAACCCCGCAGGGCCGGCACCGATAATCGCAAGGGAAGGTGGAGGAGTTTTCATCATGAAAGGCACCAAACCACAAATTGGTCTGATACACAAAAACATGGCACACAAAAAAGAGGCGGGATGAACCCGCCTCTTCTTATCAATATCGATCTTTGCTCACCCGATCTTCAAATTTTCCGCTGACTGGCGTCCGCGATTTTCAACAAGTTCAAACCCGACTTTCTGCCCTTCATTAAGACCTGAAAGCCCGGCCCGCTCAACCGCGCTGATATGGACAAAGACATCCTTGCCGCCATTTTCGGGTTGGATGAATCCATAACCCTTTTCCGAGTTAAACCATTTGACGGTGCCTTGTTGCATCGCCTTCTCCTTCGCATCTTTAAGACAAAACAGATCAACCCCATGAAAAGACGATCATGAGATCACCCCACAACGAAATTCAGGGATTGCCGAAAGACGCTGACGCCGAGAGCGCGACCGCAGGCGGTAAGCCGAATCACTATTGCTGGGGACAGACATAAAACACCGCATCGAAAAGGCAAGGCAGACGGAGGATTGCGGATCGGTAGAGGGCCGGACCAGCTCATCGAACACAGCCGCCGCTTGCAGAAAACGCGTCATTCCTTCATATCGCCGGGATCATATTTTCTGCTCATGGCTTTGCTCGGTGTCACCGCCCCTTCTCTTTCTCAAAGACATTCACCTGACATTTGGTGGCACGCCGCTGCTTGAAGGTGCGGATCTTGCCATTGGTGAAGGCGAGCGACTGTGCCTTGTCGGTCGTAACGGTTCCGGCAAATCGACTTTGTTAAAAATCGCGGCCGGCATGATTGATGCCGATCACGGCGAGCGTTTCATTCAACCGGGCGCGACATGGCGCTATCTGCCGCAAGAGCCTGACCTCTCCGCATTCACATCGACTCTCGCTTATGTAGAAGCAGGATTATCGCCGGGTGATGATCCCTATCGTGCGCGTTATCTGCTCGAAGCCTTGGGACTGACAGGCGATGAAGAACCTAGAACGCTTTCGGGCGGCGAAGCGCGGCGCGCGGCACTCGCGCGCGTGTTGGCTCCAGAACCTGACATTCTGATGCTGGATGAGCCGACCAATCATCTTGATCTTCCGGCGATCGAATGGCTCGAAAGCGAATTGAAGAGCCTTAAATCAGCGCTCGTATTGATCAGCCATGATCGACGTTTTTTACAAAATCTGTCTCGCGCGACGTTGTGGCTTGATCGCGGTGTCACACGTCGCCTTGAAAAAGGCTTTGGTGAATTTGAAGCCTGGCGCGATGTCATTTTTGAAGAAGAAGAACGCGAGCGGCATAAGCTTGATCGCCAAATTGTACGCGAAGAACATTGGGTCCGTTATGGTGTAACTGCGAGACGAAAACGCAATGTGCGTCGTATGGCCGAGCTGGCAGCGCTCAGGCAAAAACGAAAGGACGCGCGCGGGCCGCAAGGCGGCGTGAAACTAGATTTAACCGAAGCAGAGACTTCCGGCACGCTTGTCATTGAAGCGGAAAAAATCTCGTTGAGCTTTGGCGACAAAAAGATCGTCAAGGATTTTTCGACGCGCATCTTGCGGGGTGATCGCATCGGCCTTGTGGGTGCAAATGGTGCTGGCAAAACGACATTGCTTAATCTTTTAACCGGCAAACTCACGCCCGATGAAGGCCGCGTGAGGCTCGGTACCAATCTCGCAATGACAACACTTGAACAAAAGCGCGATTCACTTGATCCAGCGCAATCGCTTGCGGACACGCTTTCGGGCGGCGCGGGTGATCGCATTGTTGTGAATGGCGAAAATCGTCATGTCGTTTCCTATATGAAAGATTTTCTTTTCTCACCCGAACAAGCGCGCACGCCGGTTGGCACTTTGTCTGGCGGTGAACGCGCGCGGCTTTTACTCGCGCTAGCACTTGCAAATCCCTCCAATCTTCTTGTGCTTGATGAACCCACCAATGATCTTGATCTTGAAACGCTTGATCTCTTGGAAGAGATGCTCGGCGATTATCAGGGCACTTTGATTGTGGTGAGCCATGATCGTGATTTTCTTGATCGCGTTGCGACCGCTGTCATCATTGCCGAGGGGAACGGCGGGTGGCTTGATTATGCAGGCGGCTATTCCGATATGGTGGCGCAACGCGGACGCGGCGTTGATGCGCGGGCATCAAATCCAAGCCCTGCATCACAAAAGCCGCGCGAAATAAATAAAGACCGCGATGAAAACGCTTCGACAGCGAAACGAAAATTGTCTTTCAATGAAAAGCGCTTGCTTGAAACTTTGCCTGAACGCATCGATGCGCTTGGGCGCGATATTGAAAAACTAAAAGCGGTACTTGCCGATCCCGAACTTTATAAGCGTGACCGCGCGCGCTTTGACAAAGCGAGCGAACTCTTAACCCGCGCGGAAGACGAACGGCAGAAAAGTGAAACGCAATGGCTTGAGCTTGAAATGCTGCGTGAGGAGCTTGAATCCTAACGCGCCAATCTTGTCTCAACCAAATCAGCCCAGTAAGACACGCCATGCGGAATAGCGGCATCATTGAAATCATAATCAGGATGATGAAGCCCGGCCGACGTGCCATTGCCAATAAAAATGAAACATCCCGGCCGCTCATCAAGCATATAAGAAAAATCTTCAGCACCCATCATTGGCGCAATAACCTGATTGACGCGGTCTTCCCCTGCCGTGCGGCGCGCGGAGTCGATCGCGTAAGTGGTTTCACGGTCATGATTGCGCGTGACCGGATAGCCGCGCACATAATCAAGATGGATCGAAGCGCCGTGAAGCGCCGCAAAGGATGAAATCATTTCGCGCACGCGTTGTTCGACATGATCTTGAATAGCTGGATTGAAGGTTCTGACGGTCCCGCGCAGCGAAGCCTTTTGCGGCAAGACATTAAATGCATCACCGGCATGAAATGTTGTGACCGATAAAACCGCGCTTTCAAGTGGATCAACATTGCGTGACACGATGCTTTGCAACATGGTAACCAATTGCGAACCGATCAAAACCGTATCAATGGCAAGATGCGGCATCGCGGCGTGAGCACCGCGCCCTTCAATGCGAATTTCAAATTTATCTGCCGCTGCCATAATCGGCCCGGGGCGCGTGCCAAATTGTCCAACCGGCATGCCCGGTAAATTATGC
>JBJTCD010000086.1:0-14098 GCA_046091665.1 Hyphomicrobiales bacterium
AGATGTAATAGGTCGCGTCACTGATCCCCGCCGTTCGACATGCCTTGGCAACATCCGCACCCGCCGCCAAATCCAGTTCAACCTGCCGCAAAATCCTCAAACAATCCTCATCCGAATATCGCTTACGAGCCATCTCCAACCCCTCCCATTGACACCACAATAATGGCTCAACTTTAGGGGGCTAAGACATAGTCGATGACATAGGCGGCGCGGAGCCTGATCCGCTTTTCCGTCATCCCTCGGAGCCGAGCTGGCCGCCGGTGCGGTACTTCCATGTCTCCAGGTTCACCCGGGCGCTCTTGTAGGCATCGAGCACGGACAGCCCATAGATGAAGATGCCGCCAACATGACGCGTGAAGACACTCGCGGTTTCTGGCATCAGCCTGAGGCTCACCCAGCCGAGGATCAGCGTGAAGAACAAGAACATCAGCCCGCGCTGCGGCTTGCCCTGGATCACGTGGCCAGCACCTGGCACCACCACCGCGGCGGCGAGGACGATATAGGGGTTGATTGGTGGCTTGTCGGTCATGACGCCGGATCGTGCCATGCTAATATGTCCCGCTGCAAGTCCACGAGATGCTCGATGAGCTTTACAAGTTGAACGGGGTCCACGGCCGCTCCCCCGAAATCGGCTTGTCGGAACACGCCGTAGCGGGCGCGGTCGGCCTCCGCCAGCAGCATGACGAGGCGCAAGCCCTTTGGTGTCAGGAGCAGTTCCTTGCCGCGCGGCTGGCTGAGCGGCGTGATGTGCCTTGCCATAAGGTCGAGCGGCACGGCCGCAATTGGCGCATCACCGCGGATGACGAGATGTTCGGGGAAGCTGGGCGGTGTCTCCAGGGTGTAAGCAAGTTGGTCAAAATTCGAGAAGCTTGTCGCCCCGGCGGGGCGCATCATCAGGTCCAGCGTGGCGTTGAGCGGAATCGGCGTGGGCAGTGTCACCATGAGCCAGAGGCCCGGCAGCTTGCGCAGCGCCAGCGTATCCGCCAGCACCTTTACCTGAACCTCATGCCCCTGATAGCGGCCAGTAAGCAGATAGCTTCCGGCCTGCGCGCCGGCCCTGGCCTCGCTGTTCTCGAGGACAGGAAGCGCGTCCGCGAAGATCCGGCCGGGCTCAGCCTCGCGCCGAGCCCTTTCCTGGACGTATTGGCGAAGGAGCAGCCCCACGAGGATGAGGGCGAAAATCGTACCGAGGACTGTTTGCCACATGGGAAAAGGGAGCGGCCCGCCTCTGATGGAACGGGCCGCCTGATTGCCTGTGATCAGTAACCCCGGGGTTTCGGCCAGGGCATGGTGAACTGCTCGCCGCGCCGCACATAGCGGTAGCGGTAGAAATGGAACCACAGCGACATGACGATGTAGAACACCACCATAGCGGAGAGCTGTGCTCCATAACCGAGGAATATCGCTAAGTAGGTCACCACGCAGAGCAGCAACAGCACCACCGCGGGGAGCGGGTGGAAGGGGTGCGTGTACCCGCGCTGGATCGAGCCCAGCGGCCACTTGTTCCTGAACATGATGATGTTGATGCTCATGAACGTGTATTGCAGCACGCCGGAGAGGATCGAGAAGGTGATGGCCTGTCCAAGGTTCGCGATAAAGGCGAAGGCCAGCGCGATCGGCACCAGGAACAGGATCGACCGGTAGGGCGTCCTGTACTTGGGATGCACCGCCGAGAACCAGGCAGGCAGATAGCGGTCACGGCCGAGCGAGAACCAGGCGCGCGCCGCATCGTTGATGCAGCCGTTGGCCGATGCGAAGGCCGCGAGGATCGTGGCCAAGAACATCATGGTCTCGAGCAGCGGGCTTCCCGTCAGCTTGCCGGCGTCGAGCAGCGGGTAGTAGGTGTAGCCCAGATACTGCCACGGCATCAGCGAGGCGCAGATGTACCAGGTGAGCGAGGCGCCGATAAGCAGCGTGATCATGCCCGCCATGGTGCCGTAGGGCAGGGAGCGCGGCGGCGAGCGTACTTCCTCGGCGGCCTGGGTCGTTCCCTCGATGCCGAGATAGTACCAGATGCCCCAGTGGAACGCCGCGATGACGCCGATCCAGCCATAGGGCAGGGCATTCCCCGGCGTCACCATCTCGTTCAGCTTCAGAACCGTGCCCTGTGACCAGGGTTGCACCGAGAAGAACAGGATGATGATGGCGGCATAGGCAATCGCGGTGATTACGAAGTTCACGTTCAGCGCCATCAGCACGCCGCGGTAGTTCAGCGCCGCGAGGCCGACGATGACCGTGGCGATGATACCCTTGTATTGCCAGTCCCCGAAGCCTTCACCCGCATAGGCCTTGATAGTGTCGGCGATGAGAATGGCGTTCGAGACTTCGAGCATGGTGTAGGCGAAGACCAGGTAGAGCGCCACGTTGAAGGCCATGAGCGGCCCCACGATGTGCTTGGCCTGCGCATATTGCCCACCAGCGGCGGCAACCGTCGAGGTCACCTCCGAGTCGATCATAGCGACGGAGGTGTAGAGGAGGCCGATCACCCAGCAGATGATCAGCGCGGCGAGGGTGCCGCCCTTGTCGGCGGCGAAGTTCCAGCCCGTGTATTCGCCCACGAGCACGATGCCCACACCCAGCGCCCAGACGTGTCCGGGCCCCAGGATGCGCAAGAGCGAAACTTTCTGTACGTTGCTGGCGGCGGAGTTGGTTGCTTTATTCATTTCGTTTTCCTCACACCTTGTGCTTTTCTTGGACGGCCTCGATCTCACCCTCGCGCGAGGAGGTCAGCACCTCTTCTGAGTAGGTGGTATCGACGCGGAACCAGTCATAAAGCATCCACAGCACGAGGGCGGCGGCGAAGACCCATCCGGCATTTGCGATCATGATCCACATGGTGCGTTCCTCACTTGCCCTTGCTATTGAACTTTTCATCGATCACGTCGCGGTACTCCTTGTCGGAGGCCCGGAAGAGAAAGATGAAATAGCCCGCGATGACGACGATGAGGATGATGAGCTGCAGCCAGTCGATGGTGTAGTCGAACTTGTTCTGGATGATGTCATGCGCGGCGGCGGCGTCTGCGAAGCCGAGCTTCACCCCCTGCTCGACCTGGGCCGGTGTCTGGCCGAGGGCTTCCCATGTGGGGTTCTCGATCTTTTCAATGGCGCGGGAGACGCCCGCCCAGCCGGCCTGCAGCGGCAGCCAGAGGGCGAGGAAGATGGCGGCGACGACGAAAATGATGTCGATCCACTGCATGAACTTACTCTGTTCGGGGGGCGTGTACTTGGCCATGCTCAGCCCTCCTTCTTCATGGCGTCGAGATGCTGGATGTCGAGGCGGTAGATGAACTCCTTGTCCCCGGCATAATGGCGCAGCATCGCGGCGACGGAAGCGGTGTTGAAGATCAGCACCGCCGCGGCGGCGATGACGACCACGAACCTGACGCCCTGGTCCGAGATGTAGGGCCATGACATGAATAGCACGAAGAGGATGACTACCCAAAGGGCAGCGACAAACAGCCATGCCCCGAGGCGGTCGACCCGGTACATGGCCTCAATGCGACGATTGAGGTCAGACATGTGGTTTCTCCCATTGTCCAGCCATTATCCCCACAGCGGGCTAGGACATTCTTCTGTATTTGCTGCGAAGCAAATTTGTTTTCTAGTAGGAAACTCCCACTTGCGAAGGATGTCAAGCGATTCGAACTTACCTGGAACCACTGGCAGAACTCGTCACCAATTCAGCCTGGGGAAAGCGCCTGCACCACGTTATGAAATCATTACATCAGGACCTCGTCGACTAGAAGGGCATGATGCGTTAACATGCGGCGATGGCGCAACATTTGTCGCAGTTTGATGATGGATCAGTCTGAAGTTATGAGATTTGGTAACCAAACTCGGCTGCAGATGCGGTCAGCCACTCCCAGAAACTTTCAGAAAAACCACGGAAGACTGATAAAGTAAATTCATCGTCAGCAGTTCTGGTCAAATGAACGCCGACATGGGCCATGGTTGTCATAGCAGATTGACCGATCGCAAATTGATTCGCATGCAGATCAACCGGCGTGCCCTTGGCAAGAACAGCGCGGCATTTTGGGCCGCTGATTATCAAGGTGACGCGACCATGACTTTGGTCAATCACAGAGGCCGTGTCAGCAAGTTGCTGTTTAAGCGCCGTTGCAAGCTTGTTGTCCGGTCCCTGCACATACCATTGGTCAATACCTGCTTCCATCACAGCAACATCTTGTAAGTTAAACAATGCACTTTGAACGGACTTTGACTTGCCCTTGCGCGCGATGACAGTGACGAGGCCAATGGGATGCAAGACTTGCAGTCTCACACCGGGCGCTGAAGTAGATGCGCCGTAGCGGCCAGACTTGGCCAAGGCCTTGAGCGGCAAAACACGGTCAAACATGCAGCCTCTCATTCTTGGTATCAAAGTGCATGGGATCACAAATCTCGGCAAGCATGTGAATGTTGCGCAAGCCATCAAAAACTTTCACCACTTCGCCATGGCGCGCGCGGCCATTTGAAAGAAGGGCAAGGCCTAGCCACATGTTCAGCATCGGCGACCAGGCAACGGAAGTGATATAGCCTTGGTCATTCGTCATGGACGGGGCGTCGCCCCGCTTCAAAAGATGTGAGCCAGAACGCAACTTGTCTTTGACGTCCACAGGACGGATGCCCACGACGCATTGCCGATTGGCATCTTGTAGACCTTCACGGGTTGCCATCATGCGGCCGATGTAGTCTTTCTTGGTAGACAACATTTTGCCGAGGCCAAGATCACGAGCCGTTGTGGTGCCGTTCAGCTCACCGCCAGCAACATGGCCTTTTTCAATGCGCATGATCGAGAGCGCTTCCACACCATAGGGTGTGATACCGAATTCAGCACCCGCATGCATCAGCGCACGTGCGACTGTGTTACCATGGTCAGCCGGCACGGCCAGCTCATAGGCATGTTCGCCAGAGAAAGAAATGCGGAACAGGCGTGCTTCAATGCCATCCAGAATGGTGATTTCCCGTGCAGCCAGGTAAGGCGTATTCACATCATCAAGTGTGGCACCATCTATAATCTTGTTGAGAGTGGCCCGCGCCTTGGGCCCAGCAATAGACATTTGGGCCCATTGTTCGGTGACAGAACCATAGGTCACATCTAAGTCCGGCCACAGGGCCTGATGGCAGAATTCAATATGCGACATAATCTTTGCTGCATTGGCTGTTGTAGTGGTCAAGAGGAAATGATTTTCAGCCAAACGCGACGTTGTGCCGTCATCCATCACGATGCCATCTTCACGCAGCATTAAACCATAACGCGCCTTGCCAACAGCAAGATTAGAGAAGGTGTTGCAATAAAGCTTGTCAAGGAATGCGCCTGCGTCTTCGCCTTGAATGTCAATCTTACCTAGCGTTGTTACATCACACAGGCCAACGCTGTTGCGCGTTGCCAAAACTTCGCGTGTCGCAGCTGCGAGCCAATCTTCGACTTCCCTCGGGAACCAGGATGAGCGCATCCACAAGCCAGTTTCGACAAAGACTGCACCCTGTTCTTCTGCCCATTCATGCAAAGGTGTTTTGCGCACGGGTTGGAAATGGTGGCCTCTTGAATGACCTGCAAAGGCGCCAAAAGAAACGGGGGTATAGAAAGGGCGGAATGTTGTGGTGCCAACCTCCGCCATGGATTTGCCTGTGGCTTCAGCCAACAAAGCAACGGCGTTTACATTGCCCAACTTGCCTTGGTCAGTGGCCATGCCTGTGGTGGTGTATCGCTTGGCAAGTTCCACATCGTCGTAACCCTCACGGGCAGCGAGCGGCAAATCTTTTGCGGTGGAGTCATTCTGATAGTCAACAAAGGCTTTGCCAATTGACTCTTTCACATGCCAGAATGGTGTAATGACAAAGGCATCGTCATGGCAGCTTGGTATACTTGGCGCTTTGCCTTTAAGTGTTCCTGCAACGGCACCTTCGCGAAGCGCTTCAGATAAAAGCATGGAACCATTGGCAGCGCCGACTGCTACAAACGCATCACCCACATTGGGCGGCACGAAAGCTGCAATTTTTTCGCTCCACTGGGGCTTTGCTCCGCGATGGCACATCAAATTCACAATCGGTGACCAGCCACCCGACATGGCAACCGCATCGCAAGCGACGTGAGAATGATTATCAAGCTCGACACCTGTGACGCGCTTGCCGCCTAAGACATTCACAATCTTGCGCTCATTTACGTCAAGCACTGTGCCCACGGTTCGTTTTGCGTAAGCGTTGTTCGTAAAGACCAGAGGATTTTCGCCTGCAGCAACACCAAAGCGATTTGCATAGTGACGCATGGCCGAAGCTGTCATCACGCCCGGCACATCATTGCCGCCAAACACCAAGGGGCGTTCCTCGGCACCGGCTGCAAGCACAGCCTTCTTGACGAAGATGCGCCAGTAGCGCTGGCGTGGTTCATGGGCTGGTGGAACAGCCACATGGTCATTAACGCGTTCGACTGCACCGAAGACGTTGCCATCATACCAGCCAAAGACAGTCGTGCGCGGCATGAGGGTGACATTGGGCATTGCAGCGAGTTCGGCAATCACCCCTTGCGCCCAATCCAATCCAACTTTGCCGTCAATTTCTTCACGTTCAAACAGCAACGATCCACCAAGAGCAAATTGCTCGTCGGCCATAATCACGCGGGCGCCGCCACGTGCTCCAGCAAGTGCCGCCATCAACCCGGCTGGGCCAGATCCGATGACCAGAAGATCACAATGGGCATAGGCCTTTTCATAATGATCAGGGTCCGCCTCCTTGCTTGCCGTGCCAAGACCAGCTGCCTTGCGGATGATCGGCTCATAGACCTTTTCCCAGAAGCTTTTCGGCCACATGAAAGTCTTGTAGTAGAAGCCCGCTACGAAGAATGCGGCGCCAAGTGAGTTGATGGCACCCACATCGAAATTCAGAGAGGGCCAACGGTTTTGGCTATTCGCCTCCAAGCCTTCATACAGCTCCACCATTGTAGCGCGCGTATTGGCTTCCTTGCGGCCGCCTGAACGAAGTTCTACGAGGGCGTTCGGTTCAGCCGCACCAGCCGTAATAACACCACGGGGGCGATGATACTTGAATGAGCGGCCCATCAGGTGGATACCATTGGCGATCAAGGCAGAGGCAAGTGTGTCACCCTTGAAGCCGGAATATTTCTTGCCGTCGAAAGTGAAGCTGATCGGCTGGTTGCGATCAATCAGCCCGCCATTTGGAAGCCGAAAGCCGCTCATGATTGCTTCCTTTTGTAATCGCGCGCGGGAACGCAGGCTTTAACCTCGTGGGTTTCTGTATTGCGCGTAACAACCATCCAGCTGCGGCAGCCGCCGGAGTGGTGCACATATTCGTCGAACAATCCGCGTGGATTGTCGCGCAGGTAAACGTAGTCGAACCATTGATCCATCGATGCGGGATCATTGCTTTGTGGACGTTGAGGTTTGGCATCGCCAAGGAAGGTGAATTCCTCAACGGGGCGAATTCCGCAATGGGGGCAAGGAATCAGCATCAGTGCAAATTGGGCGTCGCGCCCTGTCCTTTTTCGTCGAGCATGTAGCCGCGCCTGAAGCGGTCGAGGCGATAAGCTGTTGCGGTGTGTTGTGGTTCATCTTTTGCAATCAGATGCGCGAAGCAGAAACCGGAAGCGGGCGTGGCCTTAAAGCCACCATAGCACCAGCCAGCATTCAAATATAATCCTTGTACGGATGTTTTATCTATAATGGGCGAACCATCCATGGACATATCCATTACGCCGCCCCAGGAGCGCAGCAATCGAATGCGCGACAACGCGGGGATCATAGCAACGCCAGCTTCCACCACATGTTCAACCATCGGCAAGTTGCCGCGCCGCGCATAGGAATTGTAGCCATCTAGGTCACCGCCGAAAACCAGGCCGCCCTTGTCAGATTGCGAGACGTAGAAATGTCCGGCACCAAAGGTCACAACGCCATCGATGAAAGGCTTCAATCCTTCTGATACAAAGGCTTGCAATACATGGCTTTCGATGGGCAATTTAAGGCCTGCCATGGCAGCCACTTCAGATGAATGGCCTGCTGCCGCAAGACCGAGCTTTTTGCAGCCGATGAAGCCGCGCGATGTCTCGACGCCGACAACGCGGCCTTGTTCAGTCCTAATGCTTTTGACTTCGCAGTTCTGGATGATGTCGACGCCGCGCATATCGCTGCCACGAGCATAACCCCATGCCACGGCGTCATGACGCACTGTGCCTCCCCGCCGTTGCAACAGACCGCCTCTTATGGGGAAGCGCGCGTTGTCATAGTCAAAGTACGGATACATTTCTCTGACAGCATTGCGATCAAGAAGTTCCGCATCCACACCGTCAATGCGCATGGCATTGCCGCGCCTTGCAAAAGCGTCACGCTGAGCATCGGTATGGCAAAGGTTCAACACACCGCGCTGAGAAACCATGGCGTTGAAATTGAAATCCTGTTCCAGACCTTCCCATAGCTTCATTGACAATTCATAGAAGGGGTTGTTGCCAGGCAACATATAGTTGGAACGAATGATGGTTGTGTTGCGACCGATATTGCCAGAACCAAGCCAACCCTTTTCCAACACCGCAACGTTCTTGAGCTCAAATTCCTTCGCTAGATAGTAGGCCGTCGCCAAGCCATGTCCACCGCCGCCGACAATGATGATATCATATGCTGGCTTTGGATCAGGATTACGCCACGCGGGCTGCCAGTTCTTATGACCTGACAGTGCATTCGTGAAGATGGAAAAGGCGGAGTATTTCAACTAGCAATCCAGTGTTGTGTCGCGCTCCCACTGGGTGAGATGGCGGCAATATTGATTCCATTCGGCGTTCTTGAGTTTGAGATAGCCATCAAAGCATTCCGCACCCAATGCGTCACGAAGCAGCGCGTTCTTTTCGAGATTGCGCAGCGCATCCAGCAAGTTCGATGGCAGCTTCCTGATGTCTTTGAGCATAGCACCTTCAGCATACATGTTTACATCAAGACGCTTGCCCGGATTACGCTTGTTTTCAATTCCGTCCATGCCTGCGGCCAGAATGCCAGCCAGCATCAGGTAGGGATTTGCGGATGGATCAGGCAGACGGAACTCAATGCGGCCACCATCTGGAATACGCACCATGTGTGTGCGATTGTTGCCACCGTATGTTATGGAGTTCGGCGACCAGGTTGCACCTGATGTGGTGCGTGGTGCGCTGATACGCTTATAGGAATTCACCGTTGGGTTCGTAATGGCTATAAGTGCATCTGCGTGATGCATCAGACCTGCTATGAATTGATAGCCTATTTTCGAAAGGCCTTTTTCGTCTTTCTCATCTTCGAACAGGTTCTTCTTGCGGGCATTGTCCCACACGGAAAGATGGGCATGATTGCCGTTGCCAGAAAGATTGATGAAAGGCTTCGGCATGAAGGTTGCACGAAGCCCGTGCTTTTCAGCAATCGACTTCACCATGAACTTGAAGAAGGCGAGTTGGTCAGCCGTGGTCAAGCAATCGGAGAAATTCCAATTGATTTCAAACTGACCATTCGCGTCTTCATGATCGTTCTGGTATGGTCCCCAACCCAATTCAGTCATGATTGAGCAGATTTCGCCAATCACATCGACGCGGCGCATGATGGCGGTCTGGTCGTAGCAAGGCTTTTCTTGGGTATCACGGGCATCAGAAGGCGCCGTGCCATCTGGCGTAACCAGATGAAACTCTGGCTCGCAACCCACCATCAGCGTCATGTTGTTTTTGGCATGCTTCGCAATAAGTTTTTTCAATACAAGGCGAGGCGCTTGTGCGAGCGGCTTTCCCTCCATCCAGGGGTCACCAGCCATCCAGGCGATTTCGGGTTTCCAAGGCAGCTGGATGAGTGAATCGGGGTCAGGCATTACAAGCACATCAGGATGAGCTGGCGTTTGATCCAACCACGTCGCAAAGCCCGCAAAGCCAGCGCCCGACTTTTGAACTTTGTTCACAGATTCAGTCGGAACTAGTTTCGCGCGTTGAACGCCAAACAGGTCCGTGTAGTTGAAGAGGAAGTATTTTATCCCCTTCTTCTTAGCGTCCGCTGCCAAATCAATTGCCATGTTCGTTTCCTTCGACTTTTTTTTATTTTTAGTAATTTCCGTTTTGACCGGGAATCCAGTTTGTACCTGCCAATGGCACGCCAGCCATGGCGGCGGCTTCAATTGTCAATGCACAGAGGTCTTCTGGTTCAAGATTGTGCACGTGGCTCTTGCCATTGGCGCGTGCAATGGTCTGCGCTTCCAGTGTGAGCACCTTAAGATAATTGTAGAGACGCTTGCCGGCCTTCACCGGATCAAGCCGTTTCATCAGCTCAGGATCTTGTGTTGTAATGCCAGCGGGGTCACGGCCTTCGTGCCAATCATCATAGGCACCGGCGGTCGTGCCGAGCTTCTGGTACTCTGCTTCGTAATGAGGATCGTTGTCGCCAAGTGCTACAATGGCAGCGGTACCAATGGCCACAGCATCAGCTCCCAGTGCGAGAGCTTTCGCAACGTCAGCACCGTTGCGAATACCGCCTGACACGATGAGCTGTACCTTGCGATGCATGTTGAGCTCTTGCAGAGCTCGCACAGCAGGGCGAATGCAAGCTAGCGTCGGCATTCCAACATGTTCAATGAACACCTCTTGTGTGGCAGCCGTGCCGCCTTGCATGCCGTCAACAACAACCACGTCAGCGCCCGCCTTTACGGCCAGAGCGGTGTCATAGTACGGGCGCGCCCCACCGACCTTTACATAAATCGGCTTTTCCCAATTGGTGATTTCGCGCAGTTCCTGAATCTTGATTTCAAGATCGTCTGGACCAGTCCAATCGGGATGGCGGCAGGCCGAACGTTGATCAATACCCTTCGGCAAGCAACGCATTGCAGCAACGCGATCTGAAATTTTCTGGCCAAGCAGCATGCCGCCGCCGCCAGGCTTGGCCCCTTGACCGACAACGACTTCAATAGCGTCAGCCTTGCGAAGATCATCAGGGTTCATGCCGTAGCGTGAAGGTAGATATTGATAAACCAGATGCTTAGACTGGCCGCGCTCTTCTGGCGTCATGCCGCCGTCACCTGTGGTGGTTGAAGTGCCTGCCGCAGATGCGCCACGGCCCAAGGCTTCCTTGGCATTGGCGGAAAGCGAACCGAAGCTCATGCCTGCGATCGTGATGGGGATTTTCAGATGGATTGGCTTCTTGGCAAAGCGCGATCCCAGCACAACATCAGTGCCGCATTTTTCGCGATAACCTTCTAAAGGATAGCGCGAGATTGATGCGCCAAGAAACAGGAGATCGTCGAAATGCGGCAGCTTTCGCTTAGCGCCCGCGCCACGAATGTCATAGATCCCTGTCGTCGCAGCACGACGAATTTCCGAGAGCGTATAGTCGTCAAAGGTTGCTGACTTGCGCGGCAGGGTACGAGGAATGTTCTGATCCATTAGTATGAGTCCGCGTGATCAACGTTGAAGGTGTAGAGTTTGCGTGCCGAGCCGTAGCGGCGGAACTGCGATGGCTTTTCCTTGCGCTTGGCGCGCTCAAGCAGATTGGCCAAATCCTCAAGATGTTCGACACGCATTTCTTTCTCGATGCAATCTGCGCCGAGATTTGCAACTTTGCCCTTCACGTAGAGACGTGCTTCATAGATCGAGTCACCCAGCGCCTCACCTGCATTTCCGCAGACAACCAGGTTGCCGCGCTGCGCCATGAAGGCTGACATGTGACCGACAGAACCGCCGACAACAATATCAATACCCTTCATCGAAATGCCGCAGCGTGAAGAGGCATTGCCCTCCACCACAAGAAGGCCACCATTGCCCGTGGCACCAGCAGATTCGGAGGTGTTACCTTTGACCCATACTACGCCCGACATCATGTTTTCAGCCGTTCCAACACCAGCATGACCTTCGATGGTGATCTCGGCTTCCTTGTTCATGCCGCCACAGTAAAAGCCAACATGGCCCTTGATGTCGATCTGCAAAGGGCCTGCCAATCCGACTGCTATTGAATGCTGCCCCATGGGGTTTCTGACGACCCAGTGCTTTTTGTTGGTGTTTGCGGCGAGGCTGTGAAGCTTCTCGTTGATGCCGCGCACGCCAATCTTTTTCAGATCCAATTCATTGAGGCTCATGTTTATGCTGCCTTCTTTTTTCCTTCACCGCCCCAACTGTAAACAACGCTGGGCTCGGGTTCCCAAATTTTTGCTTTTTCGGCACTGGGCAAATGTGCGATGGCGCGATATTCCGTAGCCATGGCCACCCAATCATCCGTTTCGGCAATCACGGCATGTTTGCAAGCGATGGGGTCACGCACAACGGCGAAACCATCTGCCGTTCCGACGAGGAACGTGAAAAAGCCATCAAGGTCCGTAAGTGAGTCTGTGAGCGCCTGCTTCAGCGACACACCAGAGCGTAGCTTGTGCGTCATGTAAGCCGCAGCCACTTCCGTGTCGTTCTGCGTCTGGAATTCAATACCTTCCTTCTTCAGATTTTCGCGCAAGCGATTGTGATTCGACAACGAACCATTGTGCACGAGGCAGAGATCAGCGCCTGTTGCGAAGGGATGCGAGCCTGCCGTCGTTACAGCCGACTCCGTTGCCATGCGCGTATGACCAATGATGTGTGTACCTTGCGCTGCGTCTAAGTTGAACTTGTCATAAACATTGGCAGGAAGGCCGGTCTCCTTAAAAATTTCGATAGAATGACCAGAACCAACAATACGCACCTTCGGATGGTTTTGCTTGAGCCATGCCACCACAGCCGCTTCCTTGGCCGTGGTTGTTAACAGGCAGTGGTTGCCAATTTTCTGGATGGAGCCCTTAGCTTTCTGTGCTTTTTTCAGCGCGGCATCAAGCTTCTTCCAATCATACTTATCGTCGTCATGAGCAAGCGAGAACTTGGTCTCGGTTTTTTTTACAGGATTGCGATAAATCGCAACACCGGCGGAATCCGGCCCACGATTCGTCATTTCAATAATCATAGGTTTAAACATTTGCCCCAGCTTGGACTTAAGCTTGGGGTTTTTCAGATAAAGTCCGACAATGCCGCACATAATCACCCCCTCTCCCATTTAGGCCATCATAGCAGCAGACTCCCAATCGTCAACTGTAGGGAATTAATTTTTCACAGGGGGAATATGGAATTATTCCTCGCGTCGATAACTAATCACCGAAATATACTTCGCCGGCAATTTTTTGAGCTCTTCCGGCCCGTGGGGGGCTTCTGCATCGAAGAACAGCGCGTCCCCGGGGTGCATGTCATAAGTTTCTTCGCCGTGGCGGTAAACGACATTGCCTTCCAGCATAAAAAGAAACTCCATGCCCGCATGCTGGAACGCTGGGAATGTGTCAGACTCTTTTGTTAGGGTGATCAGGTAGGGCTCCACCATGACCGAGCCATGTGGGCTGTGGCCGAGCAAATTATATTGATGCCCTGCCCTTGTACCGCGCCGCTCAATCGTCAGGCCTCGGCCTGCTTTCACAAATGTTGCGTCGCGAAACTCTTCGTAACCTTTAAAGAGATGGGTGATCGGAATTTGAAGCGCTTTGCACAAGGCCTGCAACGAGGCAAGCGAAGGTGACGTGGCCCCATTTTCAATTTTGGAGAGCATTCCAGCGGACATTTCAGCCGCCTTCGCCAATTCTGATATGGTAAGCCCAACTTTCTCGCGATTGCGTTTAACCTCGCGGCCAATCGCTTCTTCCAGAAACTTGGTGTTGCCCTTGCCAGCATGAGGGTTCTGAAATTTTTGCGTCACGGTTTTCGTCGTTTTCATGAGCCCCTTGATTAATACCATTTCATTGTGTGCCGCGCACACGTTGACCCTTTGACTTTAGTTGAAGGCATATGTTTCCTCATAGAAAATAATATTGCCCCGTAGCAAAAAACAAGGGGGGGGGGTGGACTGGCAGCTTCGGATTGCCAATTCGCTCAGACCCCAGACTAGGCCGTGTTGACAAAGTGGATTCACAAATTGTCTAGCCCCCTGTTTATGTACCAGTGATCTGGGGTTTTACGATGATGAAGTGTTACCCAAGTTTAGACCAGTGAGAACCAGAATCTCCGGGGTTAAAGCTCAAGTTGGCGCTGCCGCCGATGAGCCATTCAGTAGCGATATCGGCGGCTTATTGCCGATCGCGCTGTGTGGTCTGATCTCAT
>JBJTCD010000087.1:0-11716 GCA_046091665.1 Hyphomicrobiales bacterium
AAGTATTCACAACGCGCACCGTACACATCACATCTTCATGCACATTTTTGAAAAGCGGTGAGAGCATCATGATCCTCCTTCAGCTTTGGTAAGAAAGGCACGGAACGTATCCGCATTGGTATGGCCAAACGCATCGAGATTCAGCGTCACATTATTGGTTTCATCGATCAGCATAAGCGCGCCATTACCGAGCTTCGACAAGCGGAATGGTGCGAGTAGATCAATCGATTCGCGTGAGCGCGTGCGCATGAGGCCGCGCAACGTACCGCGAAGAAAACCATTTGTGCCGGGTTCGGCAATCGCGATCAGCGCATGATCATGGGCATCACGAATGATCACACTGCCGTCACTTGAATCTTCGAAAGTCAAAAGCCGTGTCTCGATCACAGGGAGAGACGCAGCGGGTGAAGGAGCAGGCAGAGATGAAAGACGCTGAACCGCAACCGACGCGATTGTGATCACCACAAGCGCGGCCACGCCGAAAAGAGGCATTTTCGGGAAGCGGATATCGGTTACGGTTCTGTCTATCATCTCTCAAGCCGTCACAATATGAGGCGCGAAACGCACCGCGCTCTTGGCTGATTTTATTGGGCTTTGGGGCAGGCCTTGCAAAGCCGCGGCAAGGCAGGCTCCGACTTGTTCAGCATCCGGAACCGCGCGCAGCATCGGTTCGGGGTGACTGAAGCGGAAGGGGCGCGCATGGGGCCACAACACCGCCCACGCAATCCGGTCCTCTTTCGAAAGCATCAGCGGCAAATCGCCGGTGCCATCGCGGTAGAGGCGTAAATCGGCGCTTTCAATTTTCGAATAAGGAAGATTGAGCGTGAGAGGCAATGCCATGCCGATCCGCATCACCACGCGTTTCGACGTGATTGTGTAGATCGTTGTGCGCGCGGAGAGCCAGGCAAGCCCTGTCAAAATCGCGATCGAAATGAGAGCGAGAATTGAATACCAAATGAACGGTTTCAATGCGTCACCCGCAGCCGCGCCGTCAGCAAATCGGAACACGCTTTGTGCCGCCGCAAGAATGGCGAAATAGATCGCCACTTTACGGATATGGAAAGCGTGCACCGCCAGCGGCTGCCAGCGCGGCGAGCCCTGCCAGAGCATCACTTCGCCTTGCGGCAAATGCTCTGGCAAGCCCTTGACGGGATCAAAAGCGAAGTCGTCGTGATGGCTCACAGCACGGGCTCCGCACGATCAGGCGTCGCATAAAGATTTCCGCCTGCGTAATAGGCGCAAATCTTGTCTTCCTCGAGGCGTGTCACAACATCCGGCGCTTTATGGCTTGGGACATTGGCAAATTGCGATCCGAGGATCGATTGCACTTTCACCGTACCGCTGGAACCAGAAATATGGATCATCGCGGTGGGCAGGAGCACATTGCGTTTGCCCGAAGCGCTTGAAACTTCGACTTCAAGATAACGGATGATGTGTTCAGCGCGATCAAGCCAGATGTCGCGCACAATACCACCCGTTTCGCCATCAGCACCAAGAACCGGCATGCCGCGCGGATCTGGATCATTGTGATCGATATGGAAACCGTCATTCGCCACTTGGCGTAGCGGAACAATTTTCGCAGCACCCGATGTGGTTGTGTCCGGAATATCGAGACGTTCTGCATAGGCAGCCGGGCCAACACCATCAAGCATCGGATTGCCTGTTGGCACAAGCGGCGCACCGGGCCAAGGTTCAGCCGGTGAGGCTTTCACCGGACGATTATCGCCCGAACGCGCATCAGGCTTTTGAACTGTTGAGCCATCAGCAAGATGGAAACTCTTCGGTTCCGGAATTGCCGGATAGCCTTGAACGGTGATGTATTCTGAACGATCAGAAACAAGCGGATATCCTTCGCGCTTGTTCTCGCGATGGAGATAATAAATCACCGCGGCGAGCAAACCCCAGAACAGATAGAGTGTGATCTGGGCAACATCAAAATAGCTAGTTATGGCTGCGTGCATGTCAGGCCTCCTTGTAGCCTTCGCTTCGTCCCTCATCCCAAGAGGATGAAAGTGGGTTTTGCCGCGCGAGGCGGCGTCCGCCCGTGCCCAAGAGAGGCAGAGCGGCAATCAGCGTTGCAAGAAGCAACGCAATTTCGAGAATGAACACGGCGACATAACCGGTCGCGGGATGGGCAAGCGTCTCGCCGACACGGCCTGCGCGTGCGAGAGCGGCGATGATGTCGCGTGCTGCACCCGAGAAGGCGATAGACAAGCCGGCGACAGTCGCCTGCACCGCGCCCCAGCTGCCTAAAAGTATGCCGCTCATCTTTGATGTGCCGCAGCCCATCGCGGCCGTCAGCGTACCGACTGAAAACAATCCCGCACCAATACCGACAGTGAGCGATGAAATGCGGAAGAGTCCGAGTGATGACAAGAAGGGCGCAGCAATCACGCCGGCAAAAGCAAGAAGACCTATGATCAATCCAAGGCCCGCAACACGCATCGCCATCACCGCGCGATTGAGCATGCGTTCAGCAATGAAGAAACCGATTAACATACCGCCCGCTAGAGCGGCCATCAGCATGGTTGTTTCACCAACAGGCAGACCAAAGACTTGGCCACCAAAAGGCTCAAGCAAGATATCTTGCATGTTGAAGGCAGCGGTACCGAGGCCGACCACTGTTAGCAAACGTTTGAAGCCGGGAATCGCGGCAAGCGTTTTCCATGTCTCGCTGAATTTTGGTGCTGCCGGTTCATCAATCGTGCCACCGGGGCGACGCGGTTCTTGCTTCCACAAAGCAATGCCGTTGAGCACCATGATTGTGAGCGCTACGCCTTGAATGATTTTGATGAGACGAATTTCATCAAAGGTCTGCAACAATTGTGAGAATACAAGCGCGCTGACGACCATGCCAATCAAAAGCGTTGTAAAGAGAAGCGCCACAACGCGCGGGCGCACATGTTCGGGTGCCAAATCATTCGCAAGCGCCAGACCCGCGGTTTGCGTTGTGTTCAAGCCCGCACCGATCATCAGAAACGCAATAGCCGCGCCTGCTTCACCATAAAAGATCGGACCATTTGTATCGCCCGACAAAACAATAAGCGCGAACGGCAGAATGGAGAAGCCGCCAAACTGCAATAAAGTGCCAAACCAGATATAGGGCACGCGTTTCCAGCCCAAGGCCGAGCGATGCGTATCCGATTTGAATCCGATCAAAGCACGGAAGGGCGCAAACACGACCGGCAGCGACACCATGAAACCGACAAGCGATGCGGGAACGCCGAGTTCAACAATCATCACACGGTTTAACGTGCCGGTGAGGAGAACCGTGGCGATGCCGACAGAAACTTGAAACAGCGCAAGACGCAGCAAACGCGGCAAAGGCAATTCAGCCGTTGCGGCATCAGCGAAGGGCAGAAAGCCGGGCCCGACCTGCTGCCATCCGCGTGCGAGGGCGTTGTTTATTCGTCTCATGCGCGGACAAGCTCCTGGGCATGAGAAATATAGAAGCCGCTATTGATGCGGTGATCGCGACCAATCGCCCAGCCTACAAAGCGCGGATCTTGTTTGATCGCGTGATGAAGTTTCTCTGCGCGGTGCGGCACAATGGCTGGCGAGCGATCACTGCGCGGGAAAAGTTTTCCAGCGAGATGCATCGCACCCAAAAGCGGTGTGTAAGGCGCGAAGGTGATCTGCACGCTTTGACGGCTCATGGCCGCAAGCCGCGCAAGCATCGCAATCATATCCGGCATTTCATAATGGATGAGCGAATCCATGCCAACGACATGATCGAAAGTGCCAAGACGCGGATCAAGCATATCCCCTGAGAGATAAGTGATTGTGCCTTTCAAATCTTTCGGGCTACGTTCGCGCGCGAGATCAACAAGTGTCGGCGAAAGATCAATCGCCACAACGTCAGCGCCGCGCGCCGCCGCTTCAATCGACAAAGCGCCTGTGCCGCATCCCGCATCAAGAAGACGCACGCCCGTGAGATCATGCGGTAGATGCGAAAGTAAAGTCGCACGCATACGATCACGACCCGCGCGCACAGTCGCACGAATGCCCGAAACCGGTGCATCGGATGTCAGACGTGACCACGCCGCCGCTGCCGTGCGATCGAAATAGGTTTCGATCTCGCCGCGTCGTGTTGTGTAAGTCGTGTCCATGCCTTGCATCGTCATGAGCTTGTCTTGTCCTTACACTCAGTCAAAACCAAGAAAATCAAAAATCTCGCGGTCCTTCATCGAGCGCGCGTCACAAGGTGTGGCGCCCGCCCAGAGTGATGCTGCAAGACGCAGATATTCATTTTGAACGAGATCAACTTCCGGCGTTGACTCCATCTCGAAGAGAACTGATTTTTTGAGCCGGCTCACGCGGATCGCATCAACATCGGGAAGATGCGCGAGGCGCTTTAATCCGGTCGCATCGGCGAAGCGATCAATCTGATCCGTATCTTTCGAGCGATTGGCGATGACTCCGCCAACACGCACACCATAGTTTTTGGCCTTTGCGTTAATTGCCGCCACAATGCGGTTCATCGCAAAAATCGAGTCGAAATCATTCGCCGCCACAATAAGTGCAAGATCGGCATGTTGAAGCGGAGAAGCGAAACCGCCGCACACAACGTCGCCGAGAACGTCGAAGATCACGACATCGGTGTCTTCAAGAAGATGATGTTCTTTAAGTAGTTTGACGGTTTGACCGACAACATAACCGCCGCAGCCTGTGCCCGCAGGCGGTCCGCCCGCCTCAACACACATCACACCATTATAGCCTTCATAAACGAAATCTTCGGGGCGCAATTCTTCCGAATGAAAATCGACGCTCTCCAAAACATCGATCACCGTCGGCACGAGACGTTTTGTGAGCGTGAAGGTCGAATCATGTTTCGGATCGCAACCGATCTGCAACACACGCTTGCCGAGCTTTGAAAAGGCGGCTGACAAATTCGAAGACGTTGTCGATTTCCCGATGCCGCCTTTGCCATAGACGGAAAAGACTTTCGCGGTTCCGATGCTGGCAGTCGGATCAAGATGAACTTGAACGCTACCTTCACCATCGCCGCGCGCGGGCGGTCTTTTTGGCATACGGTCGAGAAGAATCGTACTCATGCGGCAGCCTCCACGGAGATGCCCTCGAGTCTATCCTCGAGGTCTTCGCTCGCACGTTCGAGTGCGGCGAGAGTTTCGGCATCAGGGTTCCAAAATTCGCGTCTTTGAGCTTCGAGCAAACGGTTCGCGAGTTTCACCGCCGCTTTCGGATTGAGCGCGGCCAAGCGATTACGCATCGCTTCATCAAGTACAAAAGTTTCTGTCGCTTTCTGATAGACCCAAGGCTGCACTTGGCCTGTGGTCGCCGACCAGCCCATCGTATTCGTCAAATGGCTTTCAATCGAACGCACGCCTTCATGGCCGTGCTTCAACATGCCTTCATACCATTTCGGATTGAGAAGACGTGTGCGGCTTTCAAGCGCGACTTGTTCTGAAAGTGTGCGCACAACACCCGCGCCGCGTGTTTGATCGCCGATATAAACGGGGATCGCTTCACCCCGTTGCTTTTCCGCGGCGCGCGAAATGCCGCCAAGCGAATCGAAATAATGATCGATGGTGGTGACACCGAGTTCAACCGATTCGAGATTTTGATAAGCGAGATCAACGCCACGCAACACCGCTTGCATCATCGCGGTTTGAGAGGACGCCTTGCCATCACGACCATGGGCGAAACTCTTGCGCGCGCTGAATACGGCACCAAGTTCATCTTCATCATCCCAGCGGCCGTTTTCGATCATCATATTGACATTCGCGCCATAGGCGCCGTCAGCATTCGAGAAGACGCGCAGCGCTGCAGTTTCAAGCGTGCAATTTTGTTCTTGCATCACTTGGAAAGCGTGCTTGCGGATGAAATTCATTTCAATTGGTTCATCGGCGCTCGCGGCAAGATAGGCGGCTTCCGCCAGCATCTTTGTTTGCAAGGGCAGAAGATCGCGGAAGATGCCGGACAATGTGAGCATCACATCGATGCGCGGGCGACCCAATTTCTCAAGCGGAATGAGCAACGCGCCGCAAAGCCTGCCGTAAGAATCCCATTTCGGTTCAGCGCCCATCAAAGCAAGCGCTTGCGCAATCGGACCACCTTCGCTTTTAAGATTATCGGTGCCCCACAACACAAGCGCGATGGTCTCAGGCAGAGCGCGACCGCTTGCGCGATGCGTTGTCAAAAGAAGCTCAGCCTGTTTCGCGCCGTCTTTCAACGCGAAGCTTGAAGGCAGACGGAACGGATCAAAACCGTGAATGTTGCGGCCTGTTGGCAGAATTTCCGGTGTGCGGATAAGATCGCCGCCGGCGACGGGGCGAATGAAACGACCATCAAGTGCGCGCAAGAGCGATGTTAATTCCGTCTCATCCTGCAGCATCGCTTCAGCATCGTTCAAACGCTTCGCATCAACGCCAGCTTCTTTGAGGCTCTCAAGCGTTGACGCGCGTTCTTCCGCGCTCATCGATTGACCAACGACATGAAGCCCATGCGGAATGAGTGTATATTCAAGTTCAAGCACAACGCCTTGCAGAGCGGTGATGCGTTTGGCGTGATCGTCCCAGCGTGGCTCGGCTTCGGAAAGATCAAGCCCCGCGGCTTGCGCTTGAATGAGTTCGGCAAGATCAGAGGCATCAGCAGAGCCGGGCTCAAGCGTGCGATAGCGCGTGAGCGACGATTTCAAATCGACAAGCCCGCGATAAAGTCCCGCTTGCGACAAAGGTGGCGAGAGATAGCTGATGAGCGTCGCACCCGAACGGCGTTTGGCGATGGTGCCTTCTGACGGATTATTCGCCGCATAGAGATAAAGGTTTGGTGTTGTGCCAATCAAACGATCCGGCCAACATGTTGCACTCATGCCCGATTGTTTACCCGGCATGAATTCAAGCGCGCCATGCGTGCCGAAATGCAATATCGCATCCGCTGCAAAATCTTCGCGCAGATAACGATAGAAAGCCGAGAAGGCATGGGTGGGCGAGAAACCATGCTCGAAGAGCAGGCGCATCGGATCGCCTTCATAACCAAAGGCGGGTTGCACGCCGACAAGCACATTGCCGAAGCGTTCACCGAGCACATGGATGGTTGATCCATCGCTTTGCTGTTTGCCGGGCGCGGGCCCCCATTGTGATTCGATTTCTTTCAGATGAGGTTCGCGGCGCACATGATCATCAACCGGAATGCGGTGGATCACATTGGCATCCGCGCCATAGCGTTCGGCATTGCCTTTGAGAAGCGTGTCACGCAAGGCATCAACGCTCTCTGGCACATCAACTGCGTAGCCATCGGCCTTCATCGCTTTCAGCGTGTTGAAGAGCGATTCAAAAACCGCAAGAAACGCAGCGGTGCCCGTCGCGCCCGCATTGGGCGGGAAGTTAAAAAGAACAATCGCGACTTTGCGTTGCGCTTTCTCAGAGCATCTCAACGCTATCATCGCCTCAACGCGGGCGGCGAGTTTTTTGACGCGTTCAGGATGCGCCGTCATTGTGCGCTCACCAATCGCGCCATCACCACGACCGCCAAACACCATGGGCATGATCGCGCCATCAAGTTCCGGTATCGCCACCATCATCGTGGTTTCAATCGGATGCAGGCCGCGTGGTGACGCTTCCCATTCCGAAACCGATTGGAATTCAACAGACTGTGCGGCGATATAGGGAATGTCGAGTTCAGCTAAAACTGTTTCAGCCGCCCGCGCATCATTATAGGCGGGGCCGCCGACGAGTGAGAACCCCGTAAGTGAAACAAGCGCGTCGATTTTCACTTCGCTCTTATTGCGGAAATAGGCCTCAATAGCCGGGCGTTGATCAAGGCCCGTTGCGAAACTCGGAATGACTCGCAAGCCGACCGCTTCAAAAGCTTCGATGGCGCCATCATAATGGCCGGTATCGCCCGAGAGCACATAAGAGCGCATCAATAAAAGTCCGACAGTGCCCTTCGCATTCGAAGGACCTTTCGGCAGCGCTGAAAGTTCGGTGACAATCCGGCCTTTCGCGCGCGGATGATAAAGACCGATTTCCGGATAGGTTTTGGGTGCCTCATAAGCGGGCGTTGAAAGACCTGCGCGTTTCGTATCGCCATATCGCGCGACAAGGAAACGCACGAGATGCGCAAGATTGTCTTCTGATCCCGCGAGCCAATATTGCATCGTCAGGAAATAGGCGCGCACATCTTGAGCGGTGCCCGGAATAAAGCGCAAAATTTTCGGAACACGCTTCAACATCTGCAATTGCTTGGCGCCGGCTTTCGCTTTGTCGCCCGCATCCTCGCTTTTGCCGCCGCGTAGTTTTTTAAGAAGATTTACAACGGCACCGGTCGGCGCATCCATACGGAATTTACCGAGCTTTGTGAGCTTGATCACTTCGCCCGACGACATGAAGACAACCATTGCGTCGCATGATTCACGTCGCGCTTCGAGTGCAGGCATCACCGCACGAATATGATCTTCCATAAAGAGCATATTGGCGATGATGATGTCGCCGTCTTCAATATCGGCGATGCAAGAGGCAAGAAGAACCGGATCGGACCAATTCGATGCCGCATGAACGGTAACGCTCAGTCCTGGTGTTTCTTTCGCAAGTGTTGATGCGACGCGCGCCACCGCGCCGGACACATGATTGTCCAGCGTCAGTATGACGACCCGGAGACCGGATCTATCGGCTGAAATGCGCTTTGGCATCGTAAAGAGTCTCAATCGTAATCAAAGGCACACCGCGTTCGGCGGCGTAACGTTCGGTGTTGCGGCGCGCTTTCCCGCGCACGAAGAAGGGGATCTTGTTGAGTTCTTTTTCCGCGTCAGCCGCCCAACCCGTAATGACAGGCGCTTTTTCTGATGGGGCGGCTTGAACCGGTTCTGGCTCCGGCGCACGGGGCGCATGACCGAGATGCGAGGGCGCGGCACCATCATGAAATTCATGATCATTGCGGAACATTGAGAGAAGATGTTCTTCAAGACCCATCATCAAAGGATGGACCCATGTGTCGAAAATCACATTTGCGCCTTCAAAGCCCATTTGCGGTGAATGACGCGCGGGAAAATCTTGCACATGCACCGGCGCTGAAATCACTGCGCAAGGAAGACCCAAGCGTTTCGCGATGTGGCGTTCCATTTGCGTGCCAAGAATGAGTTCCGGCTGCGCGTCGATGATGGCTTTTTCTACATCGAGATAATCATCAGTGATGAGCGCTTCTAAACCAAGGGCAGTGGCGGCTTCGCGCATCGGCCGCGCAAATTCACGGCTGAATGTGCCAAGGCCCACAACATCAAAGCCGAGTTCCTGTTTCGCGATGCGCGCGGCAGCCAGCGCATGCGTCGCATCGCCAAAAATGAAAACGCGTTTGCCGGTGAGATAGGTTGAATCAACAGAAGCCGAATACCAGGGCAAGCGGCTCTGGCGATCATTCAGCACTTCATCCGGATTGACGCCTGCAAGTTCCGCAACTTCACGAATGAAATCGCGCGTCGCGTTGACGCCAATAGGCACAATCGTTGTCATTGGTTGGCCAAGCGTTTTCGCAAGATAGCGCGCCGCAGGTTCAGCGATTTCAGGATAGAGCACGACATTGAACGCGGCTTCACCCAAACGCGCGATGTCTGATGGTCGCGCATCAAGCGGAGCCACCACATTCACGGTAATGCCAAGCGCGCGAAGTAATTTCTTGATCTCGAGCACATCATCGCGGTGGCGAAAACCCAAAGCGGTGGGGCCGAGAATGTTGCAGCTCTTTGGATTACGTGCAGCACGATCGCCATCACCACGCGCCAATTCACGCACGATGCGATAAAAAGTTTCAGCCGCGCCCCAATTTTCTTTCTTTTGATAAGAAGGCAATTCAAGCGGAATGACGGGGATCGGCAGAGCAAGCGCCTTGGCAAGGCCACCCGGATCATCCTGAATGAGTTCCGCCGTGCATGAAGCGCCAACAATCATCGCTTCCGGCATGAAGCGCTCATAAGCATCAAAGCAGGACGTCTTGAAAAGTTCGGCTGTATCGCCGCCAAGATCGCGCGCTTGAAAAGTGGTGTATGTCACAGGCGGGCGCGCATTGCGACGTTCGATCATCGTGAAAAGAAGATCGGCATAAGTATCGCCTTGCGGCGCATGCAGCACATAATGAAGCCCCTTCATCGCGGTGGCGATGCGCATCGCGCCCACATGCGGCGGGCCTTCATAGGTCCAAACGGTTAGTTGCATAAAAGCCCCCCGAGTCTGGTGCGACGATCAAGGGGTCGCGAGAACAATCGGGCGAGGTCACCGGCCTGGTCATAACCTTGGATTGGTGTGAAGACGAGTTCGATGGACCATTTGGTCGTCATGCCTTCCGCTTCGAGCGGATTGGCAAGACCTAAACCACAGACAACAAGATCAGGATCTTCCGCGCGGCAGCGATCAAGCTGACGTTCAACATCCTGTCCTTCTGACAATAATGTGCCGGAAGGAAGACGGGCGAGATCTTCTGAAAGATGCGCGCGGTGAAGATAGGGTGTACCGACTTCAACAAGGCGCATACCAAGCTCTTCTGAAACAAAGCGGGCAAGCGGCACTTCCAATTGGGAATCGGGGAAGAAGAAAATACGTTTGCCTTGCAATGCGTCGCGATGAGCATCCATTGCGATCAAAGCACGACGATGACCGGCTGCTGTGACGTTCTCAAATTTTTCTTCGCTGACGCCGAAACTCTGTGCTGCCGCTTTGAGCCACGCCGTTGTACCTTCCGCACCAAGCGGGAAGGGCGCTGTGATGCGTTTTGCGCCACGATCCTCTAAAACACGCGCGGTATCGCCCAAGAAAGGTTGCGCAAGAAGATATTTCGTCTTGGGCCCGACGATGAGTGGTGCATTCGCCTTTTTCGCCGGAAGAAATGTGACATTCTGAATACCCATTTCGGTAAAAAGACGACGGAATTGATCTTCAACAATATCAGCGAGCGCGCCGACAACAATCAGATGATCGGTTGCGTTTTGTGTTTCCGGTTGTGCTTCAGAGGCCAACGCGGAAAGACAGGCATCTTCGCCTTGTGTGAAAGTGGTCTCGATCCCGGAGCCGGAATAGTTCAACACGCGCACTTTCGGCATATGGAGTTTCGAAAGCCGTTGCGCCGCGCGTTTCAAATCAAGCTTGATGACTTCGGAGGGACATGATCCCACAAGAAAGAGAAGTTCGATATCGGGACGGCGTTCAAGCAAACGACCTACAACAGAATCAAGTTCATCATCAATATCGGCGAGACCCGCAAGATCGCGTTCATCAATGATGGCTGTGCCAAAACGAGGCTCTGCAAAAATAATCACACCGGCGGCGGATTGAATGAGATGCGCGCAAGTGCGTGAACCGACGACAAGAAAGAAAGCGTTTTCGATCTTTCGATGCAGCCACACGATGCTTGTGAGACCACAGAAGACTTCATGCTGCCCACGTTGCTTTAATGTTTGCTGATCCGTGCAACCACGCTCGCTTCCATTCGGCGAAGGGCGGAAAGGTAAATTCATATGAGCGCCTCCGCTTGGCGAGAAGCGGGTGCAGAGAGGCGAGCCGCGCGGAGTTTTAAAAGGAACTGCGCCGCATTCACCACATAAGTCGCATAAGCAAAAAGTGTGATGACAAAGAGTGTGCGGTCATCCATCAAACCGAAAATCAATCCGGCCAAATAAAGCGTGTGCAAGGCAATCACGCCAAAGCTCACTACATCTTCCCAGAAGAACGCAGGCGCGAAGAGATATTGTCCGAAGACATCTTTCTCCCAC
>JBJTCD010000088.1:0-3340 GCA_046091665.1 Hyphomicrobiales bacterium
TGTCTGGTGGGATACGCGGCTTTCACAAAGTCTCGCCGCGGCGCAGGGTAAAATACTCGGTTATCATTTGTGTGATTGGCTTGAGAACACGAGCCATATGCTGCTTGATCGCGGCATGATGGGCGATGGTGTGGTTGATCTCAAAGCCATTCGCCGCGCGGTTGAAGACGCAGGCTATCAAGGCCTCTGCGAAGTTGAAATTTTTTCGTCTGAGACGTGGTGGAAGCGCGATCCGGCTGAAGTCCTCGATGTGATCGTCGAGCGTTTCCGGCGCACTTGCTGACTTGCCGCTGATGTGGTTGGCTCAGGATGTTGAAAGGGTCTTTTGATGCCAACATCCATAGATCATAAAGTGGCACTCATCACGGGAGGGGGGCGCGGTATCGGCTTCGGCATTGCAGAGGCTTTGCTGGGTGCGGGCTATCATGTCATTGTAACCGGACTCACTGATGAGGAAGTCGAAGCGGTTCCTCGGCGTGATCATCTTTCCGCAATGCGTCTTGATGTGACAGATGATCATGCGGTGATCGATATCATCTCGAGATGCGAACGCGTGGATGCGCTCATCAATTGCGCGGGGATCATACTGCGTGGTGGCGCAGAATATGACATCACATCATTCCAAAAAGTGATGGATGTTAATCTTAACGGAACGATGCGCATGTGTTTGGCTGCTCGTGAAAAGCTCGCTGCATCGGGTCATGGTGTGATTGTCAATATGGCCTCTATGCTCTCTTTCTTCGGCGGTCCCTTGACGCCCGCTTATGCCGCATCAAAAGGCGCGATTGTGCAACTTACCAAATCACTTGCGGTAGCATGGGCGGATGACGGCATTCGTGTGAACGCGATTGCACCGGGCTGGATCGAGACGGAACTGACACGCGGGGCGCGCGACGACGCAACGCGCTCCCAGAATATCTTGTCACGCACACCGATGAAGCGATGGGGTCAGCCTGCCGATATTGGTGGAGTGGTTGCGCATCTTTGTTCCGATGAGGCAAAATTCATCACGGGTGCGGTCATTCCCATTGATGGCGGATATTCTGCACAATAATAAAAGAGGAGGCACGCATGGAGGATCGTTCAGCCAATCGGGCAAAGCTTGATGACGATGATGCGTCTCAGCGCATTCCTTACCGCCATCCGCAGCCGAAAGATGCATTCGCCGAAATCGTGATTCCGCATGCCGTGCCGGAGGATGAACGTTTATGGGTGCCACAAGCGAAAAATGTCTGGTTCCGGCCTTTGTGCCTCTCCGCTAGTCGCGGCTATTGGGTGAACCTTTTGCGGGTAAGAAAGGCAGGTGTGCTCTCACGCCATCGCCATCCGCAGCCTGTGCATGGTTATGTCATCAAAGGCTCGTGGCGCTATTTGGAACATGATTGGGTCGCGACCGAAGGCGCGTATGTTTACGAGGCACCGGGCGAGACGCATACGCTGGTGGTTGATTCGGATGTCAGCGAAATGATCACGATGTTTCAGGTGAATGGCGCGATGATCTATGTCGATCCCGATGGAGCTGTCCAAGGTTATGAAGATGTCTTCACAAAAATCGATCTCTGTCGCAAACATTATGCGGCGATCGGCTTTGGTGAAAATTTTGTCGAGCAATTCATTCGCTGATCAAATTCCATAAGGTCACTTCTCCGCCATGAGTAAACGCGAATCCTTTGATTATATTGTTGTCGGTGGCGGATCTTCAGGTTCGGTGCTGGCTGCGCGCTTGAGTGAAGATCCTGAGTGCACGGTCTTGCTTGTTGAAGCGGGCGGGGGTGATTGGCATCCTTTGTTTCATATGCCTGCGGGCTTTGCCAAAATGACAAAAGGCATGGCCAGCTGGGGCTGGCACACTGTTCCACAAACACACATGAAAGGCCGCGTGCTGCGTTATACGCAAGCGAAAGTGATCGGCGGCGGCTCAACAATCAATGCACAACTCTATACGCGTGGTAATGCGCTTGATTATGATACTTGGGCCAATGAAGAAGGCTGCACGGGGTGGGATTATCGCTCGGTGCTTCCTTATTTCAAACGTGCGGAAGATAATCAACGTTTCAATGATGATTATCATTCTTATGGCGGTCCGCTTGGTGTCTCTATGCCGGTTGCGACTTTGCCGATTTGCGATGCATTTATTCGCGCTGGCCAAGAGCTTGGCATTCCGCATAATCATGATTTCAATGGTCGCCAACAGGCAGGACTCGGATTTTATCAACTCACGCAGCGTGATCGTCGTCGCTCTTCGGCGTCGCTTGGATATCTCAAGTCCAATCAGCATCGCAAAAATCTGACGATCATCCAAAATACTTTTGTCTCGCGCATTACTCTTGAGAATAAACGCGCAAAAGGGATTGTCTTGCGCCGAGATAATCGCGAAGACATGATTCATGCCGCGCGTGAAGTGATAGTGACGTCTGGTGCCATTGGCTCGCCGAAATTGCTTATGCAATCGGGTATTGGTCCTGCCGATCATTTGAAATCAGTGGGCGTTTCGGTTCACCATGATTTGCCGGGTGTCGGCAGTAATTTGCAGGATCATCTTGATCTCTTTGTCATCGCCGAATGCACGGGCGATCATACTTATGACAATGTTGCAAAATGGTACCGAACACTATGGGCGGGATTGCAATATCTACTCTTTAAATCGGGTCCGGTGGCTTCGTCTCTTTTTGAGACAGGGGGCTTCTGGTATGCGGATCCGAATGCGAAGGCACCTGATATCCAATTTCATCTCGGTTTGGGTTCGGGCATCGAAGCTGGCGTGGCACGATTGAAAAATGCGGGCGTGACTTTGAATTCCGCCTATATGCGTCCGCATTCGCGCGGCACCGTGCGTCTAACATCATCTGATCCTGAAGATGCGCCCTTGATTGATCCGAATTATTGGGCCGAGCCGCATGATCGTAAAATGTCGATTGAAGGGTTAAAGATCGCGCGTGAGATCATGCAACAAGCGGCGTTGAAACCTTTTGTCCTTGCTGAGCGGCTGCCAGGCCCGTCGCTAAAAAGTGATGATGATTTGTTTGATTATGGGTGCGCGAATGCGAAGACGGATCATCATCCTGTCGGTACCTGCAAAATGGGGACGGGGCCTGATTCCGTTGTGGGGTTAGATCTCAAAGTGCATGGTATTGAGGGGTTGCGTGTCGTTGATTCATCCGTGATGCCGCGCGTGCCTTCATGCAACACCAATGCGCCGACCATAATGATCGGCGAAAAAGGGTCTGATCTCATTCGTGGTCGTGAGCCTCTCACACCCGTAACCTTTGCGCATGAGAAGAATGATCAACGCCCGCGCGCGCGTCAATGTGGGATGTAGGATTTGGATATCACTCTTCAT
>JBJTCD010000089.1:0-13707 GCA_046091665.1 Hyphomicrobiales bacterium
ATTTTTGATTTCGTACGACCCCCTAAGAGCTTGAATACGGGTTGTTTGAGTATTTTTCCTTTGAGGTCCCACACAGCGAGATCGACGGCGGAGATCGCCGTCATGCCGATGCCCTTTCTTCCGAAATGCAAAGTGCGGCGATACATGGATTGAAAGATACATTCATTATCAAGCGGATCGGTGCCTATGAGAAGCGGCTTCAAATAAGTATCGATTGTTGTTTTTGTGGCGTGTGGGGATAAAGCTGCATTGCCAATCCCGATGGTGCCGTCATCACATTCGATTTCGACAACGAGCCAGCCGAGGAAACGAAAACCGGCAATCATGCCGGTTACATCGGTGATGAGATCATTCGGCGTCGTGCAAAAATGCGGTGGCATTGGCGCAACTGGGCCAGTCCATTCATAAATCATCGTGCGGACATCTTTAATGCGCGGCATGACGCGACCTCATGGCAAGGGGCCTAATGCATCAGCAAAACGTTTGGTCCATTCTAGACCGGCTTCTGTCGGGCGATCAGTGGGCACGCGCAAAGCGCTTGGATCAATTCCAAGACGATGCGCGGCAATCAATTTTCCATAGAGAAGAAAAGCGCCCAGCCCTTGCATCGCAAAGGCGATGGCCGGAATGAGTTTTTGATAAAGCGCTTCGGCCTCATCGGGTTTCCCCGCTTTCATCGCGTCGAAAATTTTAACTTGAAGATCAATGGTTTCAATGCCCGGGATCATGCCATCGCATCCCGCACGCAGATTATCAGTAAGCTCAAGGCCCGCGCGACCATTTAAGACACGCATACGACCGTTAATCTTGCGGATCATTTCAGCGACCGCAATCGCCGTGCTCTCCGCTTTCACGATCGACACATTGGGATGCGCTTTATTGAGCGCCAGAAGATCGTCTGCGCTCAACCCGATGCCTAAAAATTCCGGTGCGTTCTGAATGGCGATGGGAAGGGAAACAGCGTCCGCTACAGCGCCAAAGAATTTTATCAAATCACCGCTGCTTGCTGGTGGGCGCGGTGGTTGCAAAATCAACCAAGAGGCACCGGCGCTTTCAGCGAATTTTGCGCTTTCGATCATATCGGGGATGTTGCCGTCAGCGATGGTGACAGCCACAGGCGCGCGCTTGCCGACATCTTCCAATGTCCATTCAACGAGCATGCGCCGTTCATGGCGGCCAAGTTTTTGCACTTCAGTGCCCAGCCCCAGAACAGCCACCCCTGAAGCGCCGCTTTTCAAAGCGGCCTCGATTTGGCGCTTGTGAGCGGCGCGCCGCAAGCGATCAGCTTCGTCGAAAAACGCATAAAGCATTGGATACATGCCGCCGATAGCCATGCTTTTGACTCCTCCCGCTCGGCCGACGCACTGTCCATGTTTTGGGCGCGTTTTCCAAAGCGCCCGCTGGGACGGCTCCCCTCGGTCCTGTCCAAAGTTGTCAAACAAATTTGGACTTGTCAAACTAATCCGGTTCTGTCAGCCTGATGAAAATGGACGGCCGCAAGGCTCCGAAAAGAGCTTGTGCCGCGATGAAAGGCGAGGGAGGAACCGGTGGCACTAGAGCCGGCGCTCGATGGTTTCGGAAAAAGACGCCGTATCGGCGCGACGTCCCTTGAGGTTCCCGTTTTTGGTTTTGGCAGCGCGCATTTGGGCGAGCTTTACGCCAAGGTTGATGAAGATACGTCGCGCGCGACGATGGATGCCGCTTGGGCCGCAGGCGTTCGCCTCTATGACACCGCGCCTTGGTATGGTAGCGGTTTAAGCGAGCATCGGCTCGACGGATTTTTGCGCATAAAGCCGCGTGATGAATTTCAAGTGACAACCAAAGTGGGCCGCCAATTGGCGCGCCTTGAATCAAGTAACAGATAACATCTATCTAATTGAAATCACTATATAAATTTCATGTTTCGATTAGTCAGCTACGCATTCCAGGTTACCCATAAAAAGCGAGACTGCCTAAGAATTGCTTTTTAGCCGAGGACGCTTGGGTGGTCCGATCACCAAAGCCAAGCGCTTCAAGCCCGCTGAAAACTAAACGTCGGTCTGGACCACCAAAGCCAAACGCTTCACGCCAACCATGCATTAACATTCAAACTGGACCACCTTGGGGGGCAGACCAATCTGACCCCTGCGGAAGTCTACTTCGGTCGGGGACAAACCATCCTACTTGAACGCGAAAGGATTAAACGAGACACACTTAAAACAAGACGCTTGCAACACCATAGAAATGCCGCTTAACATCACAATCAGATTCGCCAGATCCTCTCTTCGATCACGCACCAAAACGTCTCAAATTAACTGACGACGGACACGAGCTCCACATTTGAGCTATTTGATTATACTTGAGATCGTAATCACTCAAATAGACCGTATTATCGGAAATTGTGGGTATATTTCAGTAAAAGAGCTCGTTGTGCTATTTTAGACTGGTTTAAGTGACATGTCGTATCTCAGACGCTTGTACAGTTGCCGGTAGAGCCTCGCATGGGCTGGACCAATTTGGACCAATCTGTCCAGCTTATTCGTAGAGCGCGTGGCAGTGCGCTTGTTGCTAAGAAACTGTAATGAAAGGCACGTCAGGGCTGATCAGCCACTGAGTGAGTCCTTAGCGTTGCACATCGTTTGAAGCCCCGCGTGATCGGGGCTTTTTTGTTTGGGGTTACTGGCGCAAAGCGTCGCGTTATTGACACCATAATAATGGCTCAACTTCAGGGGATAAGACAGGGCGCACAAAGACGGGCTTTATTGTGAAAATTTCTCTGCCGGAGCGTATTAAGGATACCATTAAGCGGTACAACTTATCTCGTCGATTGTTCTCAGCTATTTTTGTTTGGCCTCAACCGCATGTGCTGTCTAGCGATATCTTTAACTTTCTGTTTACATTATAGATACCAGCCCTAATTTCGTTTCTGTCACCTCTAACTATTTCCACTGCGAAATGATGGATGCTTGTTTGTTAATTAGAAGGTTGGCGATATGAACATTTTTTCCCTTGAAGGCCGTGTTGCACTGGTTACGGGCGCGTCGCGCGGATTGGGTTTAGCCATGGCGAAAGCGCTGAGGGACAATGGCGCTCACGTAGTTATTAATGGACGCGACAAGACAGTTTTGGCCGAAGTTGCTGCTGAGATTGGCGCCGAGGCGATGGCGTTCGATGTGACTGATTCGGTTGCTGCTCGGACGGCGTTGGAAGCAATTGTTGCTAAACATCGTAAGCTCGACATCTTGGTCAACAACGCTGGGATTCAGCATCGCCGCTCCCTCACCGAATGGACGGATGAAGATTTTGATCGAGTGATTTCCGTAAATCTATCCGCCTGCTTCCGCCTAGCACGCGACGCGGCAAGGCTTATGCTACCGCGCAAATATGGACGCATCATCAATACGGGCTCGATCGTTGCTATTCTTGGTCGCCAGACTATACATGCCTACGTGGCAGCCAAAGCTGGCCTCCACGGAATCACCCGCTCCATGGCAGCAGAACTGGGGCGGAGCGGCATTACTGTGAATGCCTTGGCACCCGGCTTTTTTGCTACCGAACTTAATGCCGCACTCCTCGCAGACAAAGTGTTCACCCAATGGGTTGAATCCCGCACGCCAGCCGGGCGCTGGGCTAATCTTGAGGAGTTAGGAGGTGCAGCGGTATTTCTCGCCTCGGATGCTGCGAGCTACGTCAACGGGCACGTGTTAGCCATAGATGGCGGTCTCTCCACCTCATTGTAGTGATCCCACTCTTCTGGTTTAAATTTAGCCGATCACCTGATTCAGTGATGTTTTTTGAAAGTTCGATTATATTACCGTTCTAATCAGTTCCAGCTTGGCTCTTAAGATTCTTTTGAACCATAGACACGAGCCAGCTAACAGAACAATGTAAGAGTTCAGATGCATCTACCGAATTGAACAACCGAGGATCGGGACCAAAAATCCCGTGAAGTTCGTGCGTCGGATCGTGCCGTTGTAAGCCAAAGGGGTCTTCATCAGGCGGCGGGGGCTGTTTTGACAGAGTTGGCAGCTTGTCGAGTTGCACCAAGTGAGGGTGAAGAGCTGCGAGAAGCATAGTCTCAAATAACGCCGCGTGATCAGGTTCGAATTTTAGTCCTTTAATGCGGTTTACCGCATACGAAACAACTTTCATGCGTCTATCGTTTTGTTTGAGAGCGAGACGATCGATCATATCCAGCTGTTCAGGCGGAAAATGTCCCGAGAACAAAACGGCCAACTTAAAACCAAAGCCTTTGAGTTTCGTCAGCGTGAGGTCGAGTTGACTTTCAATTTCATGTGCCTCGGGCATCATCATTGACCACATATAGTGTCCGTGCCCTCCACCCGTTCCGTAGTACAAAGGTGGCAACACAATGCCGCCATCTGTTTCAGCAGCACGCAAACAAATACCGTGGGAAGTGAGCGAATCAAGCCCAACAGGCAAATGTTCTCCATGCCACTCATAAGTTCCAACGGGCACATAGGCAACGGGGCGCTTGGCCAGTTCTTCCCGCAATTGCCAGGGCAGCATACGTTCAAACTCATGGTCGTTCATGTGTAATAATTCCTGACCCACATGTGCTCAACCAATTTATCTTTGAGTTCTTGCGGAAAGATAGTGTCGTCGCAATAGGCAATGTTGAGATCGACTTCATGGCGATTTTTCATGCCGGGTATCAGTGTGGAGACTTCCGGTTCGCTTAACACAAAGCGAATCGCAGCTTCTGCAAGATTTGCGAAGTACGGCTTGCAAAGTGCTTGCAGTCGCTCCAAACGGTTCATCGTTTCGGTGAACCGGTCACCCCGGAACATTTTGTAAGGCTGACCCCCAATCTCCCAAGAAGCATAGGATTGACGTGTCCAACTTCCGGTGAGAGAGCCTGAGTCCAGAGGTACACGAGCGATGAAGGCTGTGCGTGATGCCCCACCTTCGGGAAACAAAGCCAAACGCGGCCGCTGTTCAAACATGTTGAATATTACTTGTTGGGAATCAACTAATCCTGCCCGCGCTAGTTCAACCCCTTCATTCGGGCGGTTATCGCGCAAGGAAATACCGATCCTGTCGATCTTTCCCTCTCGGCAGAGCTTTAACAGGGTTTCAAGCCAATCCAGTTCAACAAGCCCCAATGGCATAAAGCTATGAAGCTGGAACAAATCGATTTGCTCAACGCCCAGGCGTTTCAGTGATTTTTCAACGTTGTCTCGCAAGTACCATTCGGGAAAGCGGCCACGCATCTGCGGTGAATCATCATCCGGTGATGGCCAGACCACAGGGCGGACCTTTGTTGCTACATAGATCTTCTCGCCTTTCCATTGCTTCAATGCCTGGCCGATTATTGTCTCACTACGGCCATCGCCATAAAGCTCTGCCGTATCGACAAAGTTCACACCCTTGGCGAAAGAATGAAGCAATGTATCGACAGAATCCTTGTCGTTAACCTTGCCCCAGTCACCACCTATTTGCCATGCACCAAACCCGATTTCGCTAACCTGCCATCCGGTGCGGCCAAAACTGCGATACTTCACGATTGACCTTCACGCTTTACTTGCTGGGCAGCGCGCGCCATGAAACGTTCATTCATAAGATGACCTGCTTCTTCCGAGCCATTGTGAAAAGTACCGAAGGCTCGATCCAGATTTACCGGCCCATCGCCACCATAGTTGCATTCGAAATATTTGTGGTGGAGATAGTGAAAATAGTCACCTGTTTTGACGTGAATACCTTCAAGCAACACGATGCGATCAAATCCGGCATGGCCTTGAGCTGGTGTAATGGCCGCATGTTGGGTATGGAACAGAGCATGGATTGGGTGAGACGGGATGACCCAATGTATAAGAACGCCGCTCCAATATAAAAGATGTTCGAGTGGGTGCATGGCAAGACCAGAGACTGGCCCTGGATCAACATTGTTGTGGTGGAGGTAATGCACCCATTTATAAAGCGGGGCACAATGGATGAGACGATGAATGAGATAAAAATGGGTCTCTCGCATTAGGGGGACAAGGATCATCATAAAAACAAAATAAAGAGGATGTTCCTCTGGTGAAACAAAGGGAATGCGGTTGTTGGCGTAAAGCCACATCGTCACCACTTCATAAGCCGTCCAGATCGGAACAGCGCTTACATAGGTCCAGAATAGATTGTCAAGAGTTTGGTTGCTGAACATGAAAATAGGATTGTTACGAGCGAACCATTTGTTGGAATATTTCCAGTCCGTGCCTTGCGCCTTTCTCCAATGCAGCCAGCCTTGCCAAAGTAGGATTACGATCGAAATGAGAATGATATTGCGGATGAATGTATAGGCTATCCAACCCAGCGCAAATGTCCTCATCTCTTCCATCGCTGGTGTAAAGTAGAGCCATGTGATCACAGGTACTGCCATGTAGATCACCCCGTAAGGCAGGAAGTAGCCGGGGAATCCGAACAGATACTTTAAAAAGGCCAGTGGCTTTATTGGCCAGACGAATACAGGGGCCACATTCAAGTGTTCTTCCGGTATCCAGTCACCGCGTTTATTTCGTTTTCCTGTAAATGCTTCGGCCAAAATACCCCTCCCTAAATACCAGAATAGTTGTCCATAATGGACTGTCCACTCAGGTCGTCATTGTAGGGCAATATATCATGACCCATGGTCTATTGAAATGCTAGTTTCCGATGCCAGGTGATAGATAAAAGCACCGTTCCAATTTTTCAGCATTGCGTCTTGGCGCACCTGTAAATCGGTTGTTTCTCAATGAAACAACAGCCCTCATATGCGATTATGAAGCAAGACCTGCTGGTGTCTATTTCTTTGGAAGATGCCCTACGACACGAGCATAAGACTGCCAGCCTTCCAACCTATCATGACGCTGGCACCGTGAGTGTTCACACCTACTATTTCAGGCATGATTGAGGCATCGGCAACACGTAAGTTCTGGATACCATGCACGCGTAAATTAGGGTCCACGACGCTGTTCGACCCTATTCCCATTCGGCACGTACCTACCGGATGAAACCAAGTACTTACACCGTCCTCTATATACTTGGAAATTGCTTCGTCACTCTCAACGTCTGTTCCTGGCCACCATTCGCCACTTGTCCATTGGGCCAAGGCAGGCTGTTTCCCGATCTCTCTGCTGAGCCGCACCGCACAAATCATCGTTTTCATATCGTCGGGATCATCAAAGTAGTTTGGATCAATTACCAACCGTCCGCTCGGATCGGCGGAGGACAGTCGAACCGTGCCTCTGCTCTTTGGCTTGGTGATGCCGGGGATAATGGTGAAACGTGGTAAGTTATCCGTGGTTTCTGGGGCAAAATGTGGCTTGGTTGCGAATGATATCTCAATGTCGCAATCTTGACGGTCTGCTGTTGACCGCGCAAATGCGCACCCCTCCGTGCATAGTGCGTTAAGCTCGGATATTTCTCGCTTCGCGTTATAGACAATGCCAATCAAAAGATGATCGGTGAGGTTTTCTCCCACCGGGACATCAGCGCAAACGGCAATGCCGAGTTTGGTCAAATGGTCTGCCGGGCCGATGCCTGACATCAGCAAGATACGCGGTGTGTCAAATGCTCCTGCACATAACACCACCTCGCCCGCTTTGATCAGTTCGCCGTTATCAAGCACGACCCCTTGCGCGCGCATACCATCCATTGCCAGCTTGGCAACAATAGCGTTGGACCTAACGGTGAGGTTCTTACGATTGCGAATCGGCTGAATGAAGGCGCGATTGGTGTTGTTTCTCTCTCCTTTGGAAATACAAGACTTGTTCCAGCCAGATCCTTCGAGATAGCCAGCGTCAAAGGTTGATCTTCGGGTGAATCCACTTTCTATGGCTGCCTCGACCATCGCGTGTGAAAGTTCATTTAGTGGATCAAGTACGGCAGGCTTGAGCCATTTTTCAAGACCCTCAAACTCCGGCAAAAGACTATTCCAGTCCCAGCCAGGACAACCATTTGATGCCCAGCCATCATAGTCAGACTTCGCACCACGAAGGTATACCATCCCATTGAGGCTGCTGGTACCACCGAGTACTTTGCCCCGCGGCATTTTGTGTGTTCGGTTCGAGGTGCCGCGTTGCGGCGTCGAAACATATTGCCAATCAACATCGGTATCCCAAAGTGAAAAATACTCCCGCGGAACGCGGATAGCGTCACGTTCGTCGGATCCACCTGCTTCAAGCAACAGTACATTTATCGAGGGGTCGCTTGAAAGACGGTTTGCCAATGCGCACCCAGCCGAGCCGGCACCAACAATGATCACATCAGGCGTTATCATTGATTAAACCTTATCTTCTGGTTTGAAATGCCAGATTTCACGCATCTCGACTGCATCGACGACGCCATCATCGCGGTAGTGCATTAACGGCTCCATGTGCTCCCTCGCCCAACGATGGTGTAATTCACTTTCCCATAGACGGTTCCAGGCACCTTCATCCTTGACACTTGAAAACAGAAAGACCTGATTATCTATCTGGTAAAGGATTATCTCGGCGATACCCTGTCTGGCAATTTCCTCCTTCAATTCTGGCCAGATGTTATTATGCCAGTATATATACTGGTCGAGTGATCCCGGCTTGAGCCTGAGGGCGAATGCCTTTCGAACCATGTTTCCCATTAAAAAACCTCCTTTGATAAGGCCATTCCAAATTTCAATTTAGGTTAGCTTGTCCGACGATTTCACCACCGAGTTTGGTTAAACATTTAATCTGTAACGTTTCACAAAACCTACCTCAACTAAAGGCAATTAAATCGTCGTTTTGACCCTTCCAGAGAATCGGACACGCTCCGCGAGATTAGGACCGAGGACTGATATTATCAAAAGTAGGCCGATCACTGCCGTTTGGATATGGCCAGTGATGTTCATTAGTGCCATGCCATTGCGCAGATTGAGTACGATCAGGATTGAGAACAAGACGCCGATAATCGTGCCGCGCCCGCCGAAAACACTGACCCCGCCTAGCAGAACCATCGTAATAATATCGAGTTCGAAGCCTGTTGCCGCATCGCCACGGACTGACGCGAGCCGCCCCGCATAAAGAAGCCCAGCTAAAGCCGAGACGGTGCCCGAAACAACGAAAAGGATCGTTTTAACACGTGATACTCGAACTCCTGAAAAGCGAGCAACCTCTGCGTTCGTTCCAATCACGAATACCTCTCGGCCAAATCCAGTTCGATGCAGAACCACTCCCAATACGATGAGAAACAAAAAGAATATGAAGAGTCCTAGTGGAAACGGACCAAAGAACGCCTTTTGTCCGAGATCGCCGAACCATTGCGGGAAGCCATTAATGCCTCGGTCTTCAAGAAGTACGCGAGCAATGCCGCGATACATGATGAGCATTGCGAGAGTAACCACAAGAGAAGGAATATGAAAATAGGCAATCCAGAGTGCGTTGAAAGCGCCTGCAAGAACTCCCAATAAAATGCAAAAAAGAATGGCAAATCCTGCAGGCGTTCCATTCTCCACAAGCACTCCGAATGTGCAGGCTGCCAGACCCATAATGGACGCCACTGAAAGATCAATCTCTGCATTTATTATGATTAGTGTCATGGCAAGCGCCACAATGATTTTCTCAATCGAAAGTTGGAAAAGGTTGATTTGGTTTTGCAAGGTCAGGAACTGAGGAGCGAGCGTTGCATTCGCCAGTATGGTCAAAATGAGAATGATTAATAACAGTCCTTCCCAACTTTTAAGTTTTTCTAATGTCATTTGGTTTTTCCTTTCATTCGGCCAAATGACCTTGCCATAAAAGTGTCGGTTGCAACCGCAATCATAATCAGCATTCCAAGTAGCGCCTCGCGCCAGAATTCGCTAACAATAGCCCAACGCGTCAGGCTGTTATCAATCGTGTCTACCAGTACGGTACCGATAACGACACCAATGATGGAACCTGATCCGCCAAATATATTGACTCCGCCAACAACGACTGCTGCAACAGATTTTAGCTCAAAGCCTAATCCAGCAACAACCGTGATATTGCCAAACTTGGCCAGAAACATAAAACCGGCAAGCCCGGCTAGCATACCGCTAAGCACAAAACTCACAAAAACCACCAGTGATGAATTGATTCCAGCAATAATTGCTGCATCGGGGTTGGAGCCCACCGCATAAAGTTTTCTGGCAACGCGAAGTCTTGACAATGCAACCCAGAAGACAATTGCTGCGACAAGCGACATAGCAACCGTTAAGCGCATATCAAAACTGCCAATGGAGAATATGGTCCTTTGTGGCAAATCTACCAGCCATTCAGGGAGGCCGGATGTTGTGATGGAGCGAGCACCAGAGTATTCCACGAGATAGGTGCGGAACAATGCCAATGTGCCCAGTGTCACAATAATTGAAGGGACGCGGCCATAGGCGACAAGAGTGCCATTGATCGCACCGCACAGTGAGCCCAGCGCAAGAGCCATACCGACTACGATTACGGGATGTATGTCAGGATGCGTGCCGAGATAGTCCCCGATCAGATAGGCCGAAATGCCTACTATCGAACCAACAGAAAGATCAATGTTGCGGCTTATAACGACCATCGCTTGGCCAATGGCAATCGGCAGGATTACAGCGACGCTTGTAGCGATACGGTTGAGCATTCGAGGTGAAAAGTAACCGTCGATCTGGGAAGCAAAGAACAAGATTGTCAGCATCAGAACAATCGCCAACGCAATAATACGAAGGGTATGTGGATGCAATTCACGAAAAAACTTGATCATGCCACTGATACCTAAGCCTTCTGGCCTGTCGCCAGTGCTATGACGCGTTCCTGGCTACAGTCGGAGATATCGAAGATGCCCATCTGCTGGCCTTCACGCATCACGAGTACACGGTCTGCCAGCGCCATAACTTCTGGAAGATCGGAAGAGATAACGAGAACGGCAACGTCCTGTTTTGCCAACTCGCGAATGATGTTGTGCACCTCTGCTTTTGCTCCAACGTCCACCCCACGGGTAGGTTCATCAAAGATTAAAAGACGTGGTTTAGTTTCAAGCCACTTTGCGAGCATCACCTTCTGCTGATTGCCGCCCGAGAGTTTGCCAACCTCAATTTTTACATTGGGAGATCGAATAGATAGCCTCTCACGATAGCTCTCCGCCATAGCGTCTTCTGCTGTCCTGTCAATAAGCCCGAAATGACGCAAGAACTTTTTCAGACTGGGCAGCGAGGCATTGGCGTAAATGGGCATCGTCATCGCAAGACCCATCTTACGTCGATCTTCTGAAACATAGGCAATACCGAGTTCCAAAGCCTGCTGTGGCGTGCTCACCGTGACGCTATAGCCAGCAAACTTAATCGTACCTTGAGTAGCGGGCGATATTCCAAAAATGGCTAGGCCAACATCAGTTCTCCGCGATCCAACCAAGCCGGCGAAACAAAGGACCTCACCTTTATGAATGTCAAATGTCACGCCTCTAAAAATACCTTCCAACCCCAGGTTCTTAACCGATAACAGTAAATCACCATGCTCGTTTGCTTTGGTCTTGGTTGCAAACGTGTCCAATGCGCGGCCGACCATATCTTTTACCATGCTATCATGGGTAACTTGAGCGATCGGCCTGGTGGATATAAGCTTGCCATCACGCAGTACTGTGACCCTGTCGGCAATTCTGAAAATTTCATCCAATCGATGACTGATATAGAGTACGGCTACGCCTCGAGCCTTCAATGCCTTTGCGATTGACAGTAGACGCTCAACTTCGTGAGCAGATAATGACGCCGTCGGCTCATCCATGATGAGCACTTTTACATTGAGCGAGATGGCTCTGGCGATTTCTACGGTTTGTTGCTCGGCTAGTGTCAAGTCACTCGCGGCCCGACGCGCATCGAGGGTTACACCGAGACGTGAAATCACCTCTTCCGAGCTCTCATAAAGCTTGGCCCAATTCATCAATACGCCAATGTTTTGGTGGCTGATAAAAATGTTTTCAGCAACGTCCAGATCGGGGAAAACCATAGGCTCTTGGTACATTGCTGCAATACCCAATCCCTGCGCTTCATGGGTGTTGCGAATAGTTACCGGTTTTCCATCAAGCAAGATTTCGCCCGCGTCAGGCTGATAGACCCCCGTTATGACCTTTATCAGCGTTGATTTTCCTGCCCCATTTTCGCCAACTATCGCATGAATCTCACCAGGTAAAACCGAAAGAAAAATATCAGAAAGAGCTGCCGTCATGGCAAAGCTTTTAGAAACATTGCCGAGTTCAAGGACTGGCGTTTCCAAGTGACTACCCCGAGTTGGATATTAAAGGAAAAGTCAAACGCGGCCACAGCAGATGCGGCCGCGTCGTTGTAAAGTTGGTATTCGTTATTTTGCAGCGGCTTCTACGTTGCTTTTGTTGTAAACGGTAAACGGTCCCATAAGAATACGTTTACCAGCCGCACGTGTTGGATCTTTCTCGATTTTGAAGTTACCCATCCGCCCCGCGACAATTTCTTCACCCTCTTTACCCTTGATGGCGCCGGTCGCCAGCAAATAACTCGTGTAATAAGTCAGGTATCCAAGGTCGACGAAGCTCCATAGGGCAAACTCTGGAGCACAGCCGTTCATGGTGTAACTTACCATTTCCGCTGGCACTCCAAGGCCAGAAACTTTAACCTTGTCGCACATCTTTTCATCCTGCATGGCTTTGGCGGCCGCCACGATACCGACCGAGGTTGGTGCCATGATTACTTTGATCTTTGGATGTTTATCCACCAGCGAAAGTGCTGCATTATAGGACTTTTCAGCCTGATCATCACCATAAACCGTGTCAACCAGTTTCATGTTCTTGTACTTGTCATCTTTTAGGGCGGTATTCATCGCCGCAATCCATGCGTTCTGGTTGGCTGCGTCGGGCGTTGCCGAAAGCACAGCAAACTCGCCCGAGCCGCCCATCATTGAATGAGCCATGTCAGCCATCACGACACCGATCTGGTTGAAGTCAACTTGCGCCACAAATAATGTTTCACCCTTGGCTGATGGAATGGGAGAGTCCCAAGTCACAACCTTCGTTCCTGCTGCTTGCGCTGCCTCGGCGGCCACTGATATCTGGTCACCAGCGTTGTTAGACAGCATGACTACATTCTGCTTTTGAGTTGTAGCTGTCGTTAGCATTTCTATCTGACCAGCAACGCTATTCTCAGGGGTTGGCCCGATGTATTGCAGGCTGCCCTTATTTCCGAGATCCTTGTGAGCTTCTTCCGCGCCTCGCCTCGCTTGATCAAATGGCAAAATACCAAGAAATTTAGGTAGTAGAACTAGATTAGCTGTCTCACCTTTTTTTGCTGTTATTGCTTCTGCGTTCACGACGCCCGCAGTGAGAATTGTTGTTAGTGCTGCTAAACACCCAAGTTTGATCATGCAATTTGGTAAATTCTTGATCGCCATAACGTGTTCCCCCTTTGATGAAAAATTATCTTAACTAGATTACTATTATGCTATTAAAATGAAACAGCAAGTTGAAAAACGATAAGCTTAGAGCGTGCAGGAAAACGCCGCAGAAATAGACGCCTCATCCTCATGTTGCCTGCCATCAGGGCAATCTTGCCCTTATCTGCGAGGCGAAGGCCCTAGCAGCGCGACATAGGTTATGCCGACGAAGTTATTGACTAGCTTGACGCGATTGTCCAGCCCCCTTTTTATGTACCAGTGATCTGGGGTTTTACGATGATGAAGTGCTACCCAAGTTTAGACCAGTGAGAACCAGAATCTCCGGGGTTAAAGCTCAAGTTGGCGCTGCCGCCGATGAGCCATTCAGTAGCGATATCGG
>JBJTCD010000090.1:0-10220 GCA_046091665.1 Hyphomicrobiales bacterium
ACTGAAGAGCTTGAAGAAACGGCGAAGCTTTTTCTGTTACTGCGCGGTGAGAAGACAAGCCCTCTCACCACCGCGCAAGTTGAAGAGTTACGTCAAAGATTTCCGAGTTAAGCCTTTTTACAAATAGCGCACCAAGCGTAAGGCATCATAGATCGCGGCATGTGTGTTGCGGGAAGCGACAGCATCGCCAATGCGGAAGAGTTGGAATCTGCCGTCTTTGTTTTTGATAAGATCTTGCTGCTGCCCTGCAATCAGTTTCTGATGATCCACGGTGCCGAGATTAGACGAGAGCGGCTTTAACGCAAAGTATAGCTCATCATTGGCGAGCGTACCATAATTGACGACGATCTGATCATGAGTTTGTTCTTTTGAAATACCGCCATAATCGCTGCCGATGGTTGCCACCAATTGGTTGCCTTCACGACGCACTTTTTCGAGCAAATAGGTCACCGTGAATTTCACATCATGTTTTTGCAAAGCGCGCATATGCGGAGTGAGACTCATCGCCATGACTTCAGGCGCAAAGCTCCGATCCCGCGTCATGATTTCAAGTTTCGCGCCGGTCTCCGCGATGATTTCGGCGGATTGAAGCGCTGAGTGATCGCCCGCTTCATCATACATCAAGACATTTGAACCGGGCTTCACATCGCCGCTCAATATATCCCAGCTTGTGACAACAAGATCGGCGCCATTCTTCAAACTTCCCGTATGAGGAAGACCGCCGGTCGCAATGATCACGACATCTGGATTAAGTGCGGTGACGGTGTTGGCTTCGGCCCATGTGTTATAGCGAAACGTTACGCCACGTGCTTCGCATTGCGAGAGACGCCAATCTGCAATCGCCATCATTTCTTTGCGCATGGGACTTTGCGCTGTCAGCAGAATTTGACCGCCCGCTTTTGATGCGGCCTCCAACACGATGATTTCATGGCCACGTTCTGCACCAACACGCGCGGCTTCAAGTCCGGCGGGGCCTGCACCGACGACAACGATTTTCTTTTTTTCTTTTGCTTTCGGGATATCATGCGGCATCGTTTCTTCACGACCCGTTGACGGATTATGGATGCAAACGGCCATAGCGCCTTGATAGATGCGATCAAGACAATAATTCGCTCCCGTGCAGGGACGAATATCATGCTCACGATTTTCCATGATCTTGCGCACAATATGCGGATCAGCGAGATGCGCACGGGTCATGCCCACCATATCCACTTTGCCCGAAGCTACGGCGAACCGTGCAGTTGCAACATCTTGTATGCGTGTTGCGTGGAAGACTGGAAATTTTGTTGCCGCGCGAATTTCACCCGCCGCTTGTAAATGCGGCGCAGACCCCATGCCCATAATCGGGATGTTGTCTGTGAGACCCGGATCCGTATCTATGTGACCGCGCGTGACATTCAAGAAATCGATCAAACCCGATGACTTCAACATGTTTGAAATCGCAATGCCGTCTTTCAAATTATAACCATCAGGCGATAATTCTTCAGCACAATAGCGGATGCCGAGTATGAGTTCAGGGCCAACGCGTTTTCTTACTGCCTCGAGGACCTCAAGCGAAAAGCGCACGCGGTTTTCCAGTGAGCCACCATAGTGATTATCAAGTTGATTGCTCATGGGCGACCAGAATTGCGAAAGGAGATGACCGAAAGATTCGAATTCAATTCCGTCAACACCCGCCGCTTTCATGCGCTCGGCGGCGTCAGCAAAATTGCCAATGATGCGTTCGATATCCCAATCCTCGACAATTTTAGGCACGGCGCGATGCGCAGGTTCGCGTATATTGGTCGGGGCCACAGCGGGAAGCCAATCCGCTTTGTCCCAGCGTGTGCGGCGTCCCAAATGTGTTAGTTGAATCATCACCGCCGCGCCATATTCGTGGCATTCGTCGGTGAGTTCTTTCATCCACTTCACCACTTCGTCTTTGTAAGCGAGGATGTTGTTGAAAACCGGCGGGCTGTCTTGCGCGACCGCGGCGGACCCCGCCGTCATCGTCAAAGCCAATCCCGCTTTCGCGCGTTCAACATGATAAGCGCGGTAGCGCCCCTTCGGCATGCCATCTTCCGGGTAGGCGGGTTCGTGCGATGTCGTCATCAAGCGATTTTTGAGCGTCAGATGCTTGATTGTGAAAGGTTGAAGGAGAGGATCATTCGACATCTTACGGACTCCACCAAAGCGAACTGGCGCATTTCGTCAAGAATGACCTTCGCTGTCAATTGAATTTACGTGATGACCCAATTTGTTCTTTTTATGTGGCCGAGCCGTGTGAGAATCCTTCCCCTAAAAGCTCTTGTGATCTGATCAAAGATGAATGAAGATGAGGTTTCAAGTTTAAAATTCTCCCTCGGCTCAAAGCTTTCATGAGGCAGTATGACCCGCGTGCGTTTGATGGATGTAAAGCTTCTTGATTTCGGTGTTCCCGAAGAGATCCCCGTGATCAGCGATGAGGTTTATCACTCGCGCCTTGATCATTTGAGAATGAGGATGGTCCATGCTGAACTAGATGCCATCGTCGTCTATGCGGATCGCGAACATACGGCGAATTTTACTTATCTCACGGGATTTGATCCGCGCTTTGAAGAGGCGCTTTTTATTCTCAGTGCCGCACGTGATCCTGTGATCATCACAGGACCTGAAAATATTGGTCGTGCGCGTCAGTCAAAAAATTCTCCTACCGCCATTCTCTCGCCGACTTTTGGTCTCTTGGGGCAGGACCGGACAAAAACGCCTGCGCTTTCGGATCTTCTCTCGGATGCGGGTATTCAAAAAAGTAACAAAGTCGGCGTTGCCGGATGGAAATATTTTATCAGTGATGAGACGCCCGATTTTGAAAGCTGGAGTGAAGTGCCGAGCTTTATCATTGATACACTTCGTCGCCTTGTGGGTGACGAGGGGCGTGTCATCAATGCCGGTCGCCTCTTTATGGACAGCGAGAGCGGTTTGCGCGCGATCAATGACATTGATCAATTGGCGCAATTTGAATTTGCGGCATGTCATGCGTCAGAGGCCATCAAACGGGTTTTGTTTGGTGTACGTCCCGGCATGCGGGAGATGGAGGCCGCGCGGCTTATGGCGCTTGGTCAATATCCGTTAAGCGCGCATCCGATGTTATCAAGCGGTCAACGCGCTTATGCAGGTTTGGAATCGCCAAACGATCGCATCATCAATAAAGGCGATCCGATCACAACCGCGTTAGGTCTTTGGGGTGGATTAACCGCGCGTGCGGGATGGGTGGCTGAGTCTGCTGATGATTTACCTGACGATGCGCGTGATTATGTCACCCGTCTTGCCGCGCCCTATTATGAAACAGCTGCGGCTTGGTATGAAATGATCGGTCTCGGTGTTAAAGGCGGTGATCTCTATCGTATGGTATGGGATCGTCTTGGTGATCCGTTTTTCGGACTGATCCTTAACCCCGGACATCTCATTCATATTGATGAGTGGATGAACACGCCGATTTATCGCCATAGCCAAGAGACGTTACGCTCTCATCAAGCTATTCAACTGGATATTATTCCGGCAACGGGTTCCTCCTATTTCACCACCAATATCGAAGATGGTGTGATGCTTCTTGACGAAAAGGGACGTACCGCCTTTGCAGAAAAATATCCGGAAGCTTGGCAGCGGATCGAAGCGCGCACGGCTTTCATGCTTGATGTTTTGGGGATAAAGCTAAAGCCTGAAACTCTGCCTTTGAGCAATCTCGCCGGATATTTGGCGCCCTTCTTTTTGTCACCGCACTCAGTCTTGGTTCAAAAATAGTTGGCTCACAAGAGCCGTAAAAATATCTTTTTGAGTGAGAGGGGAGAGACTGTCATGAAAAGAAAAAAGCCAACCATTGCTGATCTCCGCGCATTAAAGGGAAAAGGTCAATTGACCATGCTCAAAGTGACCACGCTTGAAGAAGCGGCCGCCGCCGAAGAAGCCGGTATTGATATTGTTTCACTCCCTGAAGAGCTTGTGACCCATCCCGAATATCGTCATGTTGCGCCAAGCTTGTTTTCAATGACGGGCAAAGTTCACCTCGAAGCGGGAACGCGCGATGAATATTTAAGATGGTCATTGCAAATGCTCGCGGCTGGCGCCGACGCGGTTTATTGTTCGGCAGGTTTGGGAACGGTTGAACATCTCGCGCGTGAATTTATTCCGGTTGTCGGCCATGTCGGCTTGGTTCCTTCGCGTGTGACATGGACCGGCGGCTTTAAGGCCGTCGGAAAAACCGCTCACTCTGCCATCGCGTTGTTTGAAGAATGCAAGGCTTATGAGGAGGCAGGCGCTTTCGCGGTTGAGATTGAAGTTGTTCCCGTTGAAGTGGCAGCAGAAATTTCAAAACGCGTCAATCTCCTTTTGTGGTCGATGGGCGCAGGCGCAGGATGTGACGCGCAATATCTTTTTGCTGAAGATATACTCGGCACCAATCGCGGCCATATGCCACGCCACTCAAAAGTTTATCGCAATTTCGCTAAGGAATTTGATCGGCTCCAACGCGAGCGTGTCGATGCCTTCTCAGAATATATCGCCGATGTACGATCGGGCGCTTATCCGGAAGATAAACATATCGTTCATATGCCGGAGGCTGAATGGGATGCGTTTATAAAAGAGATTGGTAAGGCGCGATGAAGCTAACATCTTCAAGAGCCACGTCGCAAGAACGAACCTCACAATGAACTGATCGGCGCACGCATCATTTATCGATCGTTTTGATCCAGTTAAGTATCGATTGGCTCATCGGCCCGACCGCTTGCGGATCGCGGATGTTACCCGCCAACACATGCTGGCCAACACTCTGACTATAATCGACTGTTTCGATCGTTTTGGTCTTCGAGCCCAAACGAGCATAGGCTTCTTTAATCAAGAAGGGTTCTACAGTTTGATCTTGCGCACTGTAGAGAACCAAGACGGGCGTTTGAAAACGACTGAGATCGCTATTGCGCGTTTTTTTCACCAGCGCCATCATGGGGAAAAGTGCGCGTGTGGGATAGGACTGTGTCCACGCCACCGCTTCGCGTGGATCGGCGGCTTGATATTCAATTTTATCACCCGCAATCACTCTTGCGATGGATTGCCCCCAGGGCCAATTGATGAGTTCGGAAAATTTGTTCTTCAGTCCGAAATTTGGTGACACAAACACCATTGCGTCGACGAGCGAAGCGTCTGCCGTTGTTCCGAACCAGGTCGCTAAAGTTGATCCGGTTGAGCAACTGATGACGAGAACTTTTTCACCCAAGACCTTACCAATCTTGATGGCTTCGGCCGTATCGGCTAACCAATCTTGTGCGGTGGCGTTTCCGAGCGCTTCCCCATCGAGTCCATGACCTGTCAATCGTGTATAGAAAAGATTGGCACCAAGTGCGCGCGCGACGTTGTCTGAAAGAGGTGCTGTTTCAAGTCGTGTCGCCGAATAGCCGTGGATATAGACGACGGCCCAGTTCGTTTTTTTCGGTGTTTGATTGGCCCAGAGGATTGTCTTTTCAACACCCGCGCGTAGATTTTGGAATTGGGCTTCATTGCTTTTGAGCCAAGGTTCAAGATCGGTGATCGCTTCTGGTGGTTGCGGTCTCACCGTTGGCATCTCACTGCCAAAAGGATTCGCCGGGCCAAACGCATAAAAAGCGATTAAGCAAAAGATAAGGAGAGCAATGAATGTCCGTCCATAGTTTTTGGATGGTCGGTGGTCAGATAATTTTTGAGCGGACATGGGATGATCGCTTTCAATCATTCAATTTCATGTGTTGGCGAGTTTAATGATATCCGTGCTGTCTAAAATTCTTCTCGCATGAGTTCCCTCAGCGGCAGCGAGCATCGCACGGCCTACTTCTTTTGTCGTTGGACACCGGGCCGGATTAAGTCTTCTCAAGAGATGAATAAAGGGCCCCAAAATCTGATAGAGAAGGTCATAGATTTTTGTTTTCGATCTTATGCCGTCAAGCGGCAAAATAGCGCCGGGCCTGAACATATAAGCGGCTTTGAATGGCATGTTTAGAAGCTTGTTCTCCGTCCGCCCTTTAACACGTGCCCACATGACGCGACCTGCCTCTGAGCTGTCGGTGCCTTGGCCTGTTACATAGACAAAGGTCAGGGCGGAGCTTGATTTTAAAACGGTTTCAGCAGTTTTTATCGTCAAATCATATGTCAAATGTGTATAGGCCTTTTCGTCAAGAAAGGCCGCAGACACGCCAACACAAAAGAGACAGGCGTCGTGCGACTTGAGCTGATCCTCGATCGATGAAAGATCGAAGAGATCAGTCACAAGCAGCTCTTTTATCGTCTGGCCTTGAAACATTGAAGGAGAACGGCCGACGATTGTTATCGATTCGATTTTTGATGATTTCATCGCTTCTTTCATGACCGCTTGGCCAATCATGCCTGTCGCACCAAAAACGACGATTTTCATTGTCATTCCCATTTCATCGATATGGCTTTTATGGTTGAGTGTTATTATTCTTATTCTAACGACGTGCTCAAGTCAGAAAAAGCCTCGCTCTGAGGCGAGGCTTTAGCTGTCTGTTGATAAAATAATGCGACTATCCAATGAAAGATTTGAGAACCGCATTAAATTTTTCCGGATTTTCGACAAACATGAAATGACTCCCGCCTTCATCTGCAGAAAAAATTTCAAGCCGCGCTCCGGGAATTTTTGCAGAGATCCATTGAGCGGCTTCGACGGGGAAGATTGTATTCAATGCCCCACCAATCACCAGAACCGGTTTGCCAAGTTTTGGAATGACATGCTCGATAACATCACGCCAATCTTGGCTGCAATGATCCACCAGCAGACGCGCCGCATAGGTGCCGGGCATTTTAAGCGCTTCCGATTTATTGAAGGCGACAACAGCATCGCTGATGGACGCGCTGAAAAAAGCTCCCTTTAAACCATCAAGAACAGCCGACTGGGCATTGGCCACACCGGCGGCCGTTGCATAAAGCACATCAGGTGTGAAAGCGGCTCCCGTTTCTTTTAGCACTAGCCCTTCAAATCCGAAACCATTCGTCACAACAGGCGCTTGATCAATGAAGATGAATTTTGAAATGCGGTCTGAGCCGAATTGCTCGATATAGCTCCATAAAATCGAAGCGCCCATCGAATGGCCGCCGATCGAAATGTCGTTCAAATTCCGATCCAGAACGAATTCGCGTAAATCCTGTGCGAGGCGTGCGATCCGATAGCCGTTTGTGGGTTTCGGGGAATCGCCATGTCCGCGCATATCAACAGCGATCACACGATAGCGATCACTCAGCCCGTCAATTTGGGCTTGAAAACTTTTTGCACTTTGCGACCAACCGGGCACAAGAAGAAGAGTCGGTCCCGTTCCTTTTTCAATCGCACTGAGTTTAATGCTCGTTGCCATGGGGCCTCCCGAAAGTTGATGTGATTTTTTCATTCACATCGCGATCTAACCTTAAACGTTAGGACTTTGGCAAGTGTTCTCGCTTGACCGGATTCGAGGTGCCTGTATGATTGGTGTCATCCGAGGGGAGCCTTTAAAAAAGGCTGAGACGGTTGCGACCGGACCCTTTGAACCTGATCCGGATTATGCCGGCGGAGGGACGGAGATGATGCTCTTCCTTTCGGAATTATGTTTGGATCTGCTTTGTGAGGCGGGGAGAGTGTAAATGTCTCGTTTTTCTGAAAGAGTATGGCAAAGCACAACGCCTCTGCGCGATAAGATTCATTCCATGCCATTTAATGTTGAGTTGGCTTCAGGACTGTTAAGTCGTGATCGGTTCCAATATTACATCATTCAGGACTCACTTTATCTTGCTGAATATTCGCGCGTCTTGGCGCTGGCCGCTGCGCGAAGCCCCGACATGGAGCAATTACAAGCTTTTGCGAAATCGGCTTTGGGCGCAGTTGCTGTTGAGCAGAGTTTGCATGAGCGGTATCTCGCCGAATTTGGTGTAACGCCTCACGAGCTTGCTTCATTCGTGCCGTCTCCCGAATGTTCAGGCTATACGAGTTTCCTTCTCGCCGCTGCCTATCATGACTCCTGGGAGGTTTTGATTGCGGCGCTGCTCCCTTGCTTCTGGCTTTATTGGGATGTCGGAACCTCGATCTCTAAAATTGCAAAAAAAGATAATCCCTATCGCGCTTGGATTGATACTTATGCCGATGATCATTTCGCCGCATCGGTTCAGCGCGTGATCAAGGTCACTGATGATGCGGCGGCGCGCGCGTCGTCTTTCACGCAGCGAAAAATGGCCACCGCCTTTGTGCGCTGTTGCCAATATGAATGGCTCTTTTGGGATAGTGCCTATCGCAAGAATTCATGGCCACTCTCGGAATCATCGCTTCTGCCCGAAATGTGAGAGGCGCATGAGCGGGCCTGTGCCTTGCGTTGAGGGTGGACCAGTTCGGTGAAATCATTGCTCCAGAGCCGCGCGGGTCCTTGTTTTCTTGGGCCACTTTTTGCCGCGAAATTCCGACGAGGCTCCGATAATCGCGGGCATTCGGTTGAAGTCTTTTCGCAGTTGCACAATGGCGAAAACTCTTCGGATTCCCGCTATGCGCGATGGAGATATGGGTCTGAAACGTAGCAGCCATTTACGGGACTGACCCCGTTAAGTGTCGGAGATTACTCAATTTCTTGCTCGCGCTTTTTCCGGAACCATAAAATGATTTCTGTTTTCAGGGCGTCGAATGGCTCGCGACGTCTCATATTCGGGGGTGCGTTATGGCGCATTGTGGGCTGTTACCAAACCAGATCGGGTATGCTGTTCTGGGCAGGAATTTGGCTCTGAAATTATCTCCCCAAGCATTTATTTCCGCGTGGAGCCAGTCGGGTTAAAATCCAGCGGCCCACGCTTCTGATCAACCGGCTTTTATGGTAGATCATCGAGAGGAATCCGACGTTCCGGCGGCAGCTTAATTGTGGAGTGACGATTATGACCCTGAATCTCAACGCTAACGATCTCGGCCATGTGATTGAAGCCGATCGCGCGAATGTGTGGCATCATTTGAGCCAGCATAAGGTCTATGAAACGATCAATCCGCGCATTTATATCGAGGGCAAGGGCATGAAGCTCTGGGACGCTCTTGGTAATGAATATCTCGATGCGGTCTCAGGCGGCGTCTGGACGGTCAATGTTGGTTATGGTCGTGAGAGCATTGCCAATGCGGTGCGTGATCAGCTTGTGAAGCTCAATTATTACGCAGGGGCTGCCGGCACAATTCCGGGCGCGCTCTTCGCTGAAAAACTCATCAGCAAAATGCCGGGCATGACGCGCGTTTATTATTCGAATTCCGGCTCGGAAGCGAATGAGAAAGTTTACAAGATGGTGCGCCAGATCGCGCATCGTCATCATGGCGGCAAGAAGTGGAAGATCTTGTTCCGTGAGCGCGATTATCACGGCACAACTATTGCCACGCTTGCGACATCCGGTCAGCCGCAACGCGCCGCGCAATATGGACCTTTCCCTGACGGCTTTATTCAAGTGCCGCATTGCCTTGAATATCGCAAACAATGGGATGTTGAAAATTACGGCGAACGCGCAGCGAACGCGATTGAAGAAGTGATCTTGCGTGAAGGTCCAGATACGGTCGGCTGCCTTGTGCTTGAACCAGTAACCGCAGGCGGCGGCGTGATTGTCCCGCCGAAAGGCTATTGGGAACGCGTGCAGCAAATCTGCGAAAAATATCAGATCCTCCTTCATATTGACGAAGTCGTTTGTGGCGTGGGCCGCACCGGCAAATGGTTCGGCTATCAGCAATATGGCGTGAAGCCCGATTTTGTGACGATGGCGAAAGGCGTGGCCTCGGGCTATGCGGCGATCAGCTGCACGGTGACGACCGAGCGCGTCTTTGAAATGTTCAAAGATGATGCCACAGATCCAATGAGCTATTTCCGCGACATCTCGACCTTCGGCGGCTGCACCGCGGGTCCGGTCGCGGCTTTGGAAAATATGCGCATCATTGAAGAAGAAAATCTTCTCGATAACACAGTGCGCATGGGCGCGCATTGCCTCAAAAATCTCGAAGCGCTGAAAGAAAAGCACAGCGTGGTCGGTGATGTGCGCGGCTTGGGCCTTTTCCTTGGTGTCGAGCTTGTGGCGGATCGCAAGACCAAAGAGCCGATTGAGGAAAAGCGCGTGCAAGCGGTTGTTGCCGATTGCTTGAAGCAAGGCGTGATCATCGGCGCGACCAATCGCTCGCTTGATGGCTTGAACAATACACTTTGCCTTTCGCCCGCTTTGATCGCGACGGCGAATGATATTGATCGCATTAC
>JBJTCD010000091.1:0-4681 GCA_046091665.1 Hyphomicrobiales bacterium
CCGGCTCAAGCTGCGGCCTCTGGTGGTGCGACAGCGGGGGCGGGTGCCTCGTCCGTTTCGCCTTCGCAAATCGCAACCGCGAGTGGCGTGAGCCTCGCGAGCACGGGCTCGACACTTCAAAAAACACCATAACCTTTTGATGCGCGTGTTTGATCCAGACGGACCGGCACTGGCCCATTCCTTTGGTCTGAAGTGACCTTTTGCCCTTCCGCTTCAAACTGGCACTCTTTATGCTGAGATTCAGGTGAATTTCAGTTTTGGGCCGTGTGGTGTGATGTTGAGACGGGTATTGTTGGTGATCTTGGTGGCGGGGCTTGGCCTTTTGCCGACTCTGGCGCGCGCGTCCGATGATCCCGTAGCGCGCCTTGATCAATTGATTCTCGCCAAGGATTTCGACAATGCGGTTAAACTTGCGCGTGAGGCGGCAGAAGCGGGCAATGTCGAAGTTCAGTTCCGCCTCGGCGTCTTTTTCTGGCATGGCGTCGGTTTGACGCAGAATTATCTCGAGGCGTTGCGATGGACGACGCTGGCCGCCCTTTCAGGCCATGAAAAGGCATTTGCAGCGCGAAAAATCATATTACCGACCGTTGACGCGCCAAATTGGCCTAAGGTTCTCGACTGGTGCCGTCAAAGACAGCAGAAAAATGCTGAATCCGGGTTTAATCCGGCACTTTTTGCGATGGCAAAGAGTTATTCTCCCGACTTCGGATTTGAAAATCCGGTTGAAGAGTATTATTGGGCTAGTCTTGCGGTTGCAATTGGTGACACCTCCGCGCGCAAGCGTCGGGATGAATTAACCAAGAAGCTGGCTGTAACGGATGCTGCGAAAGCCCAGGATCGGGCCGCCGCGTGGATCGAGAAGTTTAGATCAGGGAAGCCGCCCGGTTAGGGCATTGTTCGGAATCGAGAATGGCGGCCGTCGGCAACACCCCTCCGCAATATGTCTTCGAACTGACTGCGGTGCAGGCGGTGAGAAAATTTTTGGCGATTGACGCGCAAGCGGAAGACATCGCGGCGATTTATGCCAACGCACTTGAACCGCTCTACAATACCGCCGAGCTCACTGAAGATATTATTCGTTATATCGAGAACACGCTGAAATTCATTGCATCCGTTGAAATCTCGGACGTCGATCTGCTGCTCGAGTCTTATCAGTATTACATTTGCAATTATGAGAATTTGCAGACGAAGCGGAATAAGAAACCCCTGTTCCGGAGCCTCCTGAAAGGTCAGGACTACGACAAGCTGCGCGTCTACAAAGCCTCCAAAGCGCTCTTGGTTTATGTTTATGGGATGCGCGCAAATACCTCACCTTTGAAGCCGGAGACTTGGACACCGGCTGAGGAGGAAGAATTTCAGCCCATATTCGAGCTGATCATGCCGAAAGAGACACCTCCGGCGGCCTAAGGGATTGGCGGCGCGGCCCAATTTGCCCGCCCCAAGCACCCCGCGCTGGACTTATCACAATAATGGCATATTTCTTGTAATGGTTGCGCTGGCGAAGTGCGCGTGGCCTTTGGTTGTGCGTCGTTGTCTCGGGTTTAGGATCACCCTGTCCGAGGCCGGTAACCGGGTGAAGTGGGGCTCTTTATGTTTAGTATCATTGGCCTTGTGGTCGTTATGGGGTGTGTGTTCGGCGTGTTCGTTGTCCACGGGGGTAATCTTGAGCCGATTATCCACGCGGCACCCTCGGAGCTTGCCACCATCGGCGGCGCTGCGGTGGGCGCCATGCTCGTCGGTAATGGTATGGACACGATTAAAGGTGTCGCCGGCGGTTTGGGTAAAGTGTTCAAGGGACCGCAGTATAAAAAGCAAGACTATCTCGATACCATTTTTCTTGTGTCGAAGCTTTTGAAAATTCTTCGTGTTGATGGCCCTGTGGCCCTCGAATCTCACGTGGAAAGCCCGGAAGGCAGTCCGATTTTCGGCGAATATCCGAAGCTTATGAAAGACCATACGTTGATCCACATGATCACGGATACGATCCGTTTGATGGTCATTTCTTCAGGCAATCTCAATCCCTATGCGGTTGAAGAAGTGCTTGATACGGCGCTCAAAGCCCATCATCACCATGAAATGAAACCGGTTGAAGCGTTGGCCTCAACCGCAGGCGCTTGCCCTGCGCTCGGGATTGTTGCGTGCGTGTTGGGCGTCGTGAAGACTATGGGTGCGATCGATCAACCGCCTGCCGTTCTCGGTGCGCTCATCGGTTCAGCGCTCGTCGGTACGTTCATGGGCGTGTTGTTGGCCTATGGCGTGATCGAGCCGCTTGGTAATCGTTTGAAGCAGGTGATCGATGAAGATAGCGAAATCTATCTTGTCGTGAAGCAATTGATTGTTGCAACGCTTCATGGTCACCCGCAACCGCTCGTGATCGAAGCGGCACGTGCGGGCATTTCAAGTCATGCGAACAAGCCTGATTTCGGTGAAGTCTTCGACGGTCTGCGTGGCAAGTAATCAAAGGCGCATGAACAATGGCCGCCAAGAAGGAAGCCGATAAAGATAAAGAGAAGGAGTCGGCTGGCGAAAGCGAAAAGCCGGCTCCAATCATTATCAAAAAACATATTGGTGGACATGGCGGCGGTCACGGCGGCGCATGGAAAATCGCGCTCGCGGACATGATGACCGCGATGATGGCATTCTTTTTGTTAATGTGGTTACTCGGATCAACAAGCACAGACGCCCGCAAATCGATCGCCGATTATTTCAAGCAGACACCTCTTCTGAAGATGGGCAATAATGCCGGTTCGAACGGTGTCTTTGGTGGTCGTTCGATGATCAGCCCGGAAGGCTTGCCGGACAAGATCAATCAAACGAGTGCTGTGAACGTCATGCCGCCAACGCAAGCCACTGGCGGTAATGATCGCGATGAAGGTCCTGCCGGTTCGCAATCTCCTGATGGTAAAAGCAAAGAAGGTGAAGGCCGTTCCGGCATGGCGAAAGGCCCTGCTGAGGGCGGTGTGGTTGACGATGTTGAATTGGGTGCGCAGGGTTCTGATGCGACAGTTCAAGAAGGCCAACCCAAGCGCGGTGAAAGCGAAACAACAAAAAGCGCCGGTGGTGTTTCCGATGATGCCGCAAAGAAAGCGGCCGCTGAAGTTGATCAGAAAAATTTTGATGCTCTGCAAGCACAGGTTTCAGAAGCACTTTCCAAAGACTCGACTCTTTCTAAAATTGCAGACCAGGTTCAATTCGTAAAAGTCAAAGATGGATTGCGCATCGAGATTGTCGATAAAGCGGATTTCTCGATGTTCTCTGTTGGCACGACACGCGTGTTACCGCGCGCGTCTGCTTTGATAGCGGAACTTGCAAAAGCGATTTCAAATCTTCCGAATCAGGTTGTCATTCGCGGACATACCGACAGTCTCGCTTATGCACTCGATAGCGAAATGAATAATTGGCTGTTGTCTGCAGAGCGCGCTGAAAGCACGCGGCAATTGTTACAAAAAGCAGGCGTCCCTGATGGGCAGATCGCGCGCGTTGAAGGTGTCGCCGATACCGAACCCTATAATCCCAAAGATCAGCTCGATATTCGTAATCGTCGTATCAGTATGACACTCTTGTTCCGGGATGGCGAAAAAGCGGCTCCTAGCCTGACGGGAGCCATACAGTGAGCGATAAACCAGAAGGCGAACAGAAACCGGAAATCATCATCAAGAAGATTGCCGGCGGTCATGGTGGGGGTCACGGCGGTGCGTGGAAGATCGCGCTTGCCGACATGATGACCGCGATGATGGCGTTTTTTTTGTTGATGTGGTTGTTGGGGGCAACCAATGCCGAGCGTCGCAAAGGGATTGGTGAATATTTCAGGCAAAAGACTAGTCTTTTGCAATTGAGCAACCAAACGGGTACCAGCGGATTTCTGGCTGGCAAGGTTCCAAGCGAGAGAGATGGCTTTCCTGAAGTCGCTGTTTCGAACAGCACTTTAGAAACGGTCGTGCCGGTTGCTTCAACTGAATCAACCGATCGCAATAAGGCGCCAGAAGGCGTGCAGACGCGAACTGATCTTAATGATGAAGAGGTTGGTAAATCCGGATCGACTGAAGGCAAAAAAGCCGGTGGCTCAACACCGGATGAAGGCTCGGGCGTAAAGACCGCGGAAAATCAAAATAAAGGCGGGCTTGCAAAAACGGGTGACGCTGAAGGTGAAGGCAAAGCCGAAAAGCCCGCTAATGGAAAAGATACCAAAGCCGGTGACGGCAAGGACATGACCGAAGAGCAGAAGAAAGCTGCGGCCGCGCAAGCTGATGCGCAAACTTTCGAGAAGATCGAAAAAGATGTGAAGGCCGCTTTTGAGCAAAATCCAGATTTGAAGAAAATTGCGAGCCAGATGAAATTTGTCCGCGACAAAGAAGGCATGCGGATTGAAATCATCGATCAGGCTGATTTTGCCATGTTTGCGATCGGTACAACCAATTTCTTGCCAAAGGCGCAAGAGTTGATGGCGGGCGTTGCGGCTTCGATCAAAGATCTGCCGAATAAAGTCGCCGTTCGCGGTCATACAGATGGTTTCGGTTACAGCCAGAACGACAAAATGAACAATTGGCGTTTATCAGCGCAGCGCGCAGATTCAACCCGCCGCTTTTTGATCGAGCAAGGCATCGATGAAAAACGCTTTGTCAAAATCGAAGGCGTGGCTGATCGTGAAGCCTATTATCCCGATAATCCGCTTGACCCGCGT
>JBJTCD010000092.1:0-7363 GCA_046091665.1 Hyphomicrobiales bacterium
AAGAGTGAAATAATGTCAGAAAAAATGCCAAATGACATTGCTTCTATCAGAGATGCAGCTATCCAGCATGCACTCAATGGAACGCCACTCCCAGATAACATCGATGAACTGTATGAGTGGTTGATCGCTAATAAGATCTACGGTGGTGAACTGAATTACGACTTCTACTTCCACTTAGCAGATGTCGATCTGTCTGACGAGGCGCTGCGATGGACGGAAGAATTAGATGACACAACTGCGATAAACGATCATGTGCGATTGATCTATGACAGACAGGCCATCGAAAATTACGTCAATGGTTATAACGATCATCTGCTCTGCCCAGAGTCCATCAAACTAGAGAATGCCAGCGGCGAGGCTACCTATGCGTGCGGTATGAGCTATTCAGCTGGCCAAGGCGGCATCGAGATGAATTGGCAGGGTTTCTATGCCAGCCGCGAAGAATATCTAGGGTAATCCCCCCGGAAATTAGTTGGGTTCAAAAGTAGAATTTTCTCGGCATGATGAACGAGGAGATTCGAGATGAAGATCAGCAGATTTAGCGAGCCCCAGATCCTTGCGATCTTGAAGCAGGCTGAGGGTGGCGTTCCGGTAGCCGAGCTCTGCCGGCAGCACGGGATGAGCAGCGCCTCATTTTACAAGTGGCGAGCCAAATATGGCGGCATGGATGCGTCGATGATCTCGCAAATGAAGGCGATTGAGGATGAAAATCGACGTCTGAAGAAGATGTTTGCCGAGCTCAGCATGCAGAACGAGCTTCTGAAGGAAGCTCTGGTAAAAAAATAGAACGGCCATCTCAACGCCGGGAGATGGCCGAAAGAGCGGTCAGGCGACGGGGCGTCAGCATAGCGCTGGCTTGCCGAACGTTCGGGATCAGCGAGACGTGTTATCGTTATAGCCCCAAATTGCTATCCGAGAACGAGCGGATTGCCGATCTTCTAACGGGATTGACGAAAGCGCATAAGACATGGGGCTTTGGCCTTTGCTTTTTGCATCTAAGGAACGTCAAAGGGCATAGTTGGAACCATAAGCGGGTTTACCGGATCTATCGGGATCTGGAGCTCAATTTGCGCATCAAGCCCCGGAAACGGCTTATTCGGGAGAAGCCAGAAGAGCTGGCGGTTCCAAGCACGCCTAATCAAACATGGTCGATGGATTTTATGGCTGATCGGCTTGGCGATGGCCGAGCCTTCCGGCTTCTGAACGTGCTTGATGACTTCAACCGCGAAGGCTTGGCCATCGATGTCGACTTCTCGCTACCGGCTGAGCGCGTCATCCGGAGCCTGAACCAGATTATCGAATGGCGGGGCAAGCCGGAGAGCATAAGGGTCGACAATGGTCCCGAATACGTCAGCGGCAAGCTGTTGGAATGGGCAGAAAAGCGCAACATCACGATCCAGCATATCCAACCGGGCAAGCCGCAACAGAATGCTTACATCGAACGCTACAATCGAACTGTTCGGCATGAATGGCTCGATCAATACATCATCGAAACAATCGAGGAGGCGCAGCATCACGCAACTGAATGGCTATGGACTTACAACAACGAACGCCCCAACATGGGCATCGGCGGGATAACACCCGCTCAGAAACTGAAAATGGCCGCTTAACTTCTACCAATGCGCCCCATTAAAAATGGGGGGATTACCGAGCGATTTCTCGACGGTCTCACCCCAGGGTGACCCCGGATAGATATTGATCGGCTTGATGCCGACTTTGGTGAGCCAATCTTTGAAGGGCTCGGATGTAAACTTAGGGCCGTTGTCAGATCACAGATATTCCGGTTTTCCACGTTTGAGCAGCAACGGATAAAGCGCTTCGAGAACGTCTGATGAGCCCATCTTGTTGGCGACAGTGACGGCAAGGGCTTCGCGTGTGTATTCATCAAGAACTGTCAGCATCTTGTAGGGACGGCCATTGCTGAGCTTGTCATGGACAAAATCAATCGACCAGACATGGTTCGGGTAATAGGGTCGTAGCCGGATGATGGACGCATTATGGTGGTAGAGCCGCTTGCGACGCTTACTGCAAAAGCTCATGGATCTTGCGATATCCATATCGGCCATCTTGCTTGGCCAGCCGGATCACGGCCAAGCGCTGATCATCATCGCTCTTCTGGGTGCTCTCATAGCGAAGGGTACTACGGGCAATCCCAAGAACCTCGCATGTCCGCCGCTCGGATGTGCCGAGCTTCTGGCGTGCCTGAACGACCGCACCCTTCAGGTCTTCAGCACTCAGATCTTGGGTTTTAAAAAATCCAGGCTTTCCTTCAGGATCAGCTTATCGAGCTCCAGATCCGCAACGATCTTCTTGAGCCGCTGGTTCTCCTTCTCGAGCGCCTTGAGTTCTGCCAGCTGCCCCTTGGCCATCCCGCCGAACTTCTTGCGCCAGATAAAATAGGTTGCGTCACTGATCCCGGCCGTCCGGCAAGCCTTGGCAACGTCCGCCCCGCCAGCCAGATCCAGCTCAACCTGCCGTAAAATCCTTAGACAATCCTCATCCGAGTATCGCTTCCGGGCCATCCCAAAACCTCCCTCATGGAACCGCAATACTGGCTCAACTTTAGGGGGCTAAGACATTGTGGTTGATGAGGACTTCCTGCGCCAATCGCCCATTTCGTTATGAGCATGGCCACCCTGAATGAACTCAAGCAAGAAGTCTTTGATTACGTCCGCTACAGCCTCGGTGATGGCATGGTGGATGTTGAGCTCGACCCCCAGCATTACGAGCAAGCCCTTAAAGCAGCCATCCTTCGCTACAGGCAAAGGAGCAGTAACTCGGTGGAAGAGAGCTATGCTTTCTTTGACATCATGGGGCTTTCAGCAGCTTTAGGACCCAAGAAGACACTATCGGAAGAAGAAATTGATCGGATACTAAGTGAACACCAGATAGATCTCACGCAAGACGATGAACGAGCAGCTCTTCACGTGGTGCTGAGCACGGCGCCAGCCGCCTGTTCGCCCGCGATCACGGCGCCTTCGAACCAGCCAGCCTGCTCCGGCGCATAGTCCGAAGACGCAAATGCGATGCGGCCTTCCAGTTGCCAATTGGCGGCTTCGTATCCCGCCTCATGGCCCACAAATGCAGCAACCCAGGTGCCGCGTGCGAGGGGATCATCTACCCAATTATGCCAGTCATATGAAAGGACGCGCGCGTTGGGAAAGAGCCGCGCAGCTTGTGTCCTTACCCAGCCTTCATCGCCGGGTTGGTTTGTTTTATTCATGAGCCCGAATGCAACGACATAGGTTGAGCCATTGGGACCAGGGCGTTCTGCGAAGGCGAACTCGATGCCGCTACCGTCACCCGTAACCAGCGTGCCAACAGGAACGCCTTCCACCCTGATCCATAGCTTAAAGCTTCGCCCGCCGTGGCCAAGCGCGATAGCCTTGCCTTTGCCGAGCGGAAGGTCCGGCGTAAAGCGGATGGGCTGCAGCTGGTTGATCCCCAGCGCCAGCATGCGTGCTGGCGCGCGGTGCGTCGCCGTTCCCGTGGTGACCGCCACGCCCTGGTCATCCTGCGCGACATGGGTGACGGGATCCGAGAAGATGGCCTCCGTCCCCTCCCCCCGTGAGGCCGCGATCATCCGTTCGGCCAGAATGCCCATGCCCGGCACGACCGTGTCAGCCCAGAAACTGATCATGCTCTCGGCAAGCCCATTGCCATAAGCGCAGCTTGAGAGAAATTCGGAGGCGGCCAACTCCGTGTGATCGCCATTGCCAGACACCGCCCACCAGGCGGAAAAAACCGCGCGCGGGGCGGCTGGACATTGCAGTCGGTCGAGATAGTCATGAAAGGAAATCTCGGTCAACGCCTCGCCCCGCTCATTCGTCGTGATGCCTTTCTTCAATAAGATCGCATCCGCCGCGACGCGCGCGATGGCGCGTTCATGCGCGACGGTATCTAAATAGGACTTTGCAACGTCGCAGAGCCTCAAGAGGTTGGTGATAGGCTGACGCGGGCGGAGCGTCAGCCCATGCTCCGACACCAGGGCTCGGAGGCGGTGATGCCAGGGTGCGATCCATGCGCCGCCGAACTCCAGCTCCGGCCCGTCGCCCCCATAAGGTTTCACATAGGCACGGCCGCCGCAGCGGGACCTCGCCTCGATCAGCCGTACGCGGCGGCCGGCCTTTGAAAGCTTCAGCGTGGCCGCAGCACCGGCCAGCCCCGCACCCACGACGATGACGTCTGGTTTCTCCATTCGGGGATACTAACAAAAACACGCGACCCTGCAAACGGTTGCCGACCGATGCCAAGTGGAAGCTCGCCGCCTAGACGGAAATGCAGAAATCCCGGAAGCGCCCTTTTGGAGGATGACAGATATATTATTATCTTACGGGTGAAACACCAGCCGGAGCAAATTGTCTTGGCGAATTTGGCAACACACCCCATGTCAACTATTTCGACCGGTTTAATCGCGGTGAAGAACATGCAAAAGTTGGCTCAATGAAGGTGGGGGTTAACAGGCTAAGATTTGGGTGCAAATGTGTGGGAGTGGATTTAGAATGGTAACGCAAATCAAAAAGGCACGCGTGGTGGATCGTGGTGGTACGGTAAGGCGCAGATGCATCGCGATCACATTGCGACAAACCTAGCAATATCGCAGCAGTCTATATCAATTTTCAGTGTGGAAATTGATTGCTGTTGAATTACATGACGGAGTGCCGAGATCATGACATTCACGAGACGCGGCTTTATTTGCGCTGCTGTCTTATCAACAATCCTGCCATACAGAGCCCAACCCAATCCGCTTGTTTTAAAGCCTATTATAGAGGGGCTCAGCCACCCATGGGGTATGGCTTTCGTTTCAAATGAACTCATGCTCGTGACTGAGCGCGAGGGGAAATTACGAGCCGTTAATTTAGTCAAAGGTGAAATGAGTCCTCCAATATTGGGGGTTCCCGACATTTATGCAGAGGGACAAGGTGGTCTCCTTGATATCGTCCTTGCTCCGGATTTTAAAACTTCGCGAGAGGTCTTTTTATCAATGTCTGAGGCGCGCGATGGTGGCGCAGCCACAGCGGTATATCGCGCAAGGCTATCGGAAGACTTTACGCGCCTCAATAATGGACGCGTTATATTCAGACAGAATATTGTGGCACGCGGCGGCCGACATTTTGGTTCCCGCCTCGTCTTTGATCGATCGGGTTATATTTTTGTAACAACAGGCGATCGCGGTAATAGATCAGAGGACGCTCAGGATCCGCAAAGCCATATTGGCAAAGTTTTACGTATCACACAAAATGGGACTGCAGCGCCTGACAACCCCCAAAAAAAAGGATGGGCACCCGAGATTTGGTCAATCGGTCATCGCAATATTCAAGGCGCAGCTCTTCATCCACAAACTGGGCAGCTTTGGACCGTTGAACACGGTGCGCGCGGAGGTGATGAACTCAATCATCCGGAAGCAGGAAAGAATTACGGCTGGCCTTTCATCACATTCGGCCGCGATTACTCAGGCGCGAAGATCGGAACGGGTACCAAAGCCGAAGGCATGGAGCAGCCGGTTTATTATTGGGATCCGTCGATTGCACCATCGGGTATGATTTTTGTAACAGGTGCGCGTTATCCAAATTGGTCTGGCCATATTCTCGTCGGCGCGCTTGCCGGTGAACATATTGCGCGCCTGCGCCTCGATAAAAACCGCGTTGTTGACGAGGAGCGTCTCTTTGAAGGTTTTGGTCGGTTCCGTGCAATTACACAATCACCTGACGGAATTATTTATGTTTTGACTGATAATGCCCGCCCCTATGGCGGCCTTTATCAGATTCCGTTCATCTGACACGATAGCGGCAGCCGAAATGGCAATATAGCAACGCCAATTCGTGCTCGATCGAAAGACACGAAACGCGCACTGATCAGAATTCTAATTTGTCCCTAGCCATCATTCATCTGTTCCCTTCACGTGTGACGAGAGCGAAACCTGATTGCATTTCCGCGACAGCCACGTTCAAATCCCGCTTCGACATTCAAACTAACGGAAAACGCGATGAGTTATGGTCTTTATATCGGACGCAATCTAACGAGTGATGGTCATGCGTGGCTTGCCGGTTATGGCGATGAGCCCTCCAGCCATTGGCTCGAAATTGTCTCTGCTGAAGTCCACCCCGCCGACTCGAAAATCACCGTGGGCGTCACACCATCGGCCATCATGCCGGGGCTTTTGTCCGATATTCCGCAAGTGAAAAGAACCGCACGGCAATTACGCGTTAGCTATAGCCACTATCGCGGAGTGCCGGCGCCGATCACAAATGGCGGTTTGAATGAACATGGCGTCGCCGTGCGCGATATCTGGTCGCCATCGCGCCCCGAGCTAGTTGCCTTGGTACCGCGCAATCAAAAGGGGCCCAACTATTCCGATCTGGCCAAGCTGGTGCTTGATCGTGCGCGTACTGCACGCGAAGGCGTTGAGCTTATCGGCACCCTCATTCAGGATTTTGGCTATTCCTGTTATGGCGGTAACAGCCACATGATTGCGGATGCCGACGAAGCCTATGTCGTCATCGAGTTTTCGGGTGGTCTTAAACTCTGGGCAGCGGAGAGACTTCACGCCAACAGCGTCCGTGCGGCACGACCAGGATATATTGGCGTGATACCCGAAAAGCCAGACGAGCACTTTTTGTTTCCGTCACATTTCATCGATACCGCAATCAAGCTTGGTTGGTATAAATCGTCCGACGGCCCATTCGATATCAATAAAGTTTACGGCGACGGAAAAGGACCGTCCGAAAGCGTCAAATGGATCGAAGGCGAGATGCGCAAGCGCGCGTCCAGTGCTGAGAAAATCAGTTTTGACGATATTATATGGGCTGTTTCGACTGAAAATCTGACTGGTGATACGGCAGGCTATGGACAGATCGTACCGCTTGAAACGCCACCTGACGATCGTTTACGTTATCTCTGGCACTGTCCCATAGGACCGGTTACGGCGCCTTTCGTGCCGGTATTTTTAGGAAGCGAGACAATACCTGCCGAATACGGACCGCACCGCTATCTGACTGACAGCGAAGCTACGCGCTTTCATGATCCCAGAAAAGCCAATACACAACCCGAGTCTTTATCACTGATTTCGCAATCCCGCGAGATATCGCGTTCTGCGTTTCAAATCTTCAAAACCCTCATGCACGCAGTATTTCTCGATCATGAGACGCTGCTACCATTGGTGTCATCAATGTTTCGCACAAAAGAAAAGCAAATTGTAGAAAGTCTAAAGCATCAAATCGGTGCCGCTAAGATCCTGATCAACAATGATCGGGCGGATTTGGCAGTGCGACACTTAACGGAGTTCTCAACGCATCATCTCATTGAGAATATGAATATTGCAGAATATTGGTTGAGAGCACTTGAAGCACGACATCGCATCTTC
>JBJTCD010000093.1:0-57729 GCA_046091665.1 Hyphomicrobiales bacterium
GTCGTATAGGGAATTGTGAAGCCTTCTTCAGGGCGCGGGTGTTCAGCGATTTTATCTTGTAGCTTTCTCGTGGCTGTAATCATCTCATTGGCGAGATGGATCGCGTTTAATCCTTTCGGCGCATCACTTGAATGGCATTCATGCCCTTTGCACCGCATGATACCCGAAATTTTTCCTTTATGCCCGATTGCCGGTTCCATCATGGTCGGCTCACCAATGATGATGAGAGAAGGGCGTGCCGCAAGCGTTGAAAAATTCTCAACGACGCTTCTGACGCCGACGCAACCGATTTCCTCATCAAAACTGAAGACCATTTGGAGCGGACTTTTGAGCGCCTTGTGATCAAGGCTCTCAAGATGCGCCAATACGCAAGCGATGAACCCTTTCATATCGCTTGTGCCACGACCAAAAAATTTCCCGTCGCGCTCCGTCAATGAAAAAGGATCGCTCGACCAGGCCTGTCCTTCAATCGGAACCACATCGGTGTGGCCCGAGAGAAGCACACCGCCCGCTTGATTCTTTGGACCAATTGACGCGACAAGATTGGCCTTGGTGCGTTCTTCATTGAAAACAGGAATCGACTCAATGCCGCGATTCAAGAGACGCGCGCGAATATAATCGATGAGATCCAGATTTGAACGCGCGCTGATCGTTGGAAATCCAACGAGATCGGCGAGGATCGTGGCTGCACGGGAAAGTTTTTGATCATTCATGCCGAGAGACGATCCGCAAGCCACACAGCGAAATCATAATTCGGTCGCTCAAGATGCGAGAGATGTCCCGGCCTTGCGGCAGAAGAACACAGACCGCGATAGACACGTTCCGTGCAGCCTTTATCTTCAACATTGACTTCATCAAGCAGTGTTTTCAATTGATTGAAATGTTTCTCCGTGTCCGCGTCGCCGAGAAAATCAGGTGACATGCCGCCGCCAAAATGCACCTGCACTTTTGAAGCGCCAAGCGGTTGCAAAGAGAGATACCAGAAATAACCCGGTGTGAGCGTGATCAATAATGTCGGGTATAGCGCGAGCAGATAGGTCATCCGACGACGCTCGCCGACCAGTCTCGTATTTTTCGGATGCGCCACGCCAATTGTGAAAGACGGATCTTTCAAGATCGTGTGATAGTTGAAATTTTTCTCACCCGGCGGGCAGATCATTTCATCAAGTTTGGAAAGACCGCCAATTGTTCCCGCATGACAAACGGGCAGATGATAACTCTCCATAAAATTTTCGGCGAGAATTTTCCAATTGGTGTTCCAGACAAAATCTTCACTGAACGCTTCGCGATATGAGCCCAAATCATAATCGGCGATCATTGCTTCAACATCGCCAAACTCCTCAGCGACAGGGCGCGCGTCTTTATTGAGGGAGACCATGACCCAACCAAGCCATTCCTCGCAGCGATATTGCGGCAAGCGGTAATCACTGACGGAGAAATCGACATTCTGTTTCATTGCCGGCGCGCCGCGCAAACAACCATCTGTGTTGTAACTCCAACCATGATAGGGGCAGGTAATCACACGTTTATTGCCGCGCCCCTCCAGCATGGTTGACATGCGATGAAGACATACATTCGATAATGCGCGCAGCGTGCCGCTCTGATCACGGATGACCATGATTGGCTCACCTGCCAAATTTAACGTTAAATAATCGCCGGGATGTTCGAGACTCGAGGCGCGTCCAACGCACACCCACTCACGCGCAAAAATCTTTTTTGTTTCAAGCTCGGCCAAAGCTTCAGAAGTATAAACGCTTTTTGGCATCGCGCGGGCTTTTTCAAAAGCCGTGCTGACATTGGCCACAAGCTCGGCGACAGCGGTTTGGGCGTCTAAAGCGTGTGACATCGAACTCTCCTTGAGCCTTACGAGATACTTGTCAAATCTTGGCGCCAAATCGAGCGCCCGGCAAGTTTTTGTTTTGCCTTTTGTAAAGTCCAAGCAGGATCAGGCCGGTTATCCAAGACGGATCAATTGACTTTTATCTGTGCGCGGCATCGCTTAGAAGGTTGAGAGTGTATCGAGTGGGAAGGGGCGGGGCATGGCGGCCGAGACAATTCACACGGTGGTGATCGGGGGCGGTCAAGCAGGGCTTGCTGCGAGCGCCCATCTTTCCCAATGCGGTGTGAGCCATGTCGTTTTGGAGCGCAAGCGCATTGCCGAGCGGTGGCGGTCTGAACGCTGGGATTCGCTCGTTGCCAATGGGCCCGCTTGGCATGATCGCTTTCCGGCTAAGACCTTTGATCGGATCGATCAGGATGGTTTTGCAACACGCGATATGATCGTCGAATATTTTGAAAATTTTGCCAAAGAGATTCACGCACCGGTTCGCTCTCACGTCGAAGTGAAGAGCCTTACAAAAACGCGTGATGATTTATTCTATCTTGAAACATCATCGGGTGAGATCGAAGCTAAAAATGTGATTGTTGCGACAGGACCCTTTCAAAAGCCGATCATTCCGACGGTGATACCGAAAGAAGCAGGCTTTCATCAGATCCATTCATCAACTTATCGTAATCCCGCTCAATTGCCAGAAGGCTCTGTGCTTGTCGTGGGCGCAGGTTCATCAGGCTCGCAGATTGCCGATGAATTAGTGCGATCGGGTCGAAAAGTGTTTTTATCCATTGGTCCGCATGATCGGCCGCCACGGCGTTATCGTGGCAAAGATTTTGTGTGGTGGCTCGGCGTGTTGGGAAAATGGAACGCCACAACACGCGATCCCGCTAAAGAACATGTCACGATTGCGGTTAGCGGCGCACATGGCGGTCATACGGTTGATTTTCGTGAATTTGCTTCACGTGGCATGACTTTGCTTGGGCGCGCAGAAGATTATCATTCGGGCGTATTGAATTTTGCAACCGACATCAAAGCCAATCTTTTGAGGGGCGACGCGAATTATCTTTCCGTGCTTCGTGAGGCGGATGCTTATGTTGAAGCCAACAAGCTTGATATGCCGGAAGAGCCTGAAGCGCATGTGATCGGGCCGCTACCTGATTGCGTGAAAAATCCAATTCTCTCGCTTGATCTAAACGCAGAGGGCGTGAAAACCATTTTATGGTCCACGGGTTACGCGCTTGATTTTGGGTGGATCAAGCTTGACCTCTTTGACGAGAAAGGTCGCCCGAAACATCATCGCGGTGTTGCGACCGTGCCGGGTCTTTATTTCATAGGCTTGGCTTGGTTATCGCGCCGCGCCTCGCCCTTTATTTGGGGCGCATGGAGTGATGCCGAATATCTTGCCAAGCATATTGCGGCGCGCGGTTAAACGCGCTCAGTAGGTTTTCAAAAGCCGCTTGGCGTTTACGAGTTTGGCCTTGCAATCTTGCTCTTCTCCAATGCGCTCAAGCCGCATAGCCCAGGAGACATCGCTCGCAATCGCTTTCATTTGCGTATGCGAGACAAGCGCGTCTTTCCGCAATTCGGAGCCGCGCGCGACGGCGCAATAAAACATATTCGACCATGAGAAGGGTTCATATTGGTCCTTCATCGCCGTGTTGAGGCGGGAAATATCGTCGGCACAGGACGTGGCAGAAGCGGGCCCCGCCATCAGGCCTGCCCCGACGACGAGACCGAAAGCGATGAAGATCTTCGCCACTAATGGCCAATCGAGACGGGATTGGATTGCCGGAGCGGGCGCGCGGTTCATAGTGTGCTTTATACCAAAACGCCGCTTTTCTAGAAAGAGGGCGTACAAAACGACCGCTTTTCATGCCTTTTATAAGATTTCAAGCCAGAATGCCCACGGTTAGACCTCTGGTTGGCCCGATTTTTGTTAATCCGATGCTAAGCATAATCGGCTATGCCGATTATATAAGTTCATGTGGTTGTAAGTGTGCGTAGGAGGGGGCCATGTCCGATGACAGCAAGACAGGCACGACCGAGACGGATGCTCTTGGGTACCAATTCAAGAAAATCGAGAATGTCGAAACCAAGCTCACCGTTGAAGTGGGCTCCACCTTCATCACCATCCGCGATCTTTTGAAATTGAATGTCGGCTCGGTGGTTGAGCTTGATACGGTGGCTGGCGAACATTTGCGGATTATGGTCAATGGCGTCCCCGTGGCGCGGGGTGAAATCGTGATCATGGGCGAGACGCTCGGGATTCGGTTTACTGATGTGATCACACCCGAAAATTAAAACGCGCGTTGCCCCCACTTTCCGCGGCGTCAAATTCTCGCTATTACCATCGACATGCGATTAAGCGTGCCATTGAAAAAAGTCTCTCTGCTCGGCGTCGTTCCTTGGGGGCGGCAACTTCAGTCACTTTGCCTTGCCTATCTCTTATTTTTCAGCGCGGTTCTCGCCGGTGCCCATGCGCCTCCTGCTTTTGCGCATGAGGATGCGTCGCTCCATCAGGTTCTTTGCGGAACCGATGCAGGCGCCGATCAAACGCCGATCCGTGATCACGATGGGAATGAGTTCACTTGTTGCGTACCAGCGCTTTCGGCTGTTCTGTCTCTTCCTTCGCTTTACGCCAAGCGGGTTGATAATGAGCCTGCGCTTTTAGATAGATTACTTCCCGCGTCTTACAATCCTGTCGCAGGTTATCCTTTATCCGCGCCCGGAATGTTGCGCGCGCCTCCTCTGATGGTCTGATTTTTTTAAAAGCTTGAATTCACAGACCTATTCTTCAGGAGTTTCTCATGCGGTTTTCCGCTTTTGTCCGCGTTGCGGCTTTTCTTTCTCTTATTCTTCTTCCTGTCGCCGTGATGGCACATGGTTTCAAGCTCGGCACACTTGAAATCGGCCATCCTTGGACGCGCGCCACACCGAATGGCGCAGATGTTGCGGGTGGTTTTTTTAAAATTACCAATAATGGCACTGAAGAGGATCGCTTGGTTTTGGTAACCATCGAGGGCATCGCGCGCGTTGAAATTCACGAAATGAAAACTGAAAATGGCGTGATGAGCATGCGTCCTTTGAAAGACGGTTTGCCTATTCCCGCCGGTGCCACTATTGAATTAAAGCCCGGTTCGTTTCACGTGATGATGTTTGGCCTCACGCAGCCTTTCGTTGAAGGCACAATGGTGAAAGGCAAAGTCACATTCGAAAAAGCGGGTTCTGCCGATATTGAATTCAAGGTTGAAGCGGTAGGTGCCAATCCGGCTGAAAAACATCAGCATGGTACCACGACAACAACGAATTGATTTTGTTTAATCTCAGCGCGCGGTATTCAGCGAAATCGTTCTGACTGCCGCGTGCAACTCATCGAAATGATCAATCAGAAGATCCGGCGCGAGCATATCAATCGGCATGTCGCTATAGCCAAAGCGCACGCCGATCACCGGGAGTTTGGCATTGCGTGCGGTATCAATATCGGTCGCCGTATCGCCAATCATGATCGCGTGATGGGATTGCCCGCCCGCTCTTTCAATCGTCGAAAAGAGATGCCGCGCATCAGGTTTTTGATAGGCAAAACTGTCGCGCCCGCAAATCGCTTTGAAGTGATCCGCGACCCCAAGTTTTTCTAAAAGCAGGATCGCCAAGCGTTCCGTCTTATTGGTGCAGACAGCCAGATCATGACCTTCAGCGCATAAAGTCTTGAGCGCCATCTCAGCGCCGGGAAAAAGATGCGAGCGCTCGGCAATGCGGGTCTCATAATGCGCGAGATAATCTTCAAAGAGCGACTCAAGCCGCGGCTCGGTGAGCGGCAAGTTGGAGACGGCAAAAGCGCGTTGTAAAAGCGCCCGTGCGCCCGCCCCGGCAAGACCAATCGCTTCCTCATGCGGGAGCGCGGTTAGGCCCTCGCGCGCAAGAATATGATCAAGCGTGCCCAGAATATCGGGGGCGGTGTGGGCAAGCGTGCCATCGAGATCAAAAACGATTGTCGGTTTGGTCATGTCCCGAGCCATGATGGAAATGAATGCGGGCGTCAATTCTCCGCGTCTGATTTATGGCTAGCTCTTGGCTTTTTGGGCCGAGTGGGACATGGAGAAGGGCGAATTAACGCTTTGAGTCCGCTCGTGATGGGGTCCCTTATGTCGATGGATGAGTTGAAAAAAGCCGCTGCAGCAGAAGCGCTCATTTTGGTTGAAAGCGGCATGCGCTTGGGCCTGGGCACCGGTTCCACGGCCAAAATCTTTGTCGATCTTCTCGCCGAGCGCATGAATCGCGAGGGTTTGAAGCTCATCGCTGTGCCGACATCGGAAGCGACGAGGCAACAGGCGGAGGCTCTTGGCATTCCACTCACAACGCTTGATGAAACGCCCGAGCTTGATTTGGCAATCGATGGTGCCGATGAGCTTGATGCGGACCTTAATTTAATCAAAGGCGGGGGTGCCGCGCATTTACGTGAAAAAATCGTCGAACTTTCAGCCAAGCGTTTTGTTGTCATTGCGGATGAAAGCAAAGAAGTGCAAACGCTTGGAAAATTTCCGCTGCCTCTTGAAGTTGCGCCTTTCGGTTTGGAAGCGACAAAAGCGCGATTGAAACGTGCGATTGAAAGCACGGGATCGGCGGGCGAATTACGCTTGCGTGTTAAAGCCGATGGCGGCATTGTGAAAACCGATGGTGGGAATATTATTCTCGATGCACATTTAGGTGTAATCCATAATCCGGCGCATCTTGCTGAGATACTTGATCATGTCACAGGTCTTGTCGAACATGGTTTATTCATCGGAATGGCTGAGCGGGCCTATCTTGCCACACGCGAAGGCGTGCGCGTGATCAAACGTACATAGAGATAAAATTTACGGAGCGCGCGGATGTCATTTTTTGATGTTGATCTTTTTGTTATAGGTGGCGGCTCGGGCGGCGTGCGCGCGGCGCGCATTGCCGCGTCTTACGGCGCAAAGGTGATGCTCGCTGAAGAGTATCGCATGGGCGGTACTTGCGTCATTCGTGGCTGTGTGCCGAAGAAACTCTATGTGCAAGCGAGCCGCTTCGCTGATGATTTTGAAGACGCGCGCGGCTTTGGCTGGTCGGTTGAGGATGCGCATTTTGATTTTGCAAAATTAAAAACCGCAAAAGACAAAGAAATCGCGCGGCTTGAAGGGCTTTATCGCCAGACTTTGGAAAAGAATGGCGTTGAAATTGTCGCAGAGCGCGCCACGCTCACGGCGCCGCATGAAGTGGCGCTTGCGGATGGTCGTCTTATTCGGGCGCGCTATGTCTTGGTCGCAACCGGCGGCGCGCCGTCTTTTCCTGATGCCACGCCCGGCATTGTTCAAGCCGAAGATTCAAATGCATTTTTTGAGTGTGACTCGTTGCCGAAATCGCTCGCGATTGTCGGGGCTGGTTATATCGGCGTCGAATTTGCCTGTCTCTTGCAGCGCTTGGGTGTAAAAGTTACGCTCATAACAAGGCGCGATTTGGTTTTACCGAAATTTGATCATGATCTACGCCAAGGTTTGCATGATGCCATGATCGCAAGCGGTATAAAAATCATCACGGGCAATGATGTTGAAACGATCTCGGGCCATCGTGGCAATCTTTCGCTTCAACTTCATGGTGGTGTCATTGTGGATGTTGAACGTGTGATTTTCGCCACCGGCCGCAAGCCGAACATAAAAGGCTTGGGTCTTGAGGCGCTTGGTGTTGCGCTTGATGCGCAAGGCGGCATTAAAGTTGATGCCTATTCAAAAACAGATCTTGATTGGCTTTATGCGGTGGGTGACGTCACAAACCGAGTGCAACTCACACCGGTCGCCATACGTGAAGGTCATGCGTTTTCCGATACGGTCTTTGGCAAACGCCCGACGGCGGTCGATCTTGGCCCTGTTCCCACAGCCGTGTTTTCAACGCCTGAAATCGGTACTTGTGGATTGACAGAAGAGGAAGCGCGCAAAGCGCATGAGGTGGTGCTTTATCGCACAAGCTTCCGCCCGATGAAGGCGACGCTTTCAGGCCGCTCTGAAAAAGTCATGATGAAAATTCTCGTCGATAAACAAAGCGACAAAGTGCTTGGCGTGCATATTTTGGGCGAGGGTGCTGGCGAAATGATTCAGCTTGTCGGCATCGTGATGCGCATGGGCGCGACCAAACGCGATTTTGACTCAACGCTTGCGGTACATCCGACAGCTGCGGAAGAATTGGTGACGATGCGCACGCCGGTGGGGTGAGGTCTGATCCGAAACGTTCAGGATTTAGGTGTCGGCATTAAGCCAAATCTGTTCTCAAAAAATCATCGCCTTTGTAAAGCAAAGCGACACCACTTTCTTTTGCGGCGGCATAAGAAAAACAATCACCGAGATTGAGTTGAGCGGGATGGCCTTGGCCTTTACCATAACGCGCAAAGGCATCGATGGCGTGATCAGCGGTATGCTCGGTAACTGGTGTTATGTGCGCGCCAATTTCACTCAAAAAACTTTGCGTGATGAGTTTTGCTTTTTCGACGCTACATGGCACAAGCGTTGAAAGACGCATCACCGTTTCGAGCACCACAACGGGCGATGTGTAGACATGGTCTGCGCGTTCGATGCGGCTCAAAAACAGCATCTCTTCAGGCTCTTGCCGGAGAATCGCGATGATGGCTGATGTATCGATAAACATGGGGCTTTAATGTCCCCACATCGAGTCGATTTCGTCCTTTGTTAAATCACGGCCTTTTAAGCCGGCGCCGAAATGGGTTTGCCGCAACGCTTCGATCCTTTGGCTAAGCGGCACTTTTTGTCGTTCACGCTCCAGCTCGTTCGAAAGCGCTTCAATAACGGCCTGTGTCATGGTGATGTGCCGATAGCCAGCCAATTCCCTTGCCAGTTGTTCGGCTCTCGTATCGCGAATATTCAGCGCCATCTCAGTCTCCTGTATAGGCAAATATGTATATACATAATTACAATTTTGTAAATACAAAGATACGCGACCAATATCCGATTAGTCATCTAAAGCGCGATTTTTATCCAAATTTTTGAGGTGCTCTCACCCCAACGGCGCTTCCGGCGGTTCCACCGTCATCTTCACATGGTTTTCCGCGGGACCTTCGCGCCACACGCCCCACGCCACAAAGCCAATCATCATGAAATGAATGATCGCGTTATGCGCAAAAAGAATCCGGTCACCATAACGGGTCATGAGGCTCGCAACAAAAGCGGGGCCGATAATCGCGCCGAGGCAATAGAGAAACAAAGTTGTCGATGAAACTGGCACGGCTTTGTCTGGCCCTAAACGATCAACCGAAAGCGATACGGTCACAGGATAAATCGCAGTGATAAAAGCGCCCGCAAAAAAGCCGAGTGTATAAAGCAAAGCGGGCGAAGGTTTTGCAAAATACCACAGCGCGATTTCGATAATCATGATGGCGGCGGACAATCCCCCAATCACAAGACGGCGATCAAATTTGTCGGACAGACGTCCAATCGGCCAAGGAATAAGCGCAGAACCCAAAATAGCGGCTGTCATGAAACTTGCGACCGTGCCGGGGCCAAGATTTAACCGCTGCACATAAGCGGGAATGATCGACCAGAATGTGCCATTCGCAAGCCCAAGTAGAATTGCGGTTGCAAAGCTGATCAGCGAGGCGCGCAAAAGTTCACGAATGACCAATTTGCCTTTGGCGGGGATCGGCGGTGGTTCCGCGCGCGTCATCGCTATCGGCACAAGCGCGAGGGTCAGAAAACTTGCGGCGGCCGAGAAGAGAGCGAAACTTTTCGCTTCAAAGAGACGCAATGTCTGCTGGCCCGCCATGGAGCCCGTGAAATTCGCGATGTTATAAATGCCGAGCATCCGCCCGCGATGTGAGGCGCCCGCTTTTGCCGAAATCCATCCTTCGACAACGGCGTAAAGCCCGGCAAAACAAAAGCCCACAAGCGCGCGCAACAACACCCAAGGCAAAGGCGAAATCGCGAGCGGGAAAGCGAGCACCGCCACCGACGCCACCGCGGAATAGGCGGCAAAAGCCCGGATATGGCCCACACGACGCACAATCGGTGCGGCTGTCCATGTGCCCGCCAGCATGCCGATGAAATAGGCCGAGCCGATGATCCCCACAGTTGTCGGCGAGAAGCCTTCGACCGTCGCGCGATAGGGGATCAGCGTGTTCAATAACCCGTTCCCCATGATCATAATGAACACAGCGATGAGGACGGGAAGGACAGCGAGGATGAGTTTACGCAAGAGAGGAGTACCCGAAACAAAGACGTCTTCTTCTTATAAACCTGCTAGGTGAACGGGAGTTTAAGATCGCAAAGCGGGTTAGGTTGAAGATCAAGTTCTAAGTTTTAGCAATCTTTCGGCAACGCGAAGAGCTCGCTGAAAATCTCCAGCAAGACCCATTTCATTGCGTTCTATGTCAAATAGGGTCTGAGCAATTTCTACCTTTTGAACACGCCGAACAAGAAGTGATTTTATTATTTTAGTATAGATTTTATATTCATCTCGTGCAGCTGAGGTGTCAGCAATGTCTATCGGATCCCATTCGCGAAGCAAAATTGAGTCTAAGCTGTCATCGATCATTATTGCCCCCAAACTGTAACAACATATCCGGCTGGATTTAATACAACGACTGCATGACGTCCAATGTAGCGCGTCGTTCCATTTGACTTGGGAATGATTTTTATTGGATTATTTAAAGCATCCAAAATCGCCGACGGGCTTACCTCTCGGTTTATCGTTTGATTTAGACCATGTTTTGTAAAACCCGACAAATCGGCAGCGACTCGAATGTTTTCATTTTGTCGACCATTCGGGGAATGGGGCCATTCATCTCCATCAACACTCGTCCATTGCCCGCCATCCGGATTGCCTGCAGGAACGCGAGGTTGATCAGGACTATATTTGATGGTCCCCGGACGTGAGTTTTTCCGGTTGAGAAGCGTGCCTGACTTTTTTTGATCCTCATTGATCGCGAGCGCTAACAGCGTGTTGACAATGTTTGGGACTTTGCCCCGCCTGAGGAAGCATTGATACGCGCAGATTTGAAGTACATCCGAAAGAGGATCGTTTGGATACCGCCCTTGTATAGACCTTATGGTGCGAAGGTGAGACATAGGGAAGCCCGTGCAAAAATTGCCTCCAAGTGACAATATGATAATTTTCCTATTTTGTCAAAATTTACTTTTTTGGATTGGATCGCGCGCTTTAAAAAGGGTCGCTCGTTCGTCGTAAACGATTACAGCTCACATCTCTGGCCTTCATGCGCCGCCTCGGCTATAGAAGCCGCTTCCCGGGCCGTAATGATCAGAAAATCGGGCCTTTTGGGGTGGGATTTTTGGAGATGAAGAGCCATGACTGAGCGCGGAACCACGCAAAAATGGAGCCCGTCGAGCTGGAGATCAAAGCCCGTCCAGCAGGTGCCCGCTTTTCCGGATCAGGGCGCGTTAGACGCCGTGGAAGCGCAGCTTGCGGGCTTTCCGCCGCTCGTTTTTGCAGGCGAAGCGCGCAAGCTCAAACGCGCACTGGGCAAAGTTGCTGCGGGCGAAGCGTTTTTGTTGCAAGGCGGTGATTGCGCCGAAAGCTTTGCCGAACATTCCGCCGACAATATCCGCGATTTTTTCCGCCTCTTTTTGCAGATGGCGGTTGTTCTCACTTTCGCGGGTTCGTCACCCGTTGTGAAAGTCGGCCGCGTTGCAGGACAATTTGCAAAGCCGCGTTCGGCTCCGAATGAAAAAATTGGCGATGTCGAATTGCCCTCTTATCGCGGTGATGTGATCAACGGCATCGAATTCACACCGGAAGCGCGCATTCCCGATCCGTCACGGCAATTAATGGCCTATCGTCAATCGGCTGCCACGCTCAATCTCATCCGCGCTTTCGCAACGGGCGGTTACGCCAATCTCGATAATGCCCATCGCTGGATGCTCGGTTTTGTGAAAGACAGCCCGCAATCGGGTCGTTATCAGGAATTGTCGAACCGTATCACCGAAGCGCTCGATTTCATGCGCGCCATCGGCATTGATCCGGAATCACATCCCGAAATGCGCACGACCGATTTCTACACTTCGCATGAAGCGTTGCTGCTTGGTTATGAGCAAGCGATGACACGTGTTGATTCAACCTCGGGCGATTATTACGCGACATCTGGTCATATGATCTGGATTGGTGATCGAACACGCCAACCCGATCACGCGCATGTTGAATATTTCCGCGGCATCAAAAATCCGATTGGCTTGAAATGCGGCCCGTCGCTTGATCCGGAAGAATTGATCCGTTTGATTGATGTACTCAACCCCGAAAATGAAGCGGGTCGTTTGACTTTGATCGCGCGTTTTGGCGCCGATAAAGCCGAAGCGCATTTGCCCGCACTCGTGCGCGCAGTAAAGCGTGAAGGCCGCAATGTTGTGTGGTCATGCGATCCGATGCATGGCAACACGGTGAAAGCGGGCTCAGGTTATAAGACACGGCCTTTCGATATGATTCTCTCGGAAGTGAAAACCTTCTTCGGTGTTCACGCGGCAGAAGGCACGATTGCGGGCGGCATTCATCTGGAGATGACCGGTAAGAATGTTACCGAATGCACCGGCGGCGCGCGCGCCATTTCAGACACGGATTTGCAAGACCGTTATCACACCCATTGCGATCCGCGTTTGAATGCCGAGCAGGCGCTTGAAATGGCCTTCCTCGTGGCCGAGCTTTTGAAAAAAGCAAAGCTCGCGAAGGGCCGCCCAATGGTTGAAGCGGCGGAGTGAGGCTAAAAAATTCAAGCTCTTAACGCATCGTGTCCGTCATGGCCGGGTTAAGCCCGGCCATCCACGAATTGTTTATCAATCGTTGCGTTTCGCTTTAAGTCGTGGATGGCAGGCGACATTTTTAAAATTTTTTTGGCCTGCCATGACGAAAACGAGAGTGCGTTCGCTCGCAATGACGGACTAGGGTTTACCCGCTCGCAATGACCTCTTCATCCCTCATCCTGAGGAGCGCCGATAGGCGCGTCTCGAAGGACGTGGTTCGACACGCGATGCTTTGCATCGCGGCTCACCATGAGGGATTGTAAATTCCTTCTGCGCGGCTCACCACGAAGAGGCGTGATAGAGCTAGCGGGTTTCTTTTGTAATACCATCGCTTCCCCGCAAAAGCGTCTTTGCGCCTTTGCACTTTGTAGTTCGAACGCGATGGGCCATTTATGAGGCGATCGTAATTTGTTGAACTGAAAGATTCTCCTCCCCCTGCAGGGGGAGGTGATCCCGAAGGGATCGGAGGGGGCGAAGTTTTATAATTGCCCCACCCGACAAACGCTCTGCGTTTGCCACCCTCCCCTACAGGGGAGGGAGAACCAATTTCATCAATCCTTCAGAGGGAACCACAACCATGTCCACGCTTTTTGTTTCGCACGGCGCCCCCAATCTGATTTTGCATAATTCGGAAGCGCGGCATTTTCTTGAGAAATTCGGCAAGGACATTGGCAAACCGCGCGCTATTTTGATGGTGACCGCGCATTTTGAAGCGCATCGCCCCACGCTCACCAATGGCGCGCATCCCCCGATGATTTATGATTTTGGCGGGTTTGAGCCCGAATTGCGCACCGTAAAGTATCGCGCGCCCGGCTCGCCTGAAGTCGCCTCCGAGGCCTTTAAGCTTTTGGATGAAGCGGGGTTAAATCCCGCTTTTGCAGATCGCGGGTATGACCATGGCACTTGGGTGCCGCTTGTTCTTATGCGGCCTGAAGCGGATATTCCTGTTGTTCAGCTTTCGGTGGAGCCCGATAAAGGCGCGGCCTATCATTTGAAACTGGGCCGCGCATTAAAACCGCTTGCGGATTCTGGCGTGTTGATCATCGGCTCGGGCGCGGCAACGCATAATCTCCATGAATTTTTTCGCGGCCAATATCGCCCCGATTCGCCCGCGCCCGATTGGGTGAAAAGCTTTGGCGAGTGGCTTGATCGCAAAATCACGGCAGGCGACACCGAAGCGCTCGTTCAATACCGCATGCTTGCCCCGAATGGCGCAAAGAACCACCCGACCGAAGAACATCTTTTGCCGCTCTTCGTGGCGATGGGCGCAGCGGGAGAGGGCGCGCATGGCAACCGCATTCACACGAGCCAGGAATATGGCGTGCTGATGATGGATTGTTATCGGTTTTCGTGAGGCTCTGGTCGGTCGGTCGCATTGCGGGGCGCGCGCGGGTGATCTAAACCCTCTCCATGACCTCTTCGCCCACCCATTTTCGCCTCGCTTTGGCCCAACTCAACCCCACGCTCGGGGATGTTGAGGGCAATCTTGCTTTGGCGCGTGCCGCGCGCGCCGAGGCGGCTCACGCCAAAGCCGATGCGGTGATGTTTCCGGAACTCTTCATCGCGGGTTATCCGCCCGAAGATCTGGTGCTCAAGCCCGCGTTCCAAGACGCCTGCCGCGCGGCGTGCGAAACGCTTGCGCGTGAGACAGTGGATGGTGGTCCGGCCGTTTTGATCGGCCTGCCATGGGCCGAGGATGGCAAGCTCTATAACGCCTTCGCGCTGCTTGATGGCGGCAAAATCGATGCGGTGCGGTTCAAAGTCGATCTGCCGAATTACGGCGTGTTTGACGAGAAGCGTGTGTTTGATTCTGGGCCGATGCCGGGTCCCGTCAATCTGCGCGGCGTGCGTGTGGGTATTCCCATTTGTGAAGACATCTGGGGTGAAGATGTTGTCGAATGTCTCACCGAGACGGGCGCTGAGATTCTTCTTGTACCGAATGGCTCACCCTATTTTCGCGGCAAGAGCGATGTGCGTTTGAACATCGCAGTGGCGCGTGTCACCGAAAGCCGCTTGCCGCTTGTCTATCTCAATCAAGTCGGCGGGCAGGATGATCTTGTTTTTGATGGCGCGTCTTTTGTGTTGAATGCGGATTCATCGCTTGCGTGTCAGTTCTCGTCTTTCACGCAACAGATTGTCATCACTGAATGGTCACGCGGTGCTGAAGGGTGGCGCTGTGGCGAAGGTCCGAAAGCCTTGCCGCTTGATGATGATAAGGCTGATTATGCGGCCTGTGTTTTGGGTCTGAAAGACTATGTCGAAAAGAACCGTTTTCCCGGCGTCGTTTTAGGACTCTCAGGCGGAATTGATTCTGCTTTATGTGCGGCGATTGCGGTTGATGCCCTAAGTGCGGATCGTGTTCATGCGGTGATGCTGCCTTATCGCTATACATCGTCTGAGAGTTTAGAGGATGCGGAGGCGTGCGCGAAAGCACTCGGCATTCGCTATGATGTTGTGCCGATTGCGCCGCCGGTTGAAGGGTTTGAACACGCGCTCGCGCCGCTCTTCAAAGATACAAAACGCGACATCACGGAAGAGAATTTGCAAAGCCGCACACGTGGTACGATTCTCATGGCGATCTCGAATAAATTCGGCGCGATGGTGATGACGACCGGCAACAAATCGGAAATGTCGGTGGGGTACGCTACGATCTATGGCGATATGAATGGCGGCTTCAACCCGATCAAAGATCTCTACAAAATGGAGGTCTATCGGCTCTCGTCATTGCGCAATCAGTGGAAGCCTGATGATGCGAAAGGCCCGTCAGGTCTTGTAATCCCTGAACGCATCATCACCAAAGCGCCTTCGGCCGAACTGCGTGAAAATCAAACCGATCAGGATTCGCTGCCGCCCTATGATGTGCTTGATGCCATCCTCGAAGGTCTAGTTGAAAAAGAAATGCTCGTAAGCGATCTTGTGGCGCAAGGTTTTGATCTTGAGACCGTCAAGAAGATCGAGCGCTTGCTATATGCCGCCGAGTATAAGCGCCGCCAATCCGCGCCCGGCGTCAAAGTCACGCTCAAAAATTTCGGCCGCGATCGACGTTACCCGATTGTGAATCGTTTCCGCGATCAGGGCCGCGTTGCTCATAACCCTGATCCGAAACTCGCTCCCCACACAATGCTCACCAAAACCGAAGTGGTTGATTTCTGATGACAAAACCCATCGTTCGTTTCGCGCCGTCCCCAACAGGCCGCATTCATATTGGCAATGCCCGCACGGCCTTGCTCAATTATCTCTTTGCGCATCGCGCCGTCGGGCAATTCATCTTGCGTTATGATGATACGGATATTGAACGCTCGACGAAAGAATTTGCCGATGGCATTGCGGTGGATCTCGATTGGATGGGCATCAAGCCCGATCTCGTCATTCGTCAATCGGAACGCTTTGATCTTTATCACGCGGTTGCTGATAAATTGCGCACGATGGGCAAGCTCTACGCGTGCTATGAAACAGAAGAAGAATTAGGTCGTAAACGCAAACGTCAAGCCGCGCGTCATTTGCCGCCGGTTTACGATCGTGCGGCGTTGAAACTCACAGCCGAAGAAAAAGCGGCATATGAAGCGGAAGGGCGCAAACCGCATTGGCGTTTTCTTCTCGATCACAAAACTGTCGCATGGCATGATCTCGTGCGTGGTGAATGCACAGTTGATTGCGCCTCGCTTTCTGATCCGGTGTTGATCCGCGCCGATGGCACTTATCTCTACACTTTGCCTTCGGTTGTTGATGATATCGACACAAAAGTAACGCATGTCATTCGCGGTGAAGATCATGTCACCAATACCGGCGTGCAAATTCAAATTTTTGAAACGCTTTCGGGCTCATCGCCGCTCTTTGGTCATCACAATCTTTTGACCAATGCGAGCGGTGAGGGGCTATCAAAACGCAAAGGCCATTTCTCGATTTCGTCTTTGCGCGAAGATGGCATGGAGCCGATGGCGGTTGCCTCTCTTGCGGTTCTTGTGGGGTCATCTGAATCCGTGCGGCCGATTGCCAAGCTTGATGAATTGGGGGCGCTTATTGATCTGGCGCGTTTGTCGCGCGCGCCGGCTAAATTTGATGAAGCCGAACTTGATGGGCTTAACGCGAAAACTTTGCACGCGATGGTTTATGAAACCGCAGCGCCCCGTTTACGCGCGCTCGGTATTGATCGCGGGGAAGCCTTCTGGTCGGCGGTTCGCGGCAATCTTGAGCGTTTTGCTGATGCCGTCACATGGGCCAACGTGATTGAAGGGCCGATTGTGCAGAATGGCGCGCGTGATCATGCCTTTCTTGCAGAGGCACTATCAGTGTTACCCGCTTCGCCGTGGGACACGGAAACCTGGGGCGCGTGGACGACGAGCGTGAAAGAGAAGACGGGCCGCAAAGGCAAAGAGCTTTTCATGCCCTTGCGTCTTGCGCTCACAGGGCTTGAGCATGGGCCAGAATTAAAACTGATGCTGCCTTTGATTGGTGAAGCGGAAACGCGTCACCGTTTGAGCCAATAATTATTCCGTAATCGCCGCCGCACCCGGTGCGCGCAAGATTCTGATTTTGCGCTTGGTGCCATCGGCGGCGATAATCTCGCGGATTTCACCTTCGCCTATGGGCACGATATCGGTGCCTAACGGAATGGCGCTTTGCAACACGGCGACATTCTGTGCGGGAACAGGTACGGGCACAGGTTCACCCTTTTTCGGCTTTGCTTTAGGTGCCACGCGCAACTCGCGGGGACGTGAAAGCTCTTGCGCTTTCAACTCAGAGATTTGCGCATCAGGTGAACCATTGGCATCGAGAATGCGTTCTGCATCGGCAAGAGTCTCTGCCCATGTTTTGCCGGGCACGCGGCAAGAGCAGCTTGAATCAAGCGAGGTACGATAATGATAAGCGGTGGGTAGAGTGGTATAGGGCATGCCGCCTTCGGCAGACACCGCGCCATCCACTTCGCGATCATTCGGTTGCAAATAGAGATTCACCACCGCACCGGGGCATGACGCTTTACATAATTCGATATCGGTTTCGATGCGCCCATTTGTGCCGAATTGACTGATCGGGAAAAAATAACCGTCACATGAGCGCACGCAGATTGTGCGGAAACCATTTTGCAAACCAAGTTCCGGACGCGCAAAGGGATCATCCGGCATTTCTGATGATTGCAAAGTTGATTGTGTGCCGCCGACAAGCGAACCGACACCCGCTTTCGCTTGATTATTCGCCGCGCCCGGTGTGCAAGTGGTTTCAATCGCGGTTTTCAATCCAAGCTTTTGTTGTTGTAACTCATCAGAGCCACCACGTGCGGCTTCTGTTTTGAGCGCTTCGATATCTTGTTCAAGTTGGCCGATCTGCGCTTCAAGCGCCGCGCATTTCGCGGGAGCCGGTGAGGAGATCAAAGGCAGTCGTAAATCCGAGCAGCCAATCGATTTGGCATAGGCTGCGGTTTTATCATGTTCGCGTTGCGCTTTTTTGATTTGGCTCGCGAAAGACACATCGCTTGCGGCGGAGATTGATTGTTCTACGGCGGCGAGTTCTGCTTTCAGATTATCGCAATAGGCATTCGGCTGTTGCTGCGCAAAAGCCGGCGCACTGAGAGCACCGACAACACATAAGGCGAGGATCTGACGGAACGGGTGCAAACGGGGCATGACCAGAAATGAAGGGCGACCAGACTGTCGAAAGGCCAAAGGATCGCGTCAATTTCATGGCCGAGCCGACAGCGCCCCCTCATTCCACCCTTGTATGGTCCGCGTCAAGCTGGCCCTTTTAGTTCCGACAGGTGATCAGATAGGCCGTTTCAGAAGGTTTAACGGCCGCTTTTGACGTGAGCGAGGCTGTAATATCCTCTGCCGAGGCGCGCTCGAAGCGGACGGCGACCGACATGCCCTTCACTTGGCACCATGAATCCGCGACGAGTTTCGCGCAGGCTTTGCCTTCGGCGAGGCAATCATCCATGCCATAACCATCATCGGCGGGAACAACAAAAGTTGTCTCTGTGGCGTAAGAGAGACTTGGCGACACACAAACGACAAGCAGGGCGGCGAACAGAACAAAACGCATAAGGGCCGATATCCGAATTTAGAATCTCGGCAAAATCTCCCCGATTGATTGAAACATGGTTGAAATCCGGCCGGAAAATTGAAGTTTTTGCATTTTCTGACGCGAGGCTTGGCTTGACGCGCGAAGCGTCCGACGGCACAATGAAGTCCATGAAAAAGACCTCGCCGATCTGCATTTGCGGAATTATTACCAGCTAATCGCTTAGCTGGCCGGGGCCCTTTTACTCTTCTGATCCAGAGCAAAGATGACCGGGGCCAGCCAGGCAGGAGCCCTCATGTCGCTAACGCTTTACAACACGCTCACCCGCAAGAAAGAGCCCTTCGCGCCGATCGATAAGGCGAATGTGCGCATATATGTCTGCGGGCCGACGGTTTATGATTTTGCCCATATCGGCAATGCGCGGCCGGTGATCGTGTTTGATGTGCTTTATCGGTTGCTTCGACATGTCTATGGCGAGAGCCATGTCACTTATGTGCGCAACATCACGGATGTCGATGACAAGATCAATGATCGCGCCGCGCGCGATTATCCGAACTTGCCATTGAACGACGCCATTCGCTTGGTGACTGAAAAAACCGCCGCGCAATTTCACGTTGATGTCGCTGCACTCGGATGCTTACCGCCCACTATCGAGCCACGCGCGACCGATAACATCCAAGAAATGATCGGCATCATTAATCGTCTGCTTGCCAATGGCCACGCCTATATCGCGAAAGGTGATCAAGGCCGCGAGGTGCTATTCGAAGTGGGCCGCATGGCCTCTTATGGTGCGCTTTCAAACCGCAAACTTGATGAACAGATTGAAGGCGCGCGCGTGGCTGTTGAGGTGCATAAAAAACATCCCGCCGATTTCGTTTTGTGGAAAGAGTCATCCGCTTCTGAACCCGGATGGACGGGACATTTTGTTGAACGCGGCGAGACGATCTCGATCTATGGCCGTCCGGGTTGGCATATTGAATGCTCGGCGATGAGCCATCGCTATTTGGGCGAGACGTTTGATATTCATGGCGGCGGCATTGATCTCGTGTTCCCGCATCATGAAAATGAAATCGCGCAAAGTTGCTGCGCCTTCGGCACACCGCGTATGGCGAATGTCTGGATGCATAACGGTTTCTTGCAAGTCGAAGGTCAGAAAATGTCGAAGAGCCTCGGCAATTTCGTGACGATCCATGAGTTGTTGGAGGCGGGTAAATTTGGTGGTCGTTCATGGCCAGGTGAAGTCTTGCGCCTTGCGATGCTCAAAACGCATTATCGTCAGCCAATTGATTTTACGGTTAAGGCATTGGAGGAGGCGGAACTAAAACTCCGTCAATGGGAAGCTATCCTTGAATTTAGTGACGTTGAAGGTGACGTCGACCGCTCACTTCTAGATGAATTTTCGTATGCTTTATACGACGATCTAAATACGCATTCTGCAATTACATTTTTTGAAAAGTATGCTCACAAATCAAATTCTAGTTCGCTTTTAGCGATGCTAAATATATTGGGTCTCGATATCTTATCATTTTCCGACGCTCGATTTGAGGAAGAAGAACGAATTCGAGAAAATGAAGGTATTCAATCGTATATAGAAGCCCGCCTCGAAGCACGTCGTAACAAAAACTTCACCGAGTCAGATCGCATCCGTGACGAACTCCTCGCGATGGGCATTCAATTGAAGGACGGTAAAGACGCTGAGGGTAATCCCATAACGACATGGGAGGTGAAGCGATGAGCGGATTATTTACATCCGTCATTGCGAGCGAATGCGAAGCAATCCAGGTGATGATTGAAGAAAGTTCTGGATTGCCGCGTCGACCCTTCGGGCCTCCTCGCAATGACGCATTGTCTCCCTCCCCTGCAGGGGAGGGTGTCAGGCGCGAAGCGCATGACGGGTGGGGCTTGTTGCATCAAGTGTGTTGTAAAGATGCTTCTCTGATTGCTTCGAAAACCCTCGGGCCTAACGAAACATTCCGTTTCGTTTACACGGCCCTCGACCCCCTACAGGGGGAGGAAAAGAACGAAGTATCATATTTAGCACCGGAGCGCGTGTTATGACCGCTTCCGCGCCGGCACTTCGTCCGCTATTGCCGAAAGATATTCCGTTTCTCTTGCGCATAACGCGTGCGAGCATCGAACAATTAGCGCAAGACGAATATTCGCCCGGACAAATCGAAGCCTGGGTGGCAAGCTTTGAAGACCAAGCATCATTCACCGCGCGTGTCACAGTGGGCCTCACTTTGATTGCAACGCTTGATGGGTTTCCGGCGGGCTATGCGATGCTCAAAGGGCAAGATGAAATCGATCTTCTTTATGTTGCGCCGGGCGTTGTGAGACGCGGTGTTGCTTCTGCGTTGATCGAAGCGCTTGAGAAACTCGCGTTCGCGCGGGGTGCTACAAAGCTCACCGTCAAAGCGAGTGATGTCGCGCGTCCGTTTTTTTCCGCGCGCGGCTATGAAGCGCAAAGCCGCAACACCGTGCCGCTCGGCGAGGAGTGGCTTGGTTACACCGTGATGATGAAATCATTTGGCGTTAAAGCGCCCACTCTGCAGTGAAAGTTGAATCTCATGTCTCTTGATCGGGTTTATCTGTTTGATACCACTTTGCGGGACGGAGCGCAGACAACGGGCGTCGATTTTTCGCTTGCTGACAAGATTCAGATCGCCACGATGCTCGATGGGCTTGGCATTGATTATGTTGAAGGTGGTTATCCCGGCGCCAATCCGCTGGATACGGAATTCTTTTCTGAAAAACGCACGAAACAGGCGCACTTTACCGCCTTCGGCATGACAAAAAAAATTGGTCGCTCGGCTTCGAATGATCCGGGCATCGCCGCGCTGCTTGAGTCAAAAAGTGATGCGATTTGTTATGTCGGTAAAGCGTGGGATTATCAGGTGCGTGTTGCGCTTGAAGCCTCGCTTGAAGACAATCTCGACAGTGTGCGCGATAGCGTGTTGACGGCCGTGAAAGCCGGTCGGGAAACCATGCTTGATTGCGAGCATTTTTTTGACGGCTACAAAGCCAATCCCGATTATGCGTTGAGCGTTGCTAAAGCTGCCTATAACGCAGGCTCACGCTGGGTCGTGCTATGCGACACAAATGGCGGCACTTTACCGCATGAAATCGAGCGCATTGTTGGTGAGGTGATCAAACATATTCCCGGCGATCATCTCGGTATTCACGCGCATGACGATACGGGGCAGGCCGTGGCGAATTCACTTGCGGCCGTGCGTGCCGGTGTGCGCCAAATCCAAGGCACATTGAATGGGCTCGGCGAGCGCTGCGGCAATGCCAATCTCGCGACGATCATTCCAACATTGAAACTGAAATCCGAATTTTCAAATCATATGACGACCGGTGTAAGTGATGAGGCCTTAAAAAGGCTCACGCAGGTTTCACGCGGGCTTGATGAAATTTTAAATCGCTCGCCCAACCGTCATGCGCCCTATGTCGGTGCATCGGCCTTTGCGACGAAGGCGGGCATTCACGCATCAGCCGTGATGAAAGATCCGCAGACTTATGAACATGTCGCGCCTGAAAGCGTCGGCAATCGTCGTAAAGTGCTTGTGTCGGATCAAGCGGGGCGGTCCAATATTCTTGCAGAGCTTGAACGTCTCGGCATTGCGGTTAAAAAAGATGATCCGCGCGTCACTCGTTTGCTTGATGAAGTGAAGGAACGCGAGGGCTTGGGCTATTCCTATGAAGGCGCGGATGCGAGCTTCTTTCTGCTTGCCCGACGCATCATTGGCGAAGTGCCGGAGTTTTTCCGTGTCGAGCGTTTCAGCGTGAATGTCGAGCGGCGTTTTGTTGAAGGCAGTGAGACAGAAACCGTCGCTGAAGCCTTTGTCAAAGTGAATGTCGGTGGCGAAGTCTTGATTTCGGCGGCGGAAGGTAATGGCCCCGTCAATGCGCTTGATCTCGCTTTACGCAAAGATCTCGGCAAATATCAGCGTCATATCGAAACGCTCGCGATCGTCGATTATAAGGTCCGCGTGTTTCAAGGCGGGTCGGACGCAGTCACCCGCGTTCTCATTGAAACCGCCGATAAAACTGGTGAACGCTGGACCACGGTCGGTGTCAGCGGCAATATCATCGATGCGTCCTTCCAGGCGCTCATCGATTCCATAACCTATAAATTGCTGAAAAGCGGCGTTACTGCCTAATCATTCACATTTTTGTGAGTGATGTTCCGCTGTCTTCGCCTCGCGGTCGATGTTGAATTTTTTGTGCAATCATCGGCAGAATGTCGCGTGCGTGTTCGGCGACGGCGTAATTCACCTCAAGCCCTTCGCGTATAAATTCATAATTCCGCATATGTGCCATCAGCGTGATGAGCGGTCGCCAAAAGCCTTTGATATCCGCGATTATGATGGGTTTGGTGTGGCGACCAAGTTGCGCCCAAGTCAGTTGTTCAATGAGCTCTTCCAAAGTGCCGACGCCGCCGGGCAGCGCGACAAAAGCATCTGATTTTTCGAACATCATTCTTTTGCGCGTGTGCATATCGTCAACGACGATGTTTTCATCCGCATCTTCAAACATAATCTCGCGATCTTTGAGAAAGCGCGGAATGATTCCGGTGACATAACCGCCATTGTCTTTCACGGCTTTTGCCACTTCACCCATCAAGCCAACATGGCCGCCCCCATAAACAAGGCGGATACCAGCATCTGCCATGCTTTTGCCGAGTTCATTTGCTGCAGATTTGAAGGCGGGGTCGGTTCCAAAACCGGAACCGCAATAAACACAGATTGAAAGTGGATTTTTCATAACAAGAATCTTCGCATTCACTTCAGGCAAAGGTCAAGGTGACGTATGGCTTTATCGCTGGTGGCGAAGCGCGTTAAAGTGTGTTTGAGTGAAAGATGTGACGTCCGGGGGAGAGGCTTTACCATGAGCAACCGAGTGTGGATCGGCGTTGGCCTGTTACTGATTGTGGCGGCAATCGCTGTTTTCCAGTTTTTGCCCGGATCCGGCACGCAAAAGACCGAAACAGCGCCGCCACCGGCCGCCAGCGCTCCCGCGCCCAAGGTCGAAGCCGCCAAAACGCCAGAACCTACACCTTCCCCTGCGGCGCAGATCGTGCCGCCAAGTTTCGACGTCGTTCGGGTCGAACCGAATGGCGATTTGGTTGTCGGCGGTCGGGCGCAGTCCGGTTCCTCCGTCACACTTCTGGCCGATGGAAAATCGATTGAAACCGCAAAAGTCGGCGAAAATGGTCAATTTGCGATGGTGCCGCCCGCTTTGTCTTCGGGCCCGCATGTGTTGACCTTGCTTATGACTTTGCCAGACGGAAAAACCGTTCCCTCCGCGCAAAGTGTTGCTGTTGATGTGCCGCAAGCGAAAAAGGGCGCTGTACTCGTCGCGAAAAGTGAGCCCGGCAAGGCGACCGAGCTTCTTGCGCCTTTAAGCGCGGATCAGAATGGCGAATTGGCAGTCAATAAACCCACAGCCAATGGGCCACGCGCGATTGTTGGCATTACAGTTGTCGAAGCGGACGAAACAGGGGCGCTTTATGTTGCCGGTAAGGCAGCGGGCGGGTCTTCGGTGCGTCTCTATCTCAATGAAAGCTTCGTTGGGTCGGCCGAAACATCAGCTGATTCGTCCTGGTCCTTCCGGATCGAGAAGGGCGTCGTGGCCGGTCATTACAATGTTCGCGTCGATGATGCGGATCCGAAAACAGGTAAAGTCCTCTCTCGTGCCGAAGTTGGTTTTGACATGCCCGCGCTCTCAACGCCCGCGACCAGCCAATCCGCTGCGCCCTCAACAAATGCGGCGGCTTCGACTCAGGCAGCCCCCGCACCCGCTAAACAAGCTGCGGTCACGATTCCGGCAATTGAGACGGCCACCGTGGTGCGCGGCGATAGCCTCTGGCGCATCAGCAGCAAGACCTATGGCTCGGGTTTCCGCTATACGGAGATCCATCAGGCCAATCGCGAGCAAATTCGTGATCCGGATTTGATCTATCCGGGTCAGATCTTCGTGTTACCGAAACTGCAATAGGCGTCGTCCTTTAAGCTCTTGCAATTCTGCAAAGCTCGCGCGCATCTGGGCGCGGCGAAATTTTTGCGCTTCGCTCTTATTTGGGTGATAAGGCTTTCGCTTCGGCCCCTCGGGGGCCGTTCCTTTTTCTTGATGTCTTGATCCAGTTTGGAGTTGTTATGGCTCGTTCCATGTCCCGCGGTCGCCCGTCCTCTCAGGCCGTCAGTATAAGGCCTCAGTCTTCGATGTGGCGGACGGTCAAAGGATTCTGGCCCTATCTGTGGCCTGAGGACCGCGCCGATTTGCGCATGCGCATCATCATGGCCACGGGGCTTTTGATTGCGGCCAAACTTGTCACGATTGCTGTCCCCTACACGTTCAAATGGGCAACAGATGCGCTCGCGCCCACAGCGCTTGCCGAGGTGGATCAAACATTTTTTTTCATCGGCATTCCGATTGCGCTCACCTTGCTTTACGGTTTCTCGCGCGTATTAATGGGTCTGCTCACCCAAGTGCGTGACGCGCTTTTTGCTGCGGTTGCGATGCATTCCGTGCGGCGTCTTGCGAATGAAACCTTTGAACATATGCATCGCTTGTCTTTGCGCTTTCATCTTGAGCGCAAAACAGGCGGCTTGACGCGTGTGCTTGATCGCGGGCGCGCAGGCATTGAATCGATTGTGCGCATGACGATGTTGACGCTGGCGCCGACAATCGTTGAATTTGTAATGATCCTTGCGGTTCTTCTTTATGAATTTGATTGGCGTTACGCGATCGTCACGATTTTGATGATTATTGGTTATATGGTGTTCACCACCAAAGCCACTGAATGGCGCATGGGCATTCGCCGTTCAATGAATGACAGCGATACGGACGCAAGTGGCAAAGCCGTTGATAGTTTATTGAATTTCGAAACGGTCAAATATTTTGGTGCCGAGACGCGCGAAGCCGCGCGTTATGACAAAGCGATGGAGAAATTCGAAAAGGCCAGCGTGAAAGCCTATGTATCGCTTGCCGTTCTGAACTCAGGCCAAGCGATTATTTTCACGCTTGGTCTTACGGTGTGTATGGCTCTTGTTGTGCAGGGCATTCGCGAAGGCCGCCACACGGTTGGCGATTTTGTTCTCGTCAATGCAATGTTGATCCAGCTCTATCAGCCATTGAATTTCATGGGAATGGTCTATCGCGAAATCAAACAGGCTTTGATCGATATTGATCAGATGTTTGATATTCTCGATCAAGATCCGGAAATTGCGGATCGTCCGGGCTCGAAGCCCCTCCTCATTGAAAAAGGTGAAGTGCGTTTTGATCACGTCAAATTTGGCTATACGCCCGAGCGCACCATTCTTGATGGCGTTGATTTCACAGTGCCTGCGGGAAAGACGGTCGCGATTGTTGGCCCGTCTGGTGCGGGTAAATCCACAATTTCGCGTTTGATGTTCCGCTTTTATGAACCGCAATCGGGGCGCATTCTGATTGATGGGCAGGATATTGGTGATGTTTGGCAAGTGAGTTTGCGGGCCGCCATCGGTATGGTGCCGCAAGATACGGTGCTTTTTAACGACACGATCTATTACAATATCCGTTATGGCCGTTGGGATGCCTCGCGCGAGGAAATCGAAGCGGCAGCCAAACTCGCGCAGATTGATGAATTCATCAAATCGCTGCCCGACGGCTATGAAACCAATGTCGGCGAGCGTGGTTTGAAATTATCAGGCGGCGAGAAGCAGCGTGTTGCGATTGCACGGACGATTCTCAAAGGCCCGCCCATTCTCGTGCTTGATGAAGCGACTTCGGCACTCGATAGTTTCACCGAGCGTGAGATTCAAAACGCGCTCGAAGCGGTGTCGCGCGGACGCACGACGCTTGTCATCGCGCATCGTTTGTCCACCATCATCAATGCCGATGAAATTCTCGTTCTTGAAAAAGGGCGCATCGCCGAACGCGGGCGGCATCAGACGCTTCTTGAAAAGAAGGGCATCTATGCCGAACTGTGGAAACGGCAGCGTGAGGCGGCGGAAGCCCGACAGGCGCTGGAGAAAACCGGCGAAACATTGACCGAGCCCGTTCTTCTGGCCAATAAGGGGTGAGGGCAACTCGACCCTTCGGGACTGGTGTGATGTCGATTTTGGATTCTGTCAGGAAACAGCTTGTGCCCATCCACCGTGAGGGATGGCCCTTTATCGCCATTTTTGCGGTCGTGGCCAATCTTCTGGCCTGGATCTGGTCGCCGCTGGGCTGGATCGGCGGCATTTTGACCGTCTGGTGCATCTATTTCTTCCGCGATCCCGTCCGCACGGTGCCGGTGGGTGAGGGACTAGTGATCTCGCCGGCTGATGGGCGGGTGTCGATGATTGTCGAGGCGGTGCCGCCGCCAGAGCTCGGCCTCTCCGATGAGCCGATGACTCGCATTTCGATTTTCATGAATGTGTTTAATTGCCATGTGAATCGCGTTCCTGTTTCGGGCACAATTGAAACCATTGCCTATCGCCCGGGTCTCTTTCTCAATGCTGAACTCGATAAAGCGAGCGAGGATAATGAGCGCAACGCGATCATTGTGAACACGGGCCGTGAACGTTTTGGCGTTGTGCAAATTGCAGGACTCATTGCGCGCCGTATCGTTGGCTTTGTTGAAGAGGGTGATCGTTTGTCGGTTGGCGAAAGATTTGGCCTTATTCGTTTTGGCTCGCGTGTCGACGTGTATCTTCCCGATGGCTATCATCCGCTTGTGGGTGTTGGACAGACAATGATTGCGGGTGAAACCGTGATTGCCGCGCGTGATGACGCGTCCGGCGAACGCCATTTTCAAAATCTATGACCGATCTTTTTCCTCCTTTTGAACCCGATAAGGATCCGCGCCCGCGCCGTTTTAATGCGGTGCCACTGCGCGTTCTTATTCCGAATCTTGTGACGATGCTGTCGTTATGCGCCGGATTGACCGCGATCCGTTTCGCTTATGAAGGACAATTGCGTTACGCATTGATTGCGGTTCTCGTCGCTGCGATTCTTGACGGACTCGATGGACGCATCGCGCGATTGCTCAAAGGCACATCACGCTTTGGAGCCGAGCTTGATAGTCTTGCTGATTTTCTAAGCTTCGGCGTTTCGCCTGCGATCATTCTTTATATTTATGGTTTGAATGAATTGCAGTCGCTCGGATGGATCACGGTCATTCTCTTCACATCTGCCTCTGCCCTTCGCCTCGCGCGGTTCAATGTGATGATTGACGATCCCGCACGCCCTGAATGGCAGAAGAATTTTTTCACGGGAATTCCCGCCCCGGCTGGTGCGCTGACCGGATTGTTGCCGGCTTATTTTCTCGAATTGGGTTTAGAGGTTCCGCCGAGCTTTGCGGTGGTTGAAGCGGTCTATGTGCTCTTCATCGCCTTTATGATGGTGAGCCGTATTCCGACTTTTGCGGGAAAGACGTTTGGCAGCCGCGTGCCGCGTGAATGGGTGTTGCCGCTTTTCGTGATTGTCATTGCGGTCGTCGCGCTGCTTGTGACTTATACATTCCAGTTTCTTGCGGTCACGACGATTCTCTATCTTTTGATGATTCCGTGGGGCTTTCGACGCTATCGGGCGCTCGAAAGACTGCACCGCACGGCCGGAGCGCACCCTTAAAGGCCTGCGCGGAGGATGGTTCACAAATGGCGCGGTTTCGTTTAGGGTCCGCCGCTCTTAAAGGGGTGGCCTGTTCACGGCCCCCCGCTGATTGAAGGTTCAGGATGGCTAAAGAAGAAGTTTTGGAATTCCCCGGCGTGGTCACGGAATTACTGCCGAATGCGATGTTTCGCGTTCAGCTTGAAAATGACCATGAAATTATCGCCCATACGGCTGGCAAAATGCGTAAGAACCGCATTCGTGTGCTAGCGGGTGATAAGGTTCTCGTTGAAATGACCCCTTATGATTTGACCAAGGGGCGCATCACCTACCGCTTCAAATAGTTTCGGCCGCGAGTAAGAGCATTTTGCGATTAAGCGGAAGCCGGTTAATCGAAACAAAATGCGACAAAACAAAGAGATAGAGCGCGTTTTTTGATTCCATCAAAAATATGAGCGCTCTAGCCTCACCTCTGTCATATCCTTTATGAACAGGATCGTCCGTGGCCGAACCGACCCTTATTCTCGCTTCAGCTTCTCCGCGTCGCCTCGATCTCTTGCGTCAGATCGGGTGTGAGCCGCAGCATTTAATCGCTGCGTCTATTGATGAGGCGCCTTTGAAGAATGAATTGCCGCGCATTCATGCGATCCGCGTGGCGCGCGAAAAAGCGGAAGCGGTTTTTGAGAAGCCCGAAGTCGCCGCTCTCTCTGGTCCCTTTGTTATTTTGGCAGCCGACACAGTTGTCGGGGTGGGTCGTCGCATTCTACCCAAAGCCGAAACCGAAGAGGACGCGCGTGCATGTCTCGCACTTTTGTCCGGACGCGCACATCGCGTTCATACGGCGCTCGCTCTAATTGGCCGTGATGGACAACCTCGCCTCCGCCACGTCGAGACGAAAGTGGGCTTTAAAAGATTATCAAAGGAAGAGATCGAAACTTATATCGCCTCCAAAGAATGGCAGGGCAAAGCGGGCGGCTATGCCATTCAAGGGCTTGCCGCCGCCTATATCGATTTTATTTCCGGCTCTTATTCGGGCGTTGTCGGCTTGCCGCTTTATGAAACCGCGCAGCTGCTTGGAAGCTTCGGCATAAAAGCGAAGAGGGCGCCATGACGGACGCGCCTGAAAAAGATGAAAGCGGAAAAGTTGTGATGCTCGGCCGCTGTCCGAATTGCAGCAAAAGAGCTGTGCGTGACTTCCGCCCCTTTTGCTCTAAACGCTGCGCCGATCTGGATCTCGGCCGATGGCTTACCGGCAGCTATGCGATTCCCGCTGTTGAAACCGATGATCCCGATGACGAAGATCAACTCCCCGCAACACCTGACAAATTTTGACATAATTGGCCTTCAAGCTACGGAATGACCGTAGGGCGACTCCAAAAATTCAGGTTGTAGATCTAACATTTTCATCTTGAAGTTGTATAATGCCCCGACGGTTGAGTGGGGAGCCTGTGACATTCATGATGGGTAAGCAAATCACGCTGAGGCGCTTTTGGCTCTTTGCTTTCGTTCTTATGGCCTTGGCCGTGACGGGCTCTGCCGTTCATCGTGCGGAAGCGGGTGAAGCGCCGCCCTGGAAATTATGCTTCTCGCCTGATGGCCGCTGTTCCACCTTGATCCTTGAAGCGATTTCATCGGCGCGTGAATCGATCCGCGTGCAGGCCTATAGTTTTACCGCGCGTCCGATTGCCGAAGCTTTGGTTGAAGCGCATCGTCGCGGTGTTGATGTGGCGGTCATTGTCGATAAAAGCCAAAATTCCGAACGCTATTCTGTGATGTCACTTCTGAGCGAAGCAAATATTCCGCTTTATGTCGATTATTGCTGTGCGATAGCGCATAATAAAGTGATGGTCATCGACGGCAAAAAAGTTGTAACCGGTTCTTATAATTTCACACAAAGCGCAGAATTACGAAACGCCGAAAATCTTCTTGTGATTGATGATACCAAAATGGCGAAAGCCTATCTCGATAATTGGATCGAGCATCGCGATGGAGCGCGTGTGTTTGCTGCGAAGTAAGCTTAACGGGATTCAATCACGGTTTTGGTAACAAGATCGTAAAAATCTCTTGCGAATTGTTCCGGTTGTCCCAAAGGCCGCTCTTTGATTTGCCGCCTTAATGCGCTGCGAAGATACGTACGTCTTTTGGTGTCTTGCGCGAGTGAAACAGCTTTCTTCACATAATCGTCATGCGAGAACGCGACGAGATCGCCCAATCCAGCATTGGAGAGATTAGAATAACTTAAGCGCTCAAAAAAGGCCGTGCCGACTAATGTGACCACCGGAACGCCCATGAAAATCGATTCACAAGTTGTCGTGCCGCCCGTCTGCGGAAATGTATCGAGTGAAATATCCATTTCATTATAAACACGCATATGTTTGCCGCGCACGGATTCAAATAAAATGCGATCAGCGGCGACACCTTCATCAACAAAGGCTTTGGTCATCAATTCGCGGAACGCAGCGGCACCTGCTTCAGGCCGCACAAATAAAAATTTCGATTCAGGCATTTCATTCAAGACGCGCGCCCAAGTTGATAAAACTTTGGGGCTATATTTATAGGGATTATTCGCGGTGCCGAAGGTGATATAACCTTTGCGCGCCGAAGGGATAACGGGTTGAATGTCTTCGGCTTCATTAAAGCCCAAACGCCCCATCGCCACCCAGCTCTTCGGCATCTCGAAAGGTCTTTCAATAAGAAGTGCGGGATCTGGCGGATTGATGAAGGGATCAACCAAAATATAATCAATGGACTCAAGCCCCGCGGAATGCGGATAGCCAAGCCAACTCGCTGTCAGGGGAGCTGGGTTCCACGCCATGACTTCGAGCTTGTTCATATCGGTGGAGCTGCCAAGTTCGAACAACATATCAAGCTGATCTTTAGCAATAAGTTCGGCGGCATCACGGTCGGCGATCGCCTTGTGCCAGCGGAATTCATTCACACGACTTGCAATATAGTTCTGGATTGGATCGGGATCATGGCGACACCAAGAATAGCAATAAACTTCAAAGCGATTACGGTCGATGTAATCGAAAAGTGGCATCGCGAAATAGCTGACAGGATGGTGTCGAAGATCAGATGACATAATGCCTAGTCTGATTTTATTGCGGCCTTTTACCAATGCGGGCTTAGGCAAGGGATTGAGTTTTGTTTTGGCAAGTTCGATCCGACCCCAAATGCGATGTTGTTCGAGAATTTCATACCGATCTTCATCGGTTTCAACGCGAGCCAAATGATAATGCAAAGCGTCATGTAGACTTTCATGCGCCCATGCACGACCGAGATCGCGGAAAGTTCCGAGCGTTTTGACAATATCAAAACGTCCCATGCGCACGAGAATGTTACGCGCCATGCGCACAAAGCGGGAGGGAAGAGGGCCTAAGGTTAACGCCTTTATCACCGCTTCATAACCTTCTTGAATATGATCCGCCTCATTGCCATAGCGCGAGCGATCAAGACTATTGGCGTAATTCATCCAATAGATGGCATCGTCCGGTTTGAGCTGAACCGCGCGGAGATAATGCTTGTTGCCGCGCTCTCGATCAAAACGCGCAATGGTTTCTGCGAGTTGAAAATGCGCCCATGCGTCGTCGGGCGCTTCTTCAAGGCGTTGAACGAGAAATCTTTCCGCTTCAGTGAATTTGCCGGCGCGACGATAAACCATGATCCGCGCTTCGATGATGCGATGCTCTTGCGGCAATTCTAGAATGGCTGCCTCAACCGCTTTGATGGCTTCCTCATGGCGTTCGAAATCCGTATCCGCCTTGATGCGATCAATCCAAGACACGACATCTTTGGGATTGAGCGCAACCGCTTCATCAAAAAAACGAAGTGCTTTTTGCAATTCGCCCTTTTGTAAATAGGCGACACCCAAAAGGCGGGGGGCGGTCGCGTTTTTCGGATCGAGTTCTTTTAACTTTAATGCGGATGCGATGGCTTCATCGCTGCGCTTCAATTCGGTGAGAAGTAGCGTTTTGTTGGCCAGCGCCGCGACGACTGTTTTGTCAGCTTTGAATGCGTCGTCGAAATAGTCGAGCGCTTCATCGAAGTTACGCAGGCGTTTCGCCGTGATGCCAGAGAGATTGAGAAATTCAGAATCCTTTTTGTATTGAGTCCGAGCCTTCACAAGATGTGAAGCGGCATCAGCGGGGCGCCCGAGTTGCAAGAGCATCCGGGCGAGATGAAACCACGCGAGCCGCGCCTCCTTTGGGGGCTTTTTGCCTTTGCTTTCGATCCAGCGCGCTAGTTTTCTTACCGCCTCGTTGCGTTGTCCTTTCGCTTCGAGGGCAAGACAGTCTTCGAGTAAGGCCATTGGAGCTCCGACTTTTTATATCGGACTTGACCTAAGGGAAATTAATTAAAAAGTCCAAAATGAAAACGCTTGGGTTGTATCAAATGGGACCGAGTATTTTAGGGTTTTGTTAAAAATCCAATGAGACCAACCGTTGAACCATTCGCCCGCGCGTCACGTGTTTCGCCTTTCACGAGCGGTAAAAGGCTTGTGGCTAATTCTTTGCCCAATTCCACACCCCATTGGTCGAAGGCATTGATTCCGAAAATGGCCGCTTCGACAAAGACGCGATGTTCGTAAAGGGCAATCAAAGCGCCGAGCTGTGCGGGATCAAGTCGCTCATAGGCCAATGTGAGAGAGGGTCGGTTGCCGAGAAAGACGCGATGGGGCGCAAGCGCTTCAGCCGCTTGCGTTGATTGACCGCGCGCCAAAAGCTGCGCTTTGGCGTCCTCATACGAACGGCCAACAAGCAGCGCTTCCGATTGCGCAAGACAATTGGCGATCAATAAATCATGATGATCTTTAAGATCGGCGCGTTCCGCTTTTGCCGCAATAAGAAACTCGATCGGAATGACATCGGTGCCTTGGTGCAGCAATTGAAAAAATGCATGTTGCGAATTGGTGCCCGGTTCGCCCCACACAATCGGACCCGATGCATGATCAAGCGCAGACCCATCAATCGCCACGCGTTTGCCATTTGACTCCATATCAAGCTGCTGCACATAGGCGGGCAAGCGCGCGAGGCGTTGATCATAAGGGATCAGCGCGCGTGTTTGGTAATCGCAAATCAATCGATGCCAGATGCCGATCAAGCCGAACAGGACCGGAAGATTTTCCGTAAGCGGCGCGGATGTGAAATGCTCATCAAGCGCGCCAGCACCATTAAGAAAAGCTTCGAAATTTTTTGAGCCAATCGCCATGGCAAGCGGCAATCCGATTGATGACCAGATTGAATAACGCCCGCCGACCCAATCCCAAAAGCCGGTGATACGATCCGCACGCACAGGAAATTGAGCCGCTTTATCAAGCGCTGTTGTGACCGCCATGAAATGATGAGCCACCGCGTCATGCCCTAAGTGCTCGGCGATGAAGCGCCTCGCCGAGATCGCATTCGTCATGGTTTCAATCGTCGTGAAGGTTTTCGACGCGATGATGAACAACGTCGTTTCAGGATTGAGCCCGATCAAAGTGTCAGCGAGATGCGCGCCATCGACATTCGAAACGAAATGAAGTTTTGGGCCATCATGCCAAGGCGCAAGCGCCACGGTCGCCATCGCGGGGCCGAGATCCGAACCGCCAATGCCGAGATTGACGACATCAGTGAAGGTCTTTCCCGTAGAGCCTGAAATTTTCCCTAAGCGAACGCCTTCAGCGAGTGCGAACATTTTTGCGCGCTCCGCTACAATATCGGCCATGATGTTATGACCATCGAGAAGCAGCGGGTTTTGATTACGACGACGCAGTGCCGTGTGTAGCACGGCGCGGTTTTCGGTTTCGTTGATCTTCTCGCCGCGAAACATCGCGTCTCTTTTGCCTTCAAGATCAACCGCGCGCACGAGATCAAGAAGCAATGAAAGCGTCTCGTCGGTCAGCGCGCATTTCGAAAAATCGAGCAGCATTCGCTCATGACGCCGTGAAAATTTCGCGAAGCGGTTCGGATCGGCATCAAAGAGGGCTTTGATGGGTCGCGTCTTTGTCGCTTGCCGATGGGCGTGAAGCGTGGCGAGCGCGGCGGTTTTGTTGGGAATCATGATCAAGCCATCCGAAGTAGAATGAGTAGGCGACCATAAACCGCCCCTTAAGATAGACAAAGCGGGGTTGCGGGCGATCCCCTTGATCTTTCGGGGCAATCGGGCTCACTTTCGGATGATGGGTTGGGGGACGGGCTAAATAACATCATGTCCCTATCGATTGGACAGATCGAGGCGCATTACGCGAGGCTGCCGGAAGGGTTTTTTGCCGCCCTGCCGCCAACGCCGGTCGTGGCCCCGCGTCTGATCGCGTTCAATGATTCGCTCGCTCGCGAGCTTGGTCTATCCCTTGATGGGGTTTCGCCAGAGGATCTGGCGCGGCTCTTCGCCGGCAATGAAATTCCCTTCGGTGCAACACCTGTGGCGGTGGCCTATGCCGGTCATCAATTTGGAAGTTTCGTGCCGCAACTCGGTGATGGTCGTGCGATCCTTTTGGGTGAAGTGAGGGATCGATCAGGCCATTTGCGCGACATTGCCTTCAAGGGGTCGGGTCGCACACCCTATTCACGCGGCGGTGATGGTCGTGCCGCTTTGGGCCCAGTGTTGCGCGAATATATCATAAGCGAAGCGATGCATGCTTTGGGTGTGCCGACGACGCGGGCGCTTGCGGCAGTGCTGACAGGCGAGCGCGTTTTGCGGGAGCAAGGCCCTTTGCCGGGCGCGGTGTTTACGCGTGTGGCATCAAGTCATCTCCGCGTCGGGACATTTCAATTTTTTGCTGCGCGTGAAGATCATGAGGCGCTGCGAGCGTTGTTATCTTTTGCCATTGAGCGCCATGACCCTACTGCGAAAGACGCCGACAACCCTGCGCTCGTATTTTTGAAAGGCGTGATTGAAAGACAAGCGCATTTGATAGCGCGATGGATGTCGCTTGGATTCGTACATGGCGTGATGAACACCGACAATATGACGATCTCTGGCGAGACGATTGATTACGGACCGTGCGCTTTTATGGAAGCCTATGATCCGGCAACAGTCTTCAGTTCTATCGATCAATTTGGCCGTTATGCTTATGGACGGCAAGCGGCAATTGCGCAGTGGAATCTCGCGCGCCTTGCCGAAGCGCTTCTGCCTTTGATTGATGCAGATGAAGAACGCGCTGTGAAAAAGGCATCCGATGCGATTTCCGGTTTCGCGCATCTTTATCATAAAGCCTATGATGAAGCGTTCCGCTCGAAACTGGGTCTTCGGAAGCGCGAAGACGAAGACCATGATCTTGTCGCCTCGCTTCTTTTGCGTATGCAACAGAAGCAGGCGGATTTCACTTTAACTTTTCGCGCTTTCTTAAATGCCGTTGATCCCCAAAATGATCAAACGCTACGAAACTATTTAGGCGATGATGATGTGGCCGATGCTTTGATCATAAGGTGGCGCGAGCGGCTTCAACGCGAAGAGGTTTCGAAAACAGAACTTCAATCGCGGATCAAAGCGGCGAACCCTAAACGCATACCACGCAATCATCGCGTCGAAGAGGCCATTCAAGCGGCGCAAACTCAAGATGATTTTGAACCCTTTCATCGCCTCATCCGCGCGTTGCAGTGTCCTTATGAAGATGATCCTGAATATGACGCCTATGAAGCGCCCGCCGCGCCGCATGAGCGGGTGAGGGTGACGTTTTGCGGAACGTGACAACGGGCTCCGGCCCTTGAAGAGCGAGCGCGGCTGTGTAAGGTAGGCGCCGAAAAGCCGCTTCGGCTTCAGGATTTTAGATTGATTGAGGGAGTTTCATCTCATGCAAACCGCTTTCGCCCCCCTTCGCGCCTTCGCCGCGCGCCCGAGCCTCGCCCGTGACGCGGTGCTTGTGGTTTTGGGTTCGGTTCTCTTGGCGATCTCGGCCAAGGTGCAAGTGCCCTTCTGGCCGGTACCGATGACGATGCAGACTTTTATCGTGTTGATGCTCGGCGCTCATGCAGGCCTGCGCGTCGCGGGTGCAACTGTCGCGCTTTATCTTGTCGAGGGTGCTGCTGGTTTACCGGTGTTTTCAACCGGTGCGGGCTTGGTCTTTATGGCGGGTCCGACAGGCGGATATCTCGCTGGCTTTTTGGTCTCTGCACTCTTCGTCTCATTCGCTTTCGAGCGCGGGTTGAATCGTTCTTTCGCATCAACCGCTTTGATCATCCTTCTCGGTGATGCTCTGATCATGGGTCTGGGCTTGGCGTGGCTCTCCTCGCTGATCGGTGTCGAGAAAGCCTTTGCGGTTGGTGTTCTGCCTTTCTTGCCCGCTGAAGCCTTGAAGATCGCGTTGACGATTGCGTCGGTTCAGCTTGTGAAGCGCCGCATCGTTTCGAACGACGCTGAGTGATTAAGGCGTGACGCTAGCGCGGCGCGCGAATGCGCGGTCCATTGCGCCAGTGCGGCTTGTGAGCCAAGGAAAATGGCCGTAGCGGAACGAGAGTTCCTCTGCGGCTTTTTCGTAAGAGTCACCATTGATCACACGGCGATAAAGTGCAGCCGCAAGGCCTGAACGATCCGCACCGCCTTCGCAATGAATCAGCAACGGCTTTTCAGTGTCGCGCATGGTTGCGATGAGATGATCAAGTTTGGCATCATCCGGCTCTTCATTGGCCGAGAGCGGTAGATCAATGTGGGTGACGCCAAGCTTTGTGGCTGTCGCCCGTTCAGCATCATACCAGTCTGAATTCTGTTGGGACCCTCGCAGATTCAGAACCGTTTTGATGTTGTGATCTTTGATGACGCTCTCAAGCCCTGATGAGGAAAGTTGCGCAGAGCGATAGACTTCGCTTGTTCCGATTTGATGCACATTGCCGCTTAACCGCAGATAGACGGCCCATCCGAGTGCGCCGCTCGCAGGCACGCCAAAAAGTAAAACACATGCAAGACCAAGGTGTTTGAAAAATCGCTTTGTGCGATCAGACATCATCATACTTTGAAAATCTCTTTCGACAGCGTGACCGTTTCAAGAAAATCCCAATCGAGCGTCACGCCGATACCAATCCCTTGCGGCACAGGCATTTGTCCATTTTTCGTTTCAAGTTTTTCGTGAATGATATCGCGCGGGAAATAGCGGCTTGCGCTTGATGTGTCGCCGGGCTTTTTGAAGTTACGCAAGGTTGAAAGATGAATATTATGCGCACGGCCAATGCCTGACTCAAGCATACCGCCGCACCAAACGGGAACCGAGAACGCCTCCGCAAGATCATGAATGCGGCGCGCTTCGCTAAAGCCTCCCACGCGCCCCACTTTGATATTGATCACGCGCGTTGCATCTGTTTGCAGCGCTTTGCGCGCATGAGCGACGGTGCGAATGCTTTCATCCAAACAGATCGGCGTGATGATTTCTTTTTGCAGCGTCGCATGATCATGAAGATCGTCATGCGCAAGCGGTTGCTCGATATAATCCAAGCGGAAGCAATCAAGCGCGCGCATGATTTTCATATCGCCGAGCGTATAAGCGCTGTTCGCATCAACGCTTAAGGGGCAATCGGGAAAACGCGCGCGGATCGCCTCAAGCAATTCCACATCATGGCCTGGCATGATTTTGAGTTTGATGCGCTTATAGCCTTGATCAAGATGTTCTTGAGTTTTTGCAAGCGTCTCATCAATCGGCATGATGCCGAGCGACACGCCGACATCGACATGATTACCTTCGCCACCAAGATAGGTTTGCAAGGGCTCGTTCCGTGCTTTGGCGAAGAGATCATAAAACGCCATCTCCACCACCGCTTTCGTCATGTAATGACCGCGCCAGGGTGAGAGGATCGGATCAAGCACATTCGGATGCGTGAAACGCTTTCCCAAAATTTGCGGCAAATAGACTTCACGCAACAGTTCCATGCCACCCGCAATTGTTTCTTCAAGATAATCGGGGAGCGGATCGACCACACTCTCCGCATAGCCTTCAAGACCTTCGCCGCGTAAAATCAACAGCGGAAAAATCTTGTCATGCATCGTGCCGGTTGAAATCGTGAAGGGCTTTAAGAGCGGCAGCCGTACGACACGCAATTCGGCTTCTTCAATTCTGATCCCGCTCATCAAACTTATCCTTCGCGCATCACTCATTCCAAATGCCCCGCACCATAACGGGGCGAAAGGGACAAATTCAATCCGGCCTTGCGTTTGAGTCCTCAACACAGTGCGGGTGGACGGGCTCCTCCACAACCAACCGGCTTGACAGGAGGGGGCGTGCTTGGCAGAAAATTATTTTCACGGATAGGGAGTCGGGTTTCCCGCATTTTTGTCCGCTCGCTAGGGGTGCTTCGCCTTTGGGCCTTCGGGGTCAAAAGCGGGGCTGAGAACAAACCCTTCGAACCTGAATGAGGTAATCCTCGCGCAGGGAAGCACAACGATATGTCGGCCGCGCCGACCATTTCGGACAAGCTTTCCTGCCATCGCGATCAAAAGGACGATCACTATGGCAGACATCCATGCCCCCGCCGGACAGGTGCTTTCTTCTTCCGCTATTTCTCAAACCGACCGCGTTTTTGGCTTCAAAGACCAGACAGCGCTCTGGTTCAGCCTTGGTGTTGGCCTGCTCGTCATGCAAGTCGGTGCCTATCTTATGCCAGGCTTGAGCCCCGGCCTTGCCGCGCTTGCGATTGTTGTGGGCTCGGTTCTGGGCGCTTTGATCCTTGCAACCACAGCGCGGCTTGGGCAACAGACTGGTCAATCCTCCGCCGGCATTATTGAACTCGGCTTTGGCTCGGCCTTCGGTAAAGTGCCGATTATTCTCAACGTTATTCAGCTTCTCGGATGGACGGCCTTTGAAATCGCCATCATGCGTGACGGCACGCTTGCGGTGATGAAGCAGTGGCTGGGGCTTGAAGGTTCAGCACCCGCAATTTTTGCGACCGCGTTATGGGGTGGCATCTTGCTGCTCTTGATGCTCGGTTCAATGACCAGCCTTGTGCGCCGCTTCTTGTCACGCATCGGGCTGCCGCTTGTTGTCATTTCATTGCTCTGGCTCACTTATGTTTTTGTTTCAGCATCAAGCGCCAAAGGCTGGAGCACTTTGTTCTCAACAACAGGCACGGGCGAGATGGGCTTCTGGTCGGGTGTTGATCTTGTGATCGCTATGCCGATCTCATGGCTGCCGCTTGTTGCGGATTATGCACGTTATGGCCGCACGGCGAAGGGCTCCTTCAGCGGCACTTTCGTTGGTTATGTGATTGCGAATATCTGGTGCTATGCGCTGGGTGTTCTCGTTATCCTCAATCAACCAAGCGGTGATTTGGTCACCGGTCTTTTGCTCGCGCAATTCGGTTTGATCGCGCTTTCGCTCATCATTCTTGACGAGCTTGATAACGCCTATGGTGATTTGCATTCGGGATCGGTGAGTTCGGAGCGACTTGTCTCCGGGCTTTCACTCACAACGCGTGGATTGATTTTAGGTGTTGTGTCGATTGCGATTGCGAGCGCCATTGATATGCATGCAATTGAACCCTTCTTGCTCTATCTGAGTTCAGTCTTCGTGCCGCTCTTTGGCGTGATCTTGGCAAATTACCAAAGCATCAAACGGCGCGCGGCAACAAATGAAGGTTTAAGCGCCCTTTATATTGGCCCTGTGTTGTCATGGCTCATTGGCATTGCGGTCTATCATGGCGCGGCTTTTTACTATCCCGATTTTGGAAGCGCTTTGCCAAGCCTCATCATCTCCTTCGTGCTCGCAAAAATTCTTGCAGCATTTACTGATTGAACATTATGACAAAAAACATCGCGATTGTCGGTTCTGGAGTGATGGGGCTTACCGCCGCGCATCAAGTGGCGCTGCGCGGCGCACGCGTCACACTCTATGATCGCCATCGCGATATCGGTCGCGGCTGTTCATGGTGGGCGGGCGGCATGCTCGCACTCTGGTGCGAGATGGAAAGTGCCGAACCTTTGATTGGTGAATTGGGCCTTGAATCGCTCAGCTATTGGCGCGCGCATTTTCCGGGCGTGATCAACAAAGGCAGTCTCGTGGTGGCTCCGCCGCGCGACACGCCCGATCTCAAACGCTTTGCCGCGCGCACCTCGCATTTTGAAGTGATTGATAGCAAGCGTGTTGCTGAATTAGAGCCCGATCTCGCCGGTCGTTTTGAAACAGGTTTGTTTTTTAAGGAAGAAGCGCATCTTGATCCTCGAAAAGCGCTGGGCTTTCTTTGCGAGCGGTTGCAAAAAGAATTTGGCGTTCGCTTTGTGATGGATAGCGATGTTCGCCCCGAAGCCATCGACGCCGATCATGTTCTTGATTGTCGTGGGTTTGAAGCGCGCGATGTGCTTCCCGATTTGCGCGGTGTCAAAGGCGAGATGCTGATCATACGCACAAGCGAGATTTCTCTTTCGCGGCCCGTTCGTCTTCTTCACCCGCGTATCCCTGTTTATATCGTGCCGCGTGATGATCATCATTTCATGATCGGCGCAACGATGATTGAAAGCAGCGATCAATCACGCATTTCCGCACGCTCGATGGTGGAATTACTCAATGCCGCCTATGCGCTGCACCCCGCATTTGGCGAAGCTGAGATTATTGAAACTGGCACCGATGTGCGGCCCGCGTTTCCTGATAATCTGCCGCGTATCCGGCGGACGGGAAAAATTTTGCGACTGAATGGCCTTTATCGTCACGGCTATCTTGGGGCACCCGCGCTTTCGCGCCGCGCCGCAGAGATTGTGATGGAAGGAAAAACATTTCCGGAGGTTGAACGGTGATGATCATCGTTAATGGAGAGAGCGTCGAAACCAAAGCGCAGACAATCGCTGAGCTTTTGGACGTGCTTGGCTATGAGGATATGCCGGTCGCTACCGCGATAAATATGAGCGTTGTGCGCAAGCGCGAACGCGCGGAGACAAAATTATCTGAGGGTGATCGCATCGAAATCCTCGTGCCGATGCAAGGGGGGTGAGCGTGTCAGATCAAGTTTCATTCTATGGCGAGGCTTTCTCTTCGCGTCTCTTGCTCGGCACCGCGCAATATCCGTCGCCCGCAATTCTGTCTGATGCAATCAAAGCTTCGGGATCGGAGATTGTCACCGTCTCATTGCGGCGTGAATCGACAGGCGGCAAAAATGGTCGTGCCTTTTGGGATTTGATCAAAGCGCTGAATGTGCGTGTGTTGCCAAACACGGCCGGTTGTCAGTCCGTCAAAGAAGCGGTGACAACCGCCGAGATGGCGCGCGATGTGTTTGATACGGAATGGATCAAACTCGAAGTCATTGGTCACGCTGATACTTTGCAGCCCGATGTGTTCGGTCTCGTTGAAGCCGCGCGCGAACTTGTTTCACAAGGGTTCAAAGTTTTCCCCTACACAACCGATGATCTCGTGGTTGGTGAAAAACTTCTCTCCGTCGGCTGCGAAGTACTGATGCCTTGGGGTGCGCCGATTGGTTCGGGTAAGGGCCTCAACAATCTCTTCGCGTTAAAAACCATGCGCGCGCATTTTCCCAATGTGCCGCTTGTAGTTGATGCGGGAATTGGTTTGCCCTCACACGCGGCGCAAGCGCTTGAATTGGGTTATGATGCGGTGTTGCTGAATACTGCGGTTGCGAAGGCGGGCGATCCTGTAAAAATGGCGAAAGCCTTCGCGCTTTCCATTGAAGCGGGGCGTTTGTCTTATCATGCGGGTGCGATGGAAGCGCGCGATATGGCTGTGCCTTCCACGCCTGTTCTCGGCTTGGCCTTTTCGGAGACATTATGATGTTTGATCCTTTTTATCTTCTGGTTGATTCTACGCGATGGCTCGAGCGTCTTTTGCCGCAAGGCGTGAAGACGGTTCAATTGCGCATGAAGGATAAAAGCCAAGGCGAAATCACGCATGAGATTTTGCGCGCCAAAACATTATGCGCGCAATATGGCGCGACTTTGATCATCAATGATTTTTGGCAAACAGCGATTGATGAAGGCTGTTCTTTCATCCATCTCGGTCAAGAAGATATGGAGATCGCTGATATTGCGGCGATCAAGCGTGCGGGAATTCGCATCGGTCTTTCAACGCACACGCCGGAAGAATTGGACAAAGCTCTTGCCCTTGATCCGGATTATATCGCGCTTGGTCCGATATGGCCCACTTTACTCAAAAAAATGAGCTATCCGCCGCAAGGCATTGAGCGCATCGGTGTTTGGAAAAAGGCGATTGGTGATTTGCCGCTCGTGGTCATCGGCGGCATCACACCAGAGCGCGCGCCCTTAGTGTTGCGCGCGGGGGCGGACAGTGCGTGTGTCATCACGGATATTCTCACCAATGCTGATCCGGAAGCGCGCACGCGTGAATGGATTGAAGCGACAGCGCCGTTCCGGCGCTGATCGCGTTTCTCAAAAATTGATATCGATGATTTCGAAATGCACTTCGACAGGCTTGCCATCATTGATGGGGAGAATGTCTTGGGGGCAGGCTGACATCGCCACCACAACATCCATCTCGGCGCGCAAGATCACATAATCGCCGGGCTTTGAACGTGGCACGCCCCATTCAATTTCGCCATTGGCTTTCACGGGAATGTTCATCCAGAGATTGAGCGGGCTTGGCACTTCCGGCAATTCCGCATGAATGGCACGCATTGCAGCGCGTAAATTGTCGGTGCAATTGTCGTGAAACTCTGTGCAGCCGAGAAGCCCATAACGATAATCATCGCAAGCGGCGATGATCGTGTCGTGAATTCCTGGCGATGTGTCTTCGATAAACATCATGATCGGACGGCGGCGGTTGGAATAAAGCGCATGGCCCTTGGTCGGAAAGATCGTGCCGAGTGTCGGACGGGTATGTTCCATCGACATGAATTCAGTCGGATCATCCTGGCAAAAAGCCCATGTGTCACAGACCTGATGTCCATGCGTGTTGATGATCTTAATTGATTGACCCTTTGATAGCCGCACCGCTTTGCCTTTGCGCGCGGGCACCATATGCGTGTGAGTATGAGAATGTGAATGTGAATGAGCCATCATGCAGTCTCCCGTAATTGCGCTTGTGTAAAATGCGCCTTAGGCGGAGGGTTCGAGCTTCATCTTTTCAAGGCGCCGCCGTGAAATTTCAAGCGACGAGAGAAGAATGAAAGACAAGATCACAAGAATGGTCGCGACCGCGAGGATGGTCGGGCTCACTTGTTCACGAAGGCCTGACCACATCTGACGCGGGATCGTGCGTTGTTCTGGTTCGGCCAAGAAGAGCACCACAACCACTTCGTCAAAGCTTGTGACGAAAGCAAAGAGACCACCTGAAATTACGCCGGGCATAATCAATGGCATCTGCACTTTGAAGAAAGACGTAAGCGGGTTTGCGCCAAGATTGGCAGCGGCACGCATCAATGAGCGATCAAAAGAAGAAAGCGTGGCCGTCACCGTGATCACAACAAAAGGCGTGCCCAAAAGTGCATGTGCCATGATGAGGCCGATATAGGTTTGCGCGAGGCCAATTTTGCTGAAGAAGAAAAACATGCCCGTCGCGGTGATGACGATCGGCACGATCATCGGTGAAATCAGCATGCCCATGATCGGACCACGGAAGGGCATATCGGGACGTGACAACCCAACAGCGGCAAGCGTGCCGAGCGTTGTCGCGAGCAAAGTTGCAAACACGCCAACAATCACGCTGTTTTTTAACGCGAGCATCCATTGGCTACGTGCCCAGCTGTCAGCAAGCCATGAAAGACTGAACGGCGCTTCGGGTGCAGCCATGCCATTTGTGAAAATATCGCGATACCATTTCAGTGAATAGGCAGCGGGATCGAGTTTCAACATACCGCTTGTGAAACTGAAAAAACTTTCCGCATTGAAAGAAAGCGGAATGATCACAAGAACAGGCGCAAGGAGAAAAATGAAAATCGCTACGCAGAACGCGCGGAAAACATAATACCAGGCGATCTCGAGAGTCGAGGCATAGACGGGAAGATTGGGACGAAGAAAATTCATTTCACGCAAACTTCATTTTATCGATGCCAACAAGGCGGTTATAGAGCCAGTAGAGAAGAAGAACGCCGACAAGCAGCAGTGTGCCAATCGCAGAGGCGAGCGGCCAGTTCAAAGTCTTCTGCATATGGAAAGCGATGATGTTTGAAATCAGCTGGCCGCTCTGACCGCCGACAAGCGCGGGCGTGATGTAGTAACCAATCGCCAGAATGAAGACGAGCAAACATCCCGCACTCAAGCCCGGAATGGTGAGCGGGAAATAAACGCGCCAGAAAGCGGTTACAGGGGTTGCGCCAAGCGAACGCGCTGCACGCACAAAATTCGGTTTGATGCCCTGCATCACCGAATAAAGCGGCAAGATCATAAAAGGCAAAAGCACATGCGTCATCGCAACCAAGGTTGCGAACATATTATACATCATCACCGGACGTTGATCGTCAGAAAGTAAACCAATTGCAACAAGCGTATCATTGATCACGCCATTTTGCTGCAAAAGCGCAATCCACGCGGTTGTTCGCACGAGTAGCGAGGTCCAGAAGGGCAATAAAACAATGATCATCAAGAGATTTGATGTGCGCGCGGGAAGATGAGCAAGAAGGAAGCCAATCGGAAAGCCAAGCAGCGCGCAGAACAAAGTCACAGCGCCAGCCACCATCAAGGTGCGACCGAATAAGGCAAGATGAATGCTGTTCTCTTCATTTTCGTGGCGGATGGAGCCATCGGCATTCAAACGATAATCAACCGACTGAATGAAGAAGCGTGGTGACACGGACGGTGAAACGAGTTTGAGCGCATTCCAGATTTCAGGTTTCGTCCATTCGTCATTGAGTTTAGCAAGCGCATCACAATAAGGGGCGCTTAAGTCATTATTCGCAACAGGCCGCATTTTTGAAAGACTGCCGGAAAATTCGCGATTGACCAAAGTTGCGATACGCGTCGGTAAAGCGGGATCTTTGGCTTTTGCGGCTTTATATTCCGTGACGAATGACTCGCAGAGCGATTCAGGAGCGGGCATTTTCCCGTTCCATACCGCAAGCTCGGCCGATGTTTTCGGCAGGGTCGACGCGACGAGATCGCCATAAAAAGCTTGTGTCACCAGATTGGCAATCGGAACCACAAAGCTCAACAGCACAAAAGCGAGAAGCGGTGCGACGAGAAGAAACGCGCGAATCTTGCCGCGACGTTCGGCTTTCGCCAAACGGGCCTTCAGAGCCTCCCGATCCATCGCTAGTGACATTTGTTTTGCCTTTATCTCTTAAAGTAAAACGGCGCGGCCTTTTGTGAGACCGCGCCGATCGATATTACTTGCCAATCCAGGCGACGAAGCGCTCGTTGAGCTCGTCATATTTGTCGGCCCAGAACTTTACGTCCTGCACGAGCGAGTTCTTCATGTTTTCAGGATTGGTTGGCATATGCGGAGCCATGTCGGTCTTGCCATCTTCGAACTTGCCGACGAGCGGAGCTGAAGACTTACGTGCCGGGCCGTAAGGAATATAGGTGGCCTGATCTGCGAGTGGCTTCGTGCTGGTTGAGAAGGCCAAGAAATCAAGTGCGAGATCCTTGTTCTTTGTGCCCTTCACGATGGCCCAGTTATCGAACACCTGCTGCTGACCATCCCAGATGATGACGAAAGGCTTGTTCTCTTTCACAGCTGGCGTGAAGAGACGGCCATTATAGGCTGTCGTCATCGTCACTTCGCCAGAAGCAAGAAGTTGCGGCGGCTGAGCACCGGCTTCCCACCACACAACTGAAGACTTGATGGTTTCAAGCTTCTTGAACGCGCGATCAACGCCTTCCTTCGTGCCGAGCACTTTGTAAATATCGGCTGCAGCAACTCCATCAGCCATCAAAGCGAATTCGAGATTCACTTTGGCTTCTTTTTTCAAGCCGCGCTTGCCTGGGAATTTCTTGAGATCAAAGAAATCGGCAACTTTGGTCGGCTTGTCGCCAGAGAATTTCGACGAGTCATAACCAATCACATTGGCGTAAGCGATATTCGCAATCGCGCAATCGGTGATCGCACCCGAAACGAAATCTTCGAGCGGGCCGGCACCATTGTCGCCCTTCGGCAATTTCGAAGCGTCGATCTTTTCGAAAAGACCATCATTGCAACCCGAGATGCCTTCTGACGTTTCAACGTCAACAACGTCCCAAGTCACATTCCCGCTTTGTACCTGCGCCTTGATTTCAGCAAGACCGCCATTGTAGTCGGCCGACACGATCGTGTTACCGGTCTTCTTCATCCATGGCTCTTGATAGGCCTTCACCTGCGAATTCGTGTAGGCACCACCCCACGAAATCACCGTGATCTGGCCCGCATGTGCGGCGGCTGTCAGGCCGATCGCAGCGGCGGCTCCGAGAAGCACGCTCAAAGTTTTCGTCATCTTCATATTACTCTCCCCATTTTTGGCATGCGCGGACTATTCCGATACGCATTCCCCTCGGTGGATCATCCACCGTCACAAACGATGCGCCTCTCTTATTAAGAGACACGCATCGAATCCCCTCCTCTCACGCGTCGAGCGCGCGGCCGTCTTCAACCGCCCAGCCAATGCGCAATGTTTCACCCGCATTAAACGCGCGTTGATTGTTTCGGTTCGGCGTCTTCACAATAAATTCGTCACTGCCAAGAACAGAAACACGAATACGAATATGGTCGCCGAGATAAATCACTTCTTCGATGCGGGCATCGAAGAGAATATCCGCTTGCGCGGGCTCAATCGCCACGCGCTCAGGGCGGATGGATACGGATGTGGCTTGCCCTTCCACACATTTGACCGCGAGCGCATCAAAAGAGCCGCCTTGGGCTTCAATCCGCGCTTTGCCATTGGCGATCGACGTCACGCGACCAGAGATGCGATTATTCTCGCCGATGAATTGCGCGACAAAACTATTGTCAGGTTTTTCATAGAGATCCGAAGGGGAAGCGAGTTGCTGAATGATGCCGTCATTGAATACGGCAATCCGGTCGGACATTGTGAGCGCTTCGGATTGGTCATGAGTCACATAAACAATCGTGATGCCGAGCCGTTCATGCAGATGTTTGATTTCATATTGCATATGTTCGCGCAATTGCTTGTCGAGCGCACCGAGCGGCTCATCCATCAAAAGCAATTTTGGTTCGAACACGAGCGCGCGCGCGAGCGCGATGCGTTGTTGTTGACCGCCCGAGAGTTGTGCGGGTTTGCGTGAATCAAGGCCGCTCATCTGCACCATGTCGAGAGCCTTACGCACGCGTTCGGCAATTTCAGCTTTGCCGAGATGTCTTACTTGGAGTGGAAATGCGATATTCTCCGCAATCGACATATGCGGGAAGAGGGCATAGTTTTGAAACACCATGCCAAGCCCGCGTTTATGCGGCGGGATATTGTTGATGCGATCACCATCAAGATAGATTTCACCGCTGGTCGCGCTTTCAAAGCCTGCGAGCATCATCAGCGTTGTGGTTTTGCCCGACCCTGATGGTCCGAGCATGGTTAAAAACTCGCCGCGACCAATCGAGAGGTCGAGCGATTTCACGACAAGGTTGATGCCGTCATAGGTTTTTTCAACATCGTCGAACCGAACATATCCCGCATCTGCGGAAGGCGAAGGTGCCATCGGTGATCCCGTACCTTGTCTCTGAGGCGAGAGCACAATGTTCTCGCTTTCACTTCAATCATCGTGACGGGAAAGGCCTTGCTCCTAGATGAGAGACTAAACCTTTCAAGGTTTGGTCATTGGCCGCTTCCGTCCCGATTTCAATTTCAAATATTAGGCTTGGTGCACAATTTTTGTCCACCGGGGCCGGGCGGCACTCCTCCGTCTTCCGAAGAGCGCCGTCCGGTAGGTAGTAACACTTATTTCCGTATGATCAAATGTTCCGGACCATAGGGGAAGCCGGTAATGTTGCGGTTGCCCTCTTCGGTGATGACGAGAATATCATGCTCGCGATAACCGCCAGCACCCGGGCGACCTTCCGGAACCATGATCATCGGTTCCATCGAGACGACCATGCCCGGCTCGAGAACGGTATCGCAATCTTCGCGCAATTCGAGTCCGCCTTCGCGGCCATAATAATGGCAGAGCACGCCGAAAGAGTGGCCATAGCCGAAGGTGCGATATTGCAAGAGCTGATGCTGACGATAGATGTCGTTCAATTGCTTGGCGACATCCGAGCATTTATTGCCGGGCACGAGAAGCTTCTTGCCTTCGTCGTGAACGAGGCAATTGATTTCCCAGAGCTTACGATGTTCTTTCGATGCTTCTTCGGCAAAGAGTGTGCGTTCAAGCGCTACATAATAACCCGCAACCATCGGGAAGCAGTTGAGCGAGAGAATATCGCCCCGCTCGATCTTGCGGCTTGTTACAGGATTATGTGCGCCGTCGGTGTTGAAGCCTGATTGGAACCATGTCCATGTGTCCATGAGTTCAGCATGCGGCCACACTTTCGCGATTTCGCGGATCATTGTGCTTGTTGAATGGATCGCGACTTCATGCTCGGGAACGCCCACAGCAATCGCTTCAACGCACGCCGCACCGCCGATATCCGCAATGCGCGTCATCTTGGTGATGTGCTCGATTTCTTCGGCTGATTTGATCATGCGCAAACGCATGGCCGGAGCTGCGATGTCAACGAGCTCAACGCCGGGGAGAGCGGCTTCGATATCGCGACGGAAATCAAGATTGACGTGATCGAATTCGATGCCGAGACGCTTCACGCCTTTGGTGAGATTTTGCACGGCGTGGAGATAATTGGTCTTTTCCCAATCGGTGTAAGTCACATTGTCACCGAAGGTCCGGCGTGCCGGTTGACCACCATCGATTGCGGCGGTTACGCTGGTTGTCTTTTGATGATCGATCACGAGGCCGTAACGACGACCGAAATAGCAATAGAGGAAGTCCGAGAGGTAGCAGATATTGTGATAGGACGTGAACAAAGCCGCGTCCATTTTATGCTCGGCCATCAGCTTGCGGATCGCGTCTTGGCGACGCTTCATTTCGGCATCGGAAAAGGTTGGCTGTGGCTTGATGCCATTGTTGCGGTAATCGACAAGTTTAGGACGGTCGGACATCACAGGCTCCCCAAATGTAAGGCGGCGGCTTTTTCCCCGCCTGCGTCAGTTCGCCGGGGACCATGCGGGGCTTTTTTGTGTCCGTGAAATTGAAATATGTTATCGTTCCATAAGAGATGCTTCTGGAGGGTGTAACCCCACGGCTGTGGCGGCCCCGCGTCAGGGTAAAAGGGGAGGGTTATGCGCAATATTCCGACCGATTTGCTAAGAGCGCTTGTGACTGTGATTGATTTGCGGGGTTTTACCCGCGCTGGTGAGCGTCTTGGCCGGTCCCAACCTGCAATCAGCGTCCAAATCAAACGGCTTGAAGATTTGCTCGGCGTTGCCATTTTCGACCGGGATGGCGGCGGCGCTCAGCCGACTGAGGCCGGAGAATTGGTTGCCGGCTACGCCCGCCGCATCCTGGCGCTGAATGACGAGGTGGTGTTGCGTCTCTCCCGCCGTGATACCGGCGGCAAGCTCCGGCTTGGCATTCCGAACGATTATGCCGATCATTTTTTGCCGCGTCTGATCAACGAACTCAAAATCGACAATACGTCTTTCACCTTTGATGTTGTCTGCGATGTCTCGCATGAATTGCTCAAAGGCTTACGCGCCAATCTCTTTGATGTGGTGGTCGCGATGACGCCCGATGGTCCGGCGGAAGGCGCCTTCATGACATGGCGTGAGCCGATCAGCTGGTTTGGTTCGCCCGATCCTGCATCGTCACTGGCTGACAAAGATCCGTTGCGGATAGTGTGTTATCCCGAAGGCTGCCTCTATCGTCGCAATATGTTGAGCGCGCTTCAAAATGTCGGGCGTGGATTTGAGATTGTGTATTCAAGCCCAAGCATTTCCGGAATTTCTGCAGCAGTGAAAACCGGTTTCGGTTTGACAGTGCTTGCGGATCGTCTTGTGCAACATGAATTGCGCCGTTTGGGTCCGGCTGATGGGTTGCCGAAACTTACTGATGTTGTTGTCGGTGTTTATCTGAGTAAAGCCTTGGGTTCGACGGCTGCACAAAGTGTGGCCGCGCGCCTTTCAACGCTGTTTGTTGAAGGTGATGTGAATACCAAAGGCGCCGCGTAAAGTCACGTTGCCGCAGGCGGTTAGGCGGATGCATTCAATCGCTGCGCTGTCATTTTGACCATATCTGACAGGGTTTTAAACGCGGGCGCGAGTGGATTGGATTTCCGCCATATCATTCCGATTGTGCGTGTGGGCTCAGGTTTACCGAAGCGAATAACAGAAACAGAAGCTGAACGTGTTTCGATCGGCACCGCCATTTCCGGAATAAGAGTTACACCTAAACCGGCATCAACCATTTGTACCAACGTGGCGAGTGAGCTGCCATCAAGCGTTTCACGTGGGCGTTTCAAAGTGAGATTACAAAACTCCAACGCTTGATCGCGAAAGCAATGACCTTCTTCGAGAAGAAGCAAACGCATTTCTTGCAACATCTCGACGCTTGGCACTGGTTTGCGATCATCACTTTTCGGACGAACAAAGACGAAATGTTCGGTGATCAGCGGCGCCTCTTCGAAGGAGGGCTCTGAAACGGGAAGAGCAACAATTGCTGTATCGATGCGCCCTTGAGTGAGATCTTCGATCAGACGTGGCGTCACCGTTTCACGAATATGAATATCAATCTCCGGCGTGTCGCGTTTCAAATCACTCACAAGCGCAGGAAGAAGATAGGGCGCGATTGTGGGTATGATGCCCATTCTGAGACGCGAGAGAAATGTGCCTTTCTCGTTACGCGCAAAGTCTTCGAGATCCTGGACCGAGCGCAAGATATCCCGCGCGCGATCCACGAAAGTCTCGCCGAAACTTGTGAGCCGCACTTGCCTTGTGTCGCGCTCAAAAAGGGCGACGCCCAAATGATCTTCGACCTCTTTGATTTGCAGAGACAATGCGGGCTGCGAAATCGCGCAAAGATCCGCCGCGCGACCGAAATGGCCCGTCTGGGCGAGCGCCTGCACATAGCGCAATTGCTTGAGGGTCAGATTATTCATAAGTAGAACTTATCATATAAATCAAAAATTCAAAATTAAACAAATTATTTAAAACTGATACAGGTCAAACCATCGCGAGTCGCGTGCCTTATAAAAGCCAAGGCGACCGATTAGTTTTCATCCTTTGGGGAGATCATAATGAGCGGAACAGAGACAAAAGCGGGCAAATGCCCGGTGGTTCATGGCAGTCCGAACCACGCAACTTTCGGTATGCGGTCAAATCGCGAATGGTGGCCGAACCAACTCAATCTGCGGATCCTGCATCAGAATTCCTCGATGTCCGATCCTATGGACCCGAATTTTTCCTATGCCGAGGCCTTTAAGAAGCTCGATTACACGGCGGTAAAAAAAGATCTCCACGCCCTGATGACCGATACGCAGGACTGGTGGCCGGCCGATTACGGTCATTATGGCCCGTTCTTCATCCGTATGGCGTGGCACAGCGCCGGTACCTATCGCACAGGCGATGGCCGTGGCGGTGGTTCGCGCGGCTCGCAGCGTTTTGCGCCTCTGAACAGCTGGCCGGATAACACCAATCTCGACAAAGCGCGTCGGTTGCTTTGGCCGATCAAACAGAAATATGGCAACGCGCTGTCTTGGGCGGACTTGATGATCCTTGCTGGCAATGTCGCGCTTGAATCCATGGGCTTTAAAACATTTGGTTTTGCCGGTGGCCGTGAAGATATTTGGGAGCCGGAAGAAGATATCTATTGGGGTAAAGAAAAGACCTGGCTCGGTGACGAGCGCTATCAAGGTGATCGCGATCTCGAAAATCCATTGGCCGCCGTGCAGATGGGTCTCATTTACGTCAATCCGGAAGGCCCGAATGGCAAGCCTGATCCGCTCGCCTCGGCGCGTGACATTCGCGAAACCTTCGCACGCATGGCAATGAATGATGAAGAGACTGTGGCATTGATCGCTGGTGGTCACACATTCGGTAAAGTTCATGGTGCCGCTGATCCGTCAAAATATGTTGGACCAGAGCCGGAAGGTGCAAGCATCGAAGAGCAAGGCCTCGGCTGGAAGAACACCTATGGTCCGGGCCATGGCGCGCATACGATCACGAGTGGTCTTGAAGGCGCGTGGACGACGAACCCGATCAAGTGGGATAACAACTATCTCGACAATCTCTTCGACTATGATTGGGAATTGACGAAGAGCCCGGCGGGTGCGTGGCAGTGGACGCCGAAGAATGGTGCAGGCGCAGGCACTGTGCCGGATGCGCATGATCCTTCAAAGCGTCACGCGCCCATGATGCTTACATCCGATATGGCGTTGAAAGTGGATCCGATCTACGGCCCGATTTCAAAACGCTTCAAAGAGAACCCGGCGCAATTTGCTGATGCTTTCGCACGTGCATGGTTCAAACTCATGCATCGCGATATGGGACCGAAGACACGTTACATCGGTCCTGAAGCCCCGAAAGAAGATTTGATCTGGCAGGATCCGATTCCCGCCGTCAATCATCCACTTGTTGATGCAAAAGATGTTGCGGCATTGAAGTCTCACATCTTGAGTGTAGGCATTTCAATCGCTGATCTCGTATCAACCACATGGGCTTCGGCTTCGACATTCCGGGGATCGGATCGTCGTGGTGGTGCGAATGGTGCACGCATTCGCTTGGCACCGCAAAAGGATTGGGCGGCGAATGATCCGGCAACATTGCACAAAGTGTTGTCGGCGCTTGAAGCAATCCAAACAAAGTTCAACGCTTCAGCAACGGGTGGCAAGAAAATCTCGCTCGCCGATTTGATTGTGTTGGCTGGTGGAACAGCGATTGAAGAAGCGGCGAAAAAGGCTGGCCATTCAATAGAAGTGCCCTTCACGCCAGGTCGTATGGATGCCAGCCAAGAGCATACGGATGTTGACTCCTTCTCGGTGCTTGAGCCGATTGCGGATGGTTTCCGCGATTATCAAAAGGGCCGCTATGCGGTGTCAGCTGAGGAATTACTGCTCGACAAAGCACAGCTTCTCACTTTGACAGGCCCTGAATTGACGGCGCTTGTCGGTGGTCTTCGCGTTCTCAATGCGAATACCGGCAAGGCGAAGCATGGCGTGTTCACGAAAAATCCTGAAACGCTCACCAATGATTTCTTTGTCAATCTTCTCGACATGGGAACCGAGTGGAAATCAACCGACGACAAGGCCGAGACATTCGAAGGCCGTGATCGGAAAACCGGTGCGGTGAAATGGACGGCCACGCGCGTTGATCTTGTGTTTGGATCGAATTCGCAATTGCGTGCCTTCGCCGAAGTCTATGGCCAGTCGGATTCAAAGGCGAAATTCGTGAAAGATTTCGTCGCGGCTTGGACCAAAGTCATGATGCTTGATCGGTTCGATCTCGCATAATTGACCCGGCGACTGAAGAAAAGTGAGGGCGTGGTCCATGTGACCGCGCCCTTTTTCTTTTCCGACTTCACTCTGCACGACATTGCGCAGAGCCTTCGCCGTGATTTATAACGATGCCTGATCTATTATCGATTCGGTCTGTTGGAGCGATCCCTGTGCGGACCACATAAATAAAGCCGGAGATTTTACGATGCTGAAACTCTTGTCATCTGCGACTTTTGTAACGCTTCTCGTACTGTCGAGCCCTGTTATGGCCAATCCTTTCTTTGGTGGGCCCAATGAAGCGTCATGCGTAACGGCAGCGGAAGCGTCTGCAAAACAATATGAGCATGAGCAGAAAATTATTTGGGGCAAAATGGGCGGCTCCATTCAGGAATTCAAACAGCAGCGCTATTTTGTTTCGAGCCGTGGCCAATGCCTTCTTGATGTGAAGTTTAAAATTTCCCAAAAGGGAAGAGTCGTAACGACGCGCTATCTTGTTGATGCGTTTGAGCGCCGGATTTACGGAACATTCTATGATGTTGGCGGCCAAAATACGAAGCCTTTGACCTGCAATTATGGCGTCAATTTCAACGAAGCAGGCCAATGCGCCAATGAGTCAGAATTTGAATCCGTGATTGCACAACTCACGAATTGATTTTGATCGCCCCTCTTGAGGGGCCACAAAACAAAAAAGCCATCGCTGCGAAGCGATGGCTTTTTTATTACAAGCGTAACGCGTGCTTAGTCTGTTACAAGAATTAGTGCCCAGTAGGTTTTGTAGCGAGATTTCGGGGAGTCTGCGCGTGCCATGCCCATATATTTCGCGTTTTTAAGACGCATATTTTCATTGTGATAGGGCGAGCGGGTCCAAGAAGAAATGGCGGCCTCTGCCGATTGATGCGTAGCGCCAACATTCTCGGTCGCTTCCGATTTTTCAAAACCGGCAGCATCAACGCGGCTGATGAAATCACCTGCGACTTCATGTGTTAGCGCATCGCGTGTCGCCATGGCGGTCGCTTGAAACTTCGCAAGTTCAACAAGGCGCGGTTCAATCGTTACAGGACCTAACCCTTGGCTCGCGCGAAAACGGTTCAATGCGGCGAGGCCATCAGCAGAGACATCTTGCGATGTCGTTTCGCCAACAACGACATTGGAAAGTGTGACTTTTGAGCCCGAGGCGCAAGACGCCAATAACACGCCAAGCAGCGCAAAAGTTGCGGGGCGCACAAAATGATGAAAGCGACGATCAGATTTGGTCATTCGAAAACCCATCTAAAGCAAGTGAAATAAAGCCAAAAGCACTCTGCTTCTCTTAGAGCAGAGCTGCTGAATCGGGAAGTGCCGCGCGGATTAAATTTTGTGTTTAGCGGCGAATGATCAAGAGTGAAAAGATGGCGGGTGATGCGCCGCCATCACTTTCATCAAGAATTCAATGCACCGGGGCCGGGAATGGCACCCGGAGGGCATTTGCCGAGAATGATCATGCCAAGCACTTCATCCTTGGTGACATCTTGTACACGCGCCGTTCCGACGATGCGTCCATTTTTCATGACCGCCACGCGATCCGACAATTCAAATACGTCATGAATGTCATGGCTGATCAAGAAAATACCGATGCCCTGTTTCTTCAATTCGAGAGTGAGGTCCGACACTTGTTGCGTTTCCTGCGGACCAAGCGCGGCGGTCGGCTCGTCCATGATGAGGATATTCGCATTGAAGTGAATCGCACGGGCAATCGCAACCGATTGCCGTTGGCCGCCGGACAATTTCTTCACCGGTTCTTTGAAGCGACGGAAATTGGGGTTCAAGCGGCCCATCACCTCGCGCGTCGCGGCTTCCATCGCCACGTCATCCAGCGTACCCCATTTCGTTTTGAGTTCGCGACCCAAAAACAGATTGGCGGCGGCATCGACATTGTCGGCGAGGGCGAGCGTTTGATAGATCGTTTCGATGCCATAGGCTTTCGCATCGCGCGGATTTTCAATCATTGCTTTTTCCCCGCGAATATAGATATCGCCATGATCGCGCTTGTAAGCGCCCGAGAGGATCTTGATCAGTGTTGATTTGCCCGCGCCATTATGGCCGAGCAGTCCCACGACTTCACCTTCATAGAGTTCAAGCGAAGCGTGATCGACAGCCTTAATGCCGCCGAAGGCGATTGAAATGTCGCGCATTTCAATAAGCGGTTTCCGTCCAGCACTGAAGGCCGAAACGGTTGATGTTGTGGATGTGTGCTGATGGTCACTCATGATGCGCACTCCGCTCTTAATTTGCGCGACGACGATAGATCTGGTCAAGCCACACGGCGAGAACCAGAACCGAACCCACGGCCATGTCTTTATAGGCCGAGTCAAAATTCAAAAGGGTCATGCCCGATTGTAGCGATTGCATCACGAGCGCACCAAGCATCGCGCCATAGATTGTGCCAACACCACCGGCGAGCGATGTGCCGCCGATCACGGTCGCGGCAATCACATAAAGCTCGTCAAAGAGGCCGAGCGCATTCGACGCTGCATTTAAACGTGCCGATGAAATACAGGCTGACACCGCAGCAAGAATACCCATGATCGTGAACATATAAAGCGTCATACGCTTTGTATTGATCCCGGCAAGTTCTGCGGCTTCGGGGTTGCCACCAATCGCATAGATGTAACGGCCAAAACGCGTGCGTGTCGCAACGAAGGTCATCACCAATCCTGCAGCTACGGCAATCAAAACCGGAATCGTAAAGCCACGTGAAATCAAAAGACCGCCTTCCGGAATCGGAATATTATGCGCCTCCGCATATTCATTCGCGAGCTTGGGGGGGAAATAATAGGAATTCACGAGCCACACTGTTCCAAGTGCTAAAGCACATCCCACAACAGCGAGAAAAACTTCAGCCCAGATAGGACGCAATGGAAAATTGAATTTCTTGCGTGACTGGCGCCCCGACCGAAGCGCAAAAATAATTGCGACGCAAATTAATGCACCAATCGCCCAGCTCGCGCTTGCGCCAATCGAAGAATAAAAAGGACCGCCGCCGAGGAGTTCGAATGTTTCATCCATGGGCGCAACGGTTTCACCGCGAATAACGGCCCATGCCGCACCACGCCAAACAATCAAACCACCAAGTGTGACGATAAAAGAAGGAATGCCGGCGTAAGAAATCAACCATCCATGAAAGGCGCCGATGAGGGCGCCTGTGCAGAGGCCGATGATAATCGAAATAACCCAAATTGCGGGATGGCCAACGCCGAGCCAAGGTCCCAGAATATAAACTTGCGAATAGCCCATCACGACCGCGACGAAGGCGAGAAGCGAGCCGACCGACAAATCAATATGGCGCATGACGATAATCATCACCATGCCTGTCGTCATCACCGCAATCGATGCGGTTTGAACGAGAAGAATCCAGAGATTGCGCGGCGTTAAAAAGACACCATTGCCTGTGCGCCATTCACCGGCGAGTTGAAAGCCGACCCAGATCAAGACGAGCGCGCCGATCATGCCTAAGAGTCTTGTGTCAATTTCTGTAGCCCGCAAGAAACGGGTGATCGCCCCTTCTTGGATGAGTGTGGGTTCCGATCTTGTTTCGGAAGACTGTGTCATGGCGTTTCTCTCTCAGGCTTTGGCGAGCGCTCTTATCAAAGTAAGCGTCTTATTCTTAGTCCGTATTCGATTTGTTTAGCGAGAAAAAAACCGCGCCGCCTTTCCTCACGGAAATTGCGGCGCGGTCTGATGGATCAAGCGAGGTGTTTATTCAACACCGGCGCTCAGACGATCATTAGCCGCAAGCCTTGACGGTTCCAGCCTTCACGCCCGCGCAAGCCTTTTCCTTGGTGATGTGGCCAGCGTCGATTGCAACACCGATCGTGTCCTTCGTGATCACCGTCGGCTCGAGGAGGATCGAGTTCATTTCGACTTTCTTCTTGCCAAGGTTGAACTTGGTCACGCCCGGGAGCTTGTCGAGGGCTGTGCCGTCAGCAATCGTGTTGGCGAGTTCGCCAGCCTTTTTGCCGAGCTGGCGAGCATCTTTCCAGATCGAAACTGTCTGGGTGCCTAGAGCAACACGGTTGATCGCGGCGAGGTCACCGTCTTGGCCTGAAACGGCAACAGTGCCGTCCATGCCCTGGGCCTTGAGCGCTGCAACGACGCCTGAAGCCATGCCGTCATTTTGTGACACGACTGCATCAATCTTGTTGCCGGTCGAGGTCAGGCATTGTTCCATGTTCTTCTGAGCATTGTCAGGCTTCCAGCCATCGGTGAAGGTTTCGCAAGAATTCTTGATCTTGCCAGCCTTG
>JBJTCD010000094.1:0-23101 GCA_046091665.1 Hyphomicrobiales bacterium
TCGCTGGGATCGGCTGGATGACACCCGTTTCGCTGTTAGCGGCTTGAATTGAAACAAGAGCTCTACCGCCGAGAGTATTGATTTTGTTGAGTTCTTCCCCAAAAATGGTGAGGTTCAAAAGTCCTTCACCATCGACAGGTAAAATCCGCTGCGCGTCTTTCGGCACGCGCGCACCTTCGAGGCCTGAAGGGTGTTCCACGGCGCTGATGAGAAGATGGGTAAAGGGCCGCGGATCGCCATCGGTTTTGAGGCCAAGGGTCAGGGCGGTCACATTCGCTTCTGTCGCCCCGCCTGTGAACACAACATCGCGAGGGGAAGCACCGCAAAGCCGCGCCACCTGATCGCGCGCCGCCTCAATCCGTCCCCGCGCCGCTCGGCCTTCCGCATGGATCGACGAAGGGTTTCCGACCGCGTCTAACGCATCCAGCATGGCGGCGCGCGCCTCGGCACGCAGCGGCGCTGTCGCATTATGATCGAGATAGGACCTGACGCCGCTCATGGCCGCGATCGCCTCCTTTAGTTTTTCGAGCCAATTGCCAGAAATGCTTGCATTTCACCCCGGCCACCGTGCTAAACACCGCATCCGAGACGGTTGGGAACCGCCCAACCAAGTTCCGTGGAACGTTCAAGGGTTCTGGCTTCGCCATCCGCAGCTGTCAAGCGAAGGAAGGGCGGGGACGATCTATGAACCCGTCGCGGTACCACGCCGAGGTGAGAAAACGATGCCTGAGGTCATTTTTACGGGTCCCGCCGGCCGCATTGAGGGGCGCTACAACCAATCAAAAACACGCGGCGCGCCGATTGCGATCATCCTGCACCCGCATCCGCAATTTGGCGGGACGATGAATAACCCGCTTGTCTATGCGCTCTATTACTCGTTCCTTGAGCGCGGATTTTCGACGCTCCGATTCAATTTCCGTGGTGTCGGTCGCAGCCAAGGCGCGTTCGATCATGGCTCGGGCGAATTGTCGGACGCGGCCTCTGCGCTTGATTGGGCGCAATCCATCAATCCCGACGCACGCGCCTGCTGGATTACTGGCATCTCCTTCGGGGCCTGGATAGGCATGCAGCTATTGATGCGCCGACCCGAAATCGAAGGCTTTATTTCGATTGCCGCGCCTGCAAACCGTTTTGACTTTTCGTTTTTGGCTCCCTGCCCTTCATCAGGCCTCTTTGTTCACGGCACGCAAGACCGCGTCGCGCCGGCAAAGGAAGTCATCCCGATCATCGAGAAGGTAAAGACGCAAAAGGGCATCAAGCTCGAACATCAGATGGTTGAAGGCGCCAATCATTTCTTCGAAGATAAAATCGATGATTTGATGGTGGTCGTTGATAAATATCTCGACAAGCGTTTGGGACCAAAAACCGAAACTCGCTGACGTTAAATCAAAGTTATAGAAAAACCCGCTTGGAACGAACCAAGCGGGTTTTTGTTAGTTCAAATTTTCGTGCGCTTAATTGCCAAGCGATGCTTTCGCTTTCGCCCACCATCCACCTTTTTTCGGCTTTGATGGATCCGCAATCACAACGGGTTCGGTTGTAATCGGTTCCGGATGCTGTTGCGGTTCTTCGACCTGCACGGGTGGTTCATAAGAGGTTGTTTGCGCGAAAACCGGAGCGCGCTCTTCGCGAACCACTTCACGATGAGGTTCAGCTGTATATGAAGAGTCAGTCGCGTCTACGCTTTCTGAAGCGGATGATGATTCATTCTCATCTGATGAAGCCATTGAGGTTTCGCCTTCACCGCGTCCGCGACGATCACGACGACGACCGCCGCGACGTCCGCGACGACGACGATTGCCTTCATTGGGCTCGCCACCTTCAGCGACCACTTCGGTTTCTTCGATGACATCGCCTTCAGCCGTAATCTCACGTGTTCCGCTAAAAGGTTCACCGGCAAAATTTGGTTGCGGCGCATTGAGCGGCATGGGTGAACCATCCGCATTGCGTTCGCCACCACCGCGACGACGGCGACGGCGGCGACGACGACGTCCACCGCCTTCACCTTGTTCGCCTTCACCGCGTTCTTGATCACCGCGACGCTCATCGTCAGACTCTTCGCGATCATCTTGCTCTTCAGTCTCGTCATCGATCTCATCTTCGATGATCTCGTCTTCGACCTCTTCAATGATCAAAGGCGCCGACGGATTCGGACGTGGCATAATCTGCACGTCGCCCGGCATCACAATATCACCCCGTTCAACATGGAACGGATGCGTTCCGGTCAATGTCTCATCAACAAGAATGGTAATGTTAACGAGGAAGGTTTCTTCCAAAGAGCGCACATGCATCCGCTTCTGGTTCAAAAGATAAAGTGCGATGTCGGCTCTTGCACGCACCGTGATGTGATGCGATGCGCTTTTGAGCAACATGTCTTCGACGTGACGCAGCACATGAAGCGCGACCGATGGTGTCGCACGCACCATGCCTGCGCCCGCGCAATGCGGACACGTAACGGTGGAGCCCTCAAGCACGCCCGTGCGAATGCGCTGGCGTGACATTTCCATCAAACCGAATGGCGAAATGCGTCCGACCTGAATGCGCGCGCGATCATTCTTAAGCGCATCTTTCAATCGACGTTCGACCGCACGATTGTTGCGGTTCTCTTCCATGTCGATGAAATCGATGACGATCAGGCCTGCAAGGTCGCGCAGACGTAATTGTCGTGCGACTTCATCAGCCGCTTCGAGATTGGTCCGAAGAGCGGTGTCCTCGATATTGTGCTCCCGCGTCGAGCGTCCCGAATTCACGTCAATCGCAACAAGCGCTTCGGTCTGATTTATGACGATATAACCGCCCGACTTCAACGTGACCTGGCTTGAGAACATCGCGTCAAGCTGCGGTTCGACACCAAATTTTGCGAAGATCGGCGTTGTCTCGCGGTAGGGTTTCACATTCTTCGCATGGCTCGGCATGAGCATGCGCATGAAATCCTTCGCATCCTTATAAGCATCTTCACCCGCGACCTGCACTTCATCGATGTCTTTATTATACAGATCACGGATCGAGCGTTTGACGAGTGAACCCTCTTCATAAACGAGAGTGGGCGCAGTTGATTGCAATGTCGTTTCGCGCACCGTTTCCCATGCGCGCATCAAATATTCGAAATCGCGTTTGATTTCTGGCTTCGTCCGTGCCGCCCCCGCCGTGCGCAAGATAACGCCCATTCCATCCGGAACCTCGAGCTCCTGCGCGATGGATTTCAAACGCTTGCGATCTGCGGCGTTGGTGATCTTACGCGAGATACCGCCACCACGACCCGTATTCGGCATCAGCACCGAATAACGACCGGCGAGCGAAAGATAGGTTGTGAGCGCTGCACCCTTATTGCCGCGTTCTTCTTTCACAACTTGAACAAGCAAAATCTGACGCCGCTTGATCACTTCTTGAATTTTATAATGGCGACGCGCCTGACGCGGACGCTCCGGAATATCTTCCATCGCATCGCTGCCGCCAATCTGTTCAACGACATGATCTTCGTCAGAACCAACTTCAACCGGCTCATTACCAACAGAAACGGATTCAGCTTCATCCGTCGAGTCATCATGATGCGAGGCAATTTCGACATTGCCGTGATCTTCATGCGACGCGGCATGATGATCTTGCGTTTCCGTTACCTCGTCAGCGTGATCATCCGAGGAAGCGTAATGTTCCTCTTCGGACGCTTCATCATCATGAGTATGAGCAGTTGAAATTTCGTGCTCGTCTTCACCACCGGCATCGGCTTCAAGCGCTGCGGTCTCTTCCGAAAATCCGCTCTCTGGCGCGTCTTCAGAAATCACATGATGGGATGAGGCACGTTTCGCACGATCCCCGCGACGAGATGAGCGCGCTGGACGCTCATCATCAAAATCGGCATCGCGATTGGCGCGCATATCTTCAGCAAGCAGCGCTTCTCGATCCGCGACCGGAATTTGGTAGTAATCCGGATGAATTTCGGAGAAGGCCAGGAACCCGTGACGGTTGCCGCCATATTCTACGAAGGCAGCCTGAAGTGACGGCTCAACGCGTGTCACTTTGGCGAGATAGATATTGCCGCGGAGTTGTTTTCTGTTCGCCGATTCAAAATCGAATTCTTCGACGCGGTTACCTCTGACGACGACGACCCGGGTTTCTTCGGGATGCGACGCATCGATCAACATTTTGTTGGCCATGAGAGTCTCTCAATGGCGCCATCCGCCGTCTGTTCAGGACCGTTCTTAGCGCGGGTTCGCCGTCCATCATGGACAGACCCTTCTTAGCTGCGAAAGACCGGATCGAAATAAGATGAAAGGAGGCGCCCTGTTGCCGCCCGTGACGGGCGAAGGGGTGATATGCCTTCGGAGGGAAACGGACCAATCCGGCCGTCGATGACGCGTCACGACCAGCCCCTGGGGACTGTCTCGCGTCACTCATACGGAACCGAAACGCTTGGCTCACGTCTCACACCTCGACTGTTCGGGCCGACCATCGGTTGCAAAACCGGGCGGCATTGGATCTGGACTTTCTCCGGCTGGGACAGTTGCCCGTCGGAAAAAGCGTGCAAATCTGCCGGAAAACCAGTGACGCGCCGGACACAATCCGAAGTTTTGCCCCAATTCAGGGCAAAAAAAAACGCGCCGCGTGACCCAATTCGGGTCAGGTTGGCAAGAGCACAACCCTAGATAAGGGGCGCCCCCCTGCTTTGGCAAGCCTTTATCCGAGCAGGGCTGTGTTGCGATCACGGGGAAGAGGATGCGGAACTCATGATCGGCGCTTGCGGAAAAGTTCGGCTTGGGTGACACCACCACCTGAACCTGCCCCATTTTGGCTTCCTCTCATGATCCGTTGGCTTTTCTTGATCCTCGCCTTAACCAGCGCCACATGTGGCGCCTCAATCGGATTGGCGACCACACTCCGTAGCGAAAACCTGCCGCTCGTAGTGATCGACCCCGGGCATGGCGGTGCGGATCTGGGCGCGATCGGCGTAAATGGTGTTTTTGAAAAGGATATTGTCCTCGATTTCGCCAAATCTCTCAAAAAACAGCTCGAAAAGCGCGGAACAATACGCGTTCTCCTTACGCGTGACCGCGATGTGTTCTTGTCACTTGAAGATCGTGTGCGGCTAACACGGAAGCAAAATGGCACGGTGTTTCTGTCAATCCATGCCGATACGATCACCGCCACGGCTGATATTCGCGGCGTGACGATCTATACGGGAGATGATCGCCCGTCTGACGCGGAAGCGGCGCGCGTGGCAGAGGCCGAAAACCGCTCCGATCTTGGTTTGGCCGCACCTGAGGGCAAAATCGATACATCTATTGATGATATTCTCGGTGATCTGATGCTTCGCGAGACCCGCGCCCACTCAATTTTGCTGGCGCAAGAATTGGCGTCGCGGATTGCCGATGTTGTCCAGTTGAACCGCAATCCTGTGCGTGCGGCGGGTTTCCGCGTGTTGCGCGCGCCCGATATTCCTTCCGTCCTGATTGAAATCGGATATTTATCATCAAAAAATGACATTGATCTCCTGACATCTGCTGAGTGGCGCGACCGGACTTCGGAGCGCCTTGCCGCCGGAATCAATGAATTTATATCGAGAACACGCGTGAACGCGGCTCAAACTCCCTCCTCACCCTGATTTTTCATGGGAACGCCCCATCCTCGCCGCATTTGTATTTAGGGTGCGAAGCGACTAGATGGATGCGGCCGGCAAGGCCCCCTTTTTTCGAATCTTTGTGAACCTAGCGAACCCGCCCCACCGCCATGCGCTTTCTCCTCCGTCTCTTCGGCTTTCTGTTCACGCTCGGCGCGATGCTCTTCGTGCTCGGCGCGGCGGGCGCTGGATTCGTGATTTGGAAATATTCGCAAGAATTACCGGATTATACGCAGCTTGCCGCTTACCAGCCGGCGGTGACGACCCGCATTCATGCGGGTGATGGAAGTCTGCTTGCGGAATATTCAAAAGAGCGGCGGCTTTATGTGCCAATTCAGACGATGCCAAAACTGGTCATCAATGCGTTTGTCTCGGCGGAAGACAAAAATTTCTATCATCACATAGGTATTGATCCGGAAGGGATCTTGCGCGCGATCGCAACGAACATCACCCATCCCGGTCGCCGCCAAGGCGCATCAACGATCACACAACAAGTCGCAAAAAACTTTCTTTTGTCTTCAGAGCAAACTTTTGATCGCAAGATCAAAGAAATGCTCGTCGCTCTCAAAATCGAAACGGCCTATTCAAAGGAGCGCATTCTTGAGCTCTATCTGAATGAAATCTATCTCGGCCTTGGCAATTATGGTGTTGCCGCGGCCTCACTCAATTATTTTGGCAAATCCGTTAATGAACTCACTTTGACGGAAGCGGCCTATCTCGCCGCTCTTCCAAAGGCGCCAAATAATTACCATCCGTTCCGTCGTACACAGGCCGCGCTTGATCGTCGCAATTATGTGATCGATCGCATGGTTGAAAATGGATACATTAAAAAAGAAGAAGGCGATGCGGCAAAATCACACCCGCTCGGCGTAACATTACGTGCGGTGTCACCGAATACAATTTCCGCTGGGTTCTTTGCAGAAGAAGTACGCCGTGAATTGTTCGACCGTTACGGCGAAAAGACACTCTATGAGGGCGGCCTTTCTGTTCGCTCGACGCTTGATCCGAAATTACAGCAGATCGCACGGCAAACTTTAGCCGATGGTCTCGTACGTTTTGATGAATCGCGTGACGGTTTTCATGGCGTTGTGCAAAAGATCGATGTGCAAACGCTTGACTGGGGTATCGCGCTTGCCGACGTCCCCGCCGTAACCGATGTAAAAAATTGGCAATTGGCGGCGGTGCTCGGTTTTAATGGTGATGTTGCGCAAATCGGTTTGCAGGCGAAACGTGATTCTGGTGGCCGCGTGCCTTCAACACGCGAAACCGGAACACTTTCGCCTGATGGTCTCAAATGGACGAAGAAAACAGCAAAGCAAATCCTTTCGCCTGGTGATGTGATCTATGTCGAACCGATCAGCGATAAGCCGCAGCAATATCGATTAAGGCAAATTCCCGCTGTGTCGGGTGCGCTTGTCGCGATGGATCCGCAAACCGGTCGTGTGCTCGCGATGGTCGGCGGTTTCTCCTTTGATCTCTCTAAATTCAATCGGGCGACACAAGCGCAACGCCAACCGGGTTCTGCCTTTAAGCCGTTTGTTTATGCGGCTGCTATTGATAATGGCTACACGCCTTCCGATCTTGTGCTTGATGCCCCGATTGAAATTGATCTCGGGCCTGGTCAAGCCATTTGGAAGCCGGAAAATTTCGATAAGCAATCGCATGGGTTCCGCACACTTCGTTACGGCATCGAACATTCAAAAAATCAAATGACCGTTCGCCTCGCCCAAGATGTGGGCATGCCTTTGATTGCTGATTATGGAAAAAGATTCGGTCTTTATAACAATCTTCTTCCCGTGCTCGCGATGTCACTTGGTGCAGGTGAATCAACTGTTCTCAAAGTGACGAGCGGCTATTCGATGTTCGTGAATGGCGGCAAGAAGATTTCACCCACTTTGATCGACCGTATTCAAGATCGATGGGGTAAAACCATATTCCGGCATGATGATCGCCCCTGCCCCGATTGTTCGCTCGCGGTATGGTCGGATCAAAGTGAACCCAAAATTCCGGACACAAGAGAACAAGTGATTGATCCCCTTACCGCCTATCAAGTCACTTCGATTTTAGAGGGTGTTGTTGTTCGAGGTACCGGCGGATCCGTTGCGGCGGTCGGTAAACCGCTTGCGGGCAAAACTGGCACGACCAATGATGCAAAAGATCTTTGGTTTGTTGGGTTTTCGCCAGACCTCACGGTTGGCGTTTATATGGGTTACGACAAACCAAAATCATTAGGCAGCCAAGCGCAAGCCTCGCAATTCGCAGCGCCCATCTTTCGTGATTTCATGAAATTGGCATTGGCCGATAAACCCGCAACGCCCTTCCGCGTGCCTGCCGGAATTAAGCTCGTGAGCATTAATGGCGAAACAGGTCTTCGCGCACAGCCCGGCGAGAAAGGTACGATTTTGGAAGCCTATAAGCCGGGCACCGAGCCCGCTTCAAGCGATGTCGGTGATATGTTGAGCACGCAGAGCCTTTTCACGACATCACCCGATGTTGAACGAGCGGTGGGCGCAGGCACAGGTGGTGTCTATTAGTGCGGCTAAAGCTTTACAAACTCATGGCGCGCTTGTAACCGTGCCGCCCTTATCCGAAGCGGACAACACATTATGCGCGCAGAAATTCAAAATCTGGCCGAAGCCGCCAAGCAGTCAATTGGACTGCTGAGGAGGCATCTTTGACGTCGATACTGCCACGCGACGTCTTGCGGAATTAAATGCTCTTGTTGAAAGCCCCGATCTCTGGAACGATCCGGAAAAAGCCCAAAAGCTGATGCGCGAACGCACCGAGCTTGAAGACTCGCTCGGCGCGATCAATCGCCTTGAGTCAGATCTGCGCGACGCAGAAGATCTGATTGAAATGGGAGAAGCCGAAGGTGACCAATCGATTGTCTCTGAAGCGGAAGAATCGATCCGTGCTTTACAAGCGGAAGCCGCGCGTCGCCAAATTGAATCGCTTCTGTCTGGTGAAGCCGATCAAAATGATACATATCTTGAAATCCATTCCGGCGCTGGCGGTACAGAAAGTCAGGATTGGGCGCGTATGCTGATGCGCATGTATACGCGGTGGGCCGAGCGTCGGAAATTCAAAGTCGATGTGATGGATTTATCCGATGGTGAAGAAGCGGGCATCAAAGGGGCCACCCTTCTGATCAAAGGGCATAATGCCTATGGCTGGTTAAAAACCGAATCCGGTGTGCATCGCTTGGTGCGCATTTCGCCTTTCGATTCGAACGCCCGTCGTCACACAAGCTTTGCATCGATCGGCGTATTTCCGGTTATTGATGATCGCATCAATATCGAAGTTAAAGAATCAGATTGCCGGATCGATACCTATCGATCATCCGGCGCAGGCGGTCAGCACGTAAACACAACCGACTCCGCCGTGCGTATCACACATATTCCCTCAGGCATTGTGGTGGCGTGCCAACAAGAGCGCTCCCAACATAAAAATCGCGCAACCGCTTGGAACATGTTGCGCGCACGCCTTTACGAACAAGAACTCAAAAAGCGCGAAGAAAAGGCGATGGCTGATCAAGCTGCGAAAACCGATGTCGGCTGGGGTCACCAGATCCGCTCTTATGTGCTTCAACCCTATCAGCTCGTCAAAGATCTCCGCACCGGGGTCACATCAAGCGCACCCGGCGATGTTCTTGATGGTGATTTGGACGCCTATATGGAAGCGGCTCTTGCGCAACGTGTCTATGGCGGTACCGTCGAGGTTGAAGACATCGACTAATAGGTTAAAGCGCTTGAGCGGCCTTTAAAACCTCCTCAGCGTGACCATCAACTTTGACCTTTGTCCACAGCGCTGCAATCTTGCCTTTCGCATCAATGAGGAATGTTGACCGTTCAACGCCCATATATTTGCGACCATACATGCTTTTCTCAACCCAAACGCCATAGGCTTCCAGCATTGATTTTGACTCGTCCGAGGCGAGAGGAAATGAAAGATCATATTTGCTTTTGAATTTGTCATGGCTTTTGGGGTTATCCGGTGAAACACCGATGATCACCGCGCCCGCTTTCTCAAAAGACTTCCGAAGACCATTAAAGGCAATCGCCTCTTTGGTGCAGCCCGAAGTGTCATCCTTAGGATAGAAATAAAGGACGATCTTTTGACCTTTGAGCGCAGACAAAGAAATTTCCGATCCACCATCCCCGGGCAATGTGAAATTTGGGGCCAGATCGCCGACAGAGAGCGCCTTGGTCATGAGATGTCCTTCCTTCGAATCAATGGTCATAGGTAAACTACGCATCAAGTTTCTGCCTGGATTGCGTTTTTCGATGCAAAATTATGTGATAGATCCCGCCCTCCGGATCGAAAGACTATGTTCATCTTCAGGCGACTAAGCCATCACTGATCACAAGTTAGCAAGTGCCTAAGTTTGGAAGAGAATGACAGACACACCGCCACCGCAAGACGCACCTCAAAGAGAAGAGGTTTCAAATGTCGCCTCAAGCGACAAAGGCGTTTTGCCGCGCGGTAAAGCCAAACGTCATTGGAGCTTTCATCTCTCCATGCGCGGGATCGGTCTTGTCGCCGAAATCCTGGGCCTATTCCTTGTTGTCGTCGGTCTTGTGGCAGGATTTGGTTTATGGACTTTGTCGTCAGGGCCGATCAAATCCGAATTCATCACACGGCAAATTGCTTCGGGTATTGAGAGCCGTTTACCGCAAGGTTATGCCGTCTCTCTCTCGGGCGCCGAAATCAGCGAAGTGGTTGGCGGACTCCATCTCCATATTGATGGCTTTGTCATTCGTGATGAAACCGGAAAATCAGTGGTTGTCGCTCCCCGCGCCGAGATCGGCTTTGACGGAATGTCATTGCTTCTCGGTCGCCTCGTTCCGCGCGACATCGAACTTTCTGGTTTGCTCGTTGCCGTAACCATCAAACCCGATGGAACGGTTGCGATCTCGGAAGATCTGATTGAAGCAACAGAAGCAAATGATGTTCCCAATCAAACCTCTCCGCCAGAGACTGAACCACAGGCTGCGGCCCCTCTCGCGATGGGTGCCTTTATTGATGCGCTGTCTCTTAAGCAAGGGCCGCTTGGTATTCTTGAGAAAGCCACATTGCGCAATGGCATCTTGCGCATTGATGATCAACGTCGAGGTCGATCCCTTCGGTATCGCAACCTCTCTTTGATTTTCGAACGTATATCGGAACAACAAATCAAGCTCGATCTTGGTGCTGACTCTGAGAATGGCCCTTGGCGTGTTGAAGCGTCTTTAAAAGGCAAAGCGGGCGAAACGCGTCAATTGAATTTAAAAACGTCGGATGTTCGCGTCTCCGAGCTCCTTGGCTTTGCCGAACGTGGCAGTATTCCCTTGCGCACCGACATGCCTTTATCGCTTGAATTATCCGCTGAAGTTGATGGCAAAAGCGAATTGACGGCGTTGAAGGGCGCGATCAAAGGCGGGCGCGCCACCATCATTCTTGATGACCCGCGCGCGCCTCCCATCCGCGTCGATGAAGTCAAAGGTGAATTTGCTCTCTCCGATGACGGCTCACGCATTGTCATTCCTCTCATCGAATTCGCAAACGCCGCAACGCATTGGCGCATCAGTGGCGAAGTACGACTTCCCCATTTGCCCGACGAAGGATGGGATTTCGTGCTACGAAGCGGTGGCGCCACATTGATGACCGATCTCTCAGGTCGTCCCCCCATTGCCATTGATCGCTTTTCTCTCAATGGGACCGTTACAGCCGGTTTCCGCGCCACACGCATTGACGCGATTGAAATCATGGGGCCTGATCTCGCGCTCACCGGTAATGCTTTGCTTGGCGCGGCCGATGGTCGTGATGGTTTGCGCCTTTTCTTGAAAGCCGAAAAATCTTCAGCGTTAAATCTTCTTGCCTTTTGGCCAAGCTTTCTTGTTCCCGAAGTGCGCGCCTATCTCGGTAAAGCGATTGAAGGCGGTATGATGTCGGAAGCAAAATATGCTCTCGATCTCGATCCAGAAAGTCTTGCCGCCGCCGCTGTCGGCAAAGCCATCCCCGATAAATCTGTAGCCCTTGAGATTGCTTTTCAAAACGGCACAATTCGAGTGGATAAAGGATTGCCACGCTTCATCAACACGAAAGGACGGGTTTATGCGTCTGGCAAAAAAGTCAGCGTTGAAATGGACTCCGGCCAAATTGAATTGCCTGATGGACAAACGCTCGCGATAACATCAGGCACTTACAAAGTTCCCAATACTGATATCGTTCCTGCACCAGCAGATGTTGTTTTTCGGATTGAAGGCGGAGCCGCAGACTTTGCAACCGCCATGCAATCCGACATGTTGAAATCCATTACCGCTCCGTCTCTGGATCCCCAACAAACAAGCGGGACCATGCAGATGGATATTAAACTCAACTTTATCCAAAAACCTGACCTGAAGCCGCAAGAAATCAATGTCAGTGCCGAAGGTGTCTTTCAAAATCTCCATATGGATCATGCTTTTGGTCGCGAGCCCCTCGATAACGGATCGGTTCGCGTGAAAGTCGATGGCCAAGGCCTCTTGATTAATGGTGAAGGCCTTTTAGGTGGCGCCGCTTCACAATTTGAGTTGCGCCAAGCAAAAGACGCCATTGTGCAAGATGCCACCGTTTCTATGATGATTGATGACGCTGTGCGCGAGAAAAAACAAATGCGCACGCAAAATCTTTTAAATGGTCCGGTGACGTTGAAGCTAAAGCTCACCGGCATCGGAAGCGCAAAAATTCGCGGTACCGGTGATCTCGATCTCCAAAAAGCATCCGTCAGTGGTCTCATTCCCGGATGGACACGACCTGCAGGGAAAGCGGGCAAGGCAACTTTCACATTCACTCTCATGCCTGATCAAAGCATCAAGCTTGGTGATTTGACGTTTGATGATCCCTCGGCTCAATTTAAAGGGAGTGCTGAGATTTCGCCAGACGGTGAATTGAAAGCGGTGACGTTCTCCCAATTGCGAATTAATCCGGGCGATAAAGTCGCGGCAAGTCTTGAACGCTTTGCGCAAGGCTATCGGATAAAAATCCAAGGCGATGCGCTCGATGGCCGTGCATTAATCAAAACGGTCACGGCGCCGGGTAAAAATTCTGCAACCTCGGGGCAGGATATTGATCTTGATCTCAAAGTCGGAACACTCACCGGCTTTAACAGCGAAGTGATGCGTAACGCCGATATTCGTATTCAAACAAAAAGTGGAGCGCTGAAGGATTTACGCATCGACGGTAAACTCGCGCAACAAATTGTGATCGCGCAACAGGCGCGCGGCGAAAATGGTCAACCTGTTTTTGTCATTCAAAGCGCTGATGCTGGCGCGCTTTTGCGTTTTACCGATATCTATAAACGCATGAATACAGGCGCACTTTCCCTGCAAATTGCCGCCACAGGCGAACCGCTTGAGGGATTGCTGACCATCAGACGCTTTGCCATTCTTGATGAAGAGGTTCTCGCGCAATTGAACGCACAGCCCGGAACGCCGGGAGGCAAACCCATCATCACCGATCCGCGCAATGTGCAATTTAATCGTTTATCCGCGAGCTTCTCATTGGGTTCAGGTCGGATCACCGTAAAAGACGGCGTGATATCGGGTCCGGTCATTGGCGCATCAATTGAAGGCGTCATCGATTATTCAAAAAACGGAATTGATCTGCGTGGTGCGATCGTGCCGGCCTATATTGTCAATAGTCTTTTCAACAAATTGCCAATCATTGGCCAATTGCTCGGCGGCGAGAATGAAGGAATCTTCTCGATCAATTATCGCGCGGTCGGACAACTTTCTTCGCCCACGATCAATTACAATCCGCTCTCGGTCGTTGCACCAGGATTCTTGCGCAAACTATTTGAAGATCGGATGCCGAGTGAAGGCGTCAAACCGCCTTCAGACGTTCCGAAACAACAGTGATCACTCAGGTTTGAGCAAGATGTGACGCTTCTTGCCCATTGAGAGCTTGATCGCACCGTCACGCAAATCCGCTTCACGCAACACCGCACGCGGATCGCTCACAAGAGCGTCATTCACACGCAATCCACCGCCCTGAATTTGCCGACGCGCTTCACCAGTTGACGGCACAAGTCCTGCCATCACGAACGCTGTGAGAACACCGATACCAGCATCAAGTTCAATACTACTAATTGAAATGGTAGGTAATGTATCAGCAGCGACCCCTTGCTCGAACGTTTTACGCGCTGTTTCAGCCGCTTCATCTGCCGCTTCACGTCCATGCAATAATGCGGTCGCTTCAGTCGCCAGCACTTTCTTGGCTTCATTGATTTCCGAACCCGAAAGCGCAGCAAGACGCGCGACTTCATCGAGCGGCAAGATCGTGAAGAGTTTCAAGAAACGACTGACATCGGCATCTTCCGTGTTGCGCCAATATTGCCAGTAATCATAAGGGCTAAAGAGATCGGCATTGAGCCAAACCGCGCCCGATGCGGTCTTACCCATTTTCGCACCAGACGCTGTGGTCAGCAAAGGCGTTGTCAAAGCGTATAATTGTTGTGCACCCATACGACGACCAAGCTCAACACCATTAACAATATTGCCCCATTGATCCGAACCGCCCATTTGCAAACAACAATCATGCATGCGCGACAATTCAACAAAGTCATAGCTTTGTAAAATCATGTAATTGAATTCGATGAAGGAGAGTTCTTGCTCACGCTCAAGACGCAGCTTCACCGAATCCATCGTCAACATGCGATTGATCGAGAAATGGCGACCAATGTCACGGAGCATATCGATATAATTGAGTTTTGTGAGCCACTCGGCATTATCGACCATGATCGCGCCATTTGATGACGCGCCATAATTGAGAAAGCGGGAGAACACACCTTTGATACTGTTCTTATTTGCTTCGATCTGATCCACAGTGAGAAGTTTACGCGTCTCATCTTTGCCAGAAGGATCTCCAACACGCGTCGTGCCGCCACCCATGAGCGTGATGGGACGATGACCGGTCTGTTGCAACCAATGCAACATCATCGCCGAAATCAGATTGCCGATGTGAAGCGAGGGCGCCGTGCAATCATAGCCGACATAGGCGGTGATCCGCTCTTTGCGCGCTTTCTCATCAAGTCCGACAAAATCCGAACATTGATGGATATAGCCGCGCTCGGTAAGGACGCGCAGAAAATCTGATTTAGGCTTGAATTCGGACATGAGGCTGGTTCCGGTTTGCGGCGGCGACATGTAAGGGGAAAGGCGTGTTTGGGCAAGCTGTAGCCGTCTCCGCATAGATCGCCATGCTTCGGCCTTGTTTCACGACCAATTTAGGCTCAAAGAGTCATTCGTTTCTTTTCAATTCACTAGGCTTCTCGTGCGCTTCTTGTTTTTGTCCGCAACGATCCAAAATTCGGTGAGACCCAGAGCTGGGTTTTTGGGTGCGCTTGTCCTTTTGGCCGGGTTAATGAATGCCGCGCCGACCGATGCACGCGAGGGCATCATCCGTGATGCGGAAATCGAAGCGCTTCTCAAAGACTATGCCGCGCCAATTTTCAACGCCGCCGGGATTGCAAAAGGTTCAATAAAGATCGCATTGATCGACGATCGCTCCTTCAACGCTTTTGTGACCACCGGTCGGCGGATGTTCGTGAATATCGGCGCCTTGATGGAAGCCAAAACGCCGAATGAAATCATCGGCGTGATTGCCCATGAATCAGGCCATATCGCGGGTGGTCACCTCAGCCTTCAACGTGAACGCGCCGGTATGGCGCAGATGATGGCAACCGCCGGCGTTGTCCTTGGCGCGGGGGCTATGGTCGCGGGCGCGGGAAACCGCAGCATGAATGCCGGCAATGGCGGGATGGGCATTATGCTCGGCGCGCAAGAGCTCGCGGTTCGCACCATGCTTTCCTATCAGCGTGGAGAAGAACAGGCGGCCGATCGCGCCGCAATCAAATATCTCGCCGCGACCAATCAGTCTCCCAAAGGTCTGGTCGATACGTTCAAGCGCCTCTCCGATGATCAGATGTTCAAGCTTGATGGCGTCGATCCCTATCTGATGAGCCATCCGGCGCCGCAGGACCGTATCGCAAGCCTCGAACAGCTCGCTTCATCGAGCCCTGCCTATGCCGCTAAGGATACGGCCTCTCTCATTGTGCGGCATGAAATGATGCGCGCGAAGCTTTATGGATTTGCGGCCAAAGGCGAAGAGGTCGTTCGCCGCTATCCGATTTCGGATATGAGCCTGCCTGCCCGCTACGCTCGCGCGATTATGAATTATCGCTATAAGAAAGTCCCAGAAGCCCTTGCACAAATTGATGATCTTTTGAAAAGCCAGCCCAACAATCCCTATTTCTGGGAGTTGAAGGGACAGGTCTTGCTCGAATTTGGCCAAGCGCGCGAGGCAATAAGCGCGTTGCGCCGTGCGAGCGGCGGCGTACCCGACTCCGGGCTCATTCGCGGCCTTTTGGGCCGCGCTCTTGTGGCTGCCGGTGACCCCGCTTTGCTCGACGAAGGCATTCGTGAACTAACAAATGCCAGTCAACGTGAGCCCGACGATGTTGAAAATTGGCGGCAGCTCGCCATCGCCTATAATCAAAAAGACAATATCGGCATGGCCGAATTCAGCGCGGCACAAGAAGCGCTTCTCATGGGTGATATGCAAAGCGCGGTCAATCACGCGGCCAAAGCAAAGGCACGATTGCCAGCTGGCTCCCCTGCGGCATTAAAGGCCGATGACATTCTTAACTATCGTAAGCCAAAGTCGAACTGACTGTAACGCTCCCCTTTAAAGAGGCCATGACCATGAGATTTGCCCGCCCCCTCTTCTTCCTGATGGCGCTCACGCTGGCCTCGGTCGTGGCTCGGGCGGACGAAAAACCCTTCACGGACGCCAAAAAGGCTGAAATCGGCGAGATCGTGAAATCCTATCTCATGAGCCATCCTGAACTCATTCAAGAAGCGCTCAACGAACTCGACAAAAAACAGCGCGATGTGGAAGCGCAGGCCCAAAAAACGGCGGTCACGTCACTCCACCCCGATCTCATCAAGGCGGAAAACGGCGTCGTGCTCGGCAACCCGTCAGGCGATGTCACTTTGGTTGAGTTTTTCGATTACAATTGCGGCTACTGCAAAAAAGCCATGGCCGACATTATGGGCTTGATGAAAGCCGACCCGAAATTGCGGGTGGTTTTACGGGATTTCCCCGTTCTGGGACCGGATTCGGTTGAAGCCTCGAAAGTGGCGCTTGCCGTGCGTAGCCAGTTGAGCAGTGCCAAATATGTGGAATTTCACCAGAAGCTTATCGAAACGCGCGGGCGCGTCGGCAAAGACCGGGCAATCGAAGTGGCGCAAAGCCTCGGCGCTGACCCGGCAAAGATCGAGAAGGACCTTGATTCTGCCGAGATCAAAAAGCTTTTAGGCGGCACAATGCGCGCTGCGGACCAGCTTCGGATCGGCGGCACGCCTGCCTTTGTTGTGGCCGACGGCGTGATTGTCGGCGCGGTGGGCCAAGAGGCACTCGCCGATACGATCAAAGCGGCCAGAACATGCGGCAAATCTGTCTGCTGATTTTCAGGTTCCATAATTCTGTCACAGAATCGATTCGAGTCGCGGCTTCTGGGCCGACTCGTCCCTCCGAGAAAGCGGTCAAAAAACCCGCCTGCGACGACTCGACCTCCCTCTTAAGTTGTAATTTTTTTCCGATACTCGCTAAAATTTTATATCCCGAGGGGAAATTTCCCTTACGCCTGAGGCACTTGCAAAGTCATCCCCAGAATTCACGCTTTCTTAAGATCTACCCACAACATATAGGGGTGTGATCAAAATTTAACTCTAGGACTAGACGGAAAGCCTTGACGGGATCGGGGGGCAGATTTACGGTCCGTTCTCGTTGCGCTGGTTGCCGGGGAGCAAGTTATCCACAGGCAGCCAACGGGGCACATCCCGTCAGCAAGGCGCGCCCGAGGAACAGGTTCCGAAGGTTGGCGTTGCCCTGAAAAGGGCCAATGTCCGGTGGAGGTCATCCATCGGATAGGGGGCGGTTTGCGGCGTAAAGCCTCTCGTTATGAGGGTATTTGGCACGAGCCGATAAGTAGAGTGGAATAGGGTCGCCGAAGCGGCCGGCCGGGAAAATTCCGGCATATTGGGACATGAAAAATGCGGATTGAACGTTTCTACACGAAGGCTGGCCTTTCTCCTTATTCCTCCCTCGCCTTCAAGTCAGCGACCAGTGAGATCCGTAATCCGGATGGATCCATCGTGTTCCGTCTCGAGAATATCGAAGTCCCTGAACAATTCAGCCAGGTCGCAGCCGATGTGCTCGCGCAGAAATATTTCCGCAAAGCCGGTGTGCCCGCACGCTTGAAGAAGGTCGAAGAGAATGATGTCCCGTCATTCCTCTGGCGTTCGGTTCCTGATGAAGCAGCCCTTGCCGCTTTGCCCGAGAAGGAACGCTATGGCTCGGAAATGAGCGCCAAGCAGGTCTTTGATCGCCTTGCCGGCTGCTGGACCTATTGGGGTTGGAAGGGCGGCTACTTCAAGAGCGAAGACGACGCGCAGGCCTACTTCGATGAGCAGCGCTATATGCTCGCCCGCCAGATGGTCGCGCCGAATTCGCCGCAATGGTTCAACACCGGTTTGCATTGGGCCTATGGCATTGATGGTCCTTCACAAGGTCACCACTATGTCGATTTCAAAACCGGCAAACTGACAAAATCGAAATCCTCTTACGAGCATCCGCAACCGCATGCGTGCTTCATTCAGGGCGTTGCTGACGATCTCGTGAATGAAGGCGGCATCATGGATCTCTGGGTTCGTGAAGCGCGTCTCTTCAAATATGGTTCGGGCACGGGTTCGAATTTCTCGATGCTGCGCGGCGAAGGTGAAAAGCTTGCCGGTGGCGGCAAATCATCAGGCCTCATGAGCTTCTTGAAAATCGGTGACCGTGCAGCAGGCGCAATCAAATCGGGCGGCACAACACGTCGTGCGGCGAAGATGGTTGTTGTTGATGTCGATCATCCCGACATCGAAGCCTATATCGACTGGAAGGTGAAAGAAGAGCAGAAGGTTGCGGCGCTCGTCACCGGTTCGAAAGTCGTTGCGAAACATTTGAAAGCCGTGATGAAGGCGTGCGTCAATTGCGACGGTCCGGCTGAATCCTGCTTTGATCCGGAAAAGAACCCCGCTTTGAAGCGCGAGATTAAATTTGCCCGCCGTGCGCTTGTGCCGGACAATTACATCAAGCGCGTCATTCAATTCGCAAAGCAAGGCTACAAAGATCTCGATTTCCCCGTCTATGACACGGATTGGGATTCAGAAGCCTATCTCACCGTCGCCGGTCAGAATTCGAACAACTCGGTTTCGTTGAAAGACGAATTCTTGCGCGCGGTTGAAGATGACAAGGATTGGAATCTCATTCGTCGCACCGACAAGAAAGTTCACAAGACGATTAAGGCGCGCGATTTGTGGGAACAGATTGGTTATGCGGCATGGGCATCAGCTGATCCCGGCTTGCATTTCAACACAACGATGAATGATTGGCACACCTGCCCCGCATCGGGTCCGATCCGCGCGTCAAATCCGTGCTCGGAATATATGTTCCTTGATGACACGGCGTGCAATCTTGCGTCACTCAATCTGCTTCAATTCCGCGAAGCGGATGGCTCGATCAACATCGCCGCTTACGAACATGCGGTGCGCCTCTGGACCATCGTGCTCGAAATCTCGGTCTTGATGGCGCAGTTCCCTTCAAAGGAAATTGCCGAACTCTCTTATCGCTATCGCACGCTTGGTCTCGGTTACGCGAATATCGGCGGTCTTCTCATGACCAATGGCATTCCTTATGACTCGGATGAAGGCCGTGGCATTTGTGGTGCGCTCACCGCAATCATGACCGGTGTCGCTTACGCAACCTCCGCTGAAATGGCGGGCGAACTCGGTGCGTTCCCGGGTTACAAAGATAATGCGCAGCACATGCTCCGCGTCATCCGCAATCATCGCCGCGCCGCGCATGGCGAAGCGCAAGGCTATGAAGGTTTGGCCGTTAACCCCGTGCCGCTTGATCACGCGTCTGTGAAAGACAAACGTCTTGTCGATCACGCGAAAGCCGCATGGGATCTTGCTTTAAAGCTCGGCCAAAAGCATGGCTATCGCAACGCGCAAGCCACTGTGATCGCGCCGACAGGCACAATCGGTCTCGTGATGGATTGCGACACGACCGGCATCGAGCCTGATTTCGCCCTCGTGAAATTCAAAAAACTCGCAGGCGGCGGCTATTTCAAAATCATCAACCAGGCTGTGCCGGAAGCGCTCCGCACGCTCGGCTACAAAGAAAGCGAAATTGCCGAGATCGAAGCTTACGCTGTGGGCCATGGCTCACTCGCGCAAGCCGCGGGCATCAATCACACAACGCTTCGCGCGAAGGGTTTTGATGACGCGACGATTGAGAAGGTTGAAAAGAACCTCGGCTCAGCTTTCGATATCAAATTCGTCTTCAACAAATGGACACTTGGCGAAGATTTCCTCACGCAAAAACTTGGCGTGTCAGCCGAGAAGCTCAATGATCCGTCATTCGAACTTCTTCCCCATCTCGGCTTCTCGAAGGCCGATATCGAAGCGGCCAATGTTCATGTCTGCGGGGCGATGACGCTTGAAGGCGCGCCGCATTTGAAGCTTGAACATTATGCGGTCTTTGATTGCGCCAATCCCTGCGGCCGTATTGGCAAGCGTTATCTCTCGGTTGAGAGCCATATCCGCATGATGGCGGCAGCGCAGCCTTTCATCTCGGGTGCGATCTCGAAGACGATCAATATGCCGAATGAAGCCACCGTTGAGGATTGCAAATCGGCTTATCTGCTCTCGTGGAAACTCGCGCTCAAAGCCAACGCGCTTTATCGCGATGGTTCGAAACTCTCGCAGCCTTTGAATTCGCAACTCATCTCTGATGATGAAGATGAAGCGGATGATGCGGTTGAAGCCTTGGTCGCGCAGCCTGCAGCCGCCCGCGCGGCGGCAACCGCCGAGAAGATCGTTGAACGTGTGATTGAACGCATCGAGCGCATTCGTGATCGTGAAAAACTTCCCGATCGTCGTAAAGGCTACACGCAGAAGGCGGTTGTTGGTGGACATAAAGTCTATCTCCGCACCGGTGAATATGAAGATGGTCGTATCGGTGAAATCTTCATCGACATGCATAAGGAAGGCGCGGCGTTCCGTTCACTCATGAACAATTTCGCCATCGCCATCTCGCTCGGCCTCCAATATGGCGTGCCGCTCGAGGAATATGTCGAAGCCTTCACCTTCACGCGCTTTGAGCCTGCGGGTTTTGTGCAAGGCAATGACGCGATCAAGAACGCGACTTCGGTGCTTGATTACGTCTTCCGCGAACTCGCGATCTCCTACTTGGGTCGCGCCGATCTCGCGCATGTTGCACCCGAAGCGATTGGACATGATGCACTGGGTCGTGGCGAGAGTGAATCGAAAGCGCCTGCGGGCTTTGTGCCGAGCCAAGTGTCACGCGGTCTCGTGCGGTCCAAGACGGATCGCTTGACCGTGATGTCAGGCGGCACGCCGATGGCGCAGCCGAAAACAGTTGGTGCGAATGCACTAAAGAGCGAACTCGAACAGGGCTTGGGCATTGCGCCGCAAGCTTTGACTGTCGGCTCTGTCGAAAATCTCGCTTTCGAAGCGCCTGTCGCCAAGCCCGCCAAAGCGCTCGACAAACGCGCGGAAGCGCGGATGAAGGGCTATGTCGGCGAAAGCTGCCCCGAATGCGCCAACTTCACACTCGTGCGTAACGGCACATGTTTGAAGTGCGACACGTGTGGAAGCACCACGGGTTGCTCGTGAGCCTCGCCGCGTAACGCGCGAAAACAAAATCAAAGCGGGGCGAGAAATCGCTCCGCTTTTTTAATTTGGCCATGATGCAAAAAGAAATCGGTTGCGACCGATCTTAAATTTACGTTACGTTAATATAGCGGACTCAAATTTAGGGCATCGTCATGCTTGGCGATATATTCAATCTCGAGAAGATCATCATCGTGATGCGCTATATAGCGCCGGGCATTCTGATTGTCGGAACCTATTCATATTTTTATCATGGTCGAATCGACGCGAAGGATATCTTACTTAAGGCATTGATTACCGCCGCGTTGTTTCAAGCGGTTATCTTCAATCCGTTTGAACCGATTGATGCGCTTTCACAAACTGGCGCAACGGCGGCAAAAACAGCTTTGCCGCCGACCTTCATCAATCTGGCGCTTTATATCGTTCTGCCCATCTCAATTGGCCTTTTAACCGCAATTACCATGCGGGAAAACTGGATCGGCCGCGCTCTCGCTTGGACCGGCATACAAACGATCCACCCGACTCCCTCCGCTTGGGACTGGAAATTTCAAAATACAAAAGAAGAGCAATATTTGATTGTCACACTGAAAGATGGCACCGAATGGTACGGGCTTTTCGGGGCACAATCATTCGTTTCCAGCTCCATTGAAGAGCGAGACATTTTCCTCGAAAAGGTATATACGATTTCTACCGAGGGTAGTTGGATTGAACGCAAAAGCAGTGTCCTAATCACGGAAAGTGATATACGCAGCATCGAATTTTTTAAGGCATAGGATTATGACCAATAAGTCCGAACCGATACGCCCCCCCGAGAGGGGATATCAACCAGCTCCTGCTACTAAGCCGCTTGGCGGGTATCGCCCCGAACAAACTGATAAACCACGGGGTCCACCACCCAATGTCGGCAGCGGCGCACAAAGGCCGTCAATTGCTAATAACACGCATACGCCGCCAAAATAAAAAAGAGTGATTTACTCCCCCACCCGTCAAACGCTTCGCGTTCGACACCTCGCGGCTAAAAATGCTTATCGCATTTTTTTTTAACGCTGCTTGACCCCTACAGGGGAGGGAAAAGACAATTCAAAAGCGGAGTGAAAAATCGCTCCGCTTTTTTGTTTGCACATAAACCTCACCCGTCATTGCGAGCGGACGCGAAGCAATCCAGTTGGATGCCAAGAAAAAGGCGCGACGGAACCGTTGCGACCTCACGCCAATCATCAGCTGGATTGCTTCGCGTCCGCTCGCAATGACGGCAAATAATCATCTACTCGCTACTCCCTACTCGCTTCCCTAAAATCCTCCCCATTTCCCTAACTGCCCCTCCATTCTTCCTCGCTACCTCTCATCCTCCGCGGGTTGCCCGTCGGGGGATTTGTATTTTGGCGTCGGTGGGGTAGAGTTGCCCTTAGGTCATGCATCCGCATGACTCGGGGACTCAAAAACCCCACACAAACCGGCAGTGCCTCTGCCGACACCAAACGGCCCTGACGTTCATCGACGTCGGGGTGGTGGCGTCATGTCCAAGCTGCAAAGCTAAAAGCGCTGCGGCCATGTTTGTGTGTTTTTTTGAGCCCCCCGACTCCAACGCGTCGCGTTGGAGTCGTTTTCATTTAGGGGACTTGCTCCAACGCGTCGCGTTGGAGTCGTTTCCATTTTGGGGACTTGCTCCAGTGGTCTCCGCTGGAGTCGTTTTCATTTCGGAGGTGCCGATGCCGCTCATCAATTA
>JBJTCD010000095.1:0-4166 GCA_046091665.1 Hyphomicrobiales bacterium
ATTGAAAAGTTCGGCTGCCAATTCAACGCCCGTTGCGCCTGCGCCAACAATTGCGACCTTGACGAAAGCGTCTGCGCTCGGATCGATCGCAAGACTGCGAGAAACACGAAGGCAATTATTCAACAGCTTCTGCCGGAAGCGATCAGCCTGTTCGCGATTGTCAAGAAAGAGACAATGATCTTTCACGCCTTCAATGCCAAAATCGTTCGACATGCCGCCAAAGGCCAACACAAGATAATCATAGCGAATGCGGTGGCGTGAAATAAGTTCGGTTCCATCTTCATCATGAATGGGGGCTATCACCACTTCGCGTGCCTGACGATCAACACTCTCCAAAGACCCGTAGAAAAAGCGGTAATTCCAACGATGTCCGTGGCTGCGATAGCCTACTTCATCAAGATTGGCGTCAAGTGATCCCGTAGCGACCTCATGAAGGAGCGGCTTCCAGATATGCGTGTGATTGCGCTCAACAAGGATAACGTCATAATCTTCGCGACCAAACCGCGCGCCGAGAAGACGAACCAATTGCAACCCTCCGGCACCACCGCCGACAACAACTATTTGTGTTTTCATAAGTCCTGACCATTCTATTTTTTTGAATTTGTTAATCGAAGTTAGAAGACAAGCGCGCCGCTGAGAAGCATCAGAAGAGAGACGACAATCAAAGTGATTGAGCGTCGAAGGGTGTAATACCATCGCGGCACATAACCCCTTTTGAAGAGATTGTGATCGAGAAAGAAGAGATAAAGAAAGCAAAGCGCATGAAGCACAAGCGTTCCGATATTCGGCAGTAAAAGTAGCGCCGCCCAAGCCAAGAGCGTGACAAGATTGCTCTTGATCAGAAGCGGAGACAAAGTGGCATCTGAAGCATTTAAAGCCTGCATCCAGTGAGTACCGCTTAAGAAAGAAATGATCAGAGCTGCATAACTTGTCGCAAGATAGACACCATCAAATCCAAATTGAGGAAAAAGTACGAGCAAAAACGCAAACAAAAAAGGCAGTGCGCCCGCAAAAGTAAGACCTCTTGTCTGCCAAATGATTTTAGGTTGCTGTTCGAGAACTCTGTCACTCATCGATGCTTCACTTTATTAACGGCTTCCAAAAGATTATAGATCAAAAGCCAATTGGCCTTTTTCGCCTTGTGTTTTTGAGGATGAAATACGCGGTGTTTTAGACCGGACGCGCCCTTTCCGGCTACCATGCTTGTCAACAAGTTCAGCCGTGACCGCTCGACTTTCAGGTGTGCGTTTAAGGCGATAAAGAAGATCGCGCGCTTGTCTCGCCTGCGCGACATGATCAATGATTGGGAGCGGATAGGTCTCTCCTTTAAACGCAGGCCATAACCAAGGTTCATGAATAAAGGCATCCGGAATGTCCTTTAATTCCGGAACATAGCGACGGATGAATTTGCCTTGCGGATCCTGATCCTGACTTTGTTTGACGGGATTATAGATCCTTACCGTATTCATGCCAGTCGTGCCCGACTGCATTTGCACCTGCGACCAATGAATGCCCGGCTCATAATCGACAAATTTTCGCGCAAGATGCAGACCCGCCTCGCGCCACGGAAGCCATAAAAGATGGCTCGCAAAGGACATGAGCATCGCCCGCATCCGAAAATTGATCCACCCATCTTGATCAAGCGCGCGCATGCAGGCATCAATGAAGGGAAATCCGGTGCGCCCTTCACACCATGCATTAAAGTGAGACTCGTTCTCGATCGTGTCGCGAAGTCCGTTATAGGCTGGATGGAGATTTTGAAATTCAATCCGCGGCTCGTCTTCAAGCTTTTGGATGAAATGGCAATGCCAATGCAGCCGCGCCAGAAATGAACTCAAAGAGTGACGCCATGATTTAGCTTCGCGCGAAGGGTCTGTCTCAAACTCGCTCAGACGCGCCCTCACCGCATGAGTGATTTCGCGCAATGAGATTGTACCCCATGTGATATGCGGAGACAGTCGCGAGCACGCATCGCGCGCCGTTAGTGGACTCGACATGTGAAAACGGTAATTCTGTCCGCGATCATAAAGAAATGTATTCAGCAATTCCAAAGCTTCCGCACGCCCACCCTTCTGACGATTTTCGCAAGGATCGGGTGAAGGAAACAAATCCTCGGCACTCGGTAAATCGAAAGACCAAGATCCGTCGAGTGTTTCAAGGCAATGCGACGACGGCGTTATGGGCTCGGCCATCACTCGGTCCCAACTCCGTGCCCAGTGATCACGTGAGGTGAGACGACGGATCACGCCGCCCGCCTGCTCCTCATGCCAGGAAATCTCATGCGACTTTGTCCATCGCTTGATGCGGCGATCACGTTCATAGGTCCACTGATTGCCGGTCTCCTGATGGCTCCAAAGAGATGCGATGCCATAGCGCTCGTGCAACGATTGGAAAATGGAGAGCGCATCGCCTTTAAGGATACAAAGCGGTTGGCCGCATTCTGAGATGTCATCATTTAATGACATCAAACATTCACGAGCAAAGTTCCATTGACGTGCTGAATGATCCTCTTGCGACCATAATTCAGGCTCAACAATGTAAAGCGGCAAACAAGATCCTTGTTCCGCCGCGCGCGCCAAGGGGCGGTGATCGTGAATACGCAAATCTTTTTTGAACCAGACTATCGACAACGGCATCTTCATGATGAACGAAACCGATGAAGCAGTTTTGGAATTTTTTCTTTGAAAGGAAAAAACCCTTTCGTGGCATGAGGCCAGAATGCATCATCCCACTCACGTCTTCTGATCACAAACGATAGACCAGCGCTTTCAAATTGATGTTTCTGTTTCTCAATCCACGATGCAACAAGTCCCTGAGACGCATAAGGCGTGATAATCTGTTCAATATTATCTTGCTTCAAGTCATCGATCACGCCTGCAACATCTTGGACATTGATCAATTTGACTGGCGCGCGATATTTCTCTTCGAGACCCGATATCAACTCGTCCATCGCTGAGGAGACAAAATCAAAAGGCCGCTGACCCCAGAAGAACGAGGGATCATTCAAAAGATAAATCTGCTCAAAATGGAATGAGTGATCAAAAAGCGATTCAGGATGAAGATCTTCAGGATGAAGTAAAAGCGCAGATCTTAATTTCGGATCATGCGGCTTAAAGGTCGACAAGGGCATAGTGTCAGGGATAGGCAGATCAACAAGGGGCTCGGCATGGAGTGCGAGGCCCTCCGGCGCAAAGCGTCCGCCAGTAAAGCGTGCAATATTTTCTTTGGTGGCGAGGTAGGTTTTTCCTTGAGTTTGCAATCCGCCGACCCACCGCCATGACAGCGTGTTGCTTGCGGGATCGGCATCAAGAAGATGGCGCAGAAAAAAATCCGCGCCTAAAACCCATGGCAATTTCAGGGTAAAAATCCATATCGACGCAAACCACATCCGCGCGTGATTATGGAGATATCCCGTTTCTAAAAGTTCGCGAACCCAATCATCAAAGCCATCAATGCCTGTGGTCCCTGACACTGCGGCTTGAAGTGTTTTATCATGCGCGTAAAGCGGCGTGAGACGTGCGACATTCTTTTCATAGCGGAGCCAGACCTCGGGCCGCAACTCGAGCCAGCCTTTCCAATATGTCCGCCATAAGACTTCTTGGATAAATTTTTCAGCGGCTTGAAAGGAATGATGATCAAGCACAGCATCAACGACGACAGCCTCCGTGATCAGACGATAGCGGAGATAGGGCGATAGCCGCGAAACGGAAGACGGCCGATCCGGCCCAAAATCACTGTTTCGAAGAGCGGCATAGTCGGCGCCCGCATGAGGAACGAACAGAGCGAGACGCTCCAAGGCCGAATGACGCGTGGGCGGAAACGTCGTCAATGACGAAAAGGGCCCGTTCATCGCCACTCTCTATGGGAATTGTCAGTGTTGAACAGGGTTTACGCGCGAACGACCGAGCGGATCATGATCAAGGGGAAGGTGCCCGGCTTGCGGCATGAGGGGGACCCATCGCCCCCTCCAGCTAAACACAGATGATCAGCGCGCGCCCGCTTAGCTTACATGCGCTATCATCGTCATGGTGCGGCCAAGAGGACTCGAACCTCCACGGGTCTCCCCACTAGCACCTCAAGCTAGCGCGTCTACCAATTCCGCCATGGCCGCGTAGACTAGACCGGCTCGGAGCCGGGCGAGGCGGTTGTCTAACAGATGGATCGGG
>JBJTCD010000096.1:0-27558 GCA_046091665.1 Hyphomicrobiales bacterium
GATGAACAAGTCAGCATCACGGTGGGAGAAGAAATCAAGGGTTTGCTCGCGCAGTATAATACGGGCGGCGTTGTGCGCCTCGTGCGTTTGATTGAGCGACGCTCGCAGCAGCCCGGTTCATCGCTTTATCTTGTGACTTCAGCAGCAGGCGAGAAACTTGCAGGCAATATCATGAGTGTCGAAAGTGACGGTCTTCTGCAAGCCGGAACTTATGAATTGTTATATCGCGTCATTGAAGATGGTGAGCCAAGGCCTCACCGGGCTCTGGTCGAAACGATTATTCTGCCGGGCGGCTTCCGCTTAATGGTTGGTCGCGATTTGGCTGAAACGGATCGGTTTCGATCTGTCATTTGGCGCACAGGGGGGTGGTCAATTCTTTTTGTCTTAGCGCTTGCTGTCGCCGGTGGTGTGTTTGTTGCGCGGCGTGTCATGATCCGCATCGATCAAATGACCGAAACAACACGCCTCATTATGGCCGGTGATTTTTCAGGCCGCCTCTCCGTTGCGGGCACGGGTGATGAACTTGATCGTCTCGCACAGAATCTCAATATGATGCTCGACCGCATTCAAGAACTTATGAAAGGGCTAAAGGAAGTATCCGATAATATTGCCCATGATTTGAAGACGCCTCTCACCAGATTACGCAATAGTGCAGAAGAAGCGTTAAGGTCCTCACATTCTGTGGACGACTTGCGCGTTGCGCTTGATCGCGTGATCGACGAAGCGGATGGCCTTATCAAGCTCTTTAATGCGCTTTTGATGATTGCGCGGGCTGAAGCCGGTGGTGCTCTTGATAAAGGCGAACCGCTTGATCTTACCGTGATTGCTCATGATGTCGCTGAACTTTATGAACCGCTTGCAGAAGAGGCGGGGCTTCAGTTACGTGTGAACGCAGAAAAATACTGTGACATCAAAGGGTCACGTGAATTATTGAGTCAGGCCCTCGCCAATCTCATCGACAATGCGATAAAATACTCTGTCAGTATGGATCATTCTTTCGAGATTAAGAAAGAGATTGTCGTGAGTGTTCAAGAAAAGTCGAGTGGCATCGAGTTGTCGGTTGCTGATCGTGGTTCTGGCATTGCTGAAAAAGATCGTGGCCGTGTTCTTGATCGATTTGTCCGTCTTGAAACATCACGAACGCGACCGGGCTCAGGGCTTGGTCTTTCCCTGGCTGTTGCGATTGCGCGTCTTCATAATGGAACGCTCACTCTGGAAGACAATGCCCCGGGTCTACGCGTTGTGTTTTCATTGCCAAAGCAGGAGCGATGATGGGTTTGTCGTTAGTTGAACAAATCAAGACAGCGCCAAAACCGGTTGATCGTAAAGCCGCGCAATATCATATTGAGCATTTGATATCTTCCAAGGAAGAGCCGGAGTATGAGCGGCTCGCAGTGTTAATCAATCAATATTCAAAATTCCATGAACTGCTCATCGCGCTTGCCGGACACTCACCCTATCTTTGGCGCCTAATCCAACGCAATCCTAAACGTCTTTTTCGGATCGTCGAGAGCGATCCCGATCTCTTCTTTTCAGATCTCATCTCATCATGCGATCAAGCCACTCTCACGCATGCAAGTGATGAAGCAGCAATTAAACGCGCATTACGTCAGATCAAACAAGAAGCAGCTCTCTTGATTGCTTTATGTGATCTTGGCGGAGCGTGGGATGTAATCCGTGTCACCGAAGCACTCTCTGATTTTGCGGATGCAAGCCTTAAAGCGGCGCTCTCTTTTCTCCTCGCGGAAGAGGCGCTTTCCGGAAAAATTACGTCCTTTGATCGCCATCAACCTAAAGGCGTTGTCATCTTGGCGCTCGGAAAACATGGCGCTCGAGAACTCAATTATTCCTCTGATATCGATATTATCGTTCTTTACGATCCTGCAGCGGCCAATTTAGTTGAGGGGGTTGAGCCCAGCCCATTTTTTGTCAAACTCGTTAAAGGCATTGTGCGGTTGATTGATGAGTCGACAGCAGATAGTTATGTCTTTCGTGTCGATCTTCGCCTAAGACCTGATCCCGGTTCAACACCGGTTGCGATTTCGGTCAATTCGGCCTTTGCCTATTATGAGAGCGTTGGACAAAATTGGGAGCGCGCTGCCCTTATCAAAGCGCGGCCCGTGGCTGGCGACATTGCGATTGGTACCGCATTTCTATCAGATCTCTCTCCATTTATTTGGCGCAAATATTTCGACTTTGCAGCCATTGCCGATATTCACGCGATGAAGCGACAAATTCATGCGGTGCGTGGACATGAGACTATTGCAGTCGCTGGCCACGACATCAAATTGGGTCGCGGCGGTATTCGTGAAATTGAATTTTTTGTCCAGACACAACAACTGGTTTTTGGCGGGCGGCGTACCGCGCTTCGTGGGCGGCGCACGCTCGATATGTTGGCGGTTCTCGCGCAAGAGAAGTGGATCTCTGAGAAGGCGCGTGATGACCTTAACGAAGCCTATCAATTTCTTCGTCGTATTGAACATCGTTTACAGATGATCAATGATGAGCAAACGCAAAGGTTGCCAAGTGACTCAGAAGCGCTCAAGAAATTTTCTCTCTTTAGCGGATATTCAAGTGAGGCGGCGTTTTCAAAATCATTAATTACGCAAGCGAAGAAGGTTGAAAGCCATTATGCGCAATTATTTGAAGAGGGCGCGGATCTGGCGGCGCGTGAAGGAAGTCTTGTGTTTACCGGCACAACGGACGATCCTGAAACCATCGAAACCTTACGGCGTATGGGTTTTACTGAACCTGAGACAGTCACTGAAACAGTTCGCGGCTGGCATTTTGGGCGGCGCTCGGCTGTCACCAGCGCGCGTGCGCGTGAAGTGTTAACCGAACTCATCCCGGCGCTTCTTTCAGCTTTTGGTAAAACGGCGGATCCTGACGCTGCTCTTGCGGGATTTGATCGCGTGTTGGGCGGAATGTCGGCTGCCGTTGAACTCTTTTCGATCTTGCGGGAACATCGTCCCATCCTTGCGTTGTTCTCCGACATTCTCGGTTCTGCGCCACGCCTTGCTGATATTGTTGCGGTGAGACCGCATCTTCTTGATGCGATTATTGATCCGGCCTTTATCGAGCCTTTTCCTGAATTGCCTCTTTTGATCGATCGAATGAAAGCCTCGATTGGCGAAAGTGATCTCGCGGAAGATTTTCTCGATCGTCTCAGAGAAACGGGTCAGCATGAAATGTTTTTGGTGAGCGTACGCATGTTGTCAGGCGTATTATCACCCGAACAGGCGGGAAGTGCTTTTGCGGCAATTGCTGAAGGTCTCATTCGCATTACGCTTGATGATGTTTATCGTCGCTTCAGTCGCGATCATGGATTTGTAAAAGGCGGCCGCCTGGCTGTTCTTGGCATGGGTCGCTTGGGGTCGCGTGAAATGACAGCGACATCGGATCTCGATCTCGTTGTTCTTTATGATTTTGATCCTGATTGTGTTGAGAGTGACGGCTCGCGCCCCTTGGATCCGACTGTTTATTTTGGTCGTTTGACACAAAGACTGATTAGCGCATTAACGGTGCCGACGCGACGGGGCACGCTTTATGCTGTCGATATGCGGCTTCGTCCTTCAGGAAATAAAGGGCCCGCGGCCACGCAATATCGTGGATTTCTTGATTATCATTTCGGCCATGAAGCGGATCTCTGGGAGCATTTGGCACTCGTCCGTGCGCGTCCAGTCGCCGGTGATTTCTCCTTTATGAATGAAGTGAGCGAGGTTTTGCGAAAAATTCTCACGAAGCCACGCGATATTCATTCCATTCGTAAAGGCACACGCGAAATGCGTGAACTTCTCGCGCGTGAAAAAGGCAATAGTGACCCTTGGGATTTCAAACATGTTGCCGGGGGCTTGATGGATATTGAGTTTGTCGCTCAAGCGCTTGTGCTTGAAGAAGGCGCCACCCATCCGGACTTAATCGCTTCCGAGGCCACATCGATTCTCTTAAATGCCAAACGCCTTAGCTTGATGAATGCAAAAGACATTACGCCTTTGATCGAAGCTTATTCGCTGATGCGAGATATGATGCAATGGCTTCGTGCCATGGTCAGCGGTGATTTCAACCCGAGCAAAGCGGATCGGGCTTTGTTAAAAAGATTGGCCACACTCACAGGCTTGCCCGACTTCAAGATGCTCGAATTGCATTTCGCTGAGCTGCGTCTGAAGGTTGGCGAAGTTGTCAAACAAAGACTCGCTTCGTCGTGAACACGAGCGAGTCGTAGGTTTTCTTCACGCGGCTTCTTCGAGCGGGGGCCCTGCGCGAATAGGAAAGCGAACAAGCACCGTTGTTCCTGAACCTTCCGTTGAACGTATTGTCAAAGTACCACCATGCAATTCCGCGAATGAGCGAGCGATAGCAAGGCCCAATCCGGCTCCTTCTGTCGGTTGGCGCGCGTCAAGATCAACCCATTCAAAGGGCCGCCCCAATTTCGAAAGCGCGTCCTTCGGAATCCCAATCCCCGTATCTTCAACATAAAGATTTATGGCGCCGGACACTTCACGCGTTGACACCGAAATACGACCACCTTCAGGGGTAAATTTGATTGCGTTTGAAAGCAGATGCGAGAGAATGCGCGAGATCGCACGCCGATCAGCGAGAAGCGGGCTATGATCCGAAAAATTCGCGTGAAGCTTCAACCCTTTTTCTTCTGCGAGGGCGCGCATCGCTTCAACACTTTCTCTCGCGGCATCGCTGAGAACCATCAATTTTTTATCGATACGAATTTTTCCAGCTTCGAGTTCAGCCATATCGAGAATATCGGCGATGATGGTCAAAAGCGATTGACCGCTGCGTGTAATGTCGTGGCAGTAATCTTTATATTTCGGATGGCCAAGTGTGCCATAAAGCTCAGTCTCCATGATTTCGGAGAAGCCGAGAATGGCATTCAGCGGTGTGCGCAATTCATGGCTCATTTTGGCCAAAAATTCACTTTTCGCGCGGTTGGCCGTTTCAGCTTCTGCTTTCTGTTCGAGATAACGCTCGGCCAATTGTGTTAATTGTTCGGCTTGTGTTTCAAGCGCGAGACGCGAGCGGCGCAAATCAGAAATTGTGGCTGTGAGTTTGCGCTCCGATTCCAGAAAACGCTGCTCTTCCGTTTTGAGCGCCGAGATGTCAGTGCCCACAGAGACGAACCCACCATCTTTTGTGCGGCGTTCATTGACTTGCAGCCACCGCCCATCAGCAATCATCACTTCATAGGATTGCGCCGCAGCCATCCCTGTTTCATCGATTGCCGTCTCGGTCGCTGGATAGGCGTGATGAAGCCAGGGTTGAAGGCGTTCATAAGGCGTTCCGCGTTGAACGAGATGAAGCGGGAGCCCGTGGATATCGCGGAATTTCGAATTGCACAGCACGAGATTTTTATCCGCATCCCAGAGGACAAAAGCCTCGCCGAGACTTTCAATAGCATCATGCAAGCGCAGATCGGCCGTCGCGGATTCAGCGGCAACGCGGCGTTGCTCGCTGATATCCACTGCAATTCCGATCAAATGCTGATCACGGCCTTTCCCGTCATGAACGAGTTCTGCGCGCGTGCGGATCCACACCCACTCACCATTGGCAGCGCGAATTCTGAAAGCTTGATCAACCGTATCGACCCGATCCGCTGCAAGCCGATCGGCGAGCTCAAAAAGATCGCTGTCATCGGGGTGAACAAGCGCATTCACTTCACCGAAGGACATGAATTCAGCATGACGTTTATAACCCAAAATATCATACATAGAATCGGACCAGAAAATCGTGCCTCTTGCGATGTCCCAATCCCATAGGCCACAACGGCCACGGTTTAAGGCGAGATCAAGGCGATCTTTCACATTGGCAAGAATCGCATCCGACTGACGTGCCCGCCAAGCTTGCCCATACCAAGCGAGCGAAAGCATGAGAATAAGTGCGATGGCGCCACCCAAAATTGCGGCCTGTTGCATTAAATTGCGAGACCAGTCTGCAAGAGCAATATCGAGAGGCGCGATGAAAATCACTTCACCATAAGGCGCATTGAGACGGGCCGTTGCAACAAGCGCTTCGCGTTGATCTGCCAAAATTATGCGTGAAATTGCGCGACCATGAGCGTCGTTATTTGCAACAGGGGCGAGGGGAATGAAAGAGGGCGGAAGATCTGAGGGGAGTGTGCCGCGGATCAGTCCGGACTCGTCACTCAACGCAATATAATAAGATAGTGTGCGATGTTGAGCTGCGGCTCCCTGCATCAGCAGGGCTTGCCAATTCGGAGAGGTCGTATCGCCTTTTTCTTGATGTTGGCTTGAAATTTCCGCGCGAAGCAATGCTGCCGAAAGATCAAGTTCTTCAGCAATCTTATCCAACGCTTCGGTGCGCGATGTGATGACGTGATGATAAAGTCCAAATCCTAAAGCCGAAAGACAAATGACAATTAAAACCGGAATGAGACGTCTGAGCAGCGGCTCAAGCATCATCGCGCGATCATAAGTCGGGCTAACAAGCGACCGAGCAAGACCCTGAATTGTGCCCGCACGAAACCGTGCGCTGGCCACATTATTGTGCGCCATCGTTAAACCCTTCGGCTTCCGACCCGTAATCTTCGGCGCTTGCTGCCCCCAGCCGCCCGAATCACCTGCATCTGAATCGTGACGCGGTGATTTGTCCAGACCTTAACAAAGTATTGATAGAATTTTTTTCAAGCTGCAACGTCCGGTCGTGCCAAGTCGTTGAAACTGAATCTTTTTATGACTCGTCGGCAAGAGAGCGCGTGACGATGTCGGCAACATCACTGGAGAGATTTTCCTGCGCCGCGATATGTTCAAGCGCTTTTTTTGCGTAAGCGCGTCTTTTTGATTCGAGCGAACGCCAGGATTTGAAGGCGCCCAGGAGTCGTGCGGCCACCTGCGGATTGGATCGATCCGTCTCGATGACAATGTCGGCGACAAATTCGTGACCGGCGCCATCAGCGCGATGAAATTGTGAAGGATTGGCCATTGCAAAGGAGTCGACAAGCGCTCGCAAGCGATTTGGATTTGATTTTGAGAAGCCCGGGTGACTCATCAAGTTCTTAACGCGGTCCAATGTTTCGTGTTCAGGGATCGAGGCTTGCAAAGAAAACCACTTATCAAGAATGAGTGGATCCATCTCAAAGCGTTGGGCGAAATCATCAAGAGCCCTTTCGCGCGTTGGGCCACGATGCTGCGCAAGAATGGACAAAGCGCCAAAGCGATCGGTCATATTGTCGGCATCATGATAAAGCCGTTCCGAGATGGGCAAGCCAATATCTGGACGGCCACGGGAGAGAAGATCAAGCGCGATCAATCGCAAGGCACGCCGCCCGGCGCTTTTGGCATCAGGCGTATAGCTGTCTTTTGTCGAAAGTGATGCGATCAAGGATTGCAAGCTGTTCGAAAGAGCTTCTCCAAGCGATTTGCGGAGCGCCAAGCGTGCATCGCGAATCGCGTCAGGATCGATGTCTTTTCCAATCTCGCGTGCGATGTCTGATTCAGAAGGGATCGCCAAAATTTGCGCGATAAACGCGTGATCCTGTCCACGAAGCACGGCTTGCAAGGCTTCAGCAAAAGACAGATGAGGTTTAAAACTCTTTCCGCTTCGTAGATCTTCAACGTCAGTCTTTAAGATGGTGGATGCGATATTTTGCGCGGCTTGCCAACGGTTAAATGAATCGCTGTCATGGGCTAAGCGAATAAGATTTTCACTTTCACTTGTATTTTGATGCACAATCACGGGTGCTGAGAACGCGCGAAAAGCCGACAAGATCGGCTTTGTCTTTAGTCCGTCAAAGACGAGTTGCCCCTCGCGATCCTTTAAAACATAGACATCATGAGAGAGCCCGCCATCGCGCGGAGAAAGTTTAAGGTCTTGTCCCTCTTTATCGAGGAAACCGAGTGCAATGGGAATCACAACAGGGTCTTTTGTCGGTTGCCCCGGGGTCGGCGCAGTGGATTGCGAAAATTTTATAGTCCATCGACCCGTCTGCTCTTCGAATATTTCATGAATCGTGACATGAGGCGTGCCGGCTTGTTGATACCATTTTGAAAAATGAGCCAGTGATTGTCCGTTTACCTCTTCAAAACAAGCAATAAAATCTTCAACCGTTGCCGCCATCCCATCGCAACGTGAAAGATAAAGATCCATACCCTTTTTGAAATGGTTCGGACCAATCAGACATTTCAACATTCTTATGAGCTCTGCACCCTTCTCATAGACGGTCGGGGTGTAGAAATTATTGATCTCGCGATATTCATGGGGACGCACGGGATGAGCGAGAGGCCCACCATCCTCGACAAATTGCTGGGCTCTGAGATTTCTCACATCAGCAATGCGTTTAACCGCGCGCGACCTTTGATCAGATGTAAATTCCTGATCACGGAAAACCGTCAATCCTTCTTTCAAACAAAGTTGAAACCAATCCCGACAAGTGATCCGATTGCCGGTCCAGTTGTGAAAATATTCATGCGCGATAATGGCTTCGATGTTCAAATAATCAGTATCTGTAGCGCTTTCCGGGCTCGCGAGAACATATTTATCATTAAAGATATTTAAGCCCTTGTTCTCCATTGCGCCCATATTGAAATCGGATACGGCAACGATGTTGAAAACATCCAAATCATATTCGCAGCCAAAAACCGCTTCATCCCATTTCATCGAACGAATGAGTGCATCAAGCGCATAGGCGGCACGATTTTCTTTTCCGACTTCGACATATATGCCCAAATCGACTTTGCGGCCGGATTGCGTGACAAATTGACCGCCGACTTTGCCCAATTGCCCGCCGACGAGCGCGAAGAGATATGACGGTTTCGGATGTGGATCATGCCAGACGGCGTAATGCCACCCCTCTTTCAGATCGCCTTCTTCAATTTTATTGCCATTGCCAAGTAAAATTGGTGCTTCCGATTTTTTGGCTGTGATGCGTGTTGTGTAAACAGACATAATGTCCGGGCGATCAAGGAAATAGGTGATCCGACGAAAGCCTTCAGCTTCACATTGCGTGCAATAATTTCCGGAGGAGCGATAAAGCCCCATCAGTTTTGTATTCGCTGCCGGATCCAAACGCGTTGTGACGGTGAGCGTAAAACGACGAGCTGGTGGTGAGGGGATGGTTAATGTTGAAGCGTCAATTTTGAAGTCATTTTGTGACAGAAGTGTTTCATCCAGAGCAATTGATTCCAATACCAATTCATCGCCATCAAGAACAAGGGGCTTTACGACATTTGATGCAGGAGTAAAAACACTCCGCGCGACCACACGCGTGCGGTTATCATCAAGCGTTATATCAAGATGCACGCTTTCAATGCGCCAATCAGGGGCTGTATAGTCTTTCAGGCGAATGGTTGGCGTTTGGTCGGCGCGCATGGATTTTCACTCAATTTAGAAGATTTCGGCAACTATATCAGGAAATTTAAGGTCGTCGAGATGAGCCTGAAGACGAGCAGCTCTTATGAATCTGCAGGCCGGACAGGTTCCGTATGGCTCACGATTCGAAGAATGTTTTTGATCTCATTCTTTAAATCATGTTCCAAGCGATCCACCATTTCGTGCACACTTGTCACATCCCGCTCAGGCGATACCCGACAATGATAATTCACAATCAGCCCATGGCCCGTCTCACGAACGCGCACACTATGGATGTCGGTGATGTCGACAATCGCAGCAGCATGGCGGGTTAAGGCATCGGCAATGTCTTTACGGGTGGCTTCATCTGAATCTTTCCCGGTAAGACTCGATACCACAAGCGGTTCAATATGAGTCTCAACTTCAGTCGTTGACCCGAGTTCCTCTTGAATGGCGAATTCGAGTTGACTCGCAATTGAATGCGCTTCACCGAGAGTCAAATGGCCATCAACTTCGAGATCGAGACTGACAGACAAGCGATCAGCAAGATTTTGAACGGTAACATGATGAACGGGAACACGACGTTTTGCAGCAATGAGAAGAACGCGCTCAAGAATAGTTTCTTCGTCAAGTGCGCGCGGCGTTGCTGAAACAGTCACGCGCGCATCATTGAACACTTTGTTGATTTCGCTTGAAATGAGATCTTTGACATGGGTGAGTCGATCAAGCGGCATCGTTCTGGCGACAGCGATTGCCACTTCAACAAACAGGTCAGTGCCTGCGCGGCGGATGCGCAAATCATCAATATCCACGACGCCGGGAATGTCGTTGAGCAATTCACGAATGGTGAAGGTCATGCCGGCAGGTGCGGCGTCGAGTAAGGTATCAAGCGTGCGGCGTGCTAGTCGATAGCCCGCTATCGCAATAAAGAGCGAAACGCCAAGCGCCACAAGCGCATCGGCTTCGGGATAACCGAGTGCGGCCGCGCCGAAAGCCAAAAGCACCATGACGGAATTGATGAGATCCGATGAGAAGTGAAGCGCATCCGCGGCGAGTGCTTCGCTTCCCGTTTCCTTGGCCACGCGCGTCAATGTGATCCATCGCCACGCATCAATGGCGATCGAAATCAAAAGTACCGCAATGGCGGCCCAATGAATTTCAATTGTCGTGGTGTCTTGCCAAAGACGTCTCACGCCTTCAACGGCCACGGCGCCTGAGAGGAGAAACAAAAAGGCTGTTTCTGCGAGCGCGGCGATCGATTCGATTTTTCCGTGACCGTAATGATGTTCTTCATCGGCGGGTTTTGCCGCTGCGCGGATCGCGAGCCAGGTCATGGTTGTCGCGGCAACATCAAGGAGGCTATGCGCCGCGTCCGAAATCAGGGCGAGTGAGCCGGTTGCGAGTCCAGCGCCACCCTTGCCGATTGTGATGACGACGCTTGCGAGAATAGAGGTTAGCGCCGCTTTTTCTTTTGCGTTTGACATAGGAGGTTCCGGAAGCGGGCGGTTTTCAACGAGCCGACGGGAGTCGGACTAGTCTCTTTACCGTAAGAGGTCAATTCCCGAGGATTTGACGCTCAAATTGGCCGTTTCGGGGGTTGCGCGTCTTCCGGCTTTTCGCCACTCTCGCGCCGATCATCAGCAATTTCGAATCTCGGCGGGAGAGACTTAAATGATGGAATATTTGCACACGATGGTGCGGGTGGGAAATCTCGAGCAAGCGCTCGATTTCTACTGCAATAAAATGGGCCTTATCGAAGTGAGGCGGAGTGAAAATGAAAAAGGTCGGTTTACCTTGGTCTTTCTGATTGCGCCGGGTGACAAAGAACGTTTCACGGCGACAACTTCGCCAACAATAGAGCTCACTTATAATTGGGACGAGCATGAATATGGCGGCGGCCGTAATTTCGGTCACCTCGCTTATCGTGTCGATAACATCTATGATTACTGCAAAATGCTGATGGATAAAGGCGTGGTAATCAATCGTCCGCCACGCGATGGGCGGATGGCCTTCATCAAATCGCCCGATGGTATTTCGGTTGAACTTCTTCAACGCGGCGATGCCTTGCCACTCGCAGAGCCATGGACGTCAATGCCCAATATTGGCAGCTGGTAAAACCATATAATTTCAGAGGTCAAAAAAGCAAAATGGCACGGCGTCTTTTCGGTCAGATCGGTGAAGAACCTATTTATGAAATTGGCATCCGTTCGAAAGCGGGCGCGGAAGCGGCGATTTTGAATTGGGGCGCGGTCATTCGTGATTTCGTTGTTCCTTTGCGCGGCGAAAAACAACGTGTCGTATTGGGTCTCGATAAGCTTGACGATTATGTCAAATATTCACCACATCTTGGCGCATTGGCGGGGCGTTATGCCAATCGCATTCGCGACGGAAAATTCTCAATTGATGGCGAGTCCTATCAATTAGAAAAGAATTTTCTTGGCAAACATAATCTTCATGGCGGTTTGGCTGGATTTGGACAACGTCCATGGCAGGTAGCGGCTTATGATGACTCTTCAGTAACTCTCGTTCTTGTTTCGCGTGATGGTGATGGCGGATATCCGGGGCAATTAACGACCACACTCACCTATCGGTTCGTTGATGATCTCACATTGCGGACCGAGATTATGGCGATGACCGATCGTCCGACGATCATCAATCTCGCGCTTCATTCTTATTTCAATCTCGATGGATCCGATGATATTCTCGATCATCAACTGCAGATTGAATCAGATTTCATTACGACGCTTGATCCGGAGCTCATACCAACGGGTGAAATAAGACAGGTCACCGATACACCTTATGATTTCAGAACGCTCCGTCCCATCTGGTATCAAAGTGCTGAAGGCGGTGTGTTTCACTATGATCAAAATTTCATGTTGAGGCAGACTTCTGGGGCGTTGAACCGCGCGGCCACCGTCAAATCAAGTCGCAATGGTCTAAGCCTTGAAGTGTGGACGACGGAACCCTGCATCCAGTTCTATGATGCCAAAAATCTCAATGTTCCCGTGCCCGGGATCGGTATGAAGCGGCTCACGGCCCGCGCCGGTTTTTGCCTTGAGCCGCAGCGTCCGCCGGATAGTCCCAATCGGGCCCATTTTGGTGATCCGGTGCTGCGGCCGGGGCAGATCTATCGGCAAATCACCGATTATCGCTTCAATTCACCCCGAAATTAGGCCGATCGGCATCGTTTTGCGGATTATTTCCCTTCTTTCGTGGTAAAAAGTGAGGCATGATTAGGCCATGAAATTGACGACTCATGTTCTCGATACCGCTCATGGCTGCCCGGCCCATGGCCTTGCCGTCACATTGACCCGCCTCTCAGACGGACGCGTTTTGAAATCCATTCTTACCAATGCGGATGGCCGCGCGGATGCGCCTCTGCTTGACGGCGATGACTTTCAATTCGGCATTTATGAATTGAGTTTTGCGGCGGGGGATTATTTTCGTGCGCGCGGGATCTTACTGCCCGAGCCCGCCTTTCTTGATGTGGTGCCGATCCGCTTCGGCATTTCCGAGCGGCGTCATTATCATGTGCCTTTGCTCGTTTCTCCTTATGGTTTTTCGACCTATCGCGGGAGCTAAGCGATGTCGCGTTCAACCATCAGTTTTTTAAGACGTGGTCAGCGTATCGATATCGGCAATGTTGATCCGCGTATGACTTTGCTTGAGTGGATACGTCTTTCCGAACGTTCAACTGGAACGAAAGAAGGCTGCGCGGAAGGTGATTGTGGCGCCTGTACAGTGGTGCTTGCACGCGAGCGGTATGGTCGCCTTGTTTATGAACCCGTGAATGCTTGTATTCTTTTATTGGGCCAAGCGGATGGTGCCGAAGTCATCACCATTGAAGATCTTGAAACATCGAAAGGTCTTCATCCCATTCAAGACGCAATGGTTCAAAAACATGGCTCGCAATGCGGTTATTGCACGCCCGGCATCGTGATGAGCCTTTTCGCGCTCGCCCATGCGCAGCACGAAAAAATAGATCGCGATGTTGTCAATGATGCGCTTGCGGGCAATCTTTGCCGCTGCACGGGCTATAAACCAATTGTTGAAGCGATGCTTGATCGCTGTGTCAATCCAACGCCTGATCACTTTGACGCTCGCGAAAGCGCCACGCTCGCTGAGCTTGCCAATTTTAAGGCAGGTGAAGATGTGTTTGTCGGAAATGATGATGCCTTCTTCGCCGCGCCCGGAAGTGAAGCGTCACTTGCGTTTTTGTTGAAAGGTCATTCTGATGCAACCTTGGTTGCCGGCGCGACTGATATCGGACTATGGATCACGAAAGGCCTTCAAGATCTTAAGAAAATCATTTGGCTTGGCCGCATTCGCTCTCTGGCTACGATTGAAGAAACAGAAACCAGTTTGACGATTGGTGCATCGATCACGCATCAACAGGCTATGCCACGATTGGCAGCAATTGATCCTGATATAGCAGAATTGGGACGTCGCTTCGGATCGACGCAAGTGCGAATGTCGGGCACGGTTGTCGGCAATATTGCCAACGGGTCTCCCATTGGGGATTGGCCACCTCTATTTATCGCTTTAGGTGCCACGCTTGAATTGCGCGAAGGATTCTCGAGCCGTAAATTACCGCTTGAAGAATTTTTTATCGCTTATCGCAAGCAGAACCGCGAGCCGCAGGAATATCTCCGCCGTATCACGATACAAAAGCCTGGTCCGGATGATCATATTCGCGTGTTCAAAGTGACCAAGCGCCGCGATGAAGATATTTCAGCCGTGATGGGCGCTTTCAAAATCACTGTGAAAGGTGATGTGGTCACTGATGCGCGCATTGCTTTTGGCGGTATGGCGGGCATCCCGAAGCGGGCACAACATGCCGAGCGCGCGATCATCGGGGCATCGATCAAAGACATTGCCACCTGGCGCGCTGGTGCAGAAGCCATCGAACGCGACTTCGAGCCCCTGTCTGATCATCGCGCCTCTGCTGAATATCGCATGCGTGTCGCGCGCAATCTTGTGATCAAGGCTTTGGCAGAAATTGCAGGCGTGCCTTCAACCACCACACGGATCTTTGCGCATCGAGAGGCACGCCATGCCGCTGAATGATCCGGTGACCCGTTATCAGGGGCAAGCGCTTCCGCATGACTCGGCTGAACGACATGTGAGTGGTCGCGCGCTCTATATTGATGACCTCGCCGAGCCCGAAGGTATTTTGCATATTGCCTTGGGTGGATCTCCGGTTGCTCGTGGTAAGCTCGTATCTCTTGATGTACGCGACGTGCGCGCGGCACCCGGCGTTGTCGCGGTTCTCACGGCATCGGATATTCCGGGCAAGAATGATGTCTCACCCGCTATGGGTGATGATCCGATGTTTGCCTCCGATCAAGTTGAATTTGTCGGGCAAGCTCTCTTCGCTGTTGTTGCGCAGTCTCGCGATGCGGCGCGTCGCGCGGTGCGGTTGGTGAAGACGGTTATCGAAGAAGAAAAGCCATCAGTCACTGTTGAAGATGCGCTTGAGCGCAATGAAACCGTTTTACCTGATTATGCTTTTGGTCGCGGTGATGTGGCTGAGGCGCTTTCTTCATCGCCGCTTCAGCTTGAGGGTTCGTTTAACATCGGTGGACAAGAGCATTTCTATCTTGAAGGGCAGGTGGCTCTTGCATTGCCCGGTGAAGGGCATGAGATGCATGTCTATTCGTCAACGCAACATCCAACCGAAGTCCAGCATGTTGTCGCGCGGATCTTAGGCGTTCCCGATGCTTATGTGACCTGCGAAGTGCGTCGCATGGGTGGCGGATTTGGCGGTAAAGAAAGCCAAGCCTCGCAATGGGCGGCAATTGCCGCTCTGGCCGCGCGGATTACTGGAAAGCCGTGTAAGATCCGTCTTGATCGCGATGATGATATGATGATGACGGGCAAGCGGCACGAATTTCGTGTTGATTGGAAAATCGGCACAAATGAAGCGGGTCACATCAAAGGTGTTGATCTTTCGCTTTTGGCGCGGTGCGGTTATTCAGCGGATCTCAGTCAAGGCGTTGTTGACCGCGCGATGTTTCATTCGGACAACGCGTATTTCATGCCTGTCGTGAACATCGCTTCGCGACGACTGAAAACCAATACTGTATCCAATACGGCGTTTCGCGGTTTCGGGGGCCCTCAAGGGATCTTGGCGATTGAACGCATCATTGATGCCATCGCAAGCGCCACAGGTCGCGACCCGCTCGATATCAGAAAAGAAAATTTCTACCGGTCCGAGGGAGCTGTGACACCCTATGGCATGCCTGTTGAAGATTTCGATATTGGGCAAGCGCTGATTGAACAGCTTGAAACAGACTCGAATTACCGCGAGCGGCGCAAAGCCATTGATGCGTTTAATCAAGACTCGCCGTTAATTCGTCGCGGTCTTGCTCTTACACCTTTGAAATTCGGTATTTCCTTTACCCTCACGCAGCTTAATCAAGCGGGCGCGCTCGTTCATGTCTATTCGGATGGCTCGGTTCATCTCAATCATGGCGGCACGGAAATGGGGCAGGGCCTCTTTCAAAAAGTCGCACAAATTGTTGCTGATGAATTCGGCGTCTCCATCGACCGCGTTCGGATTACGGCGACGACGACCGGCAAGGTTCCGAATTCTTCCCCAACTGCCGCGTCATCCGGTTCTGATTTGAATGGCATGGCGGCATTGATTGCTGCTCGCGCAATCAAGAAGCGAATAGCAGAGTTTCTTGCTTCATCTCGTGGCGTGTCCCTTGAGGCGATCCACTTTGTTGATGACCATGTCTTGGTCGGAGATCACCGTCTGTCTTTCGCCGAAGCGGCAAAGACCGCGCATCAAGCCCGTATTCATCTATCGGAAGCGGGTTATTACAAAACGCCGAAAGTTGAATGGGATCGCGCTCAGGCACGTGGTCGTCCGTTTTATTATTTTGCTTATGGAGCTGCGTGCAGTGAAGTCGCGATTGATACACTCACGGGTGAAATGAAACTCGAACGTGTCGATATTCTTCATGACGTCGGACGTTCACTCAATCCAGCTCTTGATATCGGCCAGATAGAAGGGGCCTTCGTGCAAGGTATGGGCTGGCTCACAAGTGAAGAGCTCGTCTATGACCAGAAAGGTCGTCTGCGTACCCATGCGCCTTCGACTTATAAAATTCCGATCGCATCCGATATTCCAGCGCATTTCAATACAAGTCTATTTGACGGCGCCAATCGTGAAGATACGGTTTTTCGCTCGAAGGCGGTTGGTGAACCGCCTTTGATGTTGGGCATCTCTGTTTTCTCAGCGATTCTTAACGCGATCTCATCTTTGAAGCCAGGTGTACAAGTACCGCTTGATGCCCCGGCAACGCCTGAGCGCATCTTGAAAGCGGTTCAAGCGCTTGGCGGTGGTGGTGGGTTCTAAAACAAATGGCCCTCGACGCACTTTATGACCGTGTTCGTGATCAACTTCGGATTGATGATTGCGTTGCGCTTGTAACAATTAAATCCGCGCGCGGATCCACGCCGCAGAAAGCGGGTGCTGCGATGATGGTGACGAAAGAGGGCGCGATCAGCGGAACCATTGGTGGCGGCGCTCTTGAATATGCCGCGATTCACGACGCGGTTCGATTTATGACGTCTGGTCGAACGGGTGATTTTCAAAAACTCTATCCATTGGGTCCTGATTTGGGCCAATGCTGTGGCGGGTCCGTTGAAATTGAAATCTCGGTTTTTTCTAACGAGATGAGCGACGAGATTGCAACACGGCGCGCCGCTCTTCATTCAGATAGACCGACGCAGCTTGCTCTTTTTGGCGCGGGTCATGTTGGGCGTGCGGTTGTGATTGCACTTGCTATATTGCCCTTTCAGGTCACATGGATTGATGAGCGCGAGGGCATTTTTCCCGAAGCGATTCCGCGTAATGTGACGGCGTTGCATGTCGAAGATCCGGTGAAAATGATCGCAGCACTTCCTCAACGCTCATTTTGCCTGATCATGACGCATTCGCACGCGCTTGATCTTGCGCTTGTGGATGCCGCGTTGCGACGCGATGATCTTGAATATATCGGCCTTATTGGCTCATCAACGAAACGTGCGCGCTTTCACTCCCGCTTGCGGCAGAGTGGCGTTAGCTCAACCGCACTTTCACATTTGGTTTGTCCGATTGGGTTACCCTCTCTTTATGGCAAAGACCCGGCTGTCATTGCCGCGTCTGTCGCGGCTGATTTGTTGATCCGTCGGCAAGCCATGCAAACTGATCTTGATCATGGATCCATAGAGAGACAAGAAAAACGATTGGCCATGATTTGATTGAGTCATAGAGCTTTTTTCAGACAGGTGATTGATGACTGATGATGAAAAATTTCTCGCGCGCGCCATCGCTTTGTCGCGTGAACGTATGGAAGCGAATGAAGGGGGCCCCTTCGGCGCGCTTGTGGCGCGGGACGGCGTCATTATCGCCGAGGGCTGGAATATGGTGACCTCTTCGAATGATCCGACCGCTCATGCCGAGGTGAGTGCGATCCGTCGCGCCTGTACAGTGGTCGGTCACTTCGAGTTGAAAGGCGCGACACTCTATACGAGTTGCGAACCTTGCCCCATGTGTTTGGCATCCGCCTATTGGGCGCGGGTTTCGCGTATTGTTTATGCGAATACGCGTGACGAGGCCGCCGCCATCGGCTTTGATGACGCTTTCATTTATGATGAAGTGCCAAAGGATCCAGCTGCCCGCAGCCTTCCAATGGAACACCATCCGCGGGAAGATGCGCGGGCGGCTTTTGATGCATGGGCGATGAAGCCAGATAAAATTCGTTATTGAGGATCAATCATGACCGCGTTTGCGCTTGACTGGATCAATCTTGCCATCAGGTGGTTTCATATCATTGTGGGGATCGCCTGGATTGGAGCGAGCTTTCATTTCGTCTGGCTCGATTATTCTCTGCGCGCGCGCGAAAATATGAATAAGGGCGTGTTTGGCACCTCATGGCTCGTTCATGGCGGTGGCTTCTATCATGTCGAAAAATATTTGGTGGCGCCGCCAAGTTTGCCCGCGGATCTTCATTGGTTCAAATGGGAGGCCTATCTCACCTTCTTGTCCGGCTTTGCCCTGCTGATCGTTCAATATTATTGGAACGCGTCGGTCTATCTTGTTGATCCGAATATCTATGCGATGACGGGTACGAAGGCGATTGTGATCTCGGTCTTGTCGCTTCTTGCGGGATGGATCGTTTATGATCTTTTGTGCCGGTCAACGCTTGGAGAACACACTGGTTATTTAGCGCTCGCTGTTTTCATTTTGATCACCGGTGCGGCTTACGGCTTCGCGCATGTTTTTTCAGGACGCGGCGCCTTCATTCATGTCGGCGCGATGGTGGGCACCATCATGGCGGCGAATGTGTTTCGCGTGATCATTCCCAATCAGAAGAAAGTCACAGCCGCGCTTTTAGCGGGTGAAACGCCTGATCCGAAATATGGCAAGATTGGTAAGCAACGTTCACTCCATAATAATTATCTAACTTTGCCGGTCTTGTTGATGATGGTCTCAAACCATTATCCGTTTCTATATTCGCACCCGTCCTCATGGCTCGTTATTGCGTTGATTGTTTTGTCGGGTGGTATGATCCGACATTTCTTTAATCGTGTTGATGCGGGTGATGCGGCGACAAAAGTCTTTTGGACTTTACCTTTGGCACTCCTGGCTTTGGCGGTTGCGATTTGGTGGACGGCGCCGTCTACAAAAACCGTGTCGCAAAAAGTCAGCGATGCGGAAGTGCTCGCGATTACAGCAAAACATTGCACCATGTGTCATCAGGCGCAACCCACTCACGAAAGCTTTAAGGGCGGGGAACCACCGAAAGCGGTGATGCTCGATACAATTGAAAATATCCGAAAAAATACCCAGCAAATTCTAGTGCAAGCGGTTGATGGGCGCGTGATGCCGCTCGGCAATGAAACAGGCATTACCGATGAAGAGCGCGCGAAGCTCGGCGCGTGGATTGCCGCTCAATGACTGAGCCTCTCACGCTCGCACAAGTAAATGCGCTGATGCGGGAAGAATTTATTGCGCAATTTGGTGATATTGCCGAGCATTCATCATGGGTGGCTGAGGGCGCGGTCGATGCGCGTCCCTTTTTTTCTCATGACTCACTCGTTGATGCGTTTCAGCAAAGCGTGTTGACGGCTCCTCCATCAAGACAAGACGCTTTGATTCTAGCGCATCCTGATCTTGCCGGGCGTGCTGCAAAAGCGGGCGATCTCGCTGAAGAGTCCCGACGTGAACAAAAGGGCGCGGGGCTAGATCGGTTGACCGAAGATGAGTTCAAGCGCTTCCATCAATTAAATGATCTTTACCGTGCGCGTTTTGGCTTCCCGTTTATCTTTGCCGTGTCGGGCGCTACCAAATTTCAAATTCTTGACTCTTTTGAGACGCGTGTTGGCGGCACAAAGTCCGAGGAGCGCTTGACCGCGCTTGCGCAAGTTTTACGCATCATCCGCTTTCGCCTTGAGACGCGGGTTAAATCATAAGTCGCGTCTTGTGTTCTTTTAAGCCGCTATTGAATTTTAGGCGGCGCCAAGAGATCAATGGCCGGCATATCGCCCGCAGCAGGCGCGAGCTGGAATTGTTCCATTGCCTTCTTCTCATCGATGACCACGGCGCCATCCTTGTAATGCATGACCATTTGCGGGAAGGCGATGACAAGGGCGACCATGATCAATTGAATGATCACGAAGGGCACCGCGCCCCAATAGATTTGTTCGGTGGTTACAGGTTCCATACTGCGTTTGGTGAGTTTATCAATATATTTTGATTTCGGGGCCACGGAGCGCAAGAAAAAGAGCGCGAAGCCAAAGGGCGGATGCATGAAGCTCGTTTGCATATTCACGCCCAGAATAACGCCAAACCAAATTAAATCGATACCAAGTCGATCTGCAGCAGGGCCAATCAATGGCACCGCGATAAAGGCCAATTCAAAGAAGTCGAGGAAGAAGGCGAGCACGAAGATCAACGCATTCACGAAGATCAGGAAACCAACTTGCCCGCCGGGAAGATTGACGAGAAGTTCTTCAACCCATTTGTGACCATTCACGCCGTAGAAGGTGAGTGAGAACACGCGCGCACCAATGAGAATAAACAACACAAAGGCTGAGAGTTTCGCGGTCGACTCCGTCGCTTGCCGCAACAAATCGAAAGAGAGGCGGCGTTTCATCAAAGCGAGAATGATCGCGCCAGCTGCGCCCATCGCTCCCCCTTCGGTTGGTGTCGCAACACCGATGAAAATTGTCCCGAGCACAAGGAAGATAAGACCCAGCGGCGGAACCATCACGAAGATGGTTTGCTCGGCCATGCGCGAGAGAAGATTTAATCCGCTGATACGGTTTAACACTGCAATCACCAAAGCGACCACAACGCCGACCGACATTGTGAGAACAACGAAATCGGGCCCGGGGGAGGTGCCTGTTTCGCGGATAGCAAAATAGCCAGCAAGACCAGCAATGATCGCGACAACGAGAAGCGACGTGCGCCGCGCTTTGCCGTCGGCATCCGCGAGTGTTTGCGCTTCAAGAGGAAGGCCAGGCGCCGCAGTTGGTTTGACCATGGTCACTAAGAAAACATAACCCGCATAAAGTGAAGCGAGAATGAGGCCCGGAATGAAGGCGCCCGTATACATATCGCCTACAGAACGGCCCAATTGATCGGCCATCACGATCAAGACAAGAGAGGGAGGAATGATTTGAGCGAGTGTTCCAGAAGCGGCGATCACACCGGAGGCTAAGCGACGATCATATCCATAACGCAGCATGATGGGCAGCGAGATGAGGCCCATTGAAATCACGGAAGCCGCCACGACTCCTGTCGTTGCAGCAAGAAGAGCGCCGACGAAGATCACGGCATAAGCGAGGCCACCACGGATGGGGCCAAAGAGTTGCCCGATCGTATCGAGCAAATCTTCCGCCATCCCGGATCGCTCTAAGACCAAACCCATAAAGGTAAAAAACGGAATGGCGAGCAGCGTGTCATTATTCATGACACCAAACACACGTTCTGGCAGCGCTTGCAGGAAGCTCGGATGAAAAAGCCCTAACTCAACACCAATCAAACCGAACACAAGCCCGTTCGCTGCAAGGGAAAAAGCCACAGGGTAACCCAGCAGCAATAGCACCACGAGTGACGCGAACATGATGGGCGCCATGTTATGAATGATGAAAGCGGTCATTTGTGGTTTGTCCGTTGGTGGCCGGTGAAAGTCAGTTCATTTCAGGATTTTTGTGCGTCCGTTTGCGCGAGAAGTCTTTCCGCTTCGGCTTCGGCCGAGGCGTGATGACCGCCGCCGCTCAATGTTTCAGCCAAATCACCGCGCATGATCGCGATGCGTTTGATGATTTCAGAGAGGGCTTGAATGAGAAGGGCGATGAAACCGATCAGCACCAAAAGTTTTGCGGGCCATAGTGGCAAGCCGCCCGCATTGCTTGATTGTTCATTGCCGATGATCGAGCGCCAGGCGAAGGGGCCGCCTGTTAACACCATGATCACGGCAAAAGGCAGAAGGAAAAAAAGATGTCCGAAAAGTTCAATATAGCCGCGAACGCGGCTCGGCAATTTTGAATTGATGATATCAATGCGGATATGTTCGTTTGAAAGCAGCGTCCATGGTGAGCACAGCAGAAAGACAAAACCGAATAACAGCCATTGCAACTCAAGCCATGAATTGGATGAGGTGTTAAAAATTTTTCTGATCAGCGCATTTACGGTAGAGACAACGACCGCGACGAAAATGAACCACGCGATCGTTCGGCCAATACGGATCATGGATGTATCGATCAGTCGGCTTAACGCCAATAATCCCTGCATAGCTTCCCCCAAAGCGCTGCGGCCCGTTATATCTTACGGGTATGGATATGCGATTTAGCATATCTCTATTGTATTTTGATCATGTTTTGGGGAGCGGGTCCACAAATTTATGATCACCTTGCATGGTGGCCGATACGCATTCATCCAAGATGTGGATCAATCCCGCGGGCGAGCCGACTTCGCTTTTGTTCGCGATAACCCATAAAGAGACCGCTACCCACAACGAGGATCGTGCCGATAATGGCGGCAAGGCCGGGCCTTTCTCCAAAAATGAAAATGCCGGTTGCGGCGGCCCAGACGACAACGAGATAACGTAACGGTGAGAGAATGGCGATGTCGGCGTTCCGATAGGCAGTCACCATCAAGGCATTACCAAGTGACACCATCACTGCGGCACCTCCGAGAAACGCAAATTCAACTTCGGTCGGCATGCGCCAGTCTTCGCCGACGCCGAGAATAACCCCGCCGAATGTTGCAAAGATTGTGGTTGTGAGAATGACAATCTGTGGTGGTATTTCATTTGAGATGCGTCGCGTAATCAGATCGCGAATGGCAACAAATGTGGCGGAGGCGAGCGCGATCAATGAATAGACCGTGAAGCTCGCGCCACCCGGTTGTGTTATCAAAAGTACACCGGCAAAACCGATGATCACCGCGAGCCATCTCTTAAAATCAACAAGTTCAATGCCAAGAACGGCGCATAGAATTGTCATGATGATAGGCGTTGCTTGCATGATCGAGGTGATGTCACCAATCGGCAATTGCGCAATCGCCGTGATGTAAGTGAGTGTAACCATCACTTCGCAAGCCGCGCGGAGAATGACGATCGGCTTGGTCGCCGCCTTCATATTCTTCAGATTGCCTGTGACCGTGATAAAACCGATCACAAGCGGGATGGCAAAGAGACCGCGGATCAGAAGAAGCTGACCGATGGGCATTGTGCTCGTAGCGAGTTTAACGAGCACATCATTAAAGACGAAAAAGGCACCGCCAAAAATCATCGCAAGAATGCCACGTCGGGCATGTCGTGCATATTTATGAGGTGTTACGCTATTCACTTAATGCGGCTCTATTTTTAAACTGTAGAAAATCGATCGAGCTGGAAGGGCGAAAGATCATATGGGGGCTTTTGGCCAAGAGAGAGATCGGAGAGAATTTCTCCCATCACGCTTGCGAATTTAAACCCATGTCCCGAACAAGGCGAGGCAATAACGATTTGAGGCGCCCCAGGAAGATGATCAATAATGAAATCCTCATCGGGCGTCATCGTGTAGATGCAGGTTTTAATTGTAAGGGCCGGACCCATCGCTTCGGGCATATAGCGTGAGAGACAGTCGCGAAGGCCTATTTCATCCTTTGGACGGTTCTCTCTGACCAAAGTATCCGGATCACACGCTTCACGACCATGATGCGGCCCGCCAACTTTCAAGCCCGGATTTCCATGAAGAGGAAAGCCGTAATAATGGCCTTCCGGAATCTTCAAGGTGAAACTTGGAAATTGTCCGCGCGAAAAGAGTTCTGGCTTGAGCGGACGAAACCATCCAAACACTTGGCGATAGGGTTGCGCAATCCCGGAAAGATGAGGAATGAATTTTGTAATCCATGGTCCTGGTGAAAGCACAACGCTTCCCGCTTCATAGGTTCCGACATCGGTTTTGACACGCGCACCCCCATTTTGAAGGGGCTCTATGTCGATAACTTTTTCGCGCGGGTGAAGTTCTGCTCCGAGATCAACAGCAGCGGCTGTCAATGTCATGATCGCGCGATCACTCATCACAAAGCCGCCATCAGGCTGGAACAATCCGCGATAATCTTTGGGTAAAACGAATGCACTGTGCCTTTTCATAATCGTATCGGCATCGAGCAATTCGTAAGGCAAATCAAATTTTTTACACGCCGCTTCGCCACGTTCGACAATATCAAGTCCGGGCTCAATGATGTCGAGCGTGCCAGTGATTTCAAGCAAGGATGTATTGAATTTTTTTCCTAATTCTTGCCAAAGGTGATGCGCACGTAACACCATCGGAACATAGGATTGGCCTTCGAAATAAGCCAGCCGGATCATGCGCGTTTCACCATGCGATGAGCCCATCGCATGACCGATATCATAACGCTCAATACCGAGAACGCGTTTACCACGTCGTGCCAATTCGTAAAGCGTGGCTGACCCCATGCCGCCAATACCGACAACGATGACATCATAAGGCTTTGTCATCACTCAGCCACCCGTGACACTCATATGCCGCTGCACAGCAGGTCGCGCGCCAACACGATCAATAATGAAATCATGGCCTTTAGGTTTGCGCAAAATCGCATTGTCGATCGCGCGTGAAACGAGATCATTTGAAGGAGAAGCGCGCAGGGGTGTCCTAAGATCTGCCGAGTCATCTTGTCCCAAGCACATATAGAGCATACCGGTGCAAGTCAGTCTTACGCGATTACAACTTTCACAAAAATTATGAGTCAATGGCGTGATGAAACCGATCCGACCGCCTGTTTCGAGGACGCGCATATAACGTGCAGGCCCGCCTGTTTGGTGATCAATGTCGGTGAGTGTGAAGGCTTCGGCGAGGTGCTGCTTTACTTCCGTTAATGGCCAATATTGATCATAGCGATCAGGCTCAATATCGCCCATCGGCATCACTTCAATGAAGGTGATGTCCATTCCTTCATCATGCGACCAGCGGACGAGTGAGTTAATTTCACCATCATTTACGCCCTTCAACGCCACCGCATTGATCTTGAGGGAGAGGCCTGCGCGTTGCGCGGCTTTAATGCCGTTAAGTACGCGGTCAAGATCGCCCCATCTTGTGATCGCTCTAAATTTTGAAGGATCGAGTGTATCAAGCGAAACATTGATCCGCTTTACACCACAATCTGCAAGCTCACTCGCATAGCGCTCGAGTTGTGAACCATTGGTGGTTAGCGTGAGCTCTTCAAGACCGTTGCCAAATCTTTTCGAAAGCGACCGGAACAACGTCATGATATCACGCCGCACCAAAGGTTCACCGCCCGTGATGCGAAGCTTTTTCACACCTTTATCGATAAAAACACTGCAGAGCCGATCAAGCTCTTCAAGAGTGAGTAGATCTTTTTTCGGCAAAAAGGCCATGTCTTCTGACATGCAATAGACGCAGCGAAAATCGCACCGGTCGGTGACCGAAACGCGCAAATAGCTCACCGCGCGCCCGAAAGGGTCGATCATGGTGTCCGTTGCCGCGTTGAGCGCGTTCATCGCCACACTAAGCCTCCATTTGTTGTTTTTCTTTGGGGGTTGTAGACGGTTTTTGTAGCGAGGGACAAGTCCGATGAGAATCGGCGGTCATTCGCTTGAATTTCAGGAGAAGATCAGCGCATGACCGATACGGATTGGCCCGATGAAATCCGACTTTCGCCCGACAAAACCCGTCTTTCGCTTGTGTTTTCGAGTGGCGCTCAGGTGACTTTGGAGGCTGAGTATTTGCGGGTCGAAAGTCCAAGCGCAGAAGTGCAGGGCCATGCGGCGCATGAGAAAAAGCTTATTTCGGGCAAGAGCCATGTGAAAATATTGGGGCTTGATCCGGTTGGAAATTATGCCGTCCGCATTCGCTTTGATGACGGGCATGATTCAGGGCTTTTCACATGGGCCTATTTGAAGAAGCTCGCGGCCGAGCGTGATGTGATTTGGCAAGCTTATCTTGATGTTTTGGCAGCTTCGGGCCAAGCCCGCTAGGCAAAGCTCACGGCTCGATAATGACCTTCGTTCCGACCCGGACGCGGTTGTAAAGATCAATCACATCCTCATTGGCCATACGGATACAGCCCGAAGAAACGGCCTGCCCGATGGTCTCGGGCTCGTTGGAGCCATGAATCCGGTAGAGCGTATCCCCGAGATAAAGCGCGCGTGCGCCCAAGGGGTTATCCGGCCCGCCTTCCATATGTTTTGGAAGATCTGGCTGGCGCTTCAGCATTTCGGGCGGTGGCGTCCAATTCGGCCATTGACGCTTCATCGACACTTGGAATTCGCCCGACCATTCGAAACCATCGCGGGCGACGCCGATGCCATATTTCATCGCCCAACCATCACCGAGAATGAGATAGAGGCGTCGCTCTGACGCACGCACAATAATGGTGCCGGGCTTTTCGTCGCTCGGAGACCATGCCTGATGTCGTTTAATCGGTGACGAGGCTTCCGACATTTCGGAAATGATCTGATCAAATGCCTTCACATCCCGAGGGCTCGCGGCAAAGCTAGCCGTGCTCACGGTAAAAATGAGGGAAAAGGCAATCAGAAGCCGCTTCATGGGTAGGGCAGTCCTTAACTGGTGCTCTTCACGATGCCACTCAACTTCTTGCTCTTTCCTTCAGACCTTAAGGTCATGGGCATCAAAGAATGAGTGCGCAGAAGTGAAGCCGGGGGAGGCGGAGCGCTGAGTGGCAATGCCATGGTTTTTCCGGCAACTCAAGCGACCCAAACAGGGTTTTCCGCGGGTGAATCAAGGCAAACGCTCACCCCTTGATCAAGGTTATGGCTCTTTTCCCTCTGCGTGGGACTACCGATAGCGGCCGGCCACTCCGGGGCCTATGTTTCCGCCATCGAAAGCGCATTCAGGATGGGCTGCAGTCCAAGGGCGCTCGAACCAAAGCAGCATTTTTAAAAAAGGCAGCGAGAGGTTTTAACCGAGACAAATTTGAAAGGAGCGGACGATGTTTGCGAAAAATGAACTCACGCGCGCAACTTTAATTGCTACCGCTATACTCGGCTTCGTAGCCGTCGGTCACGCAGACCCCTTTAGCGATCGCCTCAAAACCGATCCCACGGCAATTGCGCGGCCGAATATTACGATTATGCCGATGGAGTCCGAGATTACCCGTTCGCTAAGGGCGCCGGGCGAACCAGACCCCTATGCCACTCCAATCTGTTCTTACGACGTTTATTACTGGAACACGATTTACGCATGCGATCCGGACCATCAAGGCCGTCCGAACTATAGCGATCATGGGTCTAAAGATCGCTGAGCTTTCACGATTGAGGATTGTCCGTCTCGGTTTGGCGGGCGATCCTTGGTCGGCCATCCCGTAAAATCGCCGAAAATTACGAGCATTGGGGACTTGCGGCAGGCTTGCCTAACGCGGGAGCGGAAGCTAGAGATCATACCGGATCGACGCTCGTCCCTATCGAGGTCGTGTCCGGGCGCGTAGCACAGCGGTAGTGCGTTCCCTTCACACGGGAGAGGTCACAGGTTCAATCCCTGTCGCGCCCACCATATAGGCCTTTGAAAGATAAGGGCTTTTCTGGCTACTACCATCACTCATCATCGCCAAATTCCCCGTCTGACACTCGTGTGACACATCGGGAGATAATGATGGCGACAATCCGTAAGCGCGGAGCCAAATGGCAGGCAACCGTTCGGCGAAAAAACTGCCCAACGCTGGTAAAATCATTCTTATTGAAAGGCGATGCGGTGGTG